>NZ_JBWDNT010000004.1:0-552374 GCF_056269345.1 Paenibacillus sp. J22P15
GCTTCACAGTGATCGTGGATTTCAATACACATCGTTGGACTTCAAAAAGCTCTTGGACAAAAATGAGCTGATTCAAAGCATGTCTCGAGTTGGTCGATGCATCGATAACGGCCCAATGGAATCCTTCTGGGGGACTCTGAAATGTGAGAAGTACTATTTACACAAGTACGAAACCTTTCAGGATCTCAAGAAGGACGTCGAGAACTACATCCATTTTTACAATAACGAACGATTACAAGCAAAATTAAACGGCCTTAGTCCGATGGAATTTAGGAACAAGGCCGCTTAACTGATTTTTATTATTTGTACTGTCTACTTGACGGGGTGCAGTTCAGATTAACCCTGAACTGCTCTTTGTTCGAACATACGCGAAATACCTATGAATGTGTTTTCCAGTAAGTCTTCCGACGTGTGAATTTGTACTTGATGTGATACTAAGTGCTGCCTCAGGGCTGGACCGAATAGATCATAACTCTTGGAAATCTGTCCCCCTAAGATGATGATGTTCGGTTCATAAGCTGAAATATAAGGGACCAGCATTTCTCCGAGACGAGTACCAAATACATCAAAAACCTCTCTGCAACGCATGCTGCCCAGTCTAGCTGCTTCAGCAAGCTCCTTCACATCCATATTAGGAGAGAGGGCTCCTAGCTCCTGAGCAAGTTGTAATATGCCTCTGCGAGAAAAAGCATCATCAATCATCCCGCCTCGATATACCTGATTGTATAACCAACCATTCGCAGGGACACCTGAACCGTCAACGATAATTTGTGACTGATCAATAAAAGCAGAACCGAGTCCAGTACCTAGCGTTAATGAAATAAAGCGATCTTGTGGAAATTGTACACTTAATCCTAATGCAAATAATCGGGCATCATTCTCAAAACGGATTTCGGCGTTGAACAGCTGCTCGGCCCATTTTTCGGTAGTTTTTTCAAAGCGCTCGTAAAATTCTTTTTTTAAATTCACTCCGTAAATGGCCTCGAATTTGCTCAGTCCTTGGATATAACAAATGCCTTGCTCATAATCGAAAGGGCCCGGGAAGGCAATTCCGATATGCCATTGGTTCGCTGTATCATTTCCCGTTAATTGTGAATAATAGAACTCGTATTGTTCCTTGAAAATAGTCATAAATTGCTCGAAGATTGTATTGGCATCCTGATCTGCAAGGGCAGGGAATTGCTTGCGGCTTGCAGCCATTGGAATGCCATTCTCCACAATGCAGGTCTTTATGAACGTTCCGCCTACATCTAATGCAATGACGGTATTAACCTTCAAGGAGACTCACATCCCAAGTTTTGGATACGCCTGCTTTAATTAATTTGCATGGTGTTTCAGTCAGGTTAACAATTTTGTACTCACCGAAAATAGCTGGAAGAATATAAGACTCAGCGTATCTAAATTCCACGTAAATCGATTCATCCGCACATGAAACGATCCGTACTTGTTCACCTTCAACCAAGTTGTACATGACCATTTCGCCGTTGGTATTGTCATTCCAAGTATCTTTTAAGTGTACTCGATGCACATAGAACAGCAAATCATCACGTTGGCCTAACACATATTCCTCATTTTCACCTTGTGCGTGAAGGAGTGCTGGTTCTGGAATAAGATTTTCTTGCACCCAATCTGTCGTCTTATGGAAATCAATATTGTCAAAGGCATGATCGATGTTAATCGGTCTCGGTTTGCCATCCAAGCCTTTACGAAGAAAATCATAAATTTTAAATGTAAACCACCAAGTAGTAGATGAGATTTCGAGCACTAAATTATCTTTACCAGATGTATGCACGGTCCCTGTCGGAATGAGATACAAGTCGCCTTTATTTGCTTCATAACAGTTCACATAATCCGTTAATTCAAGGGGGACGCCTGTTTCTTGAGCAGTTTGAACGGCTTCGTAAAAGCTTTCTTTCGTGCATTGATCAGTTAAGCCCAAGTAAACTTTGGAATCGCCTTTTTTCTCCATAATATAATAGGATTCCTGCTGCGCCATAAACTCGTTGAAATGTTCACGGATGTATTCTTGTTTCGGATGCACCTGACAAGATAAGTTATCGCCGTCAATCGTATCGAGATAATCGAAGCGAATTGGAAAATAATCGCCGAACAGGCTGACAAGTCGATCGCCCAAAATATTCGGGTGTTCATAATGCATCACTGTAAGGAATGGGAGCTCAATTTGGCTGCCTGCATATTCGATCAGAATTGAGTTTTCAGGCGCTATTGGCTCGAAACCCCACGCACAATTGACCCAGTCCTTCGGCAAATCTGCGAATTCTTTAAGGAATTGTCCTCCCCAAATGCCGGGTGCAAAAAACGGTTTGACACGCATTGGTGATTTGGCGATTTCAGTAATCATTTGACGCAGCGCGTGGGTAGTTGTCAGCACTGGTAATTTCGGTTGGTTCATATCAATATAATAATGGATCTGCTCTAACGTTTGCTTACGGTACGTTTCGAGAATCGGCCATTCCACGAAAAGGGATATTTTATATTTCTCCACATCATCACGATTCCAATTAAAACCGAAATTAAGCAGATGCTGCTTATGTTCAACCTGCTGATATTCACGAGAGACGTCAAGGAAATACGTAATATCGTATTGTCCGCCGCCAAGCCAGTAAGCACCCGGGCCAAAGGTAATGACGAATGTCGGTAAATCAGATTGTTGTTCAGTTGAAACTGCATCATCGATATATTTAGAAGCAGCCAGCGCAGCACCTTGTTTAAAATAATCTTCGATCGTTCCATCTACAAAATACCCGAATGCACGGTTGTCTGTAATATTATCATTAAACTGCTTCCGCAGTTCCTCGCTCGTTTTTACAAAACTATTCGTACCTAGGATGACTACACGGCAGCCTTTTTTTTCAAGCGTCTCAATCGTTTTTTGAAGAACAGGTTGAAAATGAGCACCATGAGTTCCATCAAAGGCAACGCGGATCAGATTAGTTTCATTCGCTTCGGCTAAACGAATAAGCGGAGCAGTAATGGCTTCAAATCCTTGTTGCAAACCTGATTGAGCAAACGGTGCATCCGTACCTGGCTGAATATGATGTTGAAAACGAATAGGATTGACAGGTCTTTTCTCGAACATGTTATTTCACTCTCCTAGAAGTTGATTATCCTCATTGTAAGTAGTTTCAAAGTTTAATTATTTAGAAACATAACACTATTTTTTGTACAAATCGGACATTTATCTAAAGATACATTGAAGATACACTGAATTAGAGTGAGGTGAGGTCAATTTTTTTGTACATTCTGTCTGCCATCCGCAAATTGAGATTTCCGAAATCTAGCAGGGGCTACACCTAACTTTTTAGTGAACACACGGGTAAAATAATGAACGGATTCAAAGCCGGTAAGCCTAGCAATTTCTTTAATGGCGAGGTCACTGTTAAGCAGCTTCTCTTTTGCTTTTTGCACTCTTCGTTCTTGGATGTAATGCACGAGCGTTTGCCCTAATTGAGAATGGAAGATTCTCGATAAATGACGTGTGGAAATACTCAGCTCTTGAGCGATATGTTCGACAGTCAAGGCGGAAGACAAATTGTCCTCAATATATAGCTTGGCCCGCGTAAGCTGGCGGTGTTCTTCTGTATCTTCCTCTAAGGATTCAAGGTCTTGATCCAGATCTGGCGACAGTCCCTGCAGGAAAGACAGAAGCAAAGACAGACTGAGATGTTTGAACATATCTTTGGAAGCGGGCTTCTTGCTTTCACCTAGGCTGAAGATGGCTTGCCATATTTGGGCAGAGATGCTGGCGTCTAAAGGATCGGCTACGATTTTACCATGATGGATCATACTTCGGAAATTACGGCTATAGGCTTCAGCTGTTCGTTTCTCATCGACTTCAAAGGCGACAAAAAACAATACAAGCCCTTCCTGGCTGCGAATTTGATGCCATATGCCGGGTCTTGAGCAAAACAAGGTTCCATCCTCTAGCGGGTATACAGTTCCGTCATCCTGGTAGCTGCCACTTCCTTGCAGCACATAACACACTTCAAAGAATGAATGCCGATGAACAGAATTGTTATAATGTTCCGGCATAAATCCCCAATAATGTATACGAAATGAAACCTGATCATTTATAATTTCTGATATATGTTGATTGAGAAGCGCGTTCACTCTTCTATAGGTTTGATAAGGCATAATTAAACCCCTTCACATAACGATTAATTGGATATGAGTATCTCAAATAACACTTCGATTCTACCAAAAATGATTGGATAAAGCGAAGGTGCCGGCTGTTCTTATTTGCTTCGGGATTGTTCTAGTGTGAATACCCGGAATAGTTTAGAAAGAAAACTCGAAAAGGATTGTAGAAGTCTGTTAAGGTTTGGTAATATTATGAAAACAAACCAGTTTAAATGGAGGCCAAACCAATGGATGCCACTCAAACGATTGTCGATGTATTTCAGGCTATACAAGCAGGTGATGTTTCGCGGTTAAATACCTTGTTGGAGTCTGAATCTAACCTTGCCAATATGGAAAATAACGATGGACTTACGCCTCTCGGGTTCGCAGCGCATTTTGGAAATAAAGAAGTGGTGCAGACTTTGTTAGACCATGGTGCCGGCATAAATGCGGTATCTCATTCCAAAATTTCCTTCATTCCGTCTAATACAGCGTTACATGCGGCGATCGCAGGGGAAAGAAGTATGGAAGTTATCCAAATGCTGCTGACTCACAAGGCCGATACCCAAATACTCGACAGTAATGGTCACACCTGTTTACATACTGCAGCGTTTCATGATGATAATATAGACATTATTCGTTTATTAATTGAGCATGGAGCCGATGTAAATGCTAAGACTGCAGAGGGCGATACCGCGTTATCCCTGGCAGTCAAACAAGGCAACCATAATGTTGCGGAGTTTCTTCGCTAAAATAATGATTTTAGACAATGTATGTCACCAGTGTGCATCCATTTAAGTTAGTGTCATAACTCGGAAAACCATGACCGCAAGAGGTCATGGTTTTTTGTAGTGTGATGGAGCGAACCTCGGGGTTCAGTCCGCTCTCCTTTTTGCATGTAAGATGGAATGAAGCTATAATAGCATACTGGATGGTTGTCCTCCCTCAGCACAATAGACATTTCAAACACTTCAAAGTAAGAGAGGGTAATTATTAATGCTAAAAGCTTATATCTGGCTCACCTTATGTGTAGTGGTATGGGGAAGTAATTTTGTATTTGGAAAGATTTTAGTTCAAGATTTCTCTCCATCCCTGCTAACATCGCTAAGACTTTTATTTATTGTAATCTTTTTAGTTGGCTTAACATCTTATAAAAAACAGTTCAAACCAGTGAATAAAACAGATATACTTTCAATTATATTGCTAGGTGTTATTGGTGTGTTTATAAATCAATGGTCCTTTTTTGCCGGTTTACAAACCGCCGATCCGACGACATCTGCGTTAATTTTAGCAACGACTCCTATTTTAACGGGCTTTTTAGCAGCTATTTTTTTGAAAGAAAAATTAACTGTACGTATGTTGTTAGGATCCATTGTTGCCATATTAGGCATTTATTTTGTTGTAGCGAAAGGCAGTTTATCTGCTGTACATCTGGATAAGGGCTTATTGTGGATTGTTGTAACGATGATAACATTCGCGGTTATGATTGTTATGACTCGGGTACTCTCGCGAAGAGTCGATGCGCTCACGATTACTTTATATTCGAATATTGTAGGATTTATTGTGTCCATTCCATTTGCTTTTACACTAGACACTACTATACGAATAAGTACTGATATTTCTGATTGGGCATTGTTAATCGGAACAGCCGTAGTTGTACATGGTATAGCTACGCTTATATGGAATAACAATATCCGACATGTTGATGCTTCGAAGGCATCCATTTTATCTAATTTGGAGCCATTTGTAGCCATGATTATGGGATTAATATTACTATACAAACCGATTTCTGGAGTAGAGATTTTAGGGTCGTTGTTCATTGTAGGCGGAGTTGTGTTTTCCACGTATCAACGGAAAAAGCGGTATAACTAGGACGATATGATCGCTTTTAGTTATCATACCTTGTCAAAATGAAATTCGCACTCGTTGGCCCAAATTCGTTCAGCCCTCTTTCTGCTGCTTCTACCGAAAAGATAACTATGCGAATTTTTTCAAATTTGCTATAGTATGGTGATTGCTAGTCTGACGGACTCATGCCTATAATATATGTAACCAGTTGTGGTTTATCTATAGTAGAGTTGCAGACAGCTTGCCGTGTGCTATGCACGTAAAAAAAGCCTGCTTCACAAGATGATGGTATGATAGGAGACGAGTGGGACTATGACAACAAACAATGAGACAACAAACAATGAGACAACTAACGAGGAAACAAACAGTAACGAAATGACACAAGAAAATTGGGCGGAGCTGATTAAAGCTGTTCACCATAATGGCCTTGTATCTTTAAGAATGCACTTTACCGACGTTGAAGCACAAGTGTTGAATCTCAAAGATTACGGTCCGGTTTTTGTATTCCATGTGAAAGATGAATCGGAAAGTGTATATTCTTGTGGTTTCTTCCTACGCGAGTTAATCGCAAGATTCCAATCAGGCAATGAGCCTGACGTATGGATGGCTTCCTTCTTCGTTGATCTTATGGAGACTGAGGGAGGGAAAGCTCTTCCTAAGCCAGCTTCAAGCGAAGAAGAGGCTAAAACGATAATTGATAAAATACTTGTTCCGCAATGTATACAAGCTATAACTGAAGAGTTTCCTCTGGATAAGATACATGCGGGTCTAGCATGGAATGAAGACCACGGCCCGGTATTTGAAGCCGGATTTCCAGCGATTGTAAACGGCAATAATGTATGTGCTATTCCTTTGCAGATGCTTTTGACACATTTGCAATTAAACCGGGATCCAAGTGAGCTGTTGATTCAAGGTTTGTACAACATCCGCAGTGAGCATGGCTTGGACTAAAATGCATATGGAAAATCACGCAACCTGCTAAGGGTTGCGTTTTTTTTATTTAGTTACATTTAGCTTAAGACATTCTCATTTACAACGTAACAGTGTTATGTTACGATATTTTCAAGAGGTGATTGTAGTGGATCAAGATTTAATTTCAAAGAAGGAGCTACTCGATTTAACCGGTATTTCGTATGGACAATTGTATCGTTGGAAGCGAAAGAAGCTTATTCCGGAGGAATGGTTTATTCGTAAATCAACCTTTACTGGGCAAGAAACCTTTTTCCCTAAACAAACGATACTAGCACGTATCCATAACATTATTAATATGAAGGATGATCTTTCATTAGATGACCTAGCGGGCAAGTTATCTGATATGTCAGCTATTAATCGAACCACGCTCACAGCTGAAGAAGCAGAAGGTCGTAACATTGTTTCGTCAGTGACCTTGAAGAGGTTCGGCGAATTGTCAGGTGTAGAAAAAGAATATACCTTCGATCAGCTTGTTCATTTGTTTACGATTGACTACCTCCTAAGTCGAGGAGAATTGAGTCTGGAGGAAGCTGACCTGCTCTTTCAAACTTTGAATGAGAAGGCCAAGAGATTTGAGGGGAAGAGCTGGGATTTATTTTTTGTTCGAAAAATGGGGGTCACTTCCTTTGTTCTTGCGCTTTCACCAACAGACTTAATATTCGATGAAGGTGTCCGTCTTATAGCCAAACTAAGTCTTGGAGATTTGATCGAACAATTAAAAGGCAAGCTTTCTTAATGGAGGGAATGGTTATGGAGAAATATCAATTGTCGGATTTGAAAATAAACGGGGTTAGCGGCGCCTCAGGAGGAACCTACGATAACGTTACAATAGATGGTGTTGGCAAAGTCAATGGCTCAATTGTAGCACGTAGTTTTAAAGGGAACGGGCATATACAGCTGAAAGGGGATGTTACGGCAGAGGAAATGGAGTGTAATGGTACGATAAATGTGAGGGGCAATCTACACTTTCGAAAAATGAAAGCGGATGGCATGCTAACTATCGGAGAAGCACTAAGTGGCGATAGCTGTATTTTAAACGGAATGATGACTATTAAGGGCGATTGTGAGCTTGAAAATTTTACTGGCAACGGCGGCTTCACGATAGGCGGATTGTTAAGTGCAGGCAAAGTAGACATTAATCTCTATGGTCAAGGGAAAGCAAGTGAGATTGGAGTAGAAAGCATAGTCATCCGACAAGCGGGGAAAGGGGTTTGGAGTAAGTTATTAGGCGGAATAATTCCGAAACTAAATCCTCAGCTTCATGTTGGAATCATTGAGGGTGATTATATTGATCTTGAATATACGACTGCGGACATTGTTAGAGGCAATATTGTCATCATCGGTAAAGGCTGTTCAATCGGAAGTATTGAATATCGCACAACACTAACCGTATGTCCCGGTGTAGCCGTTATGAAGGAGGAGAAGGTCAGTGACTGAGCTAAGCCGTAATGATTTGAAAATATTAGGCACGACAACATCAGCGGGCGGATTTTATAAAAATGTGAATATAACAGGAGAGTGTCAATTTAACGGTGATTTGCATTGCGAAAGGTTGCGATTGACTGGGGACACCAAGGTTGCTGGAAGTCTCCGAGTGAAAGATATCCATATTACAGGTTCTTGTGCCGTTAAAGGGAGTTTTGACGGACTTTCGTTGCGAGGGAGCGGTGAAATGAAGACGACGGAAGGGCTCAGAGTTGATCGTCTTAGATTCACTGGAAATGTGGATGTAAAAGGTGATTGTGAAGCGGAAGAACTAAAGTTATCGGGTACAGTTCAGGTCGATGGATTACTGAGCTCAGACAATCTGGACCTAAAATTATATGGACCAAGCTGGGCCAAAGAGGTCGGAGGCAGCAAGATTAGAATCAACATCAGCAAAGTGGGAACAGTGTTGAATCTGATGAAATTGAAGGAAGGGGATATATTCAAGGCTGGTCTGATCGAAGGGGACAGTATTGAGCTTCAGAACACAAAAGCCGATATCGTTAGGGGTGAGCATGTAATCATCGGTGAAAATTGTGAAATCAATAAGGTAGAATACCGTGATTCACTGAAGATTCATAAGAAAGCAATCGTGAACAATCAGGTAAAGCTATGATTTTAGATGTAGTTAGTTGGAGCAAATGAATACGCCGGCAGAGAGAATAGAACTCTTCTACCGGCGTATTTTTTTGCAGATGGCAAAATAACTCCCCTCCTAACCGTACGAATATATTGTTATTTTATGATGGTTTAGACGTGGAAGCACGTATAACAAGTTCGGGCTCTAAGTGAACGGTTTTAATTACATTAGGAGCTTCGATAAGCTCAAGAATGGTTTTGGCAATAACAGACGTTATCGAAGAGATTGCAACGCCTACTACAGTCATTGGAATTTCCAGCTTATCCATTTGAGGCAGGTTATCGTAGCTCACCACCGATATATTTTGCGGTACAGACAGACCTTGCTCAGTGACAGCTCGAAGGATACCTCGAGTCAAATCGATACCGCCGCTAATGACAGCGGTTGGGCGACACGGTTTATCCAGCATCGTACGGGCCGCCGCATAACCGTCATGAAATTCTAAGCCATGCATATGCAGAACGGAATCTTCTTTGAATTGAAGACCATGGCCCTCGATTTCCTCCTTAAATGCTGCAATCTTCACAGCCTGCAAAGGATCATACGACTGGGGCTCCCCTATATAGGCAATTTCTTTATGGCCCAAGCTTACCAAATGACGCACAGCTAGACGAATGGCTTGTCCGCGGTTAACGTCAACTGCGGAATATGATGTATAGCCAGCAGCTCCGTATGTAAGGATCGGTATTTTCAAAGGATTGGTATCCTCGATGCTGGGAATACTGTCCCGATCTCCAAAAGCGAGTATCGCATCGACTTGGTAGCGGCGGAAGGTGTCAATCGCCGATTCGATATTGCTAATGGATAGTAAAGTGATATAGCCATACTTCTCGATTTCCTCGTTAAGCCTAGTAAGAAGAGAAGAGAGGGCAGTGCGCTCGATGGATGGCCATACGATGCCAATCGCCCCGCTTTTTCTAGAGACAAGACTTCGAGCTGCTATATTGGGTTGATAGCCCATTTCTTTTGCGATAGAAAGGATATGCTGTTTCGTTTTATTTTGTACGAGCGGGCTGTCTCTAAGCGCCTTCGAGACGGTGGAGAAGCTTACACCTGCTCGTTCTGCAACATCTTTGATCGTTACCATGGTTTCCCTCCGAAAGGAACATTTACGAGTATTAACATAAGGAATACATCATATCATAGTATAATTTTTTCACAAATGAAAGCGGTATAAATGATGTGGACAGTATAATGATATTACGATATTATAAAAATAACAACGTTGTTAATTTGATTATAAGGTGGTTTTCTAATGTTTAACTTACAAGATACCGTATCTGTTGTTATCGGAGGAAATGGTGTTTTAGGCAGCGCGATGGCCTCTGCATTAGCCGAAGCGGGATCCAAGGTAGCTATCGTTGGCCGTGATATGGAGAAAGCTAAATTGGTATGTGATCAAATTAATAGCGGCGGCGGTACGGCGATTTCCTTCCAAGCGGATGCTACAAAGAAAGATGAACTAGAATCTGTATTGGATCAAGTGTTGCTGTGGGGAGGTAAAGTGGATACGCTAATCAACGCCTCTGGTACGAATAGTCCAACACCATTCTTTGATTTGGAAATGGAAGAAT
This sequence comes from Paenibacillus sp. J22P15, assembly GCF_056269345.1. Lineage (NCBI taxonomy): Bacteria > Bacillati > Bacillota > Bacilli > Caryophanales > Paenibacillaceae > Paenibacillus > Paenibacillus sp. J22P15. Next base: position 10,660 of record NZ_JBWDNT010000004.1, read on the forward strand.
GGGATAGAATTATGGACGTTAACTTGAAAAGTGTCGTGCTGGCATGCCAGGTTTTTGGTAAAAGAATGATTGAACAGGGAACCGGCGGTTCCATTATTAATATATCTTCAGTTTCCTCTGATCCACCTCTTTCCCGCGTATTTACATACTCGGCATCGAAGGCGGGCGTGAATAGCATTACTCAGTTTTTGGCAAGGGAATTTGCTCCAAACCAAGTTAGGGTTAACGCGATTATCCCAGGCTTCTTCCCAGCTGAGCAGAACAAAAAAATTCTGTCAACGGAACGCGTGGCATCTATTATGCAGCATACTCCGATGAATCGTTTCGGAAATCCGGATGAGCTGAAGGGCGCTGTCGTGTACTTGGCTTCGCCAAAAGCTTCTTCATTCGTTACAGGTACTTTTTTAAGAGTTGATGGTGGATTTGGAGCGATGACGATATGACCGATATACTGACAAAACTAGTTGAGAACACACCGATACCAAAGATGGTTCGGATTCGTCAAACATTTGATGATACGGTTCTTGAGGATCCGATGGGGCAGCTCATTAACAGCCTGCGTGCAGACAAATCGATGTCAGAAATTACAGCAGGCCAGAAGGTTGCGGTAGCTGTTGGAAGCCGAGGCATTTCTCGAATTGATGAGCTTACGAAAACCGTAATCGACGAGCTGAAGAGGATAGGGGCAGAGCCCTTTATTGTTCCTTGTATGGGAAGCCATGGAGGAGCGACAGCGGAAGGGCAGACGGAAGTGCTTGCCCATCTTGGCATCGATGAGGAACGTATGGATTGCCCGGTTCGGTCTTCGATGGAGGTTGTGCTTCTGGATTCGCTGCCGAATGGCTTGCCGGTCTATTGTGACAAGATCGCAGCTACAGAAGCGGATGCTATTATCGTAATTAATCGAATTAAACCGCACACAGCTTTTCGCGGGACAATTGAAAGCGGCATGTTCAAGATGATTTCGATTGGTCTTGGCAAGCAAAAGGGAGCTGAGGCTTGTCATCAGCTCGGCTTTAAATATATGGCGGAGAATGTACCGGCTATGGCACGGGTAATGATCGACAAGCTTCCGATCCGCTTTGGCGTGGCGATTGTTGAGAATGCTTACGATCAAATTTGTCGCATCGAGGTTCTTGGAACCGATATTATGGAGGAAAGAGAGAAGGAGCTGCTCGTAGAAGCGAAGAGCCGTCTCCCGCAAATTCTATTCTCTGAACTGGATGTGCTCGTAATTGATTATATCGGCAAAAATATTAGCGGTGATGGAGCCGATCCCAATATTACTGGCAGATACCCAACGCCGTATGCACACGGGGGACCTGAAGTAAACAAGATGGTCGTCCTCGATTTGACGCCAGAGTCTCAGGGCAATGCAAATGGAGTAGGGACAGCGGATTTCACGACAAGTCGTTTAGTGGGCAAGACAGATTGGCCAAGTACGTATGCGAATGGGCTGACATCTACGGTTTGTGCGCCAACTAAGCAGGCGACAACGCTTGCCAATGATCGTGATGCCATAAAAGCCGGGATCAAAACGTGTAATATTCTCGACTATTCAACATGCAGATTGCTTCGCATTCGCGATACGCTTCATCTTGGCACGATTGAAATCTCTGAATCTTTGTTAGAAGAAGCAAGAAATAATCCGCGAATTGAGATTTTGGACGGTCCTTACGAGTGGACGTTCGACGAGGAAGGATTTTTAGCCAAATGAGTGTGGATACAAAGCTAATATTAGCCGTAGATATCGGAACGACGAGCACGAAGACGCTGGTTGTTGATCCGTCTGGAAATATTCATAGAAGCCATTCCATTGAATATCCGCTTCATACGCCTTATCCCGGTTTTGCTGAGCAAGATCCAGATGTCATTTATGAGGCTGTAGTAGATGGAGTCGCTTATGTCATGAGCAAAGGCGGATACAAAGCGACTGATATTTTATGTGTGACATTTAGTTCAGCCAATCACAGCCTTATTCTACTAGATGAGAATGGTCTGCCGCTTACTCCAAGTATTACTTGGGCGGATCAGCGCAGTGCGCTGCAGGCCGAGCGTTTGCTGCAGGATGGCACAGGGCTGCCTATCTATTTGCGAACGGGTACTCCCATTCATCCAATGTCGCCGCTCGTAAAGTTGATATGGATGAGAGAAGAACGACCGGAACTATTCCAATCAGCACAATATTTTGTCGGTATTAAAGATTATATTTTCAATAAGCTATTCGGAATAATGGTTACGGATTACTCGCTCGCAAGCGCTACTGGAATGTTCAATTTGGAATCATTGACATGGGACAGCGAAGCATTGATTCTAGCAGGTGTTCGTGAAGAGCAGCTGCCTCGGTTAGTCCCGACTACGGAAAGCATTGAAGGCCTGAAGAGTGAAGCGGCAGAACGGATGGGACTAAGTCTCGATACGCCATTCATCCTCGGAGCGCAAGATGGTGTGCTTGCCAACCTAGGTATCGGTGCAGTAGAAGAAGGAGTGGTTGCAGTAACGATTGGCACGAGTGGTGCTGTTCGAACGGCTGTTAATCGTCCAACCTTAGATCCAGATGGAAGACTCTTCTGCTACGCGTTGACGAGTGATCATTGGATTGTAGGCGGACCTTCTAATAATGGTGCTATTGTAGCGAAATGGATTTCAGATCGACTTTACCCAGGAAAACATTTAGACGAGGTCATTCCTCTAGCAGCTTCCGTGCCTCCAGGATCGAATGGCCTTCTCTTTCTCCCCCTCCTATCGGGAGAACGTGCTCCCTTCTGGGATGCTCAAGCTAAAGGAGTTATGTTCGGCTTGACGCTAGCGCATAGTGAGACGGATATGCTTCGCGCTGCGCTGGAAGGTGTTCTGTTCCAAATTACGGCTATCGTTTCCTTAATGGAACAAGCCGGTGGAATGATTAATGAAGTTCGAGCGTCGGGCGGTTTTGCTCGCTCCACATTATGGTGCCAAATGATGGCAGACATGCTTGGCGTGCCTGTCCGCGTTCCAGAATCAGTAGAAAGCTCAGGTCTTGGAGCAGCACAGCTTGGTTTGTATGCGATGGAGGGTTGCAGCGGTCCGCTGCTGCGGTGGAAAGAAACGGAGGGCAGCCTCTATGAACCGAATGAGACTAATCATAGCGTGTATCAAGGATTGCTTCCGCTCTATTTAAGCATATACGATCGATTGAAAGAGCCGATGAGAGAAATATCGAAGCTGCAGCCTACACAGTCTGGTTTAGTTTAGCTGAAGAGGAGGGTTCCATTAACATGCATGATAAATATAGCAAGCTGCAAGAGATACTATTAGAAATGGAATCCGTAGTAGTCGCGTTCTCGGGAGGCGTTGACAGTACTTTTCTGCTTGAAGTCGCTTTGAAAACACTTGGAAGTGAACGAGTTCTAGCGGTGACAGCTGATTCAGAGACCTATCCGACAGAAGAGCTCGAAGCAGCGATTCGGCTGGCGAAAAGTCTTGGGGCTGCTCATAAAGTAATCGAGACGTCTGAACTAAGCATTCCAGGATACAAAGAGAATAATGCAAACCGTTGTTACTTTTGTAAAAAAAGTCTATTCGAGCATTTAGAGCCCTTCGTGAAGGACGGCGCTTATCGCCATATCATCTACGGTCTCATCGCAGATGATATGAATGAGCATAGACCTGGTGTTCAAGCTGCCAAAGAACGAGGTGTACGTGGACCCTTGCAGGAAGCGGGTTTATATAAAGAGGAAATCCGAGATTTATCTAACGAGCATGGACTTCCAACTTGGAATAAACCATCATTTGCTTGCCTTTCCTCCCGAATCGCATATGGTGAAACCATTACGATAGAAAAGCTTGGACGTGTTGGTGAATCTGAACGTTATATTCGTACGCTTGGTTTTGGCCAAGTGAGAGTTAGAAGTCACGGTGATATCGCTAGAATTGAAGTGGAGCCTGCTGCAATGCCGCAATTGATTGAGCATGCATCGCAAATTTCAAATAAGTTGAAAGAGCTAGGCTATGTCTATGTAGCTATGGATCTTTCCGGCTATCGCAGCGGAAGTATGAATAAAGTGCTTGAACGCGGAGGTTTGGCGCTATGAACGAGTTTGAGGATCTAGGATTCTGTAAGCTTGATGTCGGACGCAATGAACGGACGGGACATCCAGAGGTTGTATTTGGACAGGGAAAAACGACGGATCAGGTTGAAACGATCTTCTCACGGCTCGTTGAGGTTCACGGCAGAGCGCTAGTTACACGGGCTACAGCTGAGATGGGGGAGCGTGTGGTCGCTAAGTTCCCAGATGCTCGTTATGACGAAGTATCACGACTTATTTCATTGGGTAAATCCACGCGGAGGCTGCCTGGAAAAGTAGCAGTGCTGACCGGTGGGACATCAGACATTCCGGTAGCGGAGGAAGCGGCAGGGACAGCTGAATGGATGGGGTGCGAGGTTGATCGTATCTATGATGTGGGAGTTGCAGGAATTGATCGGCTGCTTAGTCAGAAGGAACGCATCAGAGAAGCGTCTGTTGTGATTGGTGTCGCAGGAATGGAGGGCGCTTTGGTTAGTGTGGTCGGAGGACTTGTACGCAGGCCGGTTATTGCTGTGCCTACTTCAGTAGGATACGGCGCAAACCTGCAAGGTGTAACAACACTTTTGGCCATGATGACCTCCTGCGCAGCTGGCGTAACCGTCGTTAACATTGATAATGGCTTCGGTGCAGGGTTTCAAGCGGCAATGATTTTACAACTGGTAGCGGAGGGCGCGTAACATGAGAACAATTTATTTGGATTGTATTTCAGGTATTGCAGGAGATATGGCATTGTCCGCACTGGTGGATATTGGTGCTGAACCTGACTATATCATCAACCATTTGAGGAAGCTGCCGATTGACCCTTTCACAATGGAATTTGTAAAAGTGGATCGGAGGGGGATTACAGCCAATTGGCTGAAATTAACCTTCGATAGCAATGATGATCATGAGCATGGTCATACTCATACTCACAGCCATACTCATAGTCACGATCATAGTCATTCTCATAGCCATACTCACAGTCATGCTCATAGCCATGAACATAGTCATAAACATAGCCATACTCATAGTCACGAGCATAGCCATGATCACGGACATAGTCATGAACACAGTCACGATCACAGTCATGCACATAGCCATACTCACAGTCACGATCACGGGCATACTCACAGCCATAGCCATGACCACAGCGATGGTCACTCACACGAGCATAGAAAAGCTGCTGACATTATTCATATGATCGAGGGATCACAGTTGCCTGAACGCGTGAAAAAGCGGAGTTTATCTATCTTTGGTTTGATTGCGCAGGTGGAAGGTAAAATTCATGGCATGGACCCTGCTGAGGTTCATTTTCACGAAGTGGGAGCAATGGATTCCATTATAGATGTTATTGGGGTTTGCTTAGCGCTTGAGAGTCTCGATGTCGGCAAAATCGTGGTATCACCTGTACCAACAGGAACAGGACGTCTCCGTATGGCCCATGGTTTATATCCGATTCCTGCTCCTGCTACAGCGGAGCTGCTTCGCGGCATACCGTTATCCGCGTTCACTGCCCAAGGGGAATTAACAACACCAACAGGCGCTGGCATTGTGAAAGCGCTGGCAACTGAATTTGGCACATTGCCTGCTGGTACGATTGATCGAATTGGATATGGCGCTGGGACCAAAAATTTCGACCATCCAAACGTTGTACGAGCTGTCTTATATGAGAAGGAACAAGCTGAAGGATCCAATGAGACTATCATTGTATTAGAGGCTCAAGTGGACGATTCAACGGGTGAGACGCTTGGTTTTGCGATGGAAAAGCTGTTCGAAGCTGGGGCGTTAGATGTTTATTATACTCCAGTGTATATGAAGAAAAATCGTCCGGGTGTGCTCGTTAGCGTATTATGCTACCCAGCTGCCAGCAAACGCTGCGAGGAGACGCTGCTCGCGGAGACGTCAACCTTCGGCGTTCGTCGCAGCGAGTGGCAGCGCAAGGCACTTGAGAGAAAGTGGATTCATGTGCAAACTGTATACGGCTCTTTAAGAGTGAAGCAAGCGATTGATGGGGAAAAAATTATTCGTCAATCTCCAGAATTCGAGGATGCAGCTCATGCTGCAAGAGCTTTCGGCGTTCCGCTTGAGACCGTGTATCGCGAAGTATATAAACATTTAAACGAATGTTATTCTAACTAATTTCAAATGAAAAGGCTTGAAGCTATTACAATCCATGAAACAATGAAGAGGAGGAAATGAAAATGGAAACTCAAACTCAAGCTCAAACGGTTGTAAGTATGGCAAACCTTAAAGAAACAGTTGATCGCTTAGCACGAAGTATGCCTGTTACCGATATGCATACACATTTATATGCTCCGGAATTTGGCGATTTGCTCCTGTGGGGTATTGATGATCTGCTGACCTATCATTATTTGATTTCAGAGTCGTTCAGATGGTCAGAGGAGGAGTACAGCCATTTCTGGTCTATGACGAAGCGTGAACAAGCGGATTGGATATGGAAGCTATTATTCATAGATCATTCACCTGTAAGTGAGGCGGCAAGCGGATTCATTACGATTCTGGATCGTCTTGGACTCGATGTATCCTCTCGTAATTTAGACGATTACCGTCAGGCACTCGAGAAACGTACCGTAGAAGAGCAAGTAGACAAGGTGATGCAAATTGCTGGAATCGAGAAAATTGTGATGACGAACGACCCGTTTGATCCGGTTGAGCGTCCGATTTGGCAGTCAGGCAAAGGGAAAACAGATTCGCGTTTTTATGCGGCGCTGCGTGTTGATGCATTACTGAATGATTGGCAGCATGCTGTGGGTGAATTGCAAAGCTTAGGTTATGATGTATTGGCAGAGTGGACCGAGCGGACGAAGGAGGAAACAAGGCGTTTTCTCTCCGAATGGATTACTCGCATGGACGCTCTTTATCTTGCTGTATCTATGCCTGGCGATTTCAAATATCCAGCTGACGATCATCGAAGCAGGATGATTGATGAGGTTATGATTCCAGTATGCCAAGAGAAAAGCATTCCTTTTGCACTAATGATCGGTGTTCGTCGAAAGGTGAATCCTTCACTTGGGCTGGCAGGAGACATGAGCATGCTGTCTGACGTATCGGCAGTAGAAGCATTATGCCGCCGCTATCCAGAGCAGAAGTTTCTCATCACGATGCTGGCTAGAGAAAATCAGCACGAACTGACGGTACTCGCCCGTAAATTCCGTAATTTGATGATTTTTGGCTGCTGGTGGTTCCTTCACATTGAATCTATGGTAGAGGAAATGACGAGATTTCGCCTAGAGCTTCTAGGTACTTCAATGATTCCACAGCATTCAGACTGCCGTGTATTCGAGCAATTGATCTATAAATGGGAGCATTCTAGAAAAATTATTGGCAATGTGCTTGCTGAAAAATATGAAAAGCTGCTCCTAAGTGGTTGGACTGTTAAGGAAGAGGAAATTAAAAGGGATTTGGATGATATGTTGAATCAGAACTTCTGGCGCTTTCTCGGCAAGGTTTAATTGATGATGAAAGGGAATGTCTCCTTGGAGATCCATTGGCAAGGATAACTGATCCATAGTACATTCGATGTACATAAGAAACCTCTCTTTATTTAGAAATGGTTGGTAGTACTCCCATTCTAACAAGGGCAGGTTTCTTTTGCTTTAAAATTTTCAAGGTTCAACCAAACGGAGCAGGTCGAATGATTCTGGAGAAGCGCCAGCGGTGGCCTCTGTTCGCGGATTCCTTCCTCAGCCAATTCATTCTAGGAATCCGCGAACAACAGCGATCGGAAGAACATTCGACTGCGTAGGAATTTGTGAACCAAATTTGTTAGCAAGGGGCTATCCCATCGTCCGAAATATCGTCATTTTAAGAATACAAAAAAAGCGATGGATATCTTATCTTTTTTACTATAAAATGGAACTATAATTTGAAACTGTGTTTCATCAAATGAAACTATAAGGAGTGGAAGCGATATGGCTTATAATTTCTACGGTATTGATCATGTTCAACTGGCGGCTCCGGAAGGATGCGAAACAGAGGCTCGGCATTTTTTTAACGGCGTATTGGGTTGGACAGAGATTCCAAAACCTGAAATTTTAAAGAAGCGCGGCGGCGTGTGGTTTCAGTGCGGCACTCACCAAATACACATCGGAGTACAAAAGGATTTTGTTCCCGCTGCAAAAGCCCACCCCGCATTTCACGTACAGAACATAGATGAATTACGTCATTATTTGCGTGAAAATAACATTCAAGTCATTGATGATGAAGCAAGGATAGATGAAGGTGTGAAGAGATTTTATTTAAACGATCCATTTGGGAATCGTCTTGAGTTTTTAGAATGGCTTACAGCTTAAAGAAAAGAGAGGATGAATCGATATGGATAAAATGTTGGAGATACGCAAAGCGATTGATGAGCTGTCTTCAGAGGAGATGAGGTCAGCTCTTAGATTAATTATGTACCAAATTGATGCAGCCATGGATAATAAACAATTGGAAGAGAAGCTCTTCCACAGCTTGAAAGAATTATATAATGGTTTACTGCTTGCTCATAAAAAAGAGAATACTGGAGAACTGAATGCTGACGTCAATACGGTTCATATTATGTATGGCGAATCTGCGGCTGGAAGCTTGAAATATGCGATAAAGCAAATGGGAATAGCGGATACGAATAAAGTCGTCTCATTTAACGAAAGATATGCTATAGGCCCAATTTGGCATCTTCATGAGGAAGAGGGGAGAAAGAAAAGATACGAATGGTTAAGGAATCATATTAATGATGGCTGCGAAAGTTTAGATGATGATCTTGATGAGGAAGCCTCTCCTCAAAGCTTGATTGCAAAAATTCCAGCGCAAGCATCCATCGTATTATGGGTTGGCAACAATGCTCATGATTATGTTGGTTTGTGCTATACGATGTATTTGCTCAGACATTGCTTAAATAACGTTTTTGTATTTAATGCAGAGGATGCTTGCAGCAAAAGGTTCAATACTCCGGATTTGTTTATCGATTATGTGCATTTAGGAGAAATTCCAGTAGAGAAGCTGCAGGCTGTTTTTGGCGAATCGGTGGAGAGTGGTCCATTAACCATCGAAACAAGGGAGCTGCTGCAGCGTGAATGGTTAGAGCTTGCCGAGCAGCATGAGGTGCTGCGTATTTGGATCGAGAACAAGATGGTCTGCGTTCAAGAAGATTATTTGGACAGCTATTTATTAGAAACGGTAGAGAAGCTTCTGCAAAATAAACCGGATGGCGAATTTATTAAAGCTGCAAGAGTGGTAGGCGAGGCACTTGGCTACTGCGAACAATACATCGGAGATCAATATTTTGAATATAGATTGCGGCACCTCATCTACTCAGGGAAATTAGAAATCAAGGGAGTTCCTAAAGCGATGAGGTTTTATAGTGTGAGATTGAAATAAGCTTAGGTATTATTTTCAACATTAGATTTTGTTGATTGACGGTAGATGGTCGGCGTTTGACCTGTAAAACGTTTGAAAAAAATACTAAAGGTATGAATGGAAGAAAACTGAAGCTCATCAGCGATTTGTGAGATTGCTTTGGAAGTGTTTCGAAGCTCGGACTTCGCTTTATCCAAACATAGATGACGCACATATTCTCCAAGCGGAATACCTACGGAATTTTTGAATTCTCTTGCGAGATGCGAGCGGCTAATATGAATAGACTTGGCAAGCTGCTCAGGATCATAGTCATAGCGAACTTCTCGATGCAGCTGATTTATAATCGCAGTAATAGCATTGTTAAGCGGACGAGGAGGGGCCTCTGCTAATAACGACGGATCAAGAAAATTTCGCAATGCCGTTACTAGCAGCTGCTGAAACAAACCTTCGACCATGGGCAAGCTTAAATATGCTTTATTTTTAATTTCGGTTATCATATCCTCGAATAATGCTTTTACTCTGCCATCCTGATCATGTGCGATTCGTTGCAGTCCAATTCGATAAAACTCAGGATACAAATGATGCAGCCTCTCCAGATTAAACCCGATGTAATACAGCTTAAAGGGCAGCTGCTTTCCTGCTAATCCAAAGTGGATTTCGTCGGGTTTCGTTAGAAGAAGCTGGCCTTTCTGGACCTCGTAAAGTGTTTTATCGATTTTGTATTGACTGAATCCTTCATCTACGTAACACAATTCGAAATGATCATGATAATGGATTGACGTACTCCAGTTTTCATAATAGTTAACGCCAAGATAGTAGATATGGCTAGCTTCAGAATCGAAGGGCAAATCAATTCGGAACTCTCCGTCGTTATCAGTAACAAGATGCTGTTTGGGCGCTTCATTTTTTAAAGATTGATTTTCCATCAATTGAATCCCTCTTCTCAACTTCAAAACGATTTTCTTTGATTATACCTCTCCAATTATAAATTTCAAAATGTGAAGATGATCAAAAAATTTAAATCTATGCGCATATTCGAGAAATACATCGTATATTAACAGGACTATAATGAGCCTATATTTAAAATATGATTGTAAGAGGTGCTCCATATGTCTATTAATGGTCAACTAAAAGAAGAATGCCTTCCTAAACAGGAAGATATTAAATTTTTTGCTGAAAATGGGTATTGGCTTTCTCCTATTATCTTTTCTCAAGATGAGCTTGCGGAAATAATCGCTCATCAGGATCAATTATATCGCGGTGAATTTGAGACTGGTAGAGAGCCAGTATGCAACTGGCTAGAGGGAAAGGATAATCCGCGGGCTTTGAGGAAAACGGACAATTCACATTGGTCAGACAACACGCTGCGCAATGTAGCTGTAAATCCAACGATTGGCGGCATTGCCGCGTCACTGATGCAAACGGATACAATTAAGTTATTTCATGATCAACTGCTGTATAAGCCGGGAAGAGGTACAGGAAAAGAAACAGCAAATGTGGGATGGCACCAGGACTACGCTTACTGGCAATGCTGCGCAGGCCCAACTCTGATTACAGCTTGGGTAGCGTTCACGGATGTGGATGTATCAAATGGTTGTATACAGATGGTACCGCGGAGTCACAGATGGGGCTTGTTGAACGTGAATGATTTCTTTGAGCAAAATTTAGAGAAGCAGCAGGAAGCAATGGACATCCCGGAAAACGAAAAGTTTACAACAGAGCCTATAATAATGAAAGCCGGACAGGTCAGCTTCCATCATGCCCTCACTATTCACGGAAGCGGGCCCAATTCAACGGATCAAGCACGCCGCTCGATGGCGGTTCATCTTATGACGGGTGATACCCGCTACAAATATGATGCTAAAGGCAACTTTCATTTTAATGCACAAATGATGAATGGAAGAGAAGGAGAAGCATATTCGGGCGAAGCTTGGCCGGTACTTTACTCTGCCAAATAATAATGAAAAAGGCCATGTATTTCAACGGAAGTTGAGATGCAAGGCCTTTTTTCCTTTTTTCACTATATAGAGGAGCAATTCATTGGTATGAACCGAATGTTTGTTGAACTGCGAACAAACAAATGGCTGTCCAGCTATACTTTTATAGTTGAGAAAGTATATAATCATTACATAAACTTTTTTAATAAGTCCATTAAAATACGCCATTTATGGCGTTTTTTTATTTTATTTGCGAAAGCATAACGGTAAATTGACTTAAGCTTTTGTTGAAGTTTGAACAACCTATTAGTTGAAGATTGGAGCTATTCAAATGTATCGAAATTTAGAACAATGTGTTATTGATTTGGAGAAAAACGGTCATTTGGTTCGTATAAAAGAAGAAGTGGATCCCTATCTTGAAATGGCTGCTATTCATATGAAGGTTTATGAGGCTGGCGGTCCTGCTTTGTTGTTCGAGAATGTAAAAGGCTCGAAATTCCGGGCTGTATCTAATCTCTTTGGCACGGTAGAACGCAGCAAGTTTATTTTTCGTCAGACATGGGATTCGGTGCAGAGTGTAATGGCTTTGCGGAACGATCCGATGAAGGCATTAAAAAATCCTCTTAAAAATATCGGAAACGGTTTGGCAGCAATGAGAGCTCTGCCGATTAAGAAATCGGGAAGCTTACCCGTTACCGCACAGGAAATTCAAATCTCGGATCTTCCGCTTATTCAAAGCTGGCCAATGGATGGCGGTGCCTTCGTCACACTGCCGCAGGTGTATACAGAAGATCCGGACAAGCCGGGTATTATGAATTCTAATTTGGGCATGTACCGTGTTCAGCTGAGCGGCAACGATTATGAATTGAATAAAGAGATTGGCGTGCATTATCAGATTCATCGCGGAATTGGAGTTCATCAGGACAAAACGAACAAAAAAGGTGTCCCTCTAAAAGTAAGCTGTTTTGTAGGCGGGCCTCCTGCACATACCTTGGCAGCTGTAATGCCGTTGCCGGAAGGACTGTCGGAGATGACCATTGCTGGCTTGCTTTCCGGACATCGTTTCCGCTACAGCTATGTCGATGGTTTCTGCATCAGTAATGATGCTGATTTTGTAATTACAGGAGAAATCCACCAAGGCGAGACTAAACCGGAGGGTCCATTTGGAGATCATCTAGGCTATTATAGCCTTACCCATCCCTTTCCGTTAATGAAGGTGCATAAAGTGTATGCGAAGCCTAATGCGATATGGCCGTTTACTGTTGTCGGTCGGCCGCCGCAGGAGGATACGGCATTTGGAGACCTTATTCATGAATTGACAGGCGACGCGATTAAACAAGAGATTCCAGGTGTAAAAGAGGTTCATGCTGTAGATGCTGCGGGTGTGCATCCATTGCTATTTGCAATAGGAAGCGAACGCTACACGCCATATCAACAGGTTAAGCAGCCTGCTGAATTGTTAACGATCGCCAATCGTATTTTAGGCACGGGACAGCTCAGTTTAGCCAAATATTTATTTATTACTGCAGAAGATAATATACCTTTGGATACGCATCATGAAGTAGAGTTTTTGAGCTACATACTTGAGCGTATCGATCTTCATCGCGACATTCATTTTTATACCAATACGACTATCGATACTCTTGATTATTCCGGTACGGGATTAAACAGCGGCAGTAAGGTCGTTATCGCAGCTTATGGTGATAAGAAGAGGGAATTATGCACTGAAGTGCCTGAGGAATTAAGGGGATTGCGTGGATTTGAGCATGCCCGGCTAGTAATGCCCGGCATTGTAGTTATTCAAGGTCCTAAATTTAATAGCTATGCTGTTGCAAAACAGGAAATGCAAGCGCTATGTGAAGCAATTCAAGATAAGGGTCCTATTCCTTCATGTCCGATGATCATCATTGGTGATGATAGTAGATTTATAAGTGAGACAATGAAGAACTTCCTTTGGGTTACCTTCACTCGCAGCAATCCGTCACATGATATGTATGGCGTGAACAGCCATTATGAGAACAAGCATTGGGCTTGTGATAATGTAATTATTGATGCTCGCAGTAAACCGCATCAGGCTCCTCCTTTGATACCAGATCCTTCGGTCGAGAAGAACATTGAGCGATTATTTGTCAAAGGAGCTAGCTTAGGCGGAGTGAAAATATAGTGAAGAAGGACACGTCTCATTGAGATGTGTCTTTTTTTGTTTGTAAAAATTAATAAAATGATCGAAATTATCATAAAAGCCTGTGAAAGCGATCACTCCGATGCGGGAAGACTATCGAGCTGTTAAGCAGCCGTGATTTGTATTGGGAAGGAGAGCCGAAACATTATGAGTAGGGCTAACAATCTAGCGACTTCTAATGTATGTTTTGTAAATATTGGTGAAAGAAAACGGCCATATTTTTTCAACGCTTTATAGGTCCCTTTATGTCATTTGAACCATTCTCCACCTGCTCGAAAAGTTGTCACAGTAGTTACATAGACCGACAAAATGCCTAAATTTTTGATTCTCTCCCTCATATACATACAATTAATTTCGAAATAAATCCATAAAATACCAAAAGTATCTGGAATTTATTTTCATATTTCTTCATTATAGCTTAGTACGGGGTTGACACTAGTTTAATACATAAACGATTTAATAGAATAGATCACAAATCGATTTAATAGACCCAAATTAAAAGGAGTCGATAAAATTGGACAAGGAACAACTATTCAATGATCTGGAAAAACGCTTGCTGGAAGGCAAGATGGATCGCCGCGGTTTTTTACAAAAGGCAGGTACATTCGCCGCGGTCGCCGCGGGATTGGCGATTACCGGTTCACTGCCGACCGGCAAGGTTGAAGCCGCGCCGCAATTTTCATCCTATCCGTTTACGCTCGGTGTCGCTTCCGGAGATCCGCTTCCGGACGGTGTCGTCTTGTGGACCCGTCTTGCCCCCGACCCGATTGCAGGCGGAGGAATGCCCGGCCGCAATTTCCATGTAAAATGGGAGGTGGCTTCCGACGAAGAGTTCCATCATGTCGTGAAACGGGGTAACGAAGTCGCAACTCCGGAGCTTGCACATTCCGTCCATGCCGAGGTTAAGGGGCTAAAGCCGGATCGTTGGTATTACTACCGTTTCATGGCCGGCAAAGAAATCAGTCCGGTCGGTAAAACTAAGACACTGCCGGTAGCCGACTCTTCGCCTGAACGGCTGCGTTTTGCGGTCGCATCTTGTCAGAACTGGCAGGACGGTTACTTTAACGCGCACCGGCACCTGGCCGAGGAAGACGTCGCGTTTGTCGTCTTCCTGGGCGACTACATCTATGAAAGCCCGCCGAGGACCACAGCCGTCCGCACCCATGAAGGAACGGGCGAGCCGTTTACCTTGGCGGAATATCGCAATCGGCACGCGCAGTACCGCACCGATCCGAACTTGCAGACCGCTCATGCGGCTTGTCCGTGGATCGTGACGCTGGACGATCATGAAATCGACAATAACTGGGCGGATGAGATTCCGCAGGATCCCGATCGCCAAACCATGGAAGCCTTTCTGGAACGCCGGATCGCCGCCTTGCAGGCTTATTATGAACATATGCCGCTGAGACGGTCCGCCTTGCCGAGTGGCCCGGACATGCTGCTTTACCGCAGATTTGCGTTCGGCGACCTGCTGGAAATGAACGTACTGGACACCCGCCAATACCGTACCGATCAGCCGAGTACCATTGAAGGGGCTAATGATCCGGCCGCCTCGTTGACCGGTGAAGCGCAGGAGCAGTGGCTTCTGGCCGGTCTGACTGCGTCGCGCGCCCGCTGGAATGTGATTGCCCAACAGGTCATGATCGCGCAGAACGACCGCGTTGCTGGTCCGGAAGAGAGATTCGATTTGGACAACTGGGACGGTTACCGGGTTCAGCGGAGCCGCATACTGAACTTTTTGCATGAACGGCGCATTTCCAACCCGATCGTATTGACCGGAGACCGGCACTGCACCTGGGTCAGCGATCTCAAAACGGATTTCTACAATCCGGATTCGCCGACCGTCGGTTCGGAGTTCACCGTAACGTCGATGACGTCCGGCGGCAATGGGAATCCGGCGGATTTCCACAAAACGTACGATCCGATCAAAGCGGAGAGCCCGCATTGGAAATTCATTGACAATCAACGCGGCTACTTCATTTTCGACGTAAACCGAGAACGCATGCTAACCGAACTGCGACTCGTGTCCGACGTTCTCCGGCCGGTCGGCTCCACCATCTCCACGTTCCAGCAGTTTATCGTGGAAAACGGCCGTGTGGGTGTACAACCGGGAGATACACTTTTGGTCCAGCCGATAAATGGTTAGTCTGTACAAATAATATGAAACACGCGTAACCTATATAAAATGATCAGCCACGGGTTAAGCCGTGGCTGAATTCTATCCACGAAGGAGTCACGGATATGCCTTTCGGTAACATTGGAATCGGCGGTTTGATTTTGATCTTGATGATCGCACTGATTATTTTTGGACCTTCCAAGCTTCCGGAGTTGGGAAAAGCATTCGGTCGCACATTGAATGAATTTAAGGGTGCGACGCGCGGACTCGTTAACGGCGATACGGAGGATGAGAAGAAGAGCGATATGGAGTCTTCGAAGTCGTCTGTAGAGGTTAACTAGTAGCATGGGTTCGGACAGCAATACACAGATGAATATAGTGGAACACGATTACGCCACCGGATATTTTATCCGTTCTGGTGGTAACCGTACCTCTGTTCTTTCTGTACGAAATCAGCATCGCGATATCAAAGGTTGTGTACCAGTCCTACGAATAACTGCATTAGTTTACTATTTTCATAGGAAACGCATTTATGAATTACATTATAAAGGAGACTAGTAATGACTCAGACATTCACGGGAAAGTCAAAGAAAGTTGCAGCTGTTCTAGTATCGGCAAGTATTTTTGGAAGTATATGGATGACTCCGGTTGACAGTTTAACAAAGGTTCATGCCGCGGAGCAGGCTATCACAGAGGAGAATTTCAATCAAATCGCCAACGGGTCGCTGCCTGCCGGCTGGAAGCTTGTACAGGGAGATGCCAAAGTTGCGGACGGCAAACTTGTGTTAACTTCCCTTTCTTCCGCCACTCCTGCCAGAGTGGTGATTCCTTTAGGAAATCAATCGGGAAATTACGTTTTTGAAGCCGATATGACATTTCAAAGCGCTGTTGAAGACAGCCGATGGGCTTCGTTGATGTACCGAGTACAGCCTAATTCTTATCCGTATTATCAATCTGCCATGCGCAGAGGTACAACGGCGATGAACGGGATAGAGTTTGCCATTCGCAATGAAAGCAATCAATGGGTCGTGCCGGAAACGAATTTTTATCCGGAAAATATGGCTTTCAATAAAACATATCATGTCAAAGTG
Source organism: Paenibacillus sp. J22P15 (assembly GCF_056269345.1). Lineage (NCBI taxonomy): Bacteria > Bacillati > Bacillota > Bacilli > Caryophanales > Paenibacillaceae > Paenibacillus > Paenibacillus sp. J22P15. Next base: position 27,390 of record NZ_JBWDNT010000004.1, read on the forward strand.
ATTGCAAGCAGCAATCGTGTCCAGCAGTTTATCGACGGACAGCTTGTGATCGATACGGATCAAGCCGGGAAATGGGCAAACGGAGATGTTGGATTTCAAGCAAGCGGAGTGACGGTTCAATTCGATAATGTAAAGGTAAATTCAAATCCGAATGAGCTTCCGCCTTTAGCGCAAACGAATGCTTTTCTTCCGAAAGAAGCAACAACGAATATTGTGAACCCTCCCACGATCATTTCGCAATCCGCTGCACAAGAAGGGGTATCTTCGATTATGCTGCAGGCGAAGCGCAACGGTCAGGGACAATGGACTGTTGACGAGGCACCTATTGAACAAGCTTTGGAAAGCCTAAAGGGCAAATTCATCCCCGTTATTCAGGTGGAAGAACATGCGAATATTGAAGATCTCGCGAATATCATGAAAGAAACACAGACGCAGGATTTCCAGATTTTATCGAGCAATCTCGCCATCGTGAAAGAAATGCGCAGCTTCATTAGAACTGCTCGCGGCGCCCTTCTTTATAACAAATCATCCTTCAATAAGAATGATATGGCCGCATTCGTACGTGACATTCATGATAGTGATGCGATGGTTGCGGTAGTGCCGCAAAAAAATCTGAGCCCTGATGCGGTCCATTATTTGCATAGCCGAGCGATCTCTGTTTGGGGAAGCGGCGCAGAGGATATACAAGCCGCCCATGCGCTTATTCATTTCGGTGTGGATGGAATCGTAACAGAAAAGCCATCAGCCTCTATCGATGCACTCGGTCAATATCCGGAAAACACGCTTGTGCAGCGTCCGGTCGTTGCGGCGCATCGCGGCGTACCATCCCTTGTGCCTGAAAATACGATGGCATCTTATCGGAAGGCTTATGAATTAGGTGCGGATATGATCGAGACAGACTTACAATTGACGAAGGACGGCAAGCTGATCATCATGCATGACTATACTGTGGATCGGACAACGAACGGATCGGGCTATGTAAAAGATTTAACGCTTGAACAGATCCGTGCATTGGATGCCGGCATCAAATTCAGTTCTGAATTCCAAGGTGAAAAGGTGCCTACCTTTGAAGAGTATTTATATGAGTTTAAGGGAAAAGATGTCGTTCTGCTTGTTGAATTGAAAGCGAGCGGCCTAGAGAAGCAAGTGATGCAGGAAATCGAGCAAGCTGGAATGATCGATAACGTAGTGATTCAAAGCTTTGATGCCAATCATATCAGGAACATCCGCAGTCTCAATCGTGAAGTAGGCACCGGTTTTCTTTACTCGGCAGGCGTCCCGTCTACGATAGACAGCAAGCTGAAAAAGGCCCAGCAAATGATGCAGTACGGCGCCACCATGAACGCGACATTGAACGCGAACTACGGTAGTCTGTATCCGGAATTCATTCAGTACATGCGCCAGCGCGGGTTCCTGAATATGCACTGGACGTTCAGAGACGAGAATTCATTTGGAGAAGCCTTGGAGGCCGGCGTTATCGGACCGATCACGGACTACACGCAGTGGCTGACGGAAGCGCCGATACGTCTTGAAATCCCGAATAAAAAAGTGAATCTGAAAGTCGGAAAATCGGCGGAAATTCATGTGAAATCCCGTGTGAGCTATCGTGTGGACAAAACGGAAAAAATCCCGACGACTCTATTTGTGATCAGTGGAGAAACTAAGGTAAAAATCGAAGGCAATACCATTCAGGCTATTGAGCCTGGAACGGTGTATGTGTTTGCGAAGCATACGTTCCAAATGCTCGGGAAGGAATGGCATATTGTGTCTGAGCCTGTTGAAGTCACGATTACGAAATAAATAGTATAAATAAATGCCCCTCTTTCAAACGGAGGGGCATTTGCTTATGAGGCTAATTTTAAGAGGTAAGTGATTCTCCATAGAGGGAGGATTATTTAATCACTTGACGAATACTTCATTGAATTAATTGCAAAATTCATAATAAAGACATTATAAGAATTTCCCTCAAAACACCGTGGTAATCGATAAATTTGCACAAGGTCACAATACCAGCGGATGTTTGGAAACGCTTGAACGGCTTCCTGAAGCTTGGTATAAAGCACTTCCTGAAGAAGATTACAGCGTGACAATGGTGTGAACAGGTAGAAGAGGATGCGAGAGAAGAAAGGCTATCGATGATTCGCCGACTCGACTGGTAAAGTTATTTTCTCTTCGGGTGAGCCTCCGGAAACTCAGAAAAAGAGCACTTCAAAAATAAATAAAAATGTAACGATAGATGATAAACACAAACATATAGAAGATACACTGCCTCAGCAAAATTGGACATTAATAGCTGAGGTGCCTCTTACGATTATTGAGCAGGAAGCTATGGTGTTTCGATATTTAGCCGTATCGGCATTGGAACAACGGTTCACATCCGGATTCCAGCGAGAAAGAGGAAGCTAATGATGCAAAAAGACGTTTCGAGCATAGCAGGATGAACAAAGAAAGTCTGGCACCATAAGATCTGAAGATATGCATACTTTTTCCGATAGGATAAGAAGTAAGTTTATTCTCCCTCCGTTATGATCATTTCAGAGGAATAAACCTTATTTAGCGGAGGGGATTTAAATGTCGATTAGTACATTAACGGAGCAAGAGGTTGAATTTTATAAGAGCAATGGTTATGCGCTTCATAAAAAACAAATATTTAGCCTCGAGATGATGAGTGAGTTGACGAATATTTTTGAGGAGCAATGGGAATTGGTTGGCAGGAGGCTAAACAGCGAGCTGGATACACCCCATTTTCGGGATGAACGGCTGCTCAAGTTTCTTTTAAGCGACGAAGTATTGGATCTTGTAGAGCCGTTGATTGGTCCTAATATTGGTCTTTGGTCCAGCCATTTCATCTGTAAAGAGCCGTTGATCGGCAGACAAACGCCATGGCATGAAGATTCTGCCTATTGGAAAGGAAGACTTAGCCGCTTCGATAACATTGTGACAGTGTGGCTTGCTATTGATCGCAGCTCCAAAGAAAATGGATGTATGCGCGTTATCCCGGGAACGCATAACAATGGTTTCTCCGAATACGAGCAAGTCGATGGCAATGCCAATATTTTTGATACGGAAATACGCAATCAGGATGACTCCAAGGCCGTTTATTTCGAGCTTGAGCCAGGTGAGTGCTCCTTACACGATTCTCGTATTATTCATGGAGCAGCTGCGAACAAGAGCGAGTTCCGTCGCTGCGGCTATACGATGCGTTACTTCTCCACGGAGGCGCAGGTAATTACGGAAAAAAATGAGAACCACAAAGTCTGGCTTGCTCGCGGAAAAGATTTAGCCGGCAATCCATTCGTCAATGTATAATAGACTAACAGAATGACAGGATTGGTTTAACGAATACGACTCAATTCAAGATGGGGGGAGCTAGCATGAAGTATGAATTAACTCCTGAGAGGCTATTAGGCAAAAACTTTATGTCCTTGTCTTCCCCTTATCAGATTTATAAACATGTCATTGACAGTAAAATTGCTACCCATTGGCATGATTTTTTTGAAATGGGTTTTGTTGTATCGGGCACAGGAACACATGTCATAAACGGACAGTCATTTCCTTTAGAGAGAGGTATGACTTTTCTGCTGACAACCGCTGATTTCCATGAAATCATTCCGGATGAGGGTCAAACGATCCATTTGTTTAATCTTATTTTCGAAGAGTCATTCATTCGTCTCGAGCTGACAGAAATGTTATTTGAACAAGTATCACTACGTCTACATACTTATCATGGTGATAGCGCCTATGAGATTGAGACTGAGTTCAGTCGTATTTGGAATGAATCGCAGATGTGGCAGTTAGGAAGCAGCATGCTCGTTCAAGGAAGCTTCGAAAGAATACTCATTCAGCTTTATAGAAATACGGGTCACCAGCCGTTACTGGACGATTATGCGACGATAAGCACGATCCCTTCTTCCATAAGAAAATCGATCATATATATTCAACATCACTTTCGTGAACCGATTTCGTTAGATGAAATAGCTAAATATGCTGGCATTTCCGCTAATTATTTTAGTGAATGCTTTCGGAAATATATGGGCATATCCTTTCAAGAGCATCTTCAAGGAAAAAGACTTCAGTTCGCTTCTGCGTTGCTCAGCAGTTCCATTTTACCTATTACAGAAGTATGCTATGCCGCTGGCTTCAATACTTTGCCTAACTTTGAAAGAGCGTTTAAAAAGAAGTATGAGAAGTCGCCTCGTGAATTTAGAAGAAAATATGTGAATAACTGAATGATAACCGATCGTACCAATTAATAGATACTCCATAATTCTTAATGGATTTACACGGCTGCCCAAATGATAACGCTCAGATTAGAGTGTTATCATTCGGGCATTTTGTGTTTAAGTATAGAAATCACTCGAATAGTTGTATAATTACGCCATTTGCCTCCAATATTAAGGATGAGGATACAGGTTCTGCCTAAATTAAACGGTTAAATCGCAGTTGCGGTGCACATCTAAAACTATGTATGGTATTATATTATTAACGAGTAAAACAAGCTAAAAGTAAAGCTGCCATAATGAAGGAGTTTTTATTTTGAATGATGCGATGATCATGTTAAAGCAAACGAGTCGTACTTTTTATATTCCCATCAGCCGGTTGAAGGCAGGTTTGAAAGAAGCGGTTGCATCCGCTTACTTGTGTATGAGGGCAATTGATGAAATTGAAGATCATGAAACACTATCAGATGATTTGAAAGTGGAATTATTGCTTGGAGTTCATGATGCGTTTCAATCCAATGATGCTATTAACGAATCGCAAAAGCTACTTTCGCCTTATCGAGATCAACTACCGGATGTTACGATGCAAATCCATGAATGGGCTGCGCTTTGTCCTCCGACTGTCAGAGATGTCGTTTTTCATAATACGGCGAAAATGTCTAAGCAGATGGCAGATTGGGTTCATGAGAAATGGAGTATTCGTACAGAAGAGGATTTGGATAACTACACCTATAGTGTTGCCGGTATGGTAGGGGAAATGCTGTCTGACATATGGTTTTGGCATGATGGTACGAAATCAGACCGAATAAAAGCAGTTGCTTTCGGCAGAGGCTTACAAGCTGTAAATATTTTGCGGAACCGCAAAGAGGATTTGGAACGGGGCGTTGACTTTTACCCTGATGGCTGGGGATCGAAAGAAATGATTAAGTATACGCGCCGTAATTTAAAGCTGGCGGACTCTTATATATTAGATTTAAAGGGCGGACCTGCTCTTGAATTTTGCAAAATCCCGCTTACGCTGGCGCATGCTACCATTAATCTAATCGCTGTTGGCGGGAATAAGCTGACACGAGATGCGGTTATGAAGCTTGTAGGAAGTATCAACTAACGAGATAGCTTACTAAATAAAAGCAAAGCCCCTGTGAGGACAGAGGCTTTGCTTTTATTTGTTAGCAAGCTTGCATTTTGCTTTGCCTTATTTTTAAAATTGACAAAAGTTGCTCCACGGTCGTATTATTAGTTTGAATTCAAACTAGTTTGAGGCGGTGTGCTCTATATGGGGAAAGATCATTACAATACTCGGTTTCCTTGGGAGCAAGAGGATAGCAGTACTTTGCTTATTAAGATGGCTTTTACTTCGATACGGCGTGAGATTGAAACTGCGCTTCGACCGCTGGGACTAACACCTCAGCAATCACAGTCTCTCCATTTGCTGTCGGTAAAGCCTGGTGCAATGAACGCTGATTTAGAGAAGCTTCTTTTTATAGACAAATCGAGTGTAACCAGCTTGATAAATGGGATGGTGAAACGCGGTTGGGTCGTTCGGCGCGCTCATGATTCGGATGCAAGAATGAGAAGAATTTATATGACTGATCAGGGTGTAGAGATGTATCAGAAAGCTTCCAGTGCTGTTGAACAAGCAAAAAATAAATCGAACCAACTGTTAACAGCGGATGAAACTAAGCACCTTCATGCTTTACTCCGAAAAATAATTATGGCGTACGAGTAAGGGAGTTCGCGTGAAGGTTGTCTTTTTTTGAACATATCGTTTGAATTCAAACAATGTTGATCTATACAAGAAAGGGCGTTTAGGAAAATGGAAGTTACGGACAAACAAAAAATCGGTGAAAAGCTGATGCCTATTTTAGCATTTACATTAGTCTTCTCGATTATGAATGCTTCTATGTTTAATGTAGTTATGCCAGTTATCAGCAAAGAATTTGGCATAACTCCCTCGCAAGTAAGCTGGCTGATTACCGGATATATGATCGTGTTTGCAGTAGGCTCCGTTACATACGGCAAACTTGCAGATAAATATCGTTTAAAGGATTTATTAACCTTTGGATTAATTGTCTTCGCACTTGGCTCGATTGTAGGTTTGCTCGCTTCAGAGTATTGGATGATTGTGCTTGGACGAGTACTTCAAGCAAGCGGTGCAGCCGTCATTCCGGCTACAGCGATGATCGTTCCCGTACGTTATTTCTCTCCTGAAAAGCGTGGGAGAGCGTTAGGTACGGTTGCGGCAGGTCTAGCGCTGGGAACAGCTCTTGCACCAATCGTGTCTGGATTAGTAACCAGCTTCATCAACTGGAGATTTCTTTTCTTGATATCAGTAATTCCGCTGTTGGCACTGCCTTTATTCAGAAAGTTTCTAGACAATGATAGAGGGAAAGCTCAGAAAATAGATTATTTGGGCGGCATATTACTTGGGAGTGCTGTTGCATTATTGCTAATGTCCATTTCATTAGCGAGTGTGTGGATTGCTCTCGGCGGTGTCGTAATGCTTCTTTTATTCATTGTTCGTATCCGAACAGCGTCAGAGCCATTCATTCAGCCCAAGCTGTTCAGTAACAAAAAATATACTTTTGGTTTAATCATGACCTTTCTCGCAACGTCGTTAAGCTTTGGTATGCCGTTTGTTACGCCGCAGTTTTTGGCTGGTTTGAATGAGCTGTCGCCAGCGATTATCGGATTTGTTATGTTTCCAGCAGCGATTACCTCTGCTATGCTTGGACGCCGCGGTGGCAGGCTTGCGGATGAGAAGGGCAATTCTTTCTTAGTTTATGTTGCCATTACGCTTAGTTTTACCTGTTTCGTCTTGCTCTCTATATTTGTAGGGTTATCGCCGTATTTGATCTTATTCTTGTTGGTATTCGGGAATATTGGTCAGACATTTATGCAAATTGCGATGTCCAACACCATCTCAAGAACGCTGACGAAGGAGCAGATCGGCGTAGGAATGGGACTCATGTCCTTGCTTAACTTTATTTCGGGTGCAATGACAACAAGCATCATCGGCAAGGTACTTGATACGAAGGAAACTACAGTCCATTTTAATCCGTACGCAATTCATAGCGGGGCTTATTTATACAGCAATATCTTTTTTGCCTTAGCTATTCTAGCTGCGATTATAGTTAGCCTTTATTATTTCTTATTCAGAACTACCCGAGATAAGGTGAGTATGAGCTCTGAGCTGGATAAGCGGAAATCGTCCTCTACAACAGCCTAATAGCGAAGCTATTAGGCTACATAGCTTCCGATAACCTTTTACGACAGGTAAAGCTGGTATGTATTTGGTTAACGGGAGCTTTTTTATTGTTGCTTGACATCATCATCTGTATGAAATACTATTACAGTATATTAAAAAGTTACAGTTATGAAATGTGATTCAAGATAACGGGAGAGATGAAATAAATGAAATCAACTTATTTGCCATTGTTCGAACAAATGATTTTCAAAAACGGCGTTCAATTAAAAAATCGGATTGTGATGGCACCGATGACGAATTTTTCTTCGAATGAAGACGGAACAGTATCGGATGTCGAGTTGGAATATTATAGCCGTCGATCGGGTGGTGTTGGTCTTGTTATAACAGCTTGTGTATATGTTTCACTGAGTGGGAAAGGATTTCATGGGGAATTTGCAAGCGATAGCGATGATATGATTCCAAGCTTACAACGCCTTGCTGCAACGATCAAGGGAAAAGGCGCTAAAGCCGTGCTTCAAATCTTTCATGGCGGGAGGGAATGCCCGCCCAGTCTCGTGCCTGAAGGTGATGTAGTTAGCGCGAGCGCAGTTGCATCGGAGCAGAACCCCAATGTCGTGCCTAGAGCATTGTTAGACGAGGAAATAGAAGCCATTATTCGTGATTTTGGTGAAACGACAAGAAGAGCTATTGAAGCGGGGTTTGACGGTGTAGAAATTCACGGTGCTAACGGTTACCTTATGCAGCAGTTTTTCTCACCGCATTCAAATAGACGTGAGGACAAATGGGGTGGAAGCATTGAGAATCGACTGCGCTTCCCTTTAGCAGTGGTCGATGAAGTGAAGCGAGCAGCAGCAGAACACGCAAAGCAGCCTTTTTTAGTCGGCTACCGCTTTTCTCCCGAAGAAGCGACAACACCAGGTATTACAATGGAGGATACCTTCAGACTTGTTGATGAATTAACAAGCAAGGATCTTGATTATCTTCATGTGTCGTTGATGGATTTCTGGTCATTGCCAAAACGAGGTGCTGATGAAACCAAAACACGTATGAAGTGGATAAACGACCGTATCGGTCATTTGGTGCCTTTAATTGGTGTTGGGTCCATTCATACACCGGATGATGCAGTGAAGGCATTAGATATTGGCATTCCACTTGTTGCAATTGGCCGTGAACTCATTGTAGAACCGGACTGGGTTGAGAAAGTTGCAGAAGGACGCGAGTCAGATATCAAAACAATGATCAGCAAGGATGACCAACAACGTTTGGCAGTTCCTACTCCGCTTTGGCAGGCTATCGTTCATACGCCAGGCTGGTTTCCGCTAGGCGATTAATATAGATGACTGAAAAACAGGTCTTGGATGAATGTCCCTGACCTGTTTTTTATGTTTCCAATGAGCCAATGAATTGGCAGTTGTTTTAGTACTAAACTTATTGTATCATTGTTAAATAGGTAGGCAACCTAACTATTTCGCGAAGTAGTTTGGCAGCAAATGGGCCATAATAAATAATAATGTTTAGGAGTGCACAGTTTATGGAGCAGTTGAATCAGAAGAAAAAATTAACAATCATGATTGCTCTGATGGCAGCAATGTTTTTCGCAGCTATCAATCAGACAATCGTAAGCACGGCAATGCCGCGCATCATTGCCATCTTAGGCGGTATCGAGTATTACACATGGGTAATTACCATCTATATGCTCACATCAACGATCGCTACTGTACTTGTAGGAAAGCTTTCTGATATCTATGGAAGGAAACCGTTTTTGTTAGTCGGTATTGTATTATTTATTATCGGAGCCTTTCTCTGCGGTACTTCAACCACAGTATTCCAGCTTATTACTTATCGAGGTATTCAAGGTATAGGCGGCGGTATTCTTATGTCGGCCACTGTTACGGCGGTTGGTGATTTGTTCGCTCCTCGGGAACGGGCGAAATGGACCGGATTAATGATGGCTATCTTCGGTTTCTCCAGCGTCATTGGACCAACATTAGGCGGCTTCATGGTCGATCATATCGCATGGAAATGGATCTTCTGGATTTTCCTTCCCCTCGGTATTATTGCATTCGGAATGATTTGGTTAATGTTTCCAAAAACAGCGCGTAAAACAACGGAATCGATTGATTATCCGGGTTCTATATTGCTTTCCGCTATGCTTGTTGCATTGCTCCTTGGCTTCTCATGGGCAGGCACGAAATATGACTGGGGCTCACCTCAAATTATTGGGATGTTCTCAGCAGCAGCGGTATTGTTAGTTCTATTGATTCTTGTAGAACGTAAAGCAAAAAGCCCAGTATTGCCTTTGTCTATGTTTAAGAACAGTATTGTAACGATTTCCAACTCCGTCGGTTTCCTCATGAATGCCGGCATGATGGGCGCTATGATGTACCTGCCCTTCTTCGTTCAGGGTGTGCTTGGTATTTCACCGACGAACTCGGGCTTCGTAAATATGCCGATGTCGATTGCAATGATTTTCCTGAGTGCAATGACTGGTCGTTGGATTTCTAAATCAGGTAAGTACAAACGATTTGCCCTTATAGGTATGCCATTTATGGTGGCAGGAATGCTGATGATGGCATTTATGAATAACGTTGGCGTGGCGGTTGCAGCGATGATCGTCTTCGGTATCGGTCTTGGTATTTCAATGCCAGTATTTACACTTACAGTTCAAAATGCAGTGGAACCTTCGCAGCTAGGCGTAGCAACGGGAACAGCAACCTTGTTCCGTAACCTTGGTGGTACGATTGGTATTGCAGTAATGGGAACAGTCATGAACTCGACGCTAACCAAAAAACTGGAGGCTGCTGTCGCAGCAGGCGAGGGGCCGGATCTTAACAAAGTAGATGCGGCTACAGCAGAGCAGTTGTCGAGCTTCCTTAACCCGCAAATGCTGCTCGATCAACCGAAGCTTAAGGAGCTGCATGCGACGCTGCCGGAACAAGTTCAACCGTTATTCATTCACATCATTGAAATGGTACGTTCGGTACTGAGTGACTCTCTGAGCGTTGTGTTCTTATTCGGTATGTCCTTATTGATCGTTGCATTCGTACTCGTGTTCTTCTTGAAAGAAATTCCGCTTCGCACATCGGATAAGAAGGAACAAGCTATCCCAGAGCAAGCAACGAAATTGAAAAAAGAGCCTGCTCTTCAATAAATGATAAGAGCGGCTCTTATAGGAGGGATTTCGCGTCAAGCAGCATCTGCAGGACGCGAAATCCTCTTTGTTTATTCATGGTCTTCATTTCTTTTGGCAGACTCTAGATAGTCAAAAACCTGATTCAGCAAAACAACGAGCTGATCACTTTGCTCCTTGCCTAAGTGATCGATCATTCCATTAAACAATGCTTGATATCGCTCGATTGCCTTTTGGGCAAGCTCTTCTCCGACATCCGTTAATGTAATTTCATTTATTCTGCGATCGGTTTGATCAGAGGTGCGAATCACATATCCCGCATTAATTAAACTATTGAGCATCTGCGTAACGGTGGGGGATGTAACTTGCAGAGTTTTACTAATTTCAGTAACGGTTGTCCCTGTTGAGCCCAAATCATTACTTTTTTTGATACAAATAAGCATTCTAATTTCACTGGCCTTCAGTTCGCCCCACATCGTTTTTTTACGCCAGTCAGCTCTTGCGAACTTTTGGAAAACTTTGGATAACTCTGTGGCATTTTCATATTTATCTGAGCCCATTCGATTCACCTCGGTGAATTTATTTGATATATTGATTAGGTTACCTTCGCAATTATAGTAATTAACGTTTCATAAAGTCAACAAAATAGCAGAAATGAGGTGGAATATGAACAACTATGAACAATGGAAGGAACTTTTTCCACTGTTAAAGGGCACATATAAAAAATTAAAAGTCGAATGGTATAAAGGTGTAGACTGCAGCTTCTCGATTAATCAAACGAGAATGCTTCAAATACTAGATAAGCAAAGCCCAATGAAGTCAACGGACATAGCCGAGTTATTGTTAATTACAGCAGGCGGAGTTACACTTATAGGAGACAAGCTCGTTGAAAGAGAGCTTATTCGCAGAAGTCGCAGTGACGATGATAAGCGTGTCGTTAATCTAGAAATTACAGATGAGGGCAAGCGATATGTCGAGTCGTTTAATGAAAACGATGATGCGATTATACGTTATATGAGTGAGCGGATTTCACAAGAAGATTTGGAGCATTTGCGAAGAATCGTTACGAAGCTTGATGAGCAGTAATTGCAGCGGATTCAAATCGACACATTTTAGCCGCACTAAGTGGAAGGGGCATAAGGAAACATGGGTATGGATCAAATGCAAAAAATGAAAGACATAAAGCAGCAGATTACTCGTTTTTTAATGATGTACAAATTTGCAATTCAAGAGCTGGAAACGAAGATAGAAATTCTAAAGGAAGAATTCCAACTATTACATGAATATAATCCCATTGAACATACAAGTTCACGTTTGAAATCGCCTAAGAGTATTGTTGAAAAGATTTATCGCAAACAAAGTGATCTAACCTTTGCCAGCATTAGAAATGATATTAAGGATATCGCGGGGTTACGAATAACCTGTTCCTTTATTTCTGATATTTACAGAGTTAGCGACATGCTAAAAAACCAGAGTGATTTGACTCTTATAGAGGTCAAAGATTATATAAAAAATCCGAAGCCAAACGGCTATCAAAGTCTACATCTTCTCATTGAAGTGCCGGTTTTCATATCGGATCGAGTTGAAAATGTGTGTGTAGAGATTCAAATTAGGACGATAGCGATGGATTTTTGGGCTAGCCTTGAGCACAAAATTTATTATAAATATAAGCAGGCAATACCGCCGCACCTACTGAATGAGCTTAAGGAGGCAGCGGATTCTGCGTCCGAATTGGATCAGAAGATGGAGCGGCTTCATAACGAGATAGAAGCGATCAAGGATGAACGTGAGAATGATCTTGGTGATGAGATGCTCCAACTGATCATAAACAATAAGAACGGCTTGTTTCAGGGTATGCTGCTTGGACTATTTGAGGATGGTCCGAGAAAAAAATAGTCGTGAACCTTTCAACAGCGACATAAAGTGAAAGTAGTGCAAATAAGTGCTGCTAAACTTTGTTTTTGTTGAAAGGTGGTCATGCATCAATGATAATTTCAAACATTCAATCGTTTATTCAGGTGTTTGGCTTATCAATCTCCATGAGCTTAGTAGGCGGATTAATTGGTCATTTTGTCAAAAATGGCATTATCGAATTGCCAAAACTTGTCATAGAATATGATGAAGAGGGATTGACGCTCTCATCAAACTGGCTTGTAAAATGGATTCAACGAATTTATTTTTTCTTAATTTTTGTCATCGGTTTTAGGGATCACAGCAACGCTAAGAAAAAGATTTTTTTTGATCTTGGTTTTCTGGGTGATCTGTTAATAGCAATCGGAACTGGGATTTTAGCAAAGACAGCGCTCTCGATGGCGAATACGTCAGACGATTTTGCTGTCGTGAGCAGTTCATTATTGGCGGGTTATGCAGGCTTATCTTATTTGAAGGGCAAGCAGAACAAAGAGCTTGCAGATTTGTTTCCTGAAGAAATGGACGACCCAAATCCGCGAAATCCAACGAATTAATATGCAAGTTTACTTAAGTTTTGCGTATAATGACCATAGCTGATTAACCAAATGGTTGTTCATCGATTTTTTAGCAAAAAACTAAGGAGGGTGGAGCGTGTGGGGAAAAAAACGGTCAAAGTGACTACTGAGGAAATGTGTGAGCTCAAGAAGCTAGCCGAAATTGTAAAAAATCCTCAGCTTCCCATGTCTGACCGTCGCATTGCTAAGACACAGTATGAGTCCATTATCAACTTTGCAAAAAATAGTAACCGCGGCATCATTTCATCTGTTTAATTTTAAGTGTTTTTTGTTAAAGCCGCTCTGAATGAGCGGCTTTTTGTTTTCAAGTAACAAATCCATACCACACACGTACTGAAGCATAGATTGTTAGTTGCCCAGGCTGGATTGGTGTAACTGAAACCCCCGATTGAAGGGCTCGCTGGAGGGGGATGGGCTCAGATATATGAGACAGCTCTTGTACTTTGTTCGGGAAGGGCAGAAGGGACGATCCAAGCGTATTTGAAATTACAGTGGCTTTCAGCCGGGCGTTCTGAACAGCAAGTGACAATGCTTCATTCTCAAATCTTTCTCTTTGCGAAATTGTGAATTGAATGGAAGTGACCGTATTGGCACCGTGAGAAACAGCGGTATCTACAACAGCGCCAGTTTGCTCCACTTGATCGATGGTGATTTGCAGAAGATGGGTCACTTTGTAGCCTTTAAAAACTTGTGTGCCATCTGGAAATTCATACACCATTTCGATTCGATAATCGTTCGTTTGGATATGCTCTCGGGGAATGTTTAGCTCTAGGAGAGATTGAATAATGTCCGTCATTATTTGTGCATTTTCGGATTGGACCGATTGCAGGTCTGTTCCTTCGGTTACGGCTCCAAGAGTGATCAAGGCTCTGTCTGGAGCAGCAGAAATGGTTCCTTCACCGAAAACTTCAATCGTAGACATACTTTTGCAGGGAACAGGGGCAGGCGCGTAATAGATGGGATTACCGTACATTGCAGTCTCCTTCCATTTAAAAGGGTATAATTTAATGTATGGAATTAGTGGCTTCGTAATTCTTGCTTCGACTATCTTCTTGTAGACAGCGGTAAATCAAGGTATACAAAAAAATGGCGGGCAAGATTATATCTTGCACCGCCATTTTTTGTGAAGATTATAGTTGTGCTCAAGGCACAGTACAACTGCATTATGGCAGCTCTATTGTAACCTCGCGTTTGCTTGCTGCCGAACGGAGCACGCCGTCGATAATCGCTTGGTTATACAAAATTTCCGCACCAGGGATAGGAGCAGGACGATTATCTGAAATCGCTGCGACAAAGTCCCTTACTTTCTCATCAAATAAATTTAGTCCGTGCTGAATAACAGGAATGGTTGATTGAATATGCTGATTTGCAACATCGTTGTAAAGAGTCATACTGCCGACGCTTCCGTCCCATACGCCGCTCCAAGGCCCAGTGCCTGCTGGTGTAACTTTTAGCCCGCCATCTGTACCAAGGAACATCGTTGCTCCTAATGAATCCATGTGCATAGCCCAGCTGATTTTGTAATTGAGAACAATATCTCCCTCAAGACGAATCATTGCCACGCCAAAATCCTCAACCTCAAACTTTTCTGCTTCAGGATGATATTTCGGATTCGTTCCAAAATGATTGGAGGTATAAGCGGATACAGTAAGCGGTTTAGGATATCCGAGCGCATTAAGCGCCATGTCGAGTGAATAACAACCAATATCGGCCATAGCGCCTGCACCTGCAAGCTCCTTGCTAATAAAGGTGCCGCCAGGCATGCCCCGTCTTCTTCCGCCGCCTGTTTCTACAAAATACACTTTACCCAGTGTGCCTGATTGCACAATTTCTTGAATTAAAGACATATTGGGATCATACCGTGGTTGAAAGCCTACTGAGAGCATTTTTCCGCTGCGTTCAGCAGCTTCGACCATGTCAATGGACTGTTGTAGTGTAACGGACATCGGTTTTTCTACTAGTACATGCTTGCCAGCATTTAGAGCGTTGATAGAAGTCTCTGAATGAGCAAAGTTTGGTGTACAGATGCTGACTCCGTCAAGATCAAGCTCTAGCAGTTTCTTATGATCATCGTAAGCGACTGCATTAACAAGCTCCTCTTGGTCGATAAAGGCTTGTGCTTTTCCTGCAATGCTGTCTGCAACCGCCACAATTTCAACTTGATGAGGCATTTTTTTATAAGCTGAAGCGTGCGCTCTAGCAATTCCGCCGCTTCCGATAATTCCAATTCGGATCGTTCTCGTCATTTCGAATTCCCTCTTTTCATCGTATTGCTTCTACTTTAGCACAGCTCTAATAGGCATGAAACGGTGAGAAAAGGACATGTTTACTACAATATCGTGACATCGGCATGAATTTACAGATCGTTTCATTTCGTACAATAAAATGCTCTTATTTGTCCATTGTCTCCTCTATTACTTTTGTTCTACGATAACAAAGTAATAATTGATAATTGTTATCAGTTACTGCGAAATCAAGATAAGTTAGGAGAGAGACTGGACATGCTGCGTCGTTTTTTTGCTTATTACAAGCCTTACAAGAAGCTCTTTATTTTAGATTTTTCATGTGCCATTTTGGCTGCATTGCTAGAGCTTGCTTTTCCGCTTGCTGTGAATCGGGTCGTGGATGATTTGCTGCCGAGCGGCAATTGGAAATGGATTTTGTATGCGTGTATTGGACTATTAGTCATCTATGTGTTCAGCTCTGCATTACATTATGTCGTGACATATTGGGGCCACAAGCTGGGAATCAACATCGAGTCTGATATGCGCAAACAGCTGTTTGATCGTGTGCAGAAGCTGAGCTTCCGTTTCTTCGACAATAACAAGACGGGCCATTTGGTTTCACGCATGACAAATGACTTGATGGATATTGGTGAGATCGCTCATCATGGACCAGAAGATTTGTTCATTGCCATAATGACGCTCACTGGAGCGTTCGGTATCATGCTGAGCATTAATTATCAACTAGCTTTAATGACCTTTGTCATCATTCCGCTTATGATTTATTTGTCGCTATACTTCAGCCGTAAAATGTCAGCAGCCTTTAATCGGATGTTCTCTGATATTGCCGACTACAATGCACGCGTTGAAAATAATGTAAGCGGCATTCGTGTCGTTCAAGCGTTTGCGAATGAAAAACATGAAATGGCACGTTTTGCCGAAAATAATGGCCGTTTCCGTTTGACGAAGCTGATTGCCTATCGCGTTATGGCATGGAACTCATCGATCAGCTTTATTCTAATGAAGCTAATTTCTTTATTCGTACTCGTATGCGGTACTTGGTTTGTTATTCAAGGCGACATGAGTTATGGCGAGTTCATCGCGTTCGTCATGCTTTCGAACGTATTTTTAGGTCCAATTAAACAGATTAATTCTGTCATTGAGACCTATCCGAAAGGAATTGCCGGCTTCAAACGTTTTTTGGAACTGCTTGAGACAGCACCTGATATTGATGATGCGCCAAATGCGAAAGCGATCAGCAATCTCAAAGGTAATATTCAGTTTAACAAAGTAACATTTGGCTATGAGAATAAAGAGAAAGTTCTACAGGGACTCAGCTTATCAATACGTGCAGGAGAGACCGTAGCTCTCGTTGGTCCATCGGGAGCTGGGAAAACAACGTTATGCAGCTTGCTCCCACGCTTCTATGATGTGGATGAAGGGTCGATTACGATCGACAACATTGATTTGCGCGAGATGACCCTTGAATCGCTTCGCTCCAACATCGGGATTGTCCAGCAGGATGTGTTTCTCTTCGATGGATCCATTCGAGAAAATATTGCTTACGGCAAACTCGGAGCGTCGGAGGAAGAGATTATGTATGCAGCTCGTCAGGCACAGCTAGAGGAGCTCGTATTATCGCAGCCTGAAGGATTGGATACACTGATAGGCGAGAGAGGTGTAAAGCTTTCTGGAGGCCAGAAGCAGCGGCTATCGATTGCCCGGATGTTTCTGAAAAACCCGCCGATTCTCATATTGGACGAGGCAACCTCAGCGCTTGATACCGAGACAGAAGCGGCAATTCAGGTTGCGCTTGCCGCGCTGTCCCGCGGCCGCACGACGCTTGTAATCGCCCATCGACTCGCCACGATCAAAAACGCTGATCGCATCGTTGTAGTAGCGGAGCAAGGGATCGCCGAGCAGGGCAATCATGATGAATTGCTGCATGCACGCGGCGCTTACAGCAGGCTTCACCAAGCTCAATTCGGCGCATAATGTAATTTACGAGGATTGCTTCAGCAGCTCGGGGAGCAGTGAGAGCAGCTTGTCCCTTGTTGAAGCGTCCTGCTGATTCCAGTCGCGTTCATCGAGCAAATAACTGTAGCCATTTTTGACGGCAGAAAGGTTTCTCCAGATCGGGCTGCTCATCAATTTCTCCATGGCCGCTCTTGAATCGGGGCTTTCTGGCAGCATCATGAATACACGATCGCCAGCGTATTCATGAATCGTTTTTTCTGTAATTTCCTTATAAAGCCTACCAGACTTTAAAACGTCCTTCACCTTGCCTGCGGGAAGGAAGCCGTCAGGATGGTACAGTATTGAAGATAAGCCGATGCTGCCCATCACAAATAAACGTTCCCCTCGATGATAGACAAATACAGAAGCAGTTTCATTTGGTCCAATGAGTGTTTGAAGCTGCTGCCACATCAACAATGTATTGCTATTATAATGAAGAAGCCATTGCTGGGCTTCTTTTTTTTTGCCAAACCACTCACCAAGCATGAGCAGCCTTTCTTCCAGCGTGCCTCGTGAATTATAGGTGAGCGTAGGGGCAAGCTCAGACATTTGTGCGTACAATCTTTCATCGGAATGGTCAAAAATAATGATATCAGGCGTTAGAGCAGAAGCTTGTTCCGAACTAATGGTGTCACCTTTGCTAAATATATGACTTCCTATAAGCTGGATGCCAAGCGTCTTCATATCTCCAGTACATTCTCCGCAATATAGGATGCGATTTGGCTTGGCGGGAATGCTGACCTCATGTCCGTCCCAATCCTTAACGAGTATGTTTTGGCGCATCGAAGTAGCATATTGCCTTGGTGAGAAGCCTGTCATGAGACGAAAGCGGCGGCTGAAATAATACTCATCGGTAAAACCGACACGTTCTGCTATATCGCGCAGCGTGTTATCGGTATGTATAAGCCAGTCCTTGGATCGATTGATTCGAAGCTCAGTCAAATAGTCAAGCGGCTTCTTGCCAGTCAGCTCCTTGAAGATGGAGGTGAACTGCCAAGCGGGAACGTTAGCCATTTTGACTAGCTGTTTGACGGTTATCGTGTTCTGGAAATGATTTTGCATATATTGAATCGTTTGTTCAACTGTTTGCGTGGAGCTGGTTATGCGGTCTAATTGCAAGTTGTGTTCAAGAAGAAATACGATGAGCTTCTGGAAATGCATTTGCTGCCGAAACGCTTCGATGTTATCACAGCTCGTCATACCGGTATAAAGCTGGTTCAGCAAATCGATCCATTGCGCAAGTGGATAGACACGAAGCTCTAGACGGTTTGGAAATAGCTGCTCGCAATATTGCACGGGTATACTATTTTGAAAGTGAACGATGTGGAAGGAAATCTTGTAGTATTCCAATCTGCTGTCGTTTATATTTTCGAATTGATAGGCGGTGTGAGGTGAAAGAAGGAAAGAGCTGTATGACGAGAATAGGGAGCTCTGATTATCCGTATAAAGCCTTCCATTGCCGCTCTTGAAAATAATTATCGTGTAAGAGGAAGTTATTTCCTCCGCCAAAACTTCACCTGCTGAATGGCTGTGCAGCAACATATCGACAAAATGAAAGCTCAAGGAACGAAGCGGTAAAGTCGGATGCGTAATTTCAGACATGGCTATAGCCTCATTTCTATATTGAGAATCGTTATCAATAGATTTCATTATAATTAAATAGAAGAAGCTTTTCAACATGAGTTGAAGAGCTTCTTCCTGTTTGCTTTAGGCTGCAGTTATTTTTGAGTAAGTACTCTCGGCAGTTCTTCTACGAGCCATTCTCTCGAAGTCGCGTCGCTGGCTGCTTTTTGTATATCTAAGTTGTAAACTTGTCCGCTTTGTACGGCGGGGAGCTTTTTCCAGATCTCGCTTTTAAGTAGATCATTGGTTGATTGCTGCGCGGCAGGATCTACAGCATTCAAGATGAAAATACGGTCACCCGCATATTGCGGAAGCAGTTCTGCAGATATTTCTACAAAACCTTCTTCTCTATCAATAATTTCTTGAATGATAGGTGTAGGTTTGAATCCACCTTCCTCATACAAAAATTGCGGCAGTCCTGCTCCAGCCATAATAAATAGCCGGTTGCCAGGATACATGGTGAAAACAGAGGCAGTTTCTCCTTCTTTCATCACATTTTCATGCAGATTTTTCCACATTTCAGATGTTTTGGCTTTATGCTGGGCAAGCCAATCTTCTGCTTCTTGTTTCTTATTCAGAAGGTCGCCTAACGTACGCATCCGCTCCTCAAGACTAGCAAAGGTGTTGAAGGTAACAGTGGGGGCAACCTTAGCGATTGTCTCGTACTGCTGTTCATCTGAATTGGAAAAAATGATGAGATCAGCATTCATCGTTAACGTTTTTTCTACGCTAATCGGAAAACCAGCATCTTCGACATCAGTGAGCTGATCCTCATAAACCGTTCCTAGAATACCGCTTTTTAAAACGCCAATCGGCTTGACGCCAAGGGCAAGTAAATCTCCCGTTGTTTCTCCATGATAGATAACTCGCTGTGGAGTAACTGGCACTTCGACCTCATGTTTTGTCCAGTCGGTGAAGGTACGCGAAGTTTCTGCTGCTTGCTCCGTAGCAGCAGGAGCTTGTGTTGCTTCATCAGTGGGCTTCACTGCATTTCCTGAATTGCTGCCGCAGGCAAGCAATAATGCTCCCATTAGGGTGAATGTAGCCAAAAGAGCTACTGATCTTGTTCCTCGATACATATTGGTTCTCCTCCAAAAGATGTTCTAAGATAATGATAATCATTATCGATAAATACAATCCTAATAGATACTCATGCCTTACTCAATGGACAAATTAAAGAAGTGTTTTAAAGTTTGTCCAAACAAAGTGGAAAAGCTAAAAATACTGTTCTACTATGCTCGGAAATTTGCTGTTATCGAAACGAAAGAAAGCCGAATACCACTGGAGGTATCCGGCTTCCATGATCCAGCCAATTATAAAATTTTGGATAACTTCCGGTATTCACGTGGAGAAATACCTTCATGCCGACGAAATATACGGCTGAAGTAATGAATATCGGAATAGCCGACGACGCTGCCGACGTTCTCTATTGTCAGCTCGGATTCCCGCAGCAATCTTCTTGCTTCTCGGTGACGGATAGACTGGACATATTCACTAGGAGGCATGCCTGCGATTTGTTTAAATAGCTTCGCTGTATGATCGATGCTCAAGTTTAATTTTTTTGCAATCGTTGTGTTTGTCCAATGGGTAGACGGTGAAGCTTCAATTTCCTCCATTAATTCGGCAATTTTGCTGCCATGAAGAGAGGCTTGTCCGTTGGAGCGGGACGATGGAGATCGCAGTAAATGAGTCAATATTTGGAGCATTAACGCTCTACAGACTAGCTCATATCCGAGCGGGCGCATCGTGAATTCATGGACTAGCTGCTCCATTAATTGAACGCATACGAGCGGCGGAGTATAGACTGGAAGCTCGGACAGAGGAGCCAAACCTTCCACATAAGGCTCATAAGTAAATTTATGCGGCAAAACAGAAGCCTCGTTCACGACCATATCAGCCTCAGTCTGGATATCAAGCTCATCAAAAAAATCAAAATGAATACCTAAAAATCGAGCGTTTGGGCTGGAAACGACTTCGTTTTGGTGATAGACCCCGGAAGATAAAAAGATAAGTTGACCAGCTTCAAGCTTGTAACGCTGTCCTTGCATCGTTGTAGCCGCTTCGCCTTGATAAACATACAGCAGCTCGTAATCATATAATCTGCGCCTTGGCAGAACACCGGTTGGCATACGCTGGAACTGTGCGTAATGCACGCTGGGCGACCATTCACGAAATGGAGTTGAACGGATGCGTGGATAGAGGGATTCAGACTTTTCCATGCGGTAGGCTCCTTCCAATGAAAAGAATAAAAGAGAACGGAATTGTCCAAAAAATAGCTTTTCTAGCTAAATAAATTGTCGGATGAATCGTTTATTATAAACGTATTATCACATGTTACAGCTGCAAATTCAATATAACGTAATTATCTAAAAAGGAGTTTGGACAAATGGAGGGCGCTGCATTTCAAGAGAGCAAAACTTATCTTTGCAGACAAGTGCCGAGCAGTCAAGAAGACGTCGACTTTGGTACGATCCATTGGGACAGCTTCGACGCGATTGAGCTGGTAGAGACTGTCACTGGCAAGCAGCCTAAGGAACGTACAGAAGTACGAGCATGCTGGAGTCCGAAATATTTGCATATTCGATATCTATGCGAGGATTCACATGTTGCATCTGATTTCACTGTGCGTGATGAGCCGCTTTACGAGCAAGATGTCGTGGAACTGTTTATCGATGAGGATGGTACTGGAACTCGTTATTTAGAGCTTGAAGTTAGTCCGAATAATGTTGTTTTTGATGCATTGATTGAAAATGATGGTGAGGCTTCAATAACAGCAACAGACTTAGCATGGAGGTTTGAAGGTCTTCAAACGGGTGTTGAAATGGATGGCGAAGCTAGAAGAGTATACTTTGTGCACATTCCCGTTGAAAATTTCAAGCGCCCCTTTGAGCAGGGTTTAAGCTGGAGAGTGAATTTTTACCGAATTGATGAGGACACGAGCGGTAACCGCGAGTATCAGGCTTGGCAGGCCACTAAAGCGGTAAACTTTCATCTTCCCCGTAAATTTGGCAGGCTTTTATTTATTTAAAACATATATATTGGAGGTTATTTCAATGAAAAAGGGAATTAATATTTGGTCTTTTAAAGGTGATTCGACGATTGCAGATTGTATTTCTACTGCAAAGAAAGCTGGTTTCGACGGGATTGAGCTTTCATTGAATGAAACGGGTGAGCTTAGTCTTGCGGCATCCGACAAGGAGATTCAAGAAATTAAAAATAGGCTCGAAGATGCGGATCTTGAAATTGCGGGTCTCGCGACAGGCTTGTATTGGTCATATCCGATGACGAGTGAAAATGCTGAAACGCGTGAGAAAGCAATCGATGTTTGCAAAAAGCAGCTAGAGCTTGCTTCCGCGCTTGGCGTGGACACGATTTTGGTCATTCCAGGCGCTGTTGGCGTTGACTTTATACCAGGCAGTGAAGTAACCGACTACGAGTATGCTTATGACAGAGCGCTTGAAGCGATCGGGAAGCTTGTTCCGTTTGCGGAGAGTGCAGGTGTCTCGATTGGTATTGAGAACGTTTGGAACAAGTTTTTATTATCTCCGCTTGAGATGCGTTCCTTTATCGATGCACATGGTTCGAGTTATGTAGGCTCTTACTTTGACGTGGGCAACACGCTGCATAACGGTTATCCGGAGCAATGGATTCGCATTTTGGGTGATCGCATTAAGAAAGTGCATTTCAAGGATTATCGTCGTCAAGCTGGCGGCTTGCACGGCTTTGTTGATCTTTTGGCAGGAGACGTTGATTATCCAGCTGTAATGCAGGCGCTTCGCGCGATTGGGTACAACAACTATGTTACGGGAGAAATGATCCCGCCTTACAATCACCATTCGGAACAAATTATTTTCAATACATCAAAAGCTATGGATGCTATATTAGGCCGTTAAAATATATCTTTTTTTAAAATGACTAGGAGGTTATTTAAATGTTGAAGGTTGGATTAATCGGTTTTGGATTTATGGGACGCATGCACTTTGACAATTATGTTCGCCTTGCGGCAGAGGGAGCGCCGATTCAGCTTGTAGCAATCTGCGATCTATTGATTCAAGAGCTGAAGGAAGGCAAGGCGTCTGGCAACATCGCTACAGAGCAGGACGTGTATGATCTTACGCCATATCGTTTGTACGATAATATTGATGCGATGCTTGAAAATGAAGAACTAGATATTGTCGATATTACGTTGCCTACTTATTTGCATGCTGACCTTACGTGCTCGATGCTGGAGAAAGGTATGCATGTCTTGTGTGAGAAGCCTGTAGCAGGCAGTTCAGAGGATGGCTGGCGCATGGCAAAAACAGCAGAGCGTACAGGGAAGACTTTAATGATCGGTCAATGCTTGCGCTTCTGGCCAGCATATGAATACTTGAAGGCTTGCGTTGAGGATAACCGTTATGGAGCAGTGACGGGCGGTTATTTCTACAGAGGCTCAGGTGCGCCAAAGGGCTGGTTCCTAGATGGAAGCAAAAGCGGAGGCTGTCTGCTAGATATGCATATTCATGATGTGGATATGGTGCACTGGCTGTTCGGCAAACCGGATAAGGTGTCGACGCTTGCACGCAACGTCATTCCTGGCAGCGGTTATGATGTCGTATCTACTCACTATGTTTATCCCGATGGCAAAGTGCTGAACGCACAAGCGGATTGGACGCTAGAAGGAGATTACGGCTTCTCTATGACGTATCGTGTTAATTTTGAAGGCGGCAATCTTGTATTCGAAAATGGACAGCTGAAAGTGAACCCAAATAATGAGCCAGGTTTTATCGTCGAATTGTCGGAAGACATGGGTTATTATCACCAAATTAAATATTTCATTGAATCCGTTCATGCAGGGAAGCCAGTATCGGTCTGCTTGCCGGAAAGTGCTGTTGGAACGCTCGAAATTATCGAAGCTGAGCTTCGCTCCGCAAATGAAGGCGGAACTTTCGTAACATTATAGACGGAATTTAACAGAAAAGAGCAAGACGGCAAGGACCCGATTGATAGGGGCGATTGCTGTCTTGCTTGTTTGTTATGGAAGAGATAATTATTATTGAGCAGCGGGGAGAGGGGTTCGCTTTACCTTGACTTCCTGAAACATAATTTTGTTGTTCAAAATGTATTCTGGTGTTTTACGGTGTGAATGAGATTCACGGAACGCTTCGCTTTTCGTCCAGTTGTTGAAATCATCTCTTGATTGCCACCTTGTAACGATAGAAACCTCATCATATTCTTTTAGATTTTGCGTGAGAAGTACCTCAAGTCCAAGAAAACCTTCCATCTCCTCGACCTTGCCTACTCGATCAAAACGTTCAATAAGCTTTTCGCCGTCGCCAAGCGACAAAAGTAACCTAATCAAGTAGCTATAAGAACCTATAGGTTCTTATAGAGCCCGAAGGCAGGTTAGTTACTGCCGAAAGAGGGAATTAAGCGCATATCTGTTCTTACAGCACCAAAAGTAACATTCTCAAGTGGCTGTAAGAACACATGTGTTCTTACAGAGTCCCAAGGCAGGTTGGTTACCCGCGAATGAGTGCATTAAGCGCATATTTGTTCTTACAGCGCCGAAAGTAACCTAATCAAGTGGCTGTAAGAACACATGTGTTCTTACAGAGCCCCAAGTCAGATTGCTTACCCGCGAAAGAGTGCATTAAGCGCATATGTGTTCTTACAGCGCCGAAAGTAACCTAATCAAGTGGCTGTAAGAACCCATAGGTTCTTACAGAGCCCCAAGGCAGGTTGGTTACTGGCGAAAGAGGGAATTAAGCACATATGTGTTCTTACAGCACCAAAAGTAACATTCTCAAGTGGCTGTAAGAACCCATAGGTTCTTACAGAGCCCGAAGCGCAAGTTGGTTACTGGCGAAAGAGGGAGCTAAGCACGTATGTGTTCTTACAGCGCTGAAAGTAACCTAATCAAGTGGCTGTAAGAACCCATAGGTTCTTACAGAGCCCCAAGGCAGGTTGGTTACCCGCGAAAGAGTGCATTAAGCGCATATGTGTTCTTACAGCGCTGAAAGTAACATCCCCGAGTGGCTGTAAGAACACATAGGTTCTTACAGAGCCTCCAAGTCAGATTGCTTACCCGCGAAAGAGGGAGTTAAGCGCATATGTGTTCTTACAGAGCCCCAAGTCAGATTGCTTACCCGCGAAAGAGGGAATTAAGCACATATGTGTTCTTACAGCGCCGAAAGTAACATCCCCGAGTGGCTGTTAGAACACATAGGTTCTTACAGAGTCCCAAGTCAGATTGGTTACCCGCGAAAGAGGGAATTAAGCACATATGTGTTCTTACAGCGCTGAAGGTAACTTCTAATTCACACTCCGTACAGCTGACGATATACAGTTGGCGTCATCCCTTCATGTTCCATAAATCTTTTGTTGAAGTAGCTGACGCTTGGATAGCCGGCATCGCTGGCAATTTGGCCAATGTTGAGATCCTTGCGTTCCAGAAGCCATTGCTTCGCCATCTGTAGCCGGCAGCGTGTAATGAAGTCCATGGGTGTCATTTCCATGACGTTTCGGAACAATTTGCAGAAATAGTATGGGCTGACTCCAGCCTGCTCGGCCCAATGTTCAAGGATAAATGGCTTAGCCGCGTCCTGCTGCATTAGAGGGAGCAGATTCAATATGCGATTGCCAGCCGTGCTTGCTTTGCTTCCTGATATCGGAACAGCCTGCTCGATAAATACTGCGAGTATGGCATAGGTTAGCGCAGAAAGTTTGGTTGGACGCAGCATACGATGAGTTTCAGCCTCAACTAGCAGCTCCTCGTGTACCTGTTTCCATGCGGATGGTTGTCGAATTGTCCAGAGTTGGCTTTTGTGAAAGCCTCTTTCAATCATATAGTCCTGAAGTCCGCTGCCATAGAAATGAACCCATCTAATGTCCCACGGATCTTCATTGCTGCTGTAATAATGCTGTCGCTGCAGAGGGAAATAAAGAACGGCCTCCCCAGCCTCAAGCGTATGAACCTCCCCATCCCATTCCACGTAGCCTTTGCCTGAAACAACGTAATGGATATTGAAATTGTTCAGTGCTCCAGCGAGCCGCAACGTGTAATGCTCTGGGTCGTCCCAATAATTGCCGACTGATTCAGGAAAACAAAAGAAGGGATTATCCGGTAATGTAAGCAGGAGGCTTTGCCTTTTCAATTCATTCACCTCAATGACAATATTGTTTTAATGTATAACAAAATAATATCATTTTATTTTTGAGTATTCTACTTTAAACTATAGGCAAGTACACGATAATCGGGTTTTGATAATTCTCAACTCGCGATTTAGAAGTTCTGATTAGAACTGATGGTGCTACATATTTCAGTTTTTAATCACAATATATTAATAAAAATTATTGTTGAGGTGACGAATGGGATGACGATGAAAAAATTGAAATGGGGCATCTTGGGCTGCGCTGGAATTGCAAAAGGGGCAGTTATACCAGGCCTTCATCTTTCTGAACTAAATGAGGTGGCAGCGATTGCCAGCCGAAATGGAGATAAAGCCAAGAAGACGGCAGAAGAGCTAAATATACCGACTGCTTACGGCAGCTATGAAGAATTGCTGGAAGATGCTTCTATTGATGTCGTGTACATTCCGCTCCCAAATCATTTGCATAGAGAGTGGACGATTCGAGCGGCTGAAGCGGGAAAGCATATTTTGTGCGAGAAGCCGCTTGCTTTGACCGAGAAAGAAGCAGCCGAGATGGTAGAAGCAGCTGCGAAAGCAGGCGTATTGTTGTCAGAAGCCTTTATGTACAGATATCACCCAAGGTATGACATGATTAAGAAAATTATTGATGCTGGAGATATCGGTGAAGTTCGCGGCATTCGCAGCGCTTTTACCTTCAACAATGCGGGACATAAAGAGAATGTGAGATACCGTAAGGAATGGGGAGGCGGCTCGATTTACGATGTGGGCTGTTATCCAATTAATGCCGCTCGGCTGCTGCTTGGGAAGGAACCTGAAGCTGTTACGGTTCAGGCATTATTCTCACCAGAGCATGATCATGTCGATATGATGGCATCTGGATTAATAGAGTTTGAAGGAGCAGTATCACTGACATTCGATTGCGGCATGTGGGCAGCGTTCCGGAACCCGCTTGAGGTTCTAGGTACGGATGGTATTATCGAGGTTCCATCTGCATTTGTGACTGGTGCTCCGGGCAGTGGTAATTTCTTCGTAAATGCAAAAGGAGAACGCCGAGAGGTTGAGGTTCCACATGTAAACGCTTATACGGCTCAGGCTGATCATTTTGCTCAGGCGATTAACAATGGAACACAGCTGCAGTTCGGCGGAACTGATGCTGTAAATAATATGAAGGTTATTGACGCTTGTCTGCTCTCCGCTCATGAACGTACACGAGTTGTGATCTAATAACAAAATAAACCTATGGAGGAATATGACGGTGGAATACATTCAAATAGAAGGTTCTCCCAAGCAGGTATCTCGCTTAATGAAGGGCACGGATTATTTTTTCCATGATTCCTATGAGAAAGCTGCAGCTAATCTTGATGCTTTTCTAGCAATTGGCGGTAATTCTTTAGACACGGCACATATTTATTGCGGCGGACAAAGTGAGGAAGTTATCGGCCGTTACATGCAGGAACGAGGAAATCGGGAGCAACTAGTCATTTTGACTAAGGGTGCCCATCATGATCATAACGGTCCACGGGTGAACAAGGAGGCGATACGCGAGGATTTGGAGGCAAGCCTTAAGCGCCTTCAGACTGACTATATCGATCTTTATGCGCTGCACCGAGATGACCCTTCGATTCCTGTAACAGTAGCTATCGATATTCTTAATGAATATGTGCAATCAGGCACGGTCAGAGCGATAGGTGTATCAAACTGGTCATGGCAGCGGATTAAGGAAGCGAATGAATATGCAGCAGCGAATGGACTCGTTGGCTTTTCGTTTAGCAGTCCAAATCTTAGTCTGGCGAAAGCGAATGAGCCGTTCTGGTCCGGCTGCGTATCTGCGGATGAAGAAACGTGTGCATGGCATGAGGAAGAACAGCTGCCGCTGCTATCTTGGTCATCACAAGCAAGAGGTTTCTTCACGGGTAGATTCTCCCCTGAGGTTCGTGACAATGCAGACTTGGTACGTGTGTTCTACAGTGATGATAACTGGGAGAGGTTTGAACGTGCTAAGCAGCTGGCGGCTGAGAAAAACGTTAGCGCTATTCAAATTGCTCTCGCCTATGTGCTTAATCAGCCGTTTCCGACCTGTGCTTTGATCGGTGCGCAATCAGCGGAAGAGCTTCATTCCTGCGATGAGGGTTCACTCATTTCATTGACCAAGGAAGAGATGAGCTTTCTTGATCTAACTGTACAGAAGGTTTAATAAGCGTCGTAACGAAATAGATAGTTCTAAAGGACAAAGCTACTCCCTAAGAGCAGCTTTGTCCTTTTTGTACGTTCTCGGGCTTGCTCCATACGCCTTGCGAAATAAAGCGGCAAAATGATTGTAATTGTTAAAGCCGACATCGAGCGCGGCTTCGGTAGCCGTGCGGCCCATATGCTCCATTAATAGAGCTGCTTGCTGGAGTCGTAATCGATTTAGATGCTCGACCACAGTTGTTCCCGTTTCCTGCTTGAAAAGATGGGATAGCCGTGAGAGAGATAAGCCAACCGAGCTGGCTAATTCTTCAAGACGGATCGATTGAGCCATATGCCGCGATAAATACTGAAGAGCAAGCTCGATGCGAGGATCAAGCCGTTTATCGAACTGCTGGGCTGTGAGCAGAATTACTTGGCGCAGCGCGTTCTCACATAACATATGCCAGAAGCTTGCCTGCTCTCTAGAATCATTTATAATATGATCGAAGATTTGCTGCACTCTGCTTCGCATATTGCTATCTGGTATCGTTATTACGATGATTTCTTCTTTGGGTAAATAGTCGATTTCAGGTAGTTTCTGAAAATGAGTCCAATAAAAAAGCCAACTGCCACCTGAGACCGTCCCGTACTCATGGGGAATGCCGGATTGCAGCAGTACGATTTGCCCGCTGGTGCAGCGTTTTTCTCCTGCAGGTGTGCGTAAATAGCCCTCACCTTCTAATGTATAAAAGATGAGCCAATCACTGATGCCATTTGGCCTGCGGCATCGGTAGGAGTCGGATGCATCAAAAAGACCGCTTAAAAATATGCCTCCATTCGTTTCAATTGCCGTTTCGGTATTATTATCTGGAAGCATATCAGCACACTCCTTGAAAGTCACTTAGCATAATACAAGTACTTTTTAGCATTAATCATTCTTCCTTTAAAATAACGAAAGCTCTATGATTATGTCAAGAGTAACGAATATTTCAGTAAGGGAGTGCTGCAAGATGACTAGAGTATTGAATGCACTAACGGAGGAGCAGATTCATCAATTTCGTACAGAGGGCTTTATTATTATAAAAGATCTTTTCTCACAAGAGGACATTCGAGCCATTGAGGATACATTCGAGGAAATGAGTCATAGAACGGTACCGGGATATTTCGAGCCGGATCTGTCAGGATCGACAGATGATCCGTTAAAACGGTTTCCACGCGTCATGCATCCCCATCGTTTTAATGAGACGTCCAAAAAATATTTGCTGCATCAGCCAGTCATGGACGTATTAGCTGATCTTTATGGTGAAGAGGCGCTTGCAGCTCAAAGTATGTTTTATTACAAGCCACCAGGTTCACGCGGTCAGGCTTTGCATCAGGATAACTTTTATTTGCAGGTGGAGCCGGGCAATTGCATAGCGGCATGGACTGCAATCGATGCGGCGAATGAGGAGAACGGCAGCTTGCTTGTCGTTCCGAAGACGAGTGAGCATGAGATTAGCTGCCCTGAGCTTGCAGATTCTTCTGAATCATTCACGACACATTACGTTAAGCCACCGAAGGATCAGAAGGCGATGCCGGTTATTATGGATAAGGGAGACGTTTTATTTTTCAACGGGAATCTGATCCACGGCTCTTACAGAAATAAAACGAAGGATCAATTCCGTCGTGCGTTCATTTGCCATTATGCTAATGCATCAGCAACTCATATTAGCAATCACTACCGTCCGCTCTTTCGGCAGGATGGCACACCTGTTGATTTGGAGATCAATACGGACGGCGGCCCTTGCGGAATTGACTTCGATACGGCTTATCCGCACTAACCGACGAGCATGATCGTCGATCATTTGATCAGTTAAGTTGACATAACGAACCCCCGACATGGATCAGCATGATCCATGTCGGGGGTTTATTAGTTTGGAATTCTGACGTAGTCATAGTCCACAACAGGAGGAGCCGCCTTTGCTGTGAGTTGAATAATCGGAGCTGCAATAGCATTAATTAGGTGTAAATGTGATTGCTTGTATTGGCTTGATAACATAGGTGGAGAGATGTATCAATTTTAAAGCATTTGGCATATCCTATAGCATGTTCGCAACGCCAATTCATGTAGTTTTGAAGGGGAAACCATTGGGCATCCTTGAAGCTGGACAAGTTGAAACGGGGCTGGATTTTGCATCTTGGGGCTTCATCATTATTGCAAATGAGACAATCATATGAGGTGTGAATCAATTTCAGCTTTATTTCAATAGATGTAGGTTTAGTTGGAAGGCTTAAAGTAAGCGGTTAATAACTTGACGTCACTAAATAACTTATGTATCATTACTTACGTAAAGTAACTAGATATTGCAAACACTTAATAGATAAGTCGGTTGATATAATGATAGGAAAGCGGTGTTTGACATCAAAGAGAATATAGGACAAGAAGCGCTCACTGCGAAGGAGAGCAATGCAGAGTTCGAATTTGGCATATATACATTAGGTGATATAAGCACTGATCCTATCAATTGTCAGAAGTTGAATGCAAGAGATCGAGTAAAGGAAATCGTCGCAGCAGCTAAGCTTGCTGATGAAGCGGGGATTGATGTGTTCGGCGTGGGTGAGCATCATCGCTTAGATTTTGCAGTAACTTCTCCTCCGGTTCTGTTAGCAGCAATTGCTCAAGCAACGAAGCGTATTCGATTAACGAGTGCTACGACAGTGCTTGGAACCTCTGATCCGGTTAGAGTATTCGAGGATTTCTCAACCTTAGACTTGTTATCGGATGGACGTGCGGAAATTATTGCGGGACGCGGTGCGTATATAGAATCTTTTCCATTGTTTGGCTTTGAGCTCGGAGATTATAAGGAGCTCTTTCATGAAAAGCTAAACCTGCTGATGGAGTTGAACGAAGAGGAACGTATATCTTGGAATGGTAAATATAGGACACCTCTGCAAAATGCTGAAATCGCTCCACGTCCACTTCAGGCTCGTCTGCCGATTTGGGTAGGTGTTGGCGGAACGCCGCAGAGTGCGGAGCTAGCAGGAAATCATGGCTTAGGGATGGCTCTTGCCATTCTTGGCGGTGATCCTGCACATTTTAAGCAACTTGTTGACGTATACCGGGCTGCAGGTATTGGCGCCAATTATCCGCAAGAAGAGCTTAAAGTAGCGATTACGAGTCATGGTTATATTGCTCATTCCACTGAGAAGGCGAAGGATGAATATTATCCTTATTATGCTAATTATGTGAGCGAGTTTATGGGTGGCAATGCGAGAGGAGAGAAGATGTCACGCGAGCAATTCGAACAATTAGCAAGCCCGATCAATGCGCTGGCTGTCGGCAGTCCGGAATTGATTATAGAGAAAATTTTGGCGCAGCATGAGCTATTTGGACATAACCGCTTCATGGCTCAATTTGATATTGGAGGTATTCCGTTCTCCAAGGTAGCGACTTCAATTGAACTGCTTGCTACGAAGGTTGCGCCAGTTGTTCGTAGAGAGTTAAGTAAGAAGAGCAGCCTATAACATCTTTTATGGATATTTATTTTAAAATTAGCATAGGATTGCGAAGTGTGATGCTTATACTAACGCAGCAGTAGAGTAGAATAAGATATTAACTGCCAAAGCCACATTGTGGTTGCGGCAGTTTTTTTGTTATCAATGTTCCTTTTACTCATAGCCGATTGTGTGATGGAGATGGTACAATTATAGGAAAAGTAACATATAAGGGAGAGACTTATGGCGGTTTCTAGACTAGATGAATTAAGACAAGCGATCGATCAAATCGATCGCGAAATGATTTCTTTGCTTGCAAAAAGGTTTCAACTCACCGAAGAAGTAGGTAAGTATAAAGCAGCAAATAAGCTGGATGCTCAAGACACAGGTCGTGAGGCTAATCAATTTGAAAAAATAGAAAAGCTTGCACAGAGTCAAAGATTAGACCCGAAATACGCGGTTTCCATTTATAGAAGCGTGATGGATGTTGTCATAGCTCGGCATAAAGAAATTGCAAATTCCCATTCAGAGAATAAGTAGTAAGAACCGATAAAAGCATGCCAGTCAAACATGACATGAAGGAAGGGATATAAACGATGATTTTGTATGAGAAGGAAGATGCATTCATATTAATCGCACAGCATGATCATGCGAGAATATCCGGAGATCTTGTTTCTGCTTGGCAAGGACAGTTATTTCATAGTGAAGACCGAAGAGATGAACTTGCGTATGCTGCTTATGAGCATGACAGCAGTTGGATTGATTTGGACCGAATTCCACTGTGGAATGATGCAGCGAATATCCCATTCTCATTCCGTGATTTTCCGGGAAATATTCGGTTTTTCTTTTATTCAAAAGGTTTGGATCACGTTCAGAAAACGAGTGAATATGCCGCGTTGCTTGGCAGTATCTTGTATACGACGCTTGCCGAAAGATTTAGAAACGAGGATACGATTACGTTTGTAGAACGTGAGTTTGCTCGGCAAAGTGCCATCATCGAGCGGCTGCAGCTGGACGTCAGTCTGCTTCAGCTTCACGCGAAGGCACTGCTGCTATGTGATGAGCTCTCACTATTTGTATGTATGGAGCAACCGGGAACGCCGCGTCATCAATACGAGTGGTTTGCGAACGGTTTCCCATATTGGTTCGATCGTACGGGCCAAACCAATTTGATTGCAGAGTGGAAAGATCAAACGACAATCGAACTGAGTCCATTTCCATTCACTCAAGAGGTGGAGACGACGCTTTCATACAAAGAGGTAAGTAAAGCAGATATATATGCACACGGTATATCAGAAGCATATCAGCGGTCAGAGATGAGGGAGCATAAAATTTGTTTCCGACAAAAACAATCGGATTAAGTATGACGTGATAGAAAGGATACCGTCCAGTGGTTGAGGTATCCTTTTTTTTATACGTCAAGCAGGAAAACTAAATCCCCCCCTTGCTCGAGAGCAAGGGGGGGATTTGTGCATGCTCTGGAATAAGAGCATTTAGGGTGGATGGTTTATGAGCCTGATTTAAACAATGTAGCTATTGAGCCGCCCTCGGTAATAATTTTAATCGCCGTTGCAAGCAATGGAGACATCGGCAGAACGACAAATTTATTGGAATGCTCTTCACCGATTGAGATCGTATCCGTAATCACGACTTCGCGAATGTTCGGATGATCAAGCTTCTCCAGCGCATTGGCAGAGAAAAGCCCGTGCGTTGCACAGATGAAAGAATCATGTGCGCCTTTTTTCTTTAACGCTTCAACGACGTTTACAATCGTGCTGCCTGTATCAATTAAGTCCTCAATTATGATCGGTGTCATATCTTCTACGTCACCGATAATATGTGTAATTTCAGACTGATTATGTGCTGGACGATTCTTAATCATTATCGCAAATGGACAGTCGAGTAAACCAGCAAGCTTCTCGGCAGTTGTAGCTCGCCCCGCATCTGGTGATACAACAACAGGGTTTTTGATGTTTTTGCTTCGCAAATATTCAATGATCAAGTCAAGCGCTGTTAAGTGATCGACTGGAATATCGAAAAAGCCTTGAATCGGATCAGCGTGTAAATCGACAGTAATAATTCGATTTGCACCTACAGTAGTCAATACATCTGCGACCAGCTTAGCAGAGATTGGTTCACGAGGCGCCGATTTTCTTTCCTGACGCGCATAGCCATAATATGGCATAACGATGTTGATGGTTTTGGCTGATGCACGCTTAGCAGCGTCTATCATGACAAGCGTCTCAATGAGATGCTCATTAACGGGATGGGATAGAGATTGGACGATGAATACGTCACAGGTACGAATAGGCTCACCGTACGATACATGAATTTCTCCGCTTTGATGTCTGGAAATAGCGACATTCCCTAGCGGCAGTTCAAGTTCTTTACATAGCTCCTCGGCAAGCTTCTGATTCGATGTGCCGGAAAAAATTTTAATCTTTTGCATGTGAATCCTCCTTAAGGTTTGCGAAGCAAACCCTCTTCGTAAGCAACAAATTGTTGCGATATACGACATTCTGTGCTCAATCATAACAAACAAAACAAAGGAGAACAAATATTTGATGAAAAGTCTTTACTATTGGAACAAATAATGAAAAATGATAAAGTAGATCATGGAAAATGACTAGAAAAGGAGATGCACCACGTGCTTGCCCAGCATAAAATTCGAAATGAGAAAGCTAATCAATCAACAGGCGCAAAGCGACTGTGGCTCATCATACTACTTGGTTCTCTCTCGGCATTTGGCCCTTTATCACTTGATATGTATTTACCGGCGCTGCCGCAGCTCACGAACGATTACATGACAAGCTCATCACTTGTCCAATTGAGCTTAACAGCATGTATGATCGGACTATCTGTTGGTCAGCTGTTCTCTGGAACATGGAGTGATATTGTTGGTCGGAGACGGCCGCTGCTCATTTTTTTGACTGTATACGGGCTCTCATCCGTTTTGTGCGCATTTGCTCCATCGATAGCTATTCTTATTGTATTACGATTTATTCAAGGTTTTGCCGGGTCGGCGGGGATCGTTATATCTCGCGCAATCGTGCGGGATATGTATGAGGGGCCTGAACTAACTCGTTTTTTTGCAATGCTCATGCTAGTTAATGGCGCTGCGCCAATATTTGCTCCTCTTGCTGGCGGGCAGCTGCTTAAATTAACGTCATGGGAAGGTGTGTTTATCGTACTAGGCGTCTATGGCGTTTTGATGTTTATTGCGGTGCTGTTTGGTATGCCGGAAACACTAGCCAAAGAGAAACGAATGACGGGCGGCTATCGTCAGACGTTATCTACCTTTGGTATCCTGCTGCGGGATCGATCGTTCATGGGTTACGCGCTGGCACAGGGACTTGTTATGGCTGCGATGTTCGCTTACATAGCAGGATCGCCCTTTGTGCTGCAAAATATTTACGGCGTTACTCCGCAAGGCTTCAGTATGTTTTTCGCCATTAATGGTTTAGGCATAATATTATTTGGTCAGCTTTCAGGTCGTTTGGCGGCTAAGGTTGGAGAGAATAAATTATTTGTCTTTGGTTTAACTATGGCAGCGACGGCTGGCGTAATGCTGCTCGTTATGATATTACTTGAAGCCGCGCTCGCAGCGATCCTTGTTCCGCTGTTCTTCGTCGTTTCAAGTGTTGGTGTGATTACGACTACGGGCTTCTCGCTAGCCATGCAAAAGAATGGCCACGCTGCGGGCAGCGCGTCTGCGTTGCTTGGGCTGATGTCCTTTACCTTCGGCGGAATTATGGCACCGCTGGTTGGTCTAGGCGGAAGTGCGAATGCTCTTCCTATGGGGATATGGATAGCGATTGCAGAATTAGGCGCGGTGGCATGTTATATTTTGTTGATCAAAAATCCATTTCATAAGCGTTAGTCCTCATTCGCTGACCTATTTAATGAAGCAGCCGTTTTCCATAAGCAGCGAAAGCTGCTTATGGAAAACGGCTCTTTTTTTTATTTTGAGCATAGGTGTATAATGTGTGTTTAGAAGGAAGTGGTAGCATGTCCAGAGAGAAAAGAGCCTATGAACTGGTCGCGTTGAAGGAAATAGCAGAGACGCTGAATAGCACAAACGATATGGATCAAATGCTGACGGATGTACTTGCCAAGCTGCTTCAGGTTACTGGTTTTACAACGGGTTGGATCTTTATAATGGATAACCGAAGTGAGCGGATATGCGCAGCCTCGCATAATTTGCCCGAGGGTCTAGGTGCGAATAATCAAGCGGTCATGTGCGGTGAAGTGTGCTGGTGCGTAGAGAGATTTAAGCAAAACAAGCTGGATCAAGCGATTAATATTATCGAGTGCTCTAGAATTACATACGCCATAACGCATGGACTTGGAGATACAGAGGGTGTCTCACATCATGCGACAGTGCCGCTCAAAGCAGGGACAGATAAATTTGGTATTTTAAATGTCGCAGAGTCGGGAAAAGTGCGGTTCTCAGAGGATGAGTTGGCACTGCTGCAAGCCGTTGCTTATCAGATTGGAACTGCAATAAAGCGGATTAGGCTTTATCAAGTACAGGAGCAGCATACGGTTCATTACGCCAAGCTCGGCGATGTCATTCAGAAAATAAACGCCATTCAGGATATTAATCATTTGCCGATTCAAGCGGTTAGACATATCGGTGATACTTTCGATTGGCAGCATGTCTCGCTATTTATGTATGAACAGGACCAATTATCGCTTCGAGCACACTATACCGATAATCAGGTTAGAAAAGAGTGGCTATCGCTTGCAATCGATCAAGGCGGTGCTGTTAGTACAGCGTTTCATGAGAATCGTCTGGTCATCCAATCGAATTGTAATGAAGTATCCTGCTCATCTTTGCCGTCGATTGGTATTCCTCCATTCTCGTCAGCGGTTGCAATACCGCTTCGCATTAGAAGCCGTCCAATTGGAGTGCTGCTTATTAGCAGTCAGTTCAGCAATCAATTCGACGATTACTTGGAGGACTTTATGTATTCTCTAGGTGATCATTTTACGTTATGCGTCGAAAACTTGCGGATATACGAGCAGCGAAGGGAGCTCACTCGTATGGAAGAGAGAAATCGGATGGCTAGAGATCTACATGATTCGGTTATTCAGAAGGTGTTCTCTTTGTCCTTTCTTGCGAAAGGTGCCGAAACGGTGCTGGCAGGCAAAGAGCCAGTCGTTGAGCGATCACTTCAAGAGATCAGACAACTGTCGCAGGAAGCATTGAAGGAGATGAGAACGCTCATTTGGCAGCTGCGACCAGCTGGCCTCGAGCATGGATTACTTACCGCACTCAAACAATATGGTAAAAGCATGGGCTTAACGGTACATGAGCAGGTTGAGGGTGTGCGCGAGCTTCCTCGGGCAATTGAAGAGGCGCTATGGCGAATCGGGCAAGAAGCTTTGAATAATGTGAAGAAGCATGCGGATACGAATACAGTATATGTTCGGTTAGTGAAATCGGAGCTGTTCGCAAGCTTGGAAATTATGGATAAAGGCCGCGGATTTTCGCCAGGGAAACGCAAAGGGAAGCTTACAATGGGAATGCTAACGATGAGGGAACGAGCAGAGACGCTCGGCGGTGATTTATCCATTAAGAGTGAAAAGGGACTGCCCACAACAGTGACAGCTACAATACCGATTGCGACAGAGATGGAAATGTGGGAAGAGGAATGAGGAAACGCTTTGACGATAAAAATATTATTGGTTGATGATCATCAAATTGTTTTAAAAGGTATTTCTTTTTTTCTAAGCATGCAGCCGGATTTTGAACTGGTTGGAGAAGCGAATAACGGCAGGGAAGCGGTGGATAAAGCTGCGGAATTATTGCCTGATATTATATTGATGGACTTGAACATGCCGGTAATGGACGGTATTGAGGCGAGTAATCTTATTGCGCAGCAGCACCCGGAAATTAAAGTGCTTGTGCTGACAAGCTTCTCGGATCGCAGCCATATCGTTCCGGCGCTGCAGTCGGGAGCCATTGGCTACATGCTCAAGGATGTGGAACCTGATCAGCTTGCTGAAGCTATCCGCAGCGCTTACAAAGGCAATATTCAGCTGCATCCGGACATTTCAAATGCGCTTTTAGCTCAAGTGGCGCCGCAGTCTAATGCGATGAAAGAACATACGATAACGGAATTAAACGAAATTTTGACTCCGAGGGAGCTAGAGGTGCTGCAGCTGCTCACCAAAGGAATGAGTAACAAAGATATTGCTAATACACTGACTGTGGCTGAGAAAACCGTCAAAACACATGTGAGCAGCATTTTAAGTAAATTAGATTTAACAGACCGGACACAAGCTGCTTTGTACGCTGTGCAGTTAATGCGGGAAAACGAATGATTTTACAATCTAAGACTATAGTCGTAGGACTAGACCTCCGCCTTTGGCGGTTTTTTTATGTCGATTTTTCGGCCTATGTACCGATGATTGTTGAGCGAAAACTTTATACAATAAAGCTACTTACAAAAAGTAAACACAAACAACTTGGAGGGAAACATACAATGAGTACAGTATTATTTATTAAAGCAAATGACCGCGGAATTGAACAGGCAGTTAGCGTTAAGCTATATCAATCTTTTCTAGACAGCTTCAAAGCTAGTCACCCAGAAGACACTGTAGTTGAGCTTGATTTGTTTAACGAAGAGCTTCCTTACATGAACGCTGATATGATTAACGGTAACTACAAAGCAGCTAACGGTTATGAGCTAACACCAGAAGAGCAAGCTGCTGTAGCAGTATCCAGCAAATATATGGATCAATTCCTTGCTGCTGATAAAGTCGTTTTCGCATTCCCGCTTTGGAACTTCACCGTTCCTGCTGTTTTGCACACTTATATCGACTACCTATCACAAGCTGGCAAAACGTTCAAATATACAGCTGAAGGTCCAGTTGGCCTTGTAACGGACAAAAAAGTTGTATTGCTTACTGCACGCGGCGGCATCTATTCCGAAGGTCCTGCAGCATCTGTAGAAATGGCACACAACTTTATCCGTACAGTAATGGGCTTCTACGGTGTTACTGACCTTGAGAGCATTATCATTGAAGGTCATAACCAACTTCCAGCACAAGCGGAAGCAATTGTTGCAAAAGGTCTTGAGGAAGCAGCAGCAGCAGCTGTTAATTTCTAAACTAACCTATATAATAGCGAAGGCAGCCGGACATTCGTTCGGCTGTTTTTATTATGATTTTCAGCTTATTGGGTATAAAAAAAGGTTGACTTGATAAAGGGATTAATGTTTTAATCTTATAGTTGTTATATAGACCGATTGGTATAATAGAGGTGAGGGTGGATGTCAGAAAAATCAAATACACGCAGTGCGATACTTGAAACTGCAGCGAGACTTTTTTTTTACGAAAGGGTATCATGCAACGGGATTAAGCCAAATTATAAAGGAAAGCGACTGTCCAAAGGGCTCTCTTTATTATTATTTTCCGAATGGGAAAGAGGAGCTTGCACTGGAATGCATGTACGGTACCAAGGAGCTTGTTATTGACAAGTGGAGAAAAAAGTTTGCAGAGTTTGATGAGCCCTCTGAAGTGATACAGGCTTTCGTTCTAGATATGGCTGCGGACGCCGAGAAATACGATTATGCAGGTTATATGCCATTTAGCTTCTGGAAGACTGTGGAGACCTCGACGATTAGCGTTAAGCTGAAAGCTGCGGGACAAGGGGTATTCTCTGCATGGCAAAATCTCCTTTCAGAGAAACTCATACAGTCGGTTATGGAAGAAACGCGAGCAGGTGAGGTTGCAATCGTTATCGTTTCCCTATTGGAAGGAGCACTCATATTGGCTCTAACTCACCGAGACACGCAACCGCTATTAACCTCAGCAAAATGTATACCTTACATCATTCATAAGTGTCCTTCTCTTTGAGAAGTCATGAATATAGGTTAGACAGAAAATAGGAGAGTGGAAAGCTTGCAAGCAACTATGACAGCATCAAAGCAAGATACGGGTCAGCAATATAAAGTAATCCCCATCATGATTTCATTATTACTAAGTGGATTTATAGGTATGTTTAGTGAAACGGCGTTAAATGTAGCACTTAGTGATTTAATTCGCGTCTTCGACATAACGGCGCCAACCGTGCAATGGTTAACAACGGGATACCTGTTGACGCTCGGTATTTTAGTTCCGGTATCAGGGTTGTTGCTGCAGTGGTTCTCGACAAGACAGCTATTTATTGCGGCAGTAAGCTTCTCTATATTGGGTACACTGGTAGCAGCACTCGCTCCAAACTTTGAAGTGCTTATGACCGCGCGTGTTATACAAGCTATAGGTACAGCGCTTTTGCTACCCCTTATGTTTAATACGATCCTTATTATTTTCCCTGCTGAGAAGCGGGGAGCAGCGATGGGTGTTATCGGTCTCGTTATTATGGTAGCGCCTGCTGTAGGCCCAACGATTGCAGGACTCTTAATAGAGAATATGACATGGAACTGGATTTTCTGGTTGTCACTTCCGTTTCTTATTATTGCACTTTTGTTCGGTATTATGTTTATGCAAAATGTATCAACGATAACGAAGCCGAAAATTGATATCTTATCACTTCTCTTCTCTACACTCGGCTTTGGCGGCATTGTGTTTGCCTTCAGCAGCGCAGGTGAAGGTGAAGGTGGATGGGGCAGTACAAAAGTAATTGCTACAATGGTTGTCGGTATTGTATCACTCGTTATTTTTGCAATTCGTCAATTGACGATGAAACAGCCTATGATGAATTTACGGGCATTTAAGCATCCTATGTTTGTTGTAGGAACACTGATGGTATTTATTTGTATGATGGTCATTTTATCATCCATGCTCGTTCTTCCAATGTATTTGATTAGCGGTCTTGGACTTAGCGCGCTGACAGCAGGTCTCATTATGCTGCCGGGTGGACTTATTAACGGAATCATGTCTCCGATCATGGGAAGCCTGTTTGATAAATTTGGTCCTAAATGGCTTGTAATTCCAGGACTTGTCATCGTTGCTGCTACACTCTGGTTCTTCTCAGGTATAACGACAGCATCGACTATTACATTGATTATTGTACTTCACTCTTGCTTGATGATTGGTATTTCTATGGTATGGATGCCCTCGCAGACAAATGGTCTTAACCAGCTGCCTCGCGAGCTGTACCCGGATGGTACTGCGATTATGAATACGTTGCAGCAGGTTGCCGGCGCTATCGGCACAGCGGTTGCTGTAAGCATAATGACCTCAGGCATGACCAGCTTTATGAAGGATGCAGCCGATCCATCTGATCCTGCCAATGCACCGCTTGCATTGACAGCCGGCATTCAGAATGCATTTATTTTCGCGATGGTCGTTGCGATTATTGGCTTGATCGTTGCTTTCTTCATTAAACGGGTTCATGTGAGCAAGCAGCACTAATTGAAATAAATAAATGAGACAGCCTCTTGATTGATGAGGCTGTCTTTTTTAAAATTAACGATTGACGATGAGAAATATTATCAATTACAATGGTTGAAATCATGCTATAGACAAGCATAGCGATATCAAAGGCGGATCAATCCATGAAAAAGGTGTTACTAATTGAAGATGAGAAAAATTTAGCGCGATTTATCGAGCTTGAACTGCGTCACGAATCGTTTGCGACAGCTGTCGCTTTTGATGGAAATAGCGGTCTGGAGCTTGCACTGCGAGAAGAATGGGATGTCATTTTGTTGGATCTTATGCTGCCGGGCATGGACGGTCTTGAGGTTTGTCGTCGCATCCGTGAAACGAAAGCTACGCCGATTATTATGCTAACTGCAAGAGATAGTGTGACTGATCGAGTAACGGGCCTAGATAGCGGTGCAGATGACTATATTCCAAAGCCATTTGCGATTGAAGAGCTGCTCGCTCGGCTTCGCGTTGTATTTAGGCGTCAGGAGAAAATTACCTTGGAGCAGCGATCGGTTTTGGCATTTGGCGAGTTAAGTGTTGATTTAGATGCTAGAGTCGTAAGCAAAGGCGAGCACATTATCGAGCTGACGAAGCGGGAATATGGCCTGCTGCTCGCTTTTATGGAAAACCCTAACCGAGTACTTTCTCGGGAAATGCTGCTTGATAAAGTGTGGGGGTACGATGCAGCAGTTGATACCAACGTAGTTGATGTTTATGTGAGATATTTACGCAACAAGATTGATGCCCCAGAAGAAACGAGCTGTATTCAGACGCTTCGAGGCATTGGGTATGTGATGAAGAAATGAGCAAGCTGCGCGTATGGTTTTCCCGTATTCCGATTAAGTGGAAACTGACATTATTCCAAATACGAGTCGTCTCGCCGCTGCCATTAGCGATCGAATCATTCAAATCCCGTATAGACAAACCCCTGTTATCTCGATATGATTGATTAAATAATCGAATACAAGTGTAAAAAAGGTGCAAACAAACCATGCTTTCGTTTGCTTAATAGGGAAGTCCGGTACTATTCCGGCGCGGTCCCGCCACTGTATGTGAAGAGTGCTTCTCTCCAAATGCCACTGTCCGCTCGTAGGATGGGAAGGCTGGGGAAGCGCGTTGACGCACGAGCCAGGAAACCTGCCTTTTTTATTTTGTTTCTCATTCTTCGGGGGGTAAGAATGTGGAGGCGTAATCGTTTTGCAGAACGCATCATATATTTTATTTATGTGCCGCAGCTATTCTTTCATTCGACTTGCAGATCCCCTTACATTAAGGGGGTCTTTTTTTATTTATTAAGTTTTGTGATTAGGACGAAAAGGAGTAGAAAAGGGACGATGGAAATGAACGCAAAAAGATGGCTGCTTAGCTTATTAACTTTACTAATGGTTATCGGTATAATATCAGGCTGTTCTAGTCCGGGTCAAAACGTTAATAATCAAGCCAATAATAAGCAATCTGGCCATCAAGTGCTAGAGGGAAATGAAACGACTGATGAAAGTGCGGAGCAGTCCTCGGTTGTGACTCCATCGGCAGCGCCTGTCGGGTCGGAGCCGATTAGCGGTGGTGAAAATCAAGATAAGGATAAAGACAAGGCAACACAGCCACCAGCTGATAAACAAGCAGCATCTTCACCGAAGCCAAAGCCTACGAATGTGCCGAAGTTGGATGATCCGATTTCGAAGCCGACGGTTAAGCCGAGCAAGGTGGAAGAGTCTGCT
This sequence comes from Paenibacillus sp. J22P15, assembly GCF_056269345.1. Lineage (NCBI taxonomy): Bacteria > Bacillati > Bacillota > Bacilli > Caryophanales > Paenibacillaceae > Paenibacillus > Paenibacillus sp. J22P15. The sequence goes on from NZ_JBWDNT010000004.1 coordinate 70,170, forward strand.
TCACCGAAGCCTTCAGCGCCTGCTGAAACGCCGCAGCCTGCACAGACGGTCACGATTTCTATTGTCGCAGACAAGGAGACAGGCACCGTTCTCGCACCAACAGCAGTTGAGATCAAGAAGGATGATACCGTCCTTGAGGTATTGAAGAAAATTACACGAAAAAACAAAATACAGATGGAGTATAAAGGGGCAAAGGCTGGCGCTTATATTGAAGGAATCGATAATATATATGAATTCGATTTTGGCGCTAAGAGCGGATGGATGTATAAAGTGAACGGCGAGTTTCCGAACAAAAGTGCGGGGGCTTACGAGCTTAAGGAAGGCGACGTCATTGAATGGATTTATACGATAGATCTAGGCGAGGATATAGGAGCTAAATTCGATGAATAGCGCCTTTAGTTCCGTACATCCGGTTACAAGCTTCAGCTATTATGCAGGTGTTATTTTATTCAGCATGCTATTATTTCATCCTGCTTTCTTAGTGACTTCACTTGCGGTAATTGTCGTTATTATTGTCATTCATGGCGAAGGGAAGCGGCTGCTGAAGCTGCTTCCCTATTATGCTCTAATGGGCGGCTCTGTTGCTATTCTTAACCCTTTATTTTCTCATCGAGGACGACATATTTTATTTTATTTCATGGACCAACCGATCACGCTGGAAGCGATTTTGTACGGCGTTACGATGATGCTTTCTTTATTATGTATTTTGTTTGCATTTGTATCGTTTCAAAAAATAGTTACGACGGAAAAATGGATGTATTTATTTTCAAGGATCGCACCGAGAATATCGCTGTTGACCTCAATGTCGATTCGCTTCGTGCCGCTCTTCTTGCGGAGGTTGAGCCAAATTACGACTATTCAACGGACAAAAGGTGTCACGATACTTGAGGGCAGTTTAAGGAAGCGGAGTAAGGACGGTATGCTGCTCGTTCGGGTGTTGCTGACATGGTCATTGGAGGAAGCGTTGCAGACAGCGGATTCGATGAAGGCAAGAGGATATGGCGCTGCTAAGCGAAGCTCCTACGTTATTTATCATATGGACCGAAGAGACTGGTATGTCCTAGCGTTCTTGGCGGCAATGGCAATTGTGTGCATTTGGGGCTGGTTTCAAGGGTTTGGAGTACTTACTATTTATCCGCGTCTAGAAACGATGCAGTTTCATAGAGGTGAAGGTATTGCATATGCAAGTTATTGTGCTTTTCTGCTGACGCCAGTCGCACTTGAAGAAATGGAGAGAAGATCATGGAAATAATACATGTGGATGAATTGTCATTCCATTATCCGGATTCAACGGCTGCAGCGCTCGACAACATTACGTTAAACGTGAATCAAGGCGATTTCGTTGTGTTATGCGGGTCATCCGGCAGCGGGAAAACGACGCTGCTTCGACATTTAAAGCAAGAGTCACAGCCAACGGGCAAACGTTCCGGTTCTGTTTTCTTTAATGGGATCAGGCTGGAAGAGCTATCCCCCATTGCTGCGGCAGAGCAGATTGGGATGGTATTCCAAAATCCAGAAAATCAAATTGTGATGGATCAGGTATGGCATGAGCTCGCTTTTTCAATGGAAAATGTCGGTTATGATCAATCGGTTATGCGTAAACGACTTGCCGAAATGAGCCATTTCTTCGGGCTGGATGAGCTGCTAAATAAATCAGTACATGAAATATCGGGAGGTCAGAAGCAGCTTATTAATCTTGCGTCTGTATTGCTGCTGCAGCCTAAACTGCTCCTGCTCGATGAACCTACCTCACAGCTTGATCCTGTCGCGGCGCGTGAATTCTTGCAATTCATTTATCGTCTTAATCAAGAAATGTCTATGACGGTTATTATAAGTGAGCATCGGCTGGAGGATGTTATTCCGCTAGCAGATCGAATCGTTATGATGGATGGGGGCAAGGTGAAATATGACGCATCACCGAGAGAGTTGTGCCGATTGGTAGGCTCAGATGCAGCACAGAACGATATGCCTTACCTGCCTTCTGTAACCAAGCTGTTTTTATCTGCTCAGCTAGCTGGAGAAATGCCTGAAGCGAGTCAAATTCCGATTACCGTTAGAGAAGGAAAACAGTGGCTCGCGGGCAAAGCAGGTATTGATAGGAAAGACACCGTTCTAGCGAGCAGTAATAACAGTCATTCGCAGGGTAAAAAGGAGTTTCTGCTAGCCTGTGATGAGCTCACGTTTAAGTATGAGAAAGCCGGCTCAGAGGTGTTGAAGAAGCTGTCTCTTCATGTGTACAAACATGAATTTCTGGCTGTGCTCGGCGGTAATGGCGCAGGGAAAACGACGATGCTGCAGATGATGGCTGGCTTGTTAACGCCGCAGCGCGGCAAACTGAAGAAGGATAAAAATATTAAAGTCGGTTATTTGGCCCAAAACCCGCTGCTATACTTTAGCTATGATACGGTTGAGGAAGAATTGCAGCGAATGGCAGATTACACGAAGCTTGAGGATAGAGATCGTAAAATAAACAAGTTAGTGGATGCATTACAGATTGCTTCAATTTTGCCAAAACATCCTTATGATTTGAGCGGAGGGGAGCAACAGAGGGCAGCGCTTGCAATCGTACTGCTTGGAGAGCCGGATGTACTTTGCTTGGATGAGCCGACAAAAGGCCTTGATCCTATTGCTAAGCAACGAACTGCGGAGCTGCTGCAACAGCTGCGTCAATTAGGCAAAACAATCGTTATGGTCACTCATGATATCGAATTTGCTGCAGAACATGCAACACGCTGCGCCATGCTGTTTGATGGGGCAGTATCCGCAGAAGGGGCGCCGGCGCAATTTTTTGGAACCAATTATTTTTATACAACGGCTATTAACCGTACGGTGCGGGAGTGGCTGCCAGAAGCGTTGACGACAGAGGATGTGATTGCACAATGGGCAAAATAAAGCTCTGGTTTCTAGCCAGCATTGGGCTGTTCATTATAGCTATGGCGTTGTCCTCTGCAATTACGGATGAGCATTATCTCTTGCTAAGCATCATCCTTCTCTTTGTCACGATGATCCCATTCTTCGCCCGTTTCGAGAGACGAACGATCGAAGCTCGTGAGATCGTTATTCTTGCGGTGCTTGCAGCAATCGCAGCAGTCAGCCGTGTGCCGTTTGCACCCTTGCCAAGCGTACAGCCGACGTCCTTCGTCATCATTATAGCTGCAATTGTGTTTGGCGCGGAATCTGGCTTTATTATTGGCGCAATAGCTGCTTTAGTGTCAAATATATTTCTTGGGCAGGGTCCATGGACACCATGGCAAATGTTTTGCTGGGGCATGATCGGGGCTAGTGCAGGATGGTTGCGTCATACTTGGCTCATAAAAACGAAGACGGGCTTGCTCCTATTTGGTTTTGTATGGGGATTTTTGTTCGGCTGGATCATGAATATTTGGTATATCATCGGTATGCCTGATGCCTTGAGCTGGAATTTTATCTTTATCGCATATATTCAAAGCTTTTATTTTGATCTCGCGCATGCGCTGTCCAATGTGTTTTTCCTCGCTGTGTTTGGTACGAGCTGGATCGCTATTATGCAGCGCTTCAAGAGAAAATACGGCTTGCTGGAATCAAAATAGGTTTTAAGTAAGCATACGGGAAATCATATATACAGAATTAAACGAAGGAGGCACCTGCGGCAGGTGCCTCCTTTTCTGTTTCAATTCACTAAATTATCACACATTAACTCTTTACTGCGACAAAGGGTTAATGTATTATCGTATTAAAGGTTTTTGATTATACAAACAAGGGTGATTTCATTTATGAATGAGAAAATTGAAGTTCAAGCACGGAAGGCTTTGGAAGTAATGAAGCCCTACTCGCCGGGTAAACCAATCTGGGAAGTGCAAAGCGAATTTGGTTTGCAGCGAGTAATCAAGCTGGCGTCGAATGAAAACCCATTGGGACCATCACCGAAGGCGCTGGCGGCTATTCAGGAGACATTGACTGACCTCCATCGATATCCAGATGCCCAATCTCAAATTCTGAAAAAAACGATAGCAGGACATTTTGATCTTCGTGCCGAGCAAGTGATCGTTACTAACGGTGGAGATGAGCTCATTACGTTAGTCGCCGAAGCTTTTTTGGATGAGAATGATGAGATTATTGTACCTGGTCCAACCTTCAGTGAATATGAATTTGGAGCGCAGCTGATGGGTGCTAAAGTCGTCGTTGTGCCGCTGAAGACGGCATTCCAATATGATCCGGAGGCTATTGTTGCAGCAGTGACTGAACGTACCAAAATTTTGTATTTATGCTCACCGAATAATCCAACCGGCACGTATTTATCCCGAAAAGACTTAAAGAACATTCTTGATTCGATTCCTAAGCGCGTTCTCGTTATGCTCGATACCGCGTACAGTCACTACGTATCGGAAGATTCTTATTCGGATGGTATGGAATTAGTAAGAGCAGGTTATCCGCTGTTAGTGTTAAGAACATTCTCGAAAATATATGGGCTTGCAGGCATACGGGTTGGATTCGGCGCAGCGCCAGAAGAAATTATTAAAAGCATTTATCAAGTGAAGGAGCCTTTTAACGTAAATGCACTGGCTCAGGCAGCAGCCGCAGCGGCAATCGGTGATTTGGATCATGTAACAAGTTCACAATCGCTTGTCGCTAAAGAGCGTGAGCGTCTATATGCTTCATTTCGGCAGTTAGGAATCAATTACACAGAGAGTATGACCAACTTCGTACTCGCGGAGTTTGGTCCAGAATCGGAATCAATCTACATGCAATTGATGGCCAAAGGAATCATAGTACGACATGGTAAAACGTGGGGTCTGCCATTTCATTTGCGAATCTCGATAGGCATGCCAGAAGAAAATGACATGTTTATTACCGCTTTGAGTGAGATTCTCGTGTCTGCTTAGTTAAAAGAATCATGCGGTCATTATAAAAAGAGCAGCCAACGGGAAAATTCTTTGTTGGACTGCTCTTTTCTGATTACATTTGGACTGTAAAACTTCAAATTAGTAAATCGAAATCGTTATCCAGTAAATTCTTGAACCCATGCGCCCTGATAATAACCAATTCCAATTTTAGTGAAATTGCTTTTCATAATATTAGCGCGGTGTCCGGGGCTGTTCATCCAGTCCTTCATTACTCGCTCAGGAGTAGGCTGGCCTTTAGCAATGTTTTCACCAGCGTAATTGTAGGTGATGTTGTATTTTTTCATCATATCGAAGGGAGAACCATAGGTTGGTGAATTGTGATCAAAGTAGTTGTTGTTAATCATGTCCTGTGCTTTGACCAAAGCCATTTTGGATAAAGGCGCATCCATGCTCAGAGCCTGCAATCCGGATTTTGCACGTTCAGCATTGACGATTTGCAGCACCTGCTGGTCAAATTGACCGGAGGAAGTTGGAGCTTTCTCAGCTGGAGTCTCAGTTGGTTTCTGAGTCGGATTCTGAGTTGGTTTTTGAGCAGGGTTTTGAATAGGATATTGTGTCGGATACGGATACTGAGTAACCTGTCCAATTCCGTTTTCGCCAAACAACCAATCTGGAAGGTTATACTGTGAGCCCTTCATTGAAACGGTAGGATTCTTCAATGACTGTGTTGAGATTGAAGAAGCCTGGGTTGTGTGTGGAGTTGAAGTGATAATAGGTGTTTTAGTTGACGTGTAACCAAGTGCTGAGTGCTTGTTGGTATTCATCCTTGGATTGGCAGAACAGCCTACAGCTAAAATAAGTAAAGCTAAAACGAATAATTTCTTCATCCACATACCCCTTAATGTTAGAATGGTGTGCTTGCTACCCGATTTATAATTACCTGACCGAGCTGTTGTTATCCCGGTTAATAAAGGTATTAGATCTTTTTTAGAAGAGGACTTGCTTATTACAAATGCCTATGGTATATTATCAATACAAACAACAAATTTAACCTTGAATTCACTCGTTGAAAAGGTTGTCATTTGTATGATGATATCTTTTTCAATGTGTGATTTTTAGTTTTTCTGGAAAAAACATGTTAATATACTTTTGGAGGTAATCAATTATGGAACAAGGTACAGTAAAATGGTTTAACGCAGAGAAAGGCTTCGGCTTTATCGAGGTAGAAGGCGGAAATGACGTATTCGTACATTTCTCCGCAATTCAAGGCGAAGGCTTCAAATCCCTTGACGAAGGTCAACGCGTTGAGTTCAACGTAACTCAAGGCAACCGTGGACCACAAGCAGAAAACGTTGTAAAACTGTAGTATTAAATCAAAACCCCTTAACCTTGGTTAAGGGGTTTTTTTTATTGGATTAGCATGCATAGCATACAAAAAAACCAATTCGAGTGAAGTATCGCTCGAATTGGTTTTTATTTTTGTGAAGGTCTTAACGAAGATTTGGAATGTTTACTTCTGGATTAACGTCCGCTTCATAATCAATGCCGTCGGTTTCGAAGCCGAACAGCTGGAAAAATTCGCGACGGTAGCCTTCAAGATCTGAAAGGTCATAGACGTTTTCTGTGGAAAGCTTAGCCCAAACGTCAGCAACCTCTGCCTGAATTTCAGGTCTCATCTCCCAATCGTCAACGCGGATAAGGCCTCTCTCATCTACAAGCGTGTCACCATTGGCATAAAGACGCTCAGAGAACAGGCGGTACATTTGCTCAATGCAGCCCTCGTGAATGCCTTTTTCTTTCATTACTTTATAAAGAGCAGAGATATAAAGTGGAACGACAGGAATAGCGGAGCTTGATTGCGTTACCAGTGCTTTATTGACGGATACGAAAGCGCGGCCGCCAGTTGTGCTTAGCTGCTCATTTAGGCGGTGAGCTGTAGCTTCCAGATCGTTTTTGGCAGCGCCGATCGTACCTTCACGGTATACCGCGTGTGTAATTTCAGGTCCGATATACGAATAAGCAACAGTCGTTGCGCCTTCAGCTAGCGCACCTGCTTGTCCAAGCTCGTCAATCCACATTTGCCAGTCCTCGCCGCCCATGACCGCGATCGTCTGACGCAGCTCGTCTTCTGTTGCAGGTTCGATCGTAGCTTGCGTTACATCGCCGTTATGAAAGTTAACGGTTTTGTTGGAATAGGTGCCGCCCAGCGGCTTGATAACAGAAGCGAAAGTTTCACCTGTTTTTGGATGCGTGCGACGCGGAGAAGCGACACTGTAAACTACAAGATCAATTTGTCCAAGTTCAGTACGAATGAGATCGATTGTTTTCGCTTTAATTTCATCTGAGAAAGCATCTCCGACGATGCTGTAGGATTTACGTCCAGCAGCAGCGGCTGCTGCTTCGAATGCAGCGGAATTGTACCAGCCAGCGGATGCTGTACGAGCGCCTTCAGCTGCTTTGTCAAAGTAAACACCAATAGTATTAGCGCCTGCAGCGAAAGAAGAAACGATTCGAGATGCAAGACCATAGCCTGTTGAAGCGCCAATGACCAATACATTACGAGGGCCCTCGATGTTTGGCTGTGCGTTTACATAATCGATCTGGCGTTGTACTTGTTGTGCGCAGCCATCTGGATGTGCTGTCGTACAAATAAAACCACGTGTTTTCGGTTGAATAATCATATTAGAATATTCCTTTCCATAATGGAATTTGTTTGTAAGTGTTATGTAACAGGACAACTCTATCTTATTTTACCGATTTTTGATGCAGAAGGGAAGTTCTCGATTCGTGTCTAAAGCATTTATTTACTCAAAATCGTATTTTTGTACAAACAAATAAGCGCCAAGAGAGCATAACTGCTGTCTTGGCGCTTATTTATGTAGACATTAACGACGGCCTGTGAGCTGCTGTTCAGCAATTTGAACAAGCCGGCGTGTAATTGATCCGCCGATGGAGCCCATATCGCGAGTAGTCATATTACCGTAGTAACCGTCTTGCGGAAGTTGAATACCAAGCTCCTGAGCTACTTCATATTTAAGCTGCTCCAGCGCTGCGCGTGCTTGGGGTACAAGAAGTTGATTCGTACGATTTGCCATGTTTTCTCATCCTCCTTCTTGACCCTATTATGTGAATATGAGGGAAATATTATTCGTTGGATCGACCTAAATTTACCGCCGATTTTTAGAGTGAATTCATGCTAAAATGGATACTCGGAAGGGGGCGTCGTAATGTTTGTGAAACCAATGCTTTTGTTGGAACATGAGGAAGCTTTTGATGATGAAAACTTTATTTTCGAACCCCTAATAGACGGACAACGGCTGCAGCTATCCTTTATGAGAAGCAAGGCGACATTATATACTCGTCATTTTAATGAAGTGACTCGGCAATATCCTGAACTACATAATGTCCCTTTGAGGGAGCCAGCGGATGTGCTGTTAGACGGAGAGGTCACTTATGTAAATCCAATTACGGGAGCGATGGAATTCGAATCGTTGCAGGAGCGTTACAGGTTGAAGAAGGGACCGAGCATTCTTGAAGCAAAAAGAACGAAGCCAGTTCAATTTTTTGTGTTTGATATTCTTTATTATAATGGTCTTGATTTGAGGCAGAGACCGCTGCTTGAGCGTAAGAAGCTGCTGGAATATATTTTGGAGGATAACGCTTATTTCAAAAAGATGCTGTATGTGGAGAGAGCGGGCTCGGCCATATTCGATCTTGTAAAAAGATCAGATCTTGAAGGAGTAGCCTGCAAGCGAAAGGATAGCACTTACTCCGAAGGCCGCAAGGATAGTTGGCTTAAGGTTAAGAATGGTAATTATCGATCGCTGCCGTCCGATACTGCTGGAAGTATGTCCTGCAAAGCGAATTGAAGCTTCATAGCTTGATTACGATAAATAATAAAAAAAGCTGCTATCGCAAGGGGCGATAGCAGCTTTATCTGTAGAACGTATTAGGTAATTTATTTGGTAACGCGTCTTGCCGTAACATAACTCTTGGACCAATAGTTGGACTTCATGTCTGATACGGTTACGCCTGTACTTGTAGCGCTGTGAATAATTTTGTTACTGCCTGCGTAAATAGCGACATGGCTAATTGATTTGCCATTTGTTTTGAAGAAAACAAGATCGCCCATGCTAAGTGAACCTTTCGGAACTTTCTCACCAACCGTAGCCTGAGCTACAGAGGTACGCGGAAGAGAAACGTCAAGTCCTTTGAACAAAAATTGTGTAAATGAAGAGCAATCAAAAGCGTATGTAGCGCCAGCTGGTGCGCCAAATTTATATGGTGTACCGATGTATTGTTTGCCTGCAGATATAAGGCCAATAGTCTCGGGTGTTGCTGCATGCGCTTTTGGCGCGAAATTTCCGATAGTGAATGCCGACATGACGATAGCGCTGCAAATGCCTGCTTTGGCAATCGATTTCAATAAGTTTAATTTTCTCATGCTGTCAGGTTGTCCCTCCGCGTTTCGTTTTATGTATTATGACTATAACACATCCGAAAGAGGGCTATTTTCGCTCATGAGAACTAAATGATAGGTACAATAAGGATTATGAGCGATTATGAGAATTAAATGAAAAAATATTAATAATCGGTTCGCATTAACGAATTAAGGCATATTTACTCCTCTCGCACTGACTAGAAGAGTGTACCATTGCTCCCTTGTCATGAGATTTGCTTGTTTTACCGCATCTTTGCAAGCAATAATTCGCTTAGGATTCACGGTGCCGATAACTGGTTGGATACGAGCGGGATGCTTCATTAACCAAGCAAGCACGATCGACTCTGGTGTTGTTTCATTCTCGTTGGCCAATTGCTTAACGAGTGCGGCTGTTTTTAGTTCTGCTTCAGATGCGGTTTCCGACACCCTCCCTGAATATTTCCCCTGCGCCAACGGTCCCCATGCTTGAATTTGTATATTTTCCATTTGCATAAATTCCATAAGACCTTCAGCAAAGTTATCTTTTAAGCCTGCTTTTTGGTTGACATGTACGCCTTGATCAATAAAGTCATGACGAAGGAGGCTTAGCTCTAGCTGGTTAACGACGATTGGATCAGGCAGCGTACGTTGGAGGAACCGAATTTGTCCAGGACTCATATTAGAAACACCAAAGTTGCGAACCTTGCCTGATAGCTTGAGCTTAGTAAAAGCTTCTGCAATTTCATCAGGCTCCATGAGCGGATCGGGACGATGAAGCAGCAAAATGTCCAAGTATTCTGTGCCTAGTCTTTCTAAAATGCCATCTACTGACGATAAAATATGTTCTTGCGAAAAGTTGAAACGACCTGGCAAAATGCCATCAGAGAGTTGAATGCCAACTTTGGATTGGATGACGAGCTGCTCACGAAGCTTAGTCTGCTGCTTTAGCACCTGTCCAAATACAGATTCAGCTTTGCCCCTTGCATAAATGTCCGCATGATCATACATCGTGATACCAATTGACAGAGCAGCCTCAACTGCTGCCTCCGCCTGTTGGATATGTTCTGCTGTAATCGGGTCAGCAAGATCCCAGCTGCCGCCAAGGCCCATACAGCCAAGTACTAACCGACTATCTGATACTCCGCGACGCTCTAAAGGCATTATTTTCATATGAAATCAACCTCCGTAAAATGGTTTCAATCTGAGATGAATACTATTATACCTTGCGAATGATTTTCATATAAGCACTGAAAAAAAGTTCACTAACTAACCTTAAGATGTTTATGGGATTGGAAAGAGGCTATTTATTGCTTTATTTGCAAGCGCTTTTAATTGATGCTACATTACTAGTGGCTAGTTAAAGCGATAAGAAATCATTTCTACTAAAAGGGAGGAATATAGATTGGCACTCATTACTTGCAACTTTTTCTCTGAAGCATTAGGTCTCAGCACGTCGATGACTGTTATTTTACCGCAGCAGACTACCTCGCAAATCGGTATGAATAATAGCAGCAGTCAGAAGCTGCATAAAACGTTATATTTACTGCATGGTTTGTCCGATGACGATACAATCTGGATGCGCAGAACATCTATCGAACGTTATGTAGCAGAACTAGGTCTAGCAGTTGTAATGCCGAATGTGCATCAAAGCTTCTATACGGATATGGAATATGGCAATAAATATTGGACATTTCTATCGGAAGAGCTTCCGGCAATAGCCCGTTCCTTCTTTCCTTTATCCGGTGCTCGCGAGGATAATTATGTTGCAGGCTTATCGATGGGCGGATATGGCGCGTTCAAATGGGCGCTAAGACATCCTGATCGTTTTGCAGCTGCTGGTAGCTTGTCTGGTGCGCTAAATATGGCTGAACTAGTGAAGCGGGATGATCTTCAACAGAAGCAGCTTTTCTACCGTATATATGGAGATAAAGAAATAAAAGGTTCGGATAATGATTTGCTGCATCTTGTTGCTGAGCAGGCACAGCTGGATTCAGTTAAACCGTTGCTCTTTCAGTGCTGCGGAACTGAGGATTTTCTATATCAAGACAATCTTGCTTTTCGTGATGCTTGCGAGAAAGCTGGTTATCCTTTGACTTATGTCGAAGGTCCAGGCGATCATGAATGGAGCTACTGGGATACGCACATTCAGCAGTTTCTGAATATGCTGCCGAGCAATAAGTGATAATTTGATTTTTATGTAGAGTAAGGATAGAAGCTGCTAAGCCGAGAGGCTGGCGGCTTTTTTTTGATTAATTACTCATTTAAGGATTGCAAAATGAATGCGCTGCCATTATTATTTGATTAGGATTAATATTATTGTTTGTGGATTAATAATTACATAAATCCAAGTGTATTTCGAAATCATTCAACACTAATATAAAGAAGTGAGGTCGATTAAAGTGGCAAACCGCATAACTATTAACGCTGATCTGACGGCAGGTACGATTAACCGCAACATTTATGGACATTTCTCTGAGCATTTGGGTCGTTGCATTTATGAAGGGATCTGGGTGGGAGAGGATTCTTCAATTCCGAACACGAACGGCATTCGTAACGATGTTGTCGCAGCGCTTAAGCAGTTGAAAATTCCTGTTCTTCGTTGGCCTGGCGGCTGTTTCGCAGATGAATACCACTGGAAAGATGGCATCGGACCACGTGAATCTCGCAAGCGGATGATCAACACACACTGGGGCGGCGTTGTTGAGAACAATCATTTTGGGACGCATGAGTTTTTGATGCTTTGTGAAATGCTGGAGTGTGAGCCGTATATCTCAGGCAATGTGGGCAGCGGCACCGTTCAGGAAATGTCAGAATGGGTGGAATACATGACCTTTGACGGCGTATCGCCGATGGCGGAATTACGTCAAACGAACGGCAGAGAAAAGCCGTGGAATGTGAAATATTTTGGCATTGGCAACGAGAACTGGGGCTGCGGCGGGAACATGCGTCCTGAATATTATGCTGATCTTTATCGTAGATATCAGACCTATGTAAGGAACTACGGCGAGAACAAAATCCACAAAATCGCTTGCGGACCTAATGTTGATGATTACCGCTGGATGGAAGTGCTGATGCGGGAAGCGCATTGGATGATGGATTCGATTTCTTTGCACTACTACACGATTCCGGGTGAATCATGGCATGCAAAAGGTACAGCAACGGGCTTCTCTGAGGATGAATGGTATTCGACGCTCAAGAAAAGTCTTTGGATGGACGAGTTGATTAAACGTCATTCTACCATTATGGATCGTTATGATCCGAACAAGCGCATCGGTCTTATCGTAGATGAATGGGGCACTTGGTTCGATGTTGAGCCGGGAACCAACCCAGGATTCCTTTATCAACAGAACACGATTCGTGATGCGCTTGTAGCAGGCGTTACGCTAAATATATTCCATGATCATTGTGATCGTGTTCAAATGGCTAACATCGCGCAAGTGATCAATGTGCTGCAATCGGTTATTTTGACCGAGGGTGAGAAGATGGTGCTTACTCCAACCTATCATATATTTGATATGTATAAGGTGCATCAGGATGCAACGCTGCTGACTACATCGATTGAAAGTCAGGAATACTTGCATAAAGACCAGAAGATCCCACAGATTTCCGTGTCAGCATCAAAGGATGAGAATGGCCGCATACATGTAAGCTTGTGTAATCTAGACAATCAATCCGGTGCGGACGTAGAAATTGATCTTCGAGGCTTGGCAGGAGCGGGTCTCCAGGTTTCTGGTTCGGAGCTTACTGCAGAGATTAAAGATGCTCACAATACTTTTGATCAGCCAGAAGCTGTAGTACCTACCGCTTATCAAGCTTTCACTGTGGACGGAACGAAAATCAGCGCGAAGCTTTCACCCATGTCTGTCACCGTGCTTGAGTTGATTTCGGAATAGGCAACGATTATTGATGAGCAGTAAAAGTCAGTGTAAAGGTTGCCACGATGAATATAAAGTGACAGACGAACAAATCGATCGTATATTGGCGGCGCCGATGTTTCAATCCGAAATCAGTGTGCCTGACGATGTATACGAACAACGTTTGCAGGAATGCAGGGGTTGTCCAAAGTTTCAATATGGCACAACATGTGTCGTGTGCGGGTGCTTCGTACGTATTGCCGCCAAATATAAAGATCGTGCTTGCCCTAATCCAGGGGATAGTCGCTGGACGAAGTATGCTTGAAACGTGTTTAGTGTTAAACAATAAAGAGGGTATCAAGAGCGAATGAACGGCCCTTGCACCCTCTTATTTTTGTCCTTGTTCTTCAACTTAATAATATGGATGCTGATAATACTGCTGCCCGTACCCATTATGGGAGTAGCCTTGATTCGTCTGATTAGCCGATTGCTGCTGGATAGGAGCTTGATTCGGCTTTTGCATATTATCTTTTTTACCTTGGCTTGGATTATAGCTGCAATTTCTTGGAGGACCTAAGATGACAGTATCAGTTAAAGGAGCTAAAGTGCTTTCCAGCTTAGCTTCATCCAAGCAGTAGGTGTACGCAAGTATGTTTGTTGGAGTTAAACGTAATATATCTGAGCCGAAGATGACCTCGGGAGTTGGCGCGTCAAAGATAGCAAGCAGATGCGTGTTATCGACGGTTGCCATTTCATAATGCCACCAGCCCTGCGGAATGTTAACGACTTGACCTGGTTGCAAGAGATAATGAAGAAATTCGTTAGTAAAAGGATTCATAAGGGCAATTTCGGCAGCACCCGAGATACCAAAGACAAGCTCAGCTGCATTCTGATGGTAATGTGGCTCAACGACGTTCCCTTTGCTGAGATAGATGTCTAGCAGTGATGTATTCGTTAACGTATTCAATTGCTTGACGGATAACAAGTTAATGAAGTTATTAGGATCTTTTTTGAAAAAAGAATTATTATTCATATCGTAGGCAAATTGTGCATTTGGAGATGTATAGTCCATATATGAAGTCATGCGAAAATCCTGCCCCTTTTCCATAAGGTAGTTGTATGTTACTGGGTTAGAATATGTGTTTGCCTATATGAATGTGATTGATATTTAAAAACACGGCTGGCAAACGCATCTAAACGATGCATTTGCCAGCCGTGTTGGTTTATTTATAGCTTGGAAGCCAATCGCCATGTGCTTCGATGAGTTCATCACAAAGCGATACAATGTCATCCATTGAAAGCTCAGCGGATGTATGCGGATCGAGCATGGCAGCGTGATAGATATGATCGCGTTTCCCTGTAATAGCTGCTTCGATTGTCAGTAGTTGTGTGTTAATGTTTGTGCGGTTTAAAGCTGCAAGCTGTGGCGGAAGGTCACCGACATACGTTGGTGTAACGCCATTCGCATCAACCAAACAAGGTACTTCAACGCAAGCTTCCTTAGGCAGGTTTGTAATAAGTCCTGTGTTCATGACGTTTCCGCCAATTTTGAATGGATTATTTGTTTCAACGGCTTCAAGAATATAAGAAGCGTATTCATGGCTGCGGCAGTGCTCAAGGTTTTTATCGTTAATAAGCGATTCGCGCATCGATTTCCAGCCTTCGATCTGACTGACACAGCGGCGTGGATACTCATCGAGCGGAATGTTGAAACGTTCGATCAGCTCTGGGTAGTTGCGCTTGATGAAGTATGGATGGTATTCCGCATTGTGCTCAGATGATTCTGTTATATAGTAGCCGAATTTCAGCATCATCTCGTAGCGAACCATATCATTATGTTTTTCTAGCTGCTTCTCTGCGGCACGGCGTTTGATTTCTGGATAGAGGTCAACACCATCTTTGCTTGCTTCAAGCAGCCAAGCCATATGGTTAATGCCTGCGATTTTGTATTTAACGCCTGTTTGGTCCATACCCAAATGATCAAATAGATGCGGTAAGCAAACTTGTACACTGTGGCATAAGCCTACTGTTTTGACGCCGCCGTAAGTATTCATCACGTTGGTTAATACGGCCATCGGATTCGTGTAGTTTAGGAACAAGGCGTCAGGACAAACCTCGTTAATGTCTCTAGCGAAATCAAGCATAACCGGAATCGTACGAAGATTTCGGAAGAGGCCGCCAATACCAACGGTATCCGCGATCGTTTGGCGTAAACCGTATTTTTTTGGAATTTCGAAATCAGTGATCGTACATGGGTCATAGCCGCCTACTTGAATAGCGTTTACGATATATTTGGCTCCGCGAAGAGCTTCTTTTCGGTCAGTATAGGCTTTAATCTGACAGGTGCTTTCACTTGTTTTTTTAATGTTAAGCAGCATTTGCTCAGAATCAAGTAGACGCTCCGCATCAATATCAAATAATGCGATTTCAAAGCCTTGAAGAGCAGGCGTCTGCATGACATCGCCAAGAATATTTTTGGCAAAAACGGAGCTTCCGGCACCGATAAATGTAATTTTGGACATTAAGTAATAGCCTCCTATTCGGTAATTTCTGACTCCTTTAGTATAAGGATGAAGTAGAGATCTGAATATGGAAGGAACGAAGTATTATATGGAGAAATGTTGCATCATTTAGTATGCTTAGAAGAATGAGCTTGTTGGAGGTGTGAACGTGGTAACACATCATCGTTTTTCTATGAGTATTAATACAGCCCCGCTTAAAGGAGAAATGTCGGTATTGTTCAGCGGAAACGGTGAGCCGGTAGCGGGTCATTTTATAGGGCCGGCAGTTCATGATTATTATTTGATACACATCGTGTTAGATGGCGAGGGTGTTTTCGAAACGCTCGGAAAGTCTTACTCTTGTAAAGCGGGCGATGCATTCGTTATTTTTCCTGACATTCTGGTCAAATACGAAGCGAGTATGACGAACCCTTGGAAATATACATGGGTCGGCTTCTCTGGAGATATCGTGGAGAGCTCTCTCAGCTCCATTGGCATTTCGCCAGACTTTGCTGTCATTCGTGATTGTTCGTTTCCTGCACTTCCACGGATGTTCAGGAAATTAAGAAAAAGTATGGAGAAAACGAATGCTCCAGCTCTCGGAAATATGGAGGCATCGGGCTGGCTAAGACTAATTTTGCACGAGCTTGGTAGAATGCAGCAAACGAGAATAGCCGAAGATATTGCTCCTAAGTCACATTCCTATCGACAAATTGATCAAGCTATTCGCCTAATATCATTACAGTACGGGCAGCAGCTCTCTATTGAAGGAATCGCTCGTACATTAGGTTACCATCGCGCACATTTAACGAGACTGTTCAAGGATGCGACGGGCTTGCCGCCTATGCAATACTTGTTCAAGGTGCGAATGAAGAAAGCAGAGGAGTTGCTAGAGGGCGAGCTCACTATAGCCCAGATTGCGACCTCTGTCGGCTATAATGACCCTCTCTTTTTTACGAAGCAATTTCATAAATGGAGCGGTCAGTCGCCTACCGAGTTTCGGAGGCATAAATATGGAGGATTTGGCGAAGCCAACCTTACGAGTGGGAAGCAGTTGAACAGAATCCTTTAGAATATCGATTTTTACTAGAGTCATTACCGATATATGATCCTAACGATGTTTTTGCTTCTTTAAAAGAAACGACACTTTCGTATTTTTACTCTACATTAGGGAAGCAGAGAGTGTTTACGGAATGGGTTAACTTAGTGCATCAGCGTCAGGATTGGGCTAGAGAAAACCTGTTAAGTGGAAACATGTTTTCAGCAAATGTGTTTGGCGGAGCTGCTTATATTGATGCCGCTTTTATGTATCTATACTTCAAACGAGGCTCATTATCTACTGGCGAATTAATACCTTTTCTTGAAAATGTCAGTTTGAGTTTTGTTGAATTTAGAACAATATGCTGCTGGCTTGATCATACAAAAGATGATGTATCTTTCATTATAAGAACAGTTGAACAGTATAGAGAGCACCTCAGAAGTGTAACTTCTGAACACTGGAGCAGCTTTGATTTATCACCGATACAGGATATTCTAATGAGCAATAAAGCTAAGCGATTAATCCGAGTCAGTCAGTTTACTAACCTCAAATGGCAATTTTCCGGTGAAGCATTTGGACTTTTTTTATGTTCGTCTCAAGGATTGGCTCTGGAGGAGTATTTGAAGTCTCTACCAGATCAACTGCGAAATGATTTGCGGTCACTAGGGTTTGTGGCTTTAAGCGTAAACGAAGTAGAGCGATTGATCGAGTTAAGTGAAGAACTTGTAAGTCTTGTGCAGGGATAGCCCCCTTCTTTTCAAAACAAATATGGTTCCCAGATTCACTGGGCAGTCGAATGTTCTTCCGATCGCTGTTGTTCGCGGATTACTGGAATGAATGGGCCGAAGAAGGAATCCGCGAACAAAGAAAATATCATGTTCATTTATTCTTTAGAAAGCGCTTTACATACTAAGCAAGTTTAGGGAACAGCCCGCCTTGAATTTGGTCCCCAGCAGTGAGTCCCAATCCTTCTGTACAAGTGTGTCCTTTTCCGTTGAATATCGTGCCATCCGGCATGAAAATAATCGCAAGCGCACGCCGCGGTTTATCTGTTTGGTTTGCACTCGCGTAGTGGAACGTCAAACCGTCATGGAAAGTACAGCTTCCGGCTTTCATCCGCACAACCACAGCTGTGTTTCGATCTACATCCTGTGCTCCTTCATCGTCAAAAATATCACTAGGCGTAACTAAGTCGATACTTTTTAAGTTTTTAATTTTTTGAGATTTTGGAACAAACATCATACAGCCATTATTTTCATCTACATCATCCAGTGCGATCCAGATCGAGAAAGCGCCTGAATCCTGCATAGGCCAGTAAGGCCAGTCCTGATGCCATGGTGTAGGTTTGGAGTCATTTGGCATTTTCAAGAGGGCATGATCGTGAAATAAACGGATACCATCAAAGCCGGTTAGCTGTTTGCCCATATCTGCAAAACGGTTGCTTAGTACAAACCGTGCCATTCCGCCATGATCTCTCCATGTGTTTACCCGCTGATTTAATACTTTAAAGTAGGCTCCTCCCTCGCGATCCGTCTGAATGGAATGTCCGGATGAATCGGTCATGGTTTCTTGAAGATACGTTCTTAGTTCTTGAAGCTCATCTTCTGAAAGCACATTATCCACTTGAACGAACCCATTCTCTCTATAAAAATTGATTTGCTTTTCAGTTAAAACCCTCTTATCATTCAACATATAAATTCTCCCATCTATTATTAATTTATTATCTCTACTTTAAGACAGGAAACAGTCCGAATTCTTGGATGATCTACAAAAAAAGTAAGACGATCTGCTAAGGAGGCAGGAATGGAATTGTCTACACTAAAAGGTAATGAATATTTCGAGGATAGAGAATTCCCTTTCTTCATTCAACGCTACCAAATAAAAAAAGGTGAGGTTATTGCCCCGCATACACATGACTTTGTTGAGTTTGTGTATGTGGTTAAAGGCGGAGCTATGCACGAAATGGCAGAACAAAGGTATCCTCTTGCAACTGGAGATGTGTTCGTTATCGAGCCTAATACCTACCATAGTTATTTTAACTCCATTGCAGAAGAAACTGTTGTATACAATCTCTTATTTGAGAAACAATTGCTGCAGAGAGAGCTTGGCATACTGCTGCAAATACCAGCCTTTATCAATTTCTTTTATCTCGCTCCTTTTCTAAGGAAGAACGCTTCTTTCGTACCTTATATTTCTTTAAACGAATATCAACGGGGACAGCTAGAGTTACTCCTTCAAAAAATTCACTATGAATATCACGAAAAACCGATCGGTTATCAGCTCGTCATTAAGACAAGTTGGATCGAATGTTTAGTATTGTTAAGTCGCTATCAGGAAGATAACGGAAGCAGGGATAGCAGCCAGCTGCATAAAGAGGAGTGGATGAGTTCTATTCTACATTTTGTAGAACAAAATTATTTGCAGCCGTTGACTTTGGATCAATTAACTCGTACATGCGGCATGAGCGTATCCTCCTTCACCTCAAAATTCAAAAAGGCGACAGGCATGAGCTTCATGGACTACAAGCACGCCTTGCAAATCAGGCATGCATGCGATTTATTGAAAAACGATCGAATCAAAGTCGTTGATGTCGCTTATAGTTCCGGGTTTCAAGACGTCAGCTTCTTCAATCGGATTTTTCGAAAGCATATGAGTATGACCCCTAGACAATACCGCCATAATCATCATCATTTTGACTAACTGATGTCGGAGATCTATGAAAGCCCGCGAAAATCGCGGGCTTTTCTATGTGCGCCTAAGGTTAGCCTGTGTTGGAAGAGGTTGCTAAAGAACAAAAATCCATATTGATGCTAGACTAAATAATAGACACGGATTATGCTGAATTCTGAAGATTGAACGGAGGCAAGAAGCTTAGTCTATATTACGCGGATGGAGTTAATAGATGAAAAAGGGTGTGATAATATGCGATCTTTCGTGAGTTTTAAACAAAAACTAATTATGACTTATATGATTTTTATCGTACTGCCGTTATCCATTCTTGGCTTTGGGGCCTATTATTTTTCTAGCCAGGCCATGGAAAAGAAGGTCAGTGATTTTGCAGAACAGGTGGCGTTAAGCTCAGCTTCCAGTGTTAAAATGTATATTCAGGAACTGGAAAAATTCACGTTACAGCCTTATTATAGTCGCGATCTGCAGGATATGATGACCATCGAGCAAACCTCAAACTCCTTGTCCGAGCTGGATAAGAAAGAGATTATCGAGAAAAATTTCAGCTTGTGGCAGTCCCAGCGAGATAGCGTAGAGCGAATTTATTACTTCGCCTTTCCGGATACGGATCATAAGCAAGTTTATAATCAAGGCTATCTCCCACCGGATTTCACTGTGGAAATGATGCCGTGGTATAAAGAATTCAGTAAATCCAGTGATAACATTACATTTCTCAGTCTACATAAACCGATAACAACTAATTATTACAACGAGGTTAATGATGAGGAAAAAGTTTTTTCTTTAGTACGCAAAATTCACAAGTCAACCACGATGCTGGAATATGCCGGTTATTTCGAGGTTGACTTCAAGCTCGATGATATTAATAAAATGATGGATTTGGTGAATCTCGAGAAGAACGGCTCTTTCATCATCATGGACAACGATCAACAAATCGTGTATGCACATGATTCCGTAGACGAACAGATTTTGACTAATCTCCCTGTCATAACGGCTGAGCAACAAGGACAGCAAATAATAAAAATCGGCGGGCAAAAGAATATTGTGGTTTACAGCCAAGTTGGTCAATATGGTTGGACGGTTGTCGGTTATGTGCCAGTTGCTGAAATCGTAGAGGGTATTGTCAGTGTGCGCAATTCCATGATCTTACTTGGCCTCGTTTGTGTTATTATAGCAATCGTTATTTCCACAGGGATTTCCTATCAGATCACGAAGCCGATTTACCGCCTTATAGCATTGATAAAACGAGTGGAAATGGAAGATTTTCAAATCGAATATATTAATCCTCCACGTAATGAAATCGGTCATTTAATCCAAAGTATTATTCGGATGAGTCGTAGATTGGATGAAACGATTCGTAATCTTTATCAAGCTGAAATTGTTCGGAAAGAGAGTGAGCTACAGGCTCTCAAGTCGCAAATAAATCCGCACTTCATCTTCAATACGCTCGAAATGATCAAGATGAAGGCAGAAATCGATGAAGCTGATTCCACCGTCGAAATGATCACTGCTTTAGGGAAATTGGTGAAGTCATCAGTTTTTGTTGGAAACGATTTCATCACCTTTCGTGAAGAAATGGCCTATTTAAAAAACTATTTTTACATTCAGGAAAATCGCTACGCCACTCGATTTGAAATGATTGTTGAAGTGGAAGATGCTATTCTCGATTGGTACTTACCCAAAATTATGATTCAACCGCTCGTCGAAAATGCCTTCTATCACGGTCTGGAGATGAAACAGGGGAAAGGAAAACTAAGCGTAATTGTACAAAAACAGCTGAATCACGTGAAGGTTCAAGTTATCGACGATGGCCTCGGCATATCCAAGGAACGGCTTGAACAGCTGATGCTGCAATTCCAAAATAGTATGTCCTACACGGCTATGTCCAAGAAAAGTATTGGACTTGCGAATGTATATGCACGTATGCAATTGTATTTCGGCAGCGATTATAGGATGGAGATAAAGAGTGAACAAGGGGCAGGTACGGAGATTACTTTGACGCTGCCACTTATCCAAAGTGAAAGTGAGGTGAACGTCTATGTATCGCGTAATAATCGTTGATGACGAAGCTGTCATTCGACAAGGCATTAAGAAAATTATTCAGCGTTTTGCCCCGGAGTGGGAGGTCGTTGGTGAAGCAGAGGATGGGATCTCGGGATTGCAACAGATCTTGCGTTTACATCCGGATCTCGCAATTCTGGATATCCGGATGCCAGGGCTTACCGGGATTGAATGTTGTGAGCAAATTAATGCCCAATCCCCACGCATTCATCGAATCATCTTGACAGCTTATCAAGACTTTCAACTTGCCAAGCAAGCTATTCGTCATGGGGTGCTGGAGTTCATAAACAAGCCATTGGATCGCGAAGAGCTGCTCCAGACGTTAATTAAAGTGGCAGCGTTAGTAGATGAGAAACGGCAGGAACAAACCGAGCTGATCGCCCTTCAACATATAGCTAACCAAGCCGCTCCATTGGCTAAACAATTATATTATCAGCAGTTTCTATTCGGGAATGACATCAATGATCTGGAGCAATTCATCGTCAATACAGGGAAATCCGTACCCTTTAAGAATGATAGCGATCAGATTATATTACTTGCTGTAAGTCCGGATTGGCTAGAAAAGGATTCATTCTCCCATTTCGACATCGAACTGTTCCTATATGGACTTACTAAATTTGTACAGGAATGGTACGCGACTCAACTGCAAGGGGTTATTTTGCAAGATCATGCAGGTCAAATTATTGTCATTCTTAACTATGCGGGGGACACTGCTGAGCTTGCTGCTGAGCAGGCGGCACAGCAGGCAAACGAGCTGAAAGAGGGAATACGCGAATATTTCAAACGAACGGCGACTATTGGAATCAGCGGTATCCACTCTTTTAATGAAACCCCGAAGGCATATCAAGAAGCCTCTCTTGCAGTTACTTATCGTATTGTTTATGGTGGGGATCAGGTTCTGTCGTATAATACACTGCACGCGAAGCGGAATATACCTGTCCATTTGCTCGAGCAAATAGAAGTGTCTTTGGAGCATCTGATGCAGGGGAATGAGCAAGCCTCCTATGATGTTCTGAATGATATTACTTCCTCAGAGTTCATAGGGCCCACCGAGCTAAACAGAATCATCATCCATTATATGCTGCGGTTAACGGTTCAAATCAAACAAATGGATTTGGACGTCAATCAAATAAGCGGTAAATCATTGCAAATCCGGTTATCAGAGCTGGAATCTACGATAACGCGCTCTTCCTTAATGGATAAGATCAAAGCAATGATCCATGAACTATGCAATATCATTAATCAGGAACGCAGTCACTTGGATCTCCCGCTAGTAGAGAAAGCGAAGCAATATGTAAAAGATTATTTGTCCGAAGGGGTTAGTCTGCAGTCTGTTGCGGATTATCTTGGGATGAATGCCAGCTACTTCAGCCGCTGGTTCAAATATTCAACAAACGGAAATTTTGTAGATTTCCTTAAAGAATGCCGTATTGAGAAAGCAAAAGCGTTGATTCAGGAGGGAACTTACAATCTTCAGGAAATTAGCGCGTTAATCGGCTATGCGGATGCGAAGCACTTTTACCGTGTATTTAAGGAGCGTACGGGCTATACGCCTTCGGAATATAAAAAGCATATCCTATAATGGGGTAAAGAAATTCACCCTAAAGTAAAATCTACACCTCTATAAGACGCGTCTCGGGTCATGTAACATAAATACCAGATAGATGAATGCGCTTTCTAAACTGAACTTAGGGGGATTTGAATGAACATTCTTATGAAAGCAAAAACACTTCCGGTAATGCTGCTGACGCTTACTTTGGTTTTAGGCGGCTGTTCCAGCAACACGTCCAACAATAACACACCAGATGATAACGAAAAGGCGCCAGCAGCTTCTTCTGATGAGCTCACATGGACAGGCACCATTACGATGTATGCTCAGTCATACACACCTGAAGCCAAAAACATAACTGGCTTAAAGGATCAGCGTATGCTGCGCGAAGTAGCCGATGAATATGAGAAAGCTCACCCTGGAATCAAAATTAAATTTATAGACGAAGAGTTTAAGGATTACACACAAACAGTTCGTGTAAAAGCAGCGGCTGGCGAATTGTATGATGTTTTCTGGGGGCAATGGGCTGAGCTAAACAATACTTTCCCCAAAGGGATTGCAGAAGATTTAACGGAATACTTCAACATGCCAAATCCTTATATTCCAGATAAACCAACTTGGCAGGATGCGATGAATCAAACGGTTGTGAATGAGACCGTCGCGCCGGATGGTAAGCATTATAACATTAATGGAGATTATGTTGCGACGGCATTCTTCTATAATAAGGATCTATTCGATAAAGCGGGCATTACAGAAGCTCCAAAAAGCTGGGCAGGTTTAATTGAAACGAGCAAGAAACTGCAAGAAGCTGGCATTGTTCCGATGTCGCAGGCCCCAGATTATGGCTGGTTTCAAAGACATTTTCTGACGGATTTTTATTCCGAGGAATTCGCAACCATTTCTGATTTTGACAAAAATCCCGGTATTTCTTCCTTGGATCAATCTGTAGCTATTTCAAAAGGCATCCTGAGTACTAAAGATGATCGTTTTATGGGCTGGTGGCCTTTATTCAAAGAGCTTACTGATTTGTGGAAAAAAGATTATTTGACCGCTGAACCCGGCATTGTAAGCAGTAGTGCAAGAAACGATTTTCTAGCAGGGAAGACGGCGATTCTCTATGATGGAAGCTGGGTGCCGAATAACGCTAAAGACGCTAATATCAGCTTTAATTTATCATCCTTTAACTTCCCAGTGTTAACTACTGCGGACACTCCATTCAGCACGGGAGAAGATGCTTCAGGAGCAGTTGGCGGACCGAATGCCGCTTTCCAATTCGCAATTGCAACGAAGGAAGCAAACGCAAGCATGAAGGAAGCAGGCAAGAAAGAAGCGGTATTGAATTGGCTGCAATTCGTAGGAACGCCTGCAAACGTTGAAAAAGTAGTCAATGAGCATGGAACATTCGTTCCGACTTGGCCAGATACAAAGCCTGACGAAAGCATGGCCGAGCTATCAAGCCAAGCTTCAAAAGAGCTTAAAGCTATCAGTGTCGGCGACTCATCTCCAAGCCTGAACAAAAACCTGCAAAGAATATTCGGCTTATATTTAAGCGGCAATATTGATTTTGACAAAGCTAAAGGTTCGGTACAAAAGGAACTGGATGCTGCAATCAAAGAATATGAAACGAAAAACAACGCGGATTACAGTCAATATTAATTTTGGATAAGTAAAAGGGAGCTTGCTTGAAATCGCTCCCTTTTGTCTTTTCTTTAAGGAAGGATAGCTGCTTAATGAAAATAAAAGATAAACACAAGCTTGCGCTAACCGGATATGGCTTTATTTTACCGACCTTCGTATTCTTGATCTGGTTCATGTATTATCCGGTTTATCAAGCTCTAAGCGGTGCTTTTACGAACTGGGACGGATTCAATGCTCCGCAATTTATCGGGCTCGATAACTTTAAACGGATGCTCACCGATGAGGTGCTAAGTCAATCAACCGTTAATGCTTTAATATGGGCTCTGTTATCGATCGTTTTAGCTATTATACCGCCTTTTGTTGTAGCGGAGCTTATTTTCCACATCAAAAAAGTTCGCATCCAATATATCTATCGAACCTTATTCGTAATACCTATTATAATTCCTGGTATTGTCACGGTGTTACTCTGGCGTTTCCTGTACCAAGGGGATGGCGCGATAAACCAGATATTGGATATGGTTGGATTAGGTTCATTACAGCAACTATGGCTGGGTGATCCCCAGATTGCCCTATATTCTATTATTTTCATGGGGTTTCCTTGGATCAGCGCTTTTAATATGCTTATATTTTATTCGGGACTGCAAGGAATATCGCAGGAAGTCATTGAAGCAGCGAAGCTCGAGGGGGCCACGGGATGGAAGCGGGTATTTAAGCTGGATATTCCACTATCACTGCCTCAGTTCAGGCTGATTATTATCTTATCCTTAATAGGAAGCTTGCAAAATATTATTCCACCGCTCATTATGACCAATGGGGGGCCGGGGTACTCTACCTATGTTCCGATTCTTCATATGTATAACGTCTCTACGGTAAACGGTGAATTTGGTTATGGTATGTCCGTTGCCCTTGTCATGTTTGTAGTAATTTTGTTGTTTACGATTCTCAACATGCGATTGATTAAATCTGAATCCTAACCAAAGGAGGACTCACATTTGAAAAGTATCCGGCTGCCATCCGTTGGACAATGGGTCTTAATTATCTTGCTCTTCTTCTCTATGCTGCCTATCTATTTCATTCTCGAAAATTCAGTCAAAACACCTATCGATTTTGCAACGAGCACCTTAAATATTCCAAAACACTTTGAATGGAACAACTATGCAGTTGCTTGGGATAAAATAAACACGTCAATTCTGAATTCAGTAATAATTATTGTCGTCAGTGTGCTGTTTATTATTATTTTTTCTTCTATGAGCGCATATTCCTTTGCAAAGCTTAAATTTCCGTTTAAAAACGCCTTGTTCTTATTGATTTTCAGTTTGCTTCTGATACCTGGTTTTCTAACGTTGATTCCGCTTTATCTACAGATTAAAAAGCTGGGGATCTCCGACAGCTACTGGGCGCTTATTTTGCCCTATATCGCGGGTGGTCAGGCTTTTACCATCTTCGTGTTAAAAACATTTTTCGACCAGCTGCCAGGTGAGTTGTTCGAGGCCGCACGAATAGACGGCGCGGGTAACATAAGAGTCTATACTACTATTGTACTTCCGTTATCCGTTCCTATTTGCACGACTGTAGGCATTATTAATATCGTCAACCTGTGGAACGATTACTTGCTGCCTTCACTCTTACTCGATCGCGTTCATCAGACGTTGACCGTAGCTCTCGTATCCTTTGAAGCTTCCGCAAGCAATTACGGCTTGAGCGATTACGGAGGAATGATGGCGGCTTATGTTTTAGCGTCCATTCCGCTCTTAATCTTGTTCTCTGTGTTGATGCGTAACTTCGTAGAAGGTATTGCGAGCGGTTCGATAAAAATGTAATCAATTAACGATCACTATATATGGATAGAAGAAAAGGAGAATAACAATGGACTTTGCCGGATTAAAAAATCAATTTGTGGATCCTTCTGCGACATATCGTCCACAGCCCTTTTGGTTTCTAAATCATGATTACAAGCATGAAGAACTGGTGTGGCAGCTGGATGAAATGAAGGAGAAAGGCGTTGGAGGCGTTGTTCTTCATTCACGGCATGGCAAAACGGTCGAATACATGTCACGTGAATATTTGGACATGTTGGCATTTTGCGTGGATGAGTGTAAGAAAAGGGATATGGTGGTATGGCTTTACGATGAGGATAACTGGCCAAGCGGCACGTTCGGCGGGAAACTGACAAGACAGCATCCTGAATATCGAATGCGCTACTTGCGCATGGAGGAAAGCCGGCACGTAGGTGGAGAAGAGGCTGTACTAGTAAACTTTCAGCAGGAAGAAAACAATGAACTCATTTCCATCTTAGCCTATAGGGTGCTAAGTCAAGAGGGCGAGGCCGTAGTTCTTGATAAGAATCCAACTGATGTGACAGAGCTTTTGGGACAATATTGGACACCTCCCGGCAAGGGCGAGTACATTGTGATTGCTTGTTGGGAATGTGAAATTGCCGAAAAGGTAACTTTTGGAGCAGGGTACTATCTGGATACGATGAATCCAGAAGCGGTGCAAGCTTTTGTTCAGGCGGGATACGAGCCTTTTCTCGAGTTACAGGAGGAATTCGGCAAAACGATACATGGGATATTCACGGATGAGCCAGGACTGATGATTCACGACGGATTCTTCGGGACATCAGCGATACGTACGAATGTACAGACGTTAAAAGGCAATTTGTCGGGTTATGTTTTGGGGTGGACAAGAAACTTACTGACACGTTTTGAAGCGGAAATGGGTTATTCATTAACGCCTTTGCTCGGCGCGCTTTTATACGAGCTTGAGGATGTTAGTCATAAAGTACGTGAAGATTATTACAGTGCATTGACCAAATGGTATGTCAGCGCATACCACAGTACGTTGAGTGAGTGGTGCGGGACTAGAGGAATGGCTTACATCGGCCATACACTGGAAGAACCGCTTTGGGGGCAGGCGCGTTCGCAAGGTAACCAGACTATGGTTTTGCAGCAGTTTCATTATCCTGGCGTGGACTATTTGACCAAAGGTATAGGGACAAAGGAGAATCCATATCGAATCTTATCGGTGAAATGTGCATCGTCAGTCGCTCGCTTGGAAGGGAAGCCGAGAGTGATTTGCGAAGCCTTCGGGGCGAGCGACCATAGTTATTCGATGCGTGACCGTCGTACGGATACGAATTTCATGGCGTTCCTTGGCGTGAATCTGTTTATGCCTCATGCTTTTTACTATTCGTTTGAAGGTTATCGCAAAACCGATTTCCCGCAAACAGAGTTTTACCATGCACCGCATTGGGAGCATTACAGAGAATTCTCCGACTATAGCGCCCGTTTGAGCATGCTGGGAAGCCTAGGTAATCAGGTATCGGATATTCTGCTTGTGTCGCCTATACATAGCGTGTATCAAGAGATGTTCCGCGATGGAAAAGATTACACGCAACTGCCAGTAGATGAAATGTTTTCCTTCCTCTCGGATCGAATCATTCGCAATCGGCTCAATTTTGATTATGTGGACGAGTGTCAGCTTGCGGAAGCTGTACCCGCTCTAGGGGAATTATTTTTCCCAAAATGCGAGGATGGGTTCTCTACTGTTATTTTGCCATCGATGAAGGTAATGGGGCTCAAAACAGCTGAGCGATTGCTGGAGTTTGTTATGTCAGGCGGGGCGTTGATCGTGATCGAAGAAATTCCGGTTCACAGCACCTTGATCGCACATGACCCCAAGCTGGCTGTGTATATGGATAAGTTGTTTCCAAACCGAAATGCTGTTGGCGACTGGCAGGGATGTGGCAGCGGTAAAACGTTATTCATGACGGCTGATCAGGTTCAGAGCGACGATGCAGCGGGTTTGTGCAAACAAATACGGAATATCGGTGTAGGGCTCGATCTCTGTGAACGTTGGATTGTCCCACAGGAGAGCAGCGAGCATGTCGTGATGTCGGGAAGACGGCTCTCCAATCAATTGTATACCTGGATATTTAACTGGTCCGAATACCCTGTAGAGCTTCAATATGATGCTGCACCGGGGGAACGATTAGAGGAATGGAATCTAGAAACGGGTGAAATCCGTCTGCTATCGGGGCAAGAAATACAACATTTCCAGATCGCGCCTGGGCAAATGCGAATTGTAGTTCGTGCAGCGGGAGCCTATTCACCGAGTGATACAGCCCTCCCGGCTAGCTCGGAGATATGGGATACTACAGAATTGTCTCCGGAATGGAATTTCCAGTTGGAAGATCCTAACGTGCTCATACTGGATCGCTGGGAGGTCACGTTGAATGATCGTCAAGCCAGAATGGTTGCAAAAATGCCGGGGCAGGTAAACACGTTCAGGAAGAACATTCGTGTAGAAAGATCTCTAGTAGAAGCGTTGACGACGAGAAGCTCCGATTCTGATCCGAAGGACCGCTGGAAAGACGGCTTGCATTTAGTGCTTGATGATTTACAGCAAACAATCCAATCGCATATAGGATTCTTATCACGTCGACGAAGCTTGGAAATTTTCGTGAATGGTGTGCGTTTACCGGCGCTGGAACCAGCGGAGTGGCAGGATCGGTTTTATCATTGGGTGGATATTTCATCTTTCCTTCGAGAAGGGGATAATGAGATTGAGATTCTAACTTTCTCATTGCTCGAGCCCATGCCGGGCTTCGCCTACCCTGCTTTCCTTATAGGAGAGTTCGGATTAACGGAGACCGAATCGCTGACGATTCCAGAATCTTGTTTATCGGGTTACTGGACAGAATCAGGATACCCTTATCTATCCGGAAAAGCTCTATATAGTCAAACATTTGACTGGACCCAGGTAAAGAGAGCTGGGGAGAGCGACGGGAGTGAGATTTCAGTCGAATTGGATGTCGAGGACATCAAAGAGACAGCGCGGCTAAGGCTCAACGGTAAAGATGCGGGAGTAAGGCTTTGGCCTCCTTATAAATGGGATGTTACAGATTTGCTCGTGCCGGGCATGAATAAAATCGAGCTGCAAGTGGCTAATACGCTTGAAAATATATATGGAAAACATAATCTTGCCTCCGGTATCGGCGGCAGGGCCAAGTTACATGTATATAAAATCGAAAAAAACGATAACTAAATAAGTGCGAAGGAAAAGGCAGCCGAATTTATATATTCGGTTGCCTTTTGTCTTTTCAACTTGTGTAATTCGCTTCTTAAGGCTGTCACGATAAAATAGAGAGCAAGATCAAGCCTAAATGAGGTATAATTGGGTTAAAGTGTAAATTTAATGTTTTCAAGAATTCAAAATGTTTTCAAAAAAAGATAAAGGTGGACACATATGAAGAAGGGATTATTAATTGTCATTGTTTTATGGTTTTTAGCTGGATGCAGCAGCGTTTCCGACAATGATCTTATTCGTAATTTTAAAGACAATATAAATGAAGGTGTGAATCTATTCACATCAGTTAATTATGATTTTGTAAGAGATAAAAAAGTGATAAACGATATTGATAAACCGGATAAACTATTGGAAACGCCAATTATGATTCGAATTTTTGTTGAGACAATAAATAAAGGTAAGCAGTCCGCAGAATCAATTGAGATAAAACTTATGGGGCCTACGCCATTTTTACATGAGAATTCAACTGGTTATGGTGGCGTTACTAATGGTGTTCTAAATAAAGATAACACTTATGAATATTTCTTTACGTTCACATTTGCTAAAGAGGAAGATCTTCGATCATTCATTAATCAAACATCTGTGAGTGTAACTTGGAATGAAAATCAAGTTAAAAAGGAAATTAAAGTAAACCTGCCTAGTCATCCGATTCAAGGTAATCAATAATTACCAGTTCAACCCTGAAAATGAAGGAGGGTATATGAAATTTATTGCAAAGCTAAACTTATGGTCGTTCCTTTTTATGCTGTTTTGCTGGGCAATGTTTTTTATTCCGCTATCTCTGCCAGCAAATCCGGTTAATCGGCATTACATTATCTTGATTGCGTCTGTTCTTGTTTTTTTATTAAGTGTTGTGGGTCTAGCAGGGGTTAAAGATTGGAAATCAGCCACACGATCAACCATTGCAATTCTGGGTTCTATTCTTTTATTTTTGATTGAATGTTTGGTGGTTTTTGTGGGGGGACTATTAGTTTAATTAGTCATTGTAACAACATCGATTCTCTTAAAAAAAGCTATTGGACTTCATGCCGAATAGCTTTTTTTTTGTCCAAACACTGCAAGTTTTGGCTCCATATAATGTCTAGTGAGCATGTTATGGAGGTGTGAGGCAATGATTACGATCAGTTTATGCATGATTGTAAGAAACGAGGAGCAAGTGCTAGGAAGATGCTTGGATTCTGTTAATGATCTTGTAGATGAAATCATTATCGTAGATACGGGATCAACGGATAGAACGAAGGAAATTGCAGCTAACTATACGAGTCATATTTTTCATTTTGATTGGATCGATGATTTCTCTGCGGCGAGAAACTATTCTTTCAGTCAGGCGACCCAAGACTATATTTTATGGCTAGACGCGGACGACTGGCTGCAGCAAAAGGACGTTGAAGAGTTTAAAGCACTCAAACAAAACTTAGATTCAAGTGTTTACTCCGTTTGTATGGATTATTATGTTGCGTTCGATCCCATTGGACAGCCAACAAATGTTATTAAAAGAAATAGATTAGTAAAACGTTCCTGTCAATTTCTATGGTATGAGCCCGTACATGAGCATTTAGAGGTTAAAGGCAATGTAATCCTCTCTAATATTGCAGTGAGTCACGGCCGAGTTCATTCAGATTCGGAGCGAAATTTACGAATTTATGAGGGGATGCTTGCTGAGGGGGGAGCTCTCTCGGATCGACAATTATTACAATTTGCAATGGAACTATCTGCAAACGGTTATTACGAAAGAGCAATCGAGATTTATCAAACCATAATTGATAAACCATCAATCTATTTTGAAGATAAATTGTTATCTTGTGATCGAATGGCGCACTGTAATCACGAGCTTGGCAATAAAGAGCAAGAGCTGCAGGCCTTATTAAAGACGTTCAACTACGATATCCCGCGTGCCGATTACGTATGTCGAATCGCTTATTATTTTCAAGAGAACAACGAATTTCAGAAAGCGGTTAACTGGTATCAACTGGCACTCAAGCTGGAGAAACCGAAAAATCGGTTGCTCGGCATCAATGATATGGCTTGGACATGGTTTCCCCATTTGCAGCTAGTGGCATGTTACGGCAAGCTTGGTCACTTAGAACAAGCCTATGAGCATAATGAGATCGCTCTTTCGTATGCTCCAGTTGATCAGAATATATTAGAAAACAAACAATTGCTAGAGAAGCATCTGAGCAAAAGAAAGGCTGGAACCTGATAGGCTTGCAAGCAGCTTATTTGCCGTAAGTGACAGGCGGATAACATGCATAGCCTGTTTAATCTTCTGTAGGCATGTACCGTCTCTATCAATCTAATCGATCCATATAATAACGTATTGCTAGAACTAGTAGAGTTGTTTATAGCAAAAAAAAGTGAAAAAAAAGGAGGTAACGCATGACAATTACAAGAATAAAGAGTGTAAAGCCAGATGGTAGGAAGTTTGTCTGCAAAGAGGTAGTATGCAAAAAAACTGTCACAAAGAAATCAATTTGCAGGAAACGGATCAGTAAGAAGCCAATCTGCAGACCGGTAAGAAAACGTAATTCCGCATTCCGAGCGGTTTCAGGTATTGATCAAAATCTTCTTGATGGTACGACTGCCCAAGTTCTTTATCAAGTGCAGGAATTAGATCTCAACAATGAATATAATCCTGCAAACTCGACATTTCGCCCTAAACAGAGAGGTGTATACGCTCTCTTTGCGAGTGTCTTCTTTCAAACGGTAACTGTGACAACATTTACGCTTGATTTAGAAATAAGAGTAAATGGTGTACCAAGAATTTTAGACCAAGAAGATTTTACAAATACAAGCGGCATGATTGATGCTGGTGGTATCGTACAATTACAAGCTCTTGATAGAGTGCAGGTGTTTGCGACAGTCTTTGATAAAAATGTTGAAATCCAAAGCGGACTAGCTACTCGATTTGAAGGATCTAGAGTAACTTAAAGCTATAGCCTTCTCTGTTATAAGCAAAATAGAAAGAGGATTTCCCTAAAAGTAATGGTAACTGATAATCCGGCGCTTTAGAGGCGCATTGGCGGAATTTGCAGCATGATAGATCTAGTTTCTAGATCTATTTGTGTTGAATTGGTCGTTTTCTGGGAAATAGGTCTAGTTTCTAGACCTATTTCCGATAATCCGGCGCTTTAGAGGCGCATTGGCGGAATGGGCAGCGTAATAGATCTAGTTTCTAGATCTATTTGTATAGAATTGAGCGTTTTCAGGGAAATAGGTCTAGTTTCTAGACCTATTACTGATAATCCGGCGCTTTAGAGGCACATTGGCGGAATGTTGCATAATAGATTTAGTTTCTAGATCTATTTGTGTAGAATTGGTCGTTTTCAGGAAAATGGGGTTGTCCCAAAAGTCATCAAAGATGACGATGGGATAGCCCCTTTCTATTCAGAGCAAATTTGGCTCCCAAATTCACTACGCAGTCGAATGTTCATCCGATCGCTGTTGTTCGCGGATTCCTGGATTGAATTGTCCGAGGAAGGAATCCGCGAACAAAGGCGACCGCTGGCGCTTCTCCAGAATCATTCGACCTGCAAACCGTGCGCGAGGTGCGAAAGGATCTGTTTCCTCGCCTTCAGAAATATGAAACGTAACAAGAAATTTTGGGCATTCACAATAGTTTAAGTAAGACCGACCCCGATGCCTGAAACCCCATCTGGAAAATGTCAAAGCAACAGTAGGGCAACTTCCCGGAACGATCATCGCAGATGCAGGATACGGTAGCGAAGAAAACTACGCTTATCTGGAAGAGGAAGAACGCAGAGCGCTGGTCAAATGTATTACACCACAAAGAGAAATCGAAAGCGTGTAAAGCCGACATACGTAAGATGAACAACTGGGATTACGATCAGGAAAGTGTGCTTGGTCACGTGAAGAACAATCGAGGATTTCGCAGATTTCTGCTTCGATACTTACAAAAAGTAAGCTTGTAGGTCGGGTGACTTTCCCTTGCCCACAATCTGCTGAAGAAATTAGCGATCGATAAAAATCCAAACACGGCCATGCGGGCTTAGACCTGCAGGGCCGTTTTCATGATAGTTCAAGGCGACTCAATCGTAATTAACTTAAAAAGTTTACCCCTTTGGGACAGCCCCTTTTCTATAAGTACAAGAAGCGGGAACGTCTAGTGCCGAGTGTTATCCTTCACCGATCTACGGATGACCAGCTCTGCTGGCAAAACGATTTTTTTCCAAGGGAGTATGGTTTCTCGTTCTTGAATACGCTCTACGAGCATTTGCATACCCATGTAGCCCAATTGGTAGGCTTGCTGCGCTGCAACGGTTAGAAATGGTTCTACCTCGGAGTAAGGTCCCAGATCATCAAAGCAAACGATAGACATATCCTCTGGAACGGTTATTCCCCGTTCGCGAAACAGCCGTAAAATTTCTACGGCAAGCACGTTATTGCCCGCTACAATTGCGGTAGGCCGGGGGGAGAGCTTATCCAGCCATTGTCCCATCTCCGTCAAGTCACTTAAGGGACCAAAGCTTGTCTCGAATACATAACGTTCGTTATATGGAAGATCATTAAGTTTCATGCCATCCTGATAGCCGAGCAGCCGCAAACGGGCACTAGATATGGATGGAGATCCATTTACGAATGCAATGTTGCGATGTCCTTGCCCAGCAAGATGCTCAACCAATTTTCTAGCACCGTCTCTACTGTCACCAAGCACGATATCGCATTCAATTCCCGGAACCTCCCGATCCAGTAGTACAAAGGGAACGTTATGCTTTCGCAACGAATTCAAATGGGGAAGTGAGGGATCGCCAGCAGGTGCGACTAGAACGCCATCTACACGAGTCGTCAGGATGGTCGTAACATAATCAGCTTCCTTTTCCAGGTTTTCATCGCTGTTTCCGAACAGCAGTCGATACCCTGAGCGCTTCGCAGCATCCTCTGCGCCGCGAGCAAGCGTCGTATAGAAAGGGTTCATAATATCAGTTATAAGCAGAAATAGCAGCTTGGTATGCTGGAGAACAAGACTTCTTGCCGTTTGGTTCGGCACATAACCCAGCTCTTCCATCACACGTGTTACTTTCGCTCTTGTTTTTTCACTTATTTTACCAGTGTTATTGATAACTCTGGAGACGGTCATAGCGGACACACTTGCTTTAGCCGCTACATCATATATCGTTACCATATCAAAGTCCCCTTATTGATAAATCCTAGAATCTATCATACAAAAAAGTAGTCGTTGACATCAAGCCTTAATCTTGTTATTTTAATGTTATCGGTAACATTATTATATCTCATGGGAGGTTTTATTAGTATGGATACAAGTTTTCGTTTTCAAACTGGATTTCCAAAAATCGGAATTCGACCTACGATTGACGGCAGACGCAAAGGGGTTCGTGAATCTTTAGAAGAGCAAACGATGAACATGGCTATCGCTACAGCCAAGCTGTTATCGGAGCATTTGCGTTATCCAAATGGCGAGCCTGTAGAGTGTGTAATCGCAGACAGCTGTATTGGAGGAGTAGCTGAATCAGCTGCTTGCGCTGATAAATTTGCCAAGTCCGGCGTAGGGGTATCGATAACAGTAACGCCATGCTGGTGTTACGGTACAGAGACAATGGATATGGATGCATCCATTCCTAAGGCGGTATGGGGCTTCAACGGTACGGAACGTCCAGGCGCTGTATATTTGGCGGCTGTCCTATCCGGTTATGCACAAAAAGGGCTTCCAGCGTTCGGTATTTATGGCGAGCACGTTCAGGATTCAGGCGACACCTCAATTCCGTTCGATGTGAAAGACAAGCTGATTGGATTTGCTAAAGCAGGGCTTGCAGTTGCTTATATGCGTGGAAAATCTTACTTGTCGATGGGCTCTGTTTCGATGGGTATCGCTGGTTCAATCGTAAATGATGCTTTCTTCCAAGAGTATCTTGGCATGCGTACAGAATATATAGACATGACCGAATTTGTGCGTCGTATGGAAGAGAAGATTTATGATACCGCGGAATTCGAGAGAGCGCTTTCATGGGTGAAGGAAAACTGTATAGAAGGACCGGATAATAATCCAGCTGCTATTCAGACATCAAGAGAGCGCAAGGATGAGGATTGGGAAACAGTCGTTCAAATGACACAAATCGCTCGCGACCTTATGGTTGGAAATCCTAAGCTTGCTGAGCTTGGCTTCGGTGAGGAAGCATGCGGTCATAATGCAATTGTAGCTGGTTTTCAAGGGCAGCGGCAGTGGACGGATCATTTTCCAAACGGCGATTTCATGGAATCGATGCTAAACTCATCATTTGATTGGAATGGCATTCGTGCGCCATATATCGTAGCAACAGAAAATGACAGCTTGAACGGTGCGGTCATGCTCTTCGGATATTTGCTTACGAATACAGCTCAAATTTTTGCCGATGTAAGAACGTACTGGAGCCCAGAATCAGTAGAGCGTGTGACGGGACATAAGCTCACAGGTGCAGCAGAAAACGGACTGCTTCATTTAATTAACTCAGGTCCAGCTACGCTGGATGGAACAGGTGAACAGACGAAGGATGGCCAGCCTGTTATGAAGCCGTTCTGGGATATTTCGGAAGAAGAGGCTCAGAAATGTCTGGATGCGACTTCTTGGCGTCCGGCTTCTGTCGAATATTTCCGCGGAGGCGGATATTCATCTGATTTCTTAACACGCGGGGGCATGCCGATGACGATGTCTCGTATTAATTTGGTAAAGGGAATTGGTCCTGTACTTCAAATTGCAGAAGGTTATTCGGTTGAGCTGCCAGAGGATGTACATGATACGCTCGACAAACGTACTGATTCGACATGGCCAACGACTTGGTTTGCTCCGACATTGACGGGCGAGGGTGCTTTCCGTTCAGTATACGAGGTTATGGATAATTGGGGTGCGAACCACGGCTCCATTAGCTACGGACATATTGGAGCAGATCTAATTACACTCGCTTCGATGCTGCGGATTCCAGTTAATATGCACAACGTTTCAAGTGAGCGCGTATTCCGTCCAAGAGCATGGGGATTGTTCGGTACGGCGAATCCAGAGAGCGCAGACTATCAAGCTTGTCAAAATTTCGGGCCTATTTATAAATAAAACGGAGGTTTTACAATGAGCAGCACGGACATTCGCAACGAGCTATGCAAATACGCTCGCAAAACAGTAACGAACAAGTTGGTTGTTGGACCAGGCGGAAACATTAGCGCAAGATTCGAAGGTAAAATGTATCTTTCTCCAAGCGGCTTCGCTCTTGATGAGGTGGAGCCTCATCAATGGGTTGAGGTAGATATTGAGTCCGGGGAAATTACGGATATCGGGCTTCGTCCTTCATCTGAGGTGTTGATGCATTTATATGCTTACCGTGCTAACCCGGATATTGGAGCAATCGTCCATACGCATCCGCCTTATTGCATAGCCTTTACCTTAGTTGAGCAGGAGCTTCCGATCATGTTCCCCGATCAAGCTGCTCTCGTTGGCAAAACGGTATATGTACCTTATGTGCTTCCGACGACGGATAAGCTTGCCGATGCCTATGTTTCAAAGGTGAATGAAGCCAGCTCAGTACTGCTAGGAAACCATGGTCTCGTTACATCTGGACGCAATCTGCGAGAGGCTTACTACCGGACCGAGGTTGTGGAGGAAAGTACAAAAATTTATTTGATTGCCAAAGCGATTCGCGAGCCCAAGGTGCTCACGAAAGAAGAATTTGAAGAAATCGCATCGCTGGAGAGCGAAGCGTACCGCATCGAATTGCTGCAAAAGATGAAGTAATTACTGTCGACTTAGGCAGACGTTAGCTTTTTAATAGAGGAGGCTCTAAGCATGACGAAGCTCGCGACTGTGCTGGCGTTTGATTTGGGCGCAAGCAGCGGCAGAGCGTTGATCGGCGAACTGCTGCCAGATGAGGCAGGTGGAGAAAAGAAGCTGAGGGTGACAGAAATTCATCGTTTTCCGAATCAGCCGATAGCCGTTGGCGGACATCTGCACTGGGATATTTTACGCCTGCTTCAGGAGCTGAAGGTTGCCATTCGCAAAGCCTTCCAAGAAGGCTACGCTCCACAAACGTTCGGCATTGATACATGGGGGGTAGACTTTGGCCTGCTCGATGAGAATGGCGAGCTGCTCGGCAATCCCTATCATTACCGTGATTCACAAACAGATGGAATAGTAGAAGAGCTAAATGAACGGATTGGCAAAGATCGTTTATATGAGCAAGGCGGCTTACAGTTTATGCCCTTTAATACGATCAACCAGCTTTACGCCATGAAGAAAGCGGCATCGCCGAAGCTTGCGGTTGCAAGCACGCTGCTGCTGACACCGGATTTGCTTACTTATTTCCTGACAGGCGAGAAGGTGTGCGAGTTCACGATGGCGACGACGACGCAGCTTTATCGACCAAAGGAACAGCAGTGGAACAAGGAGTTAATGGAACAGCTTGGTATTCCGAGTAAGCTATTTCTTAATCCCATTCATCCGGGTACGCAGATTGGTCCATTAACACCAGAAGTATGCGCGGAGCTTGATGTCCCGCCGATGACTGCAGTTGCAGTAGGAACACATGATACCGAATCCGCAGTTGCGGCAATTCCTGCTAACGGCAATTCAAGCTTTGCTTATCTCGTGTGCGGTACTTGGTCGCTGCTCGGCACGGAGCTTGCAAATCCAATTGTTTCGCCAGAGGCGCAGGCGCTTGATTTCTCCAACGAAGGCGGAGTAGGCGGAACCTATCAACTGCTCAAAAATATAATGGGACTTTGGATATTGCAAGAATGCAAGCGAGAATGGGAGGAGCAGGGCAACGAGTTATCGTTTCCCGAAATCATCGCGCAAGCCGAAGAGGCGGAACCTTTCCGCAGTTTTATTCATCCCGATGATGCTGCTTTCTATGCGCCGACTGGCATGATTGCACGTATTCAAGCCTATTGCCATCAAACGTCGCAACCGGTTCCGCAGTCCATGGGCGAGATTACACGCTGTATTCTGGAGAGCTTGGCGCTTAGGTATCGTCAAGCACTTGCTCAAATGGAAACTCTGTCTGAGCAGAATTTCGCTGGCTTGTATATGGTTGGCGGAGGCATTCAGAATAGGCTGTTGTGCCAATTCACAGCGAATGCGATCGGACGCCCAGTTTGGACGGGACCCGTAGAAGCGAGTGCGATTGGCAACATGCTGATGCAGCTCGTCTCGCTAGGCGAATGTGCTAATCTTCAGGAAGCGCGCCAGCTTGTAGCAGCATCGTTTCCAATTGAACCGTTTGCACCTGAGCATTCGGAGGAGTGGAATAAAGCATTTAAGGCGTATGAGCTTCTAACGACTGTAATATAGCTGTAGCTTTCGTTAATGCTTTCATAATGAAAGGAAGAGGCAAGCATGCTAATTGGTATACCGAAACTGATTTCTCCCGAGCTTCTAAAGGTGCTCAGTGAGATGGGGCATAGCGACGAAATCGTATTAGCGGACGGTAACTTCCCCGCGGCTAGCCACGCTCAGCGTCTCATTCGTGCAGATGGACATGATGTACCCGCGCTGCTTGATGCGATTTTGCAGCTATTCCCGCTCGATCAATATGTTGCCAAGCCGGCAGCGCTCATGCAGGTTATGCCTGGTGATACCGTGGAAACCCCGATTTGGGAGCAGTATGGCAAGATCATTGAGCAGCGTACTGGTCTTTTAGATCCATTCGAGCAGGTTGAGCGTTTCACCTTTTATGAGCGGGCGAAGAAGGCTTATGCGGTAATTGCTACTGGGGAAAGC
Source organism: Paenibacillus sp. J22P15 (assembly GCF_056269345.1). Classification (NCBI taxonomy): domain Bacteria; kingdom Bacillati; phylum Bacillota; class Bacilli; order Caryophanales; family Paenibacillaceae; genus Paenibacillus; species Paenibacillus sp. J22P15. Next base: position 109,543 of record NZ_JBWDNT010000004.1, read on the forward strand.
GCGCTTTACGCGAATCTGATTTTGAAAAAGGGCGTTATTTAAGGATAGTTTGTCATATAATATTGAGGCCGCCTTCACGGTTAAAATCCGCAGGCGGCCTCTTTTTCTCTGTAGTCATACTGCTAGTCTATCATTTGAAATAATCCTCGCGTAAAAAGCTGTAATAAGTGATATCCTCATACACATCCCACTTTAGAAAATGCTGTCGGAACGTGCCTTCGTACTGCATACCTGCTTTTTTCATAACATTCGAAGATGCAGGATTTTTTGTCATTGCAGCTGCATGAATTTTATTAAGCGCGAGCTCTTCGAATCCGAATTGCACAATTCGCTTGACGCCTTCCGTAACAAACCCCTGATTCCAGTAACGTTTACCTAACCAATAACCAAGCTCTGCTCTTTTATGATTATGGTTAATCATTATGCCAATGCATCCCATAAACAGATTGTTTTCTTTGTTGATAATGGCAAATGAGTAACAATCCCCTCGCGCAGCTTCCTCAGCCTTTCGAATAATAAAAGCTTCAGCTCCGCCTTCTGGGTAAGGGTATGGAATATTTAAGGTGGTGCTGGCAATGTCATGATCGTTAATCAATAACTCCAATACCTGGGCATCTCCTAGTTCCAGCTGTCTGAGAAACAATCTTTCTGTGTGTAATACAGACATTGCAAACACCTCCATTAGTGAATTTCAATTAAGTATAAAGAAAATTATGGAAGTTGCAACATGTTTTTTACTAGATTACCTGGAACGATACTGCATGCGAAATGCTTTCGGCTTCGTGCTCGTGTGCTTTGTGAAGCAGCGGACAAAATAAGGAAAGGAGCCGAAGCCTGTTTCTTGGGCTATTTTGCCGATGGGCTCGTTCGTATGAATGAGAAGCCGCTTTGCTTGATCAATTCGGTGGCGAGTGATGTATTCAAGCGGCGTGCACCCGAAAGTCTTTTTCATACAGATGGCAATATAATTTGGGTGAAAATGAAGCTCTTCTGCCATCTTCTTGTAGCTAAGCGGGTCTTGATAATTTCGCCGCAAAAACAGAGCAGTCGCTTCTGCGATTTGCAAGTAGGGGCTATCTGCCGCTGAATGATTTTGCTCTAGCAGCAGCTGGAGCAATACTTGAAAGAGCTGCTGCTGTTCAAAGCGTGAATGAGCGGAGGTCTGCTCCTGCAGCTGAAGCAGCACTCGTATTTTTTCTTCAATGAGATGGGGAACAAGCAGCCCCTTCTGCTGTGGAATTTGAAAAGGGAAATATTCGATTTGAACAAAAGGAGAACCCTCTTGTGTAATTGCAAACGGAAGCCTTTCATTCGATATGCTCCACTTACCAACCGTTTGAAAGTGCAGCCAATAAAAATGCGTCTCCTCGCTGCAAGGCTTGGTTGTTCGATGTGAGCAATCTGGACGGAAAATAGCGTAATGTCCTGCTGAAATGTTGATGGCCTGTCCTTCTTCCTCCATGTACAAGCAACCTCGTGTAACAAATATAAGATCGAATACTCCAATATTAGATCGATCAGCATGCCTGCCGAGTACGGGATAAGTGTCTTCACCGCCATGAATAAAATGGGGCATAGGGGGACAAATGAATTGGAACATTCAGAGTTCATTCCTTCCGTTATCACTATGGAATAATCATACGCGATGATTGTAGTTCGAGTAAATATTTTGTGGAAACTATATGTTGTGATTGGATAAAAAGTAGTTGGGATCAGCTATCCAAACGGGCCTGTCCTGCATGGTATATTCGGAATGCAGTCACAACGGTATGAGGAGTGAGAGGAAGCATGGGACAATTACATGAAGCATTTGGAGCGCTGCCGCTTGGCAGCATTAAGGCTGAAGGTTGGCTATATAATCAGCTTCGGATACAAGCAGATGGGCTTTCGGGACATTTGGAGGAGCATTGGGTGGATGTAGGACCGAAAAATGGTTGGATCGGCGGAGATGGCGAGAGCTGGGAGCGTGGTCCTTATTATTTGGATGGACTATTACCGCTTGCTTATTTACTAGGTGATGAGAGTCTCATTGCGAAGGCAAATAAGTGGGTGGAATGGTCGCTCGCAAGTCAACAGGAGAACGGATTTTTTGGCCCTGCACGTATTACGACGGTCAATAATGACCTGGATAAGAAGCAGGACTGGTGGCATTTCATGATCATGCTAAAGGTTATGATGCAATATGAGGAAGCGACAGGCGACGAGCGAATTGTTCCATTTCTAAGCAAGTTTTTCAGTTATGTAAGCTCGACGATTGAGGAACAGCCTTTGCGCGGCTGGGCGAAGTCACGCGGTTCCGAAATGCTGCTAAGTATATTGTGGTTATATAAGAAGACAGCAGATGAATCGCTGTTGAAGCTGGCTGACATCGTTGCGGCTCAAACATTGGAGTGGACGGATATATTTCATGACTTCCCATTTTGGCGAAAGGTAGAACAATGGGATTGGCGTACGCATGTCGTGAATGTGGCAATGGGCATTAAGATGCCCGGGATTTTATATGAGCTATACGGTGAGAAGATTCATCATGATGCGGTTCATCGCGGCATCGACAGTTTAATGACTCATCATGGACAAGCGCACGGTATGTTTTCCGGCGATGAATGGTTGTCGGGTACACATCCAAGCCAAGGCGTTGAGCTTTGCGCGGTCGTTGAATATATGTATTCGATGGAGCAGCTTACTCGTATTTTTGGTGAGGGGCGTTTCGGTGACATTTTGGAGAAGGTGGCATTTAACGCGCTTCCAGCTACCATCTCCAAGGACTGGACTTCGCATCAATACGACCAGCAGGTGAATCAAATTATTTGTAATGTCGCGCCTAGAAATTGGAGCAATGGTCCCGATGCCAACCTGTTCGGATTACAGCCGAATTTTGGCTGCTGTACGGCAAATATGCACCAAGGATGGCCAAAGTTTGCTTCTCATCTATGGATGACTGATGCTTGCGGCGGTTTGGCAGCTGTCTCTTATGCTCCTTGCCATATCAGAACATCCGTTGCGGACGGTGCAGCAGTGGAGGTGCGCGTGAGCGGTGAATATCCGTTCCGAGATGAAGTATCGATTGAACTTACGCTTGATCGCGCTGCTAGTTTTGCAATTTCACTACGTATGCCGGAGTGGACAGTAAATCCAAGCTTGCTAATTAACGGAGAAATAATAGAATTGAAGCCTATTAACGGTTATGCGCGAATTGAACGTGAATGGCGAAACGGTGATAAGCTGCGGCTTAATCTCCCAATGGAGGTTCGTACTATTTCTCGCAATTTGTATGCAGTAAGCGTAGAAAGAGGACCGCTCGTTTATGCGCTGCCGCTTGTAGAAAATTGGCAGCTGCTCCGAAAGCGCGAGATGTTCCACGATTGGGAAATTTACCCGGGTTCAGCATGGAAGTATGGACTGCTCGCTGATACGAGCTTTGAAGTTTCGGTGAGTGAACATGCGATACCGTATCAACCGTTCGATGCAGCTGTCGCACCGATTCGCTTGAAAGCAAGCGGTAAGCTAGTTGCAGAATGGCGGATGGAGGGCAATAATGCAGGTACACCGCCTTATCAATCGGATACGGAGGACCAGCCGGTGACAGAGCTTGAGCTGGTGCCTTATGGCAGCGCAAGGCTGCGAGTAGGCGAGTTCCCGCTGCTCGGAGAACGGAAGCCGATTTGGAGTGCTAATCAAGTCGAACGTTAATTATAATTACAGCGGAATAGCGAAAAGGGTCTATCCCCAAAGTAGATGATCTACTTATAGGACAGACCCTTTTTGCTAATTAGTTATCATTTTCGTGCCTGTGATGGAGTCATTCCCTTGTACTGCTTGTACAGCTTCGTAAAATAGTTCGGATTCTCGCATCCGACCTTCGCTGCAATTTCAGTGATCGTATCATGGTTTGCACGAAGCAGTCGCTCGGCTTCATTCATGCGGCTGACATTCACGTATTCGACGAAGGTGCGCCCTGTCAACTTTTTGAACAGCTTGCAAAAATGATAGGGGTTCAAGCTTACAAGTTTCGCAGCTTGCTCTATCGTTATTTTTTCGCGGAAATCAGATTCAATCCGCTGAATGAGCAGCTTAAAGCGATCGCGATTGCCGAAATACGGCTCTGCTGGCTTACCAGCTAGCTGCCGCTCAATGAAGGTGCGAGAGAGCAGCGTAAATAGAGCATGCAGCTTCGACTTAACGATGAGCTGATAGGCAGGAGGCTTGGTCGCAAGCTCGGCGATTACTTCATCCAGCAAGGAGTAATAGTGAAGGCAAGCTTCATCCTGCTCAGACGGCATAACAGGAAATCGAAGACGTCCTTCCAAGTAAGGGGCGACAAACTGTGCGTGCACAGGGTCGTGTACCCAATCATTGAAGAAGGATGCGTTTAAGACAACACAATCATAATGAATATTCTCGTAGCTGAGAGCATAGCCGACATGGAGTCCGCCTGCAGGTATGATTATGACATCTCCTACATTGACGATATATGGGCGGCTGTCGATATGAAAGAGAGCTCTCCCCTCTCTCATGACGATGATCTCGAAATGCTCATGCCAGTGCAAATAGAGGATATTATCATGAGGGACTACGTTATGACAGCGATTCTGAAATAGCTGAATGGGATAAGATTTATGCTCAAGACGAGTGTTTTCCCATAGTTCCTTCGGATAGGTCATATACTGTACCTCCAACACAAGATTAGACTAGTAATGCACAAGATTGTATAGAGAAATATGTGAAATGCCTAGCTATAATGGAGTTGTTAACAATACTATAAGCCAATATTGGAGTGATATACAATGGACAATAATAAATTAAGAATTGGAACACTTGTAGGCGGAGGCAATGCTGACCACATAATTCCGCAAATCGTAAAGCACGGATTTGAATCGTTTAATTTAACATTTTGGCAAACGACGGGCAGCACGGATCTCGCAGAAATGGCTAAACGGGTAAGAGCGCTCGCAGATGAGCATGATTTTATCATTCCGGCTGTAAGCGTATTCGGAAACCCGTTGACCGGTGAAGGCAATAATGCGGACACGCTTGCTAGCTGGGAGAGGCTAATCGATCATGCTCATTTATTCGGAGCTGATGTGGTATCTGGCTTCACTGGGCGTATAACGAATCAACCGATTGACGAGTCGATTCCTAAATTTAAGGAAGTGTTCGGCGAGCTTACTCGGAGAGCAGCAGATAAAGGTGTACGAATTGCATTTGAAAACTGTGATATGGGCGGTACATGGGCAACTGGTGATTGGAATATTGCACATAACCCTACGGCGTGGGAGCTTATGTTTAATGCGGTGCCGGAAGATAATATCGGATTGGAATGGGAGCCTTGCCACCAAATGGTCAGCTTGATTGATCCCATTCCACAGCTGCGCAAATGGGCGCGCAAGGTGTTCCACGTACACGGCAAAGATGCAACGATTGCATGGGATATTGTGAAGGAACATGGCGTACATAGCAAGGAGCAGTTTGTATGGCATCGGACACCTGGTTTCGGCGATAGCAACTGGAAGGATATCATTACTATTTTGAGACAGAACGGCTACAAAGGTACGATAGATATTGAAGGCTGGCATGATCCTGTTTATAAGGATGAGTTGGAAATGACAGGTCAGGTGCACGCATTAAACTACTTGAAACAGTGCCGCGGCGGAGATTTTGTCCCTAATCCAGTTTAAAACAATAGATAAGGAGTGAATGAAATGGCAATTAAACATCTTGTAGTCGTTGCCGGCTGCGGAGGAATGGCGAATACGTGGGTCGACTATGCCAAAGAGCGGGAAGATATCGAAATTGTTGGGCTTGTTGATATTAAGGAAGAGTTTGCACAGGCAATGGCTGAGCGTAAGGGGCTCACTTGTCCGACCTTTACCGATATTAAACAAGCGATTGCGGAGACAGGGGCTACGATCGTATTCGATGTAACCATTCCCGCGAGCCATTATACGATCAGTATGGCTGCTCTAGAGCATGGCTGTCACGTGTTTGGAGAAAAACCGCTTGCAGAAACGATGAGTGATTGCAAATCTATCGTACGAACTTCTCGCGAGTTGAACAGAACGCATGCCGTTATGCAAAATCGAAGATTTGACCCTCGTATTCGGGCATTTCAGCAATTGATAGCAGATGGTACGATTGGCAAACCAGGGTTTGTAGGCGCAGACTTCTTTTTAGGAGCCCATTTTGGCGGTTTCCGCGATGCGATGGACAGTCCATTGCTGCTGGATATGGCGATTCATACTTTTGATCAGGCAAGATTTATCATCAGTGCTAATCCAGTATCCGTATATTGTCATGAGTTTAATCCTCCGGGTTCTTGGTATGCAGGAAATGCCAATGCGATCTGTATCTTTGAGATGTCCGACGGATCTGTCTTTAATTATCGCGGATCATGGTGTGCAGAGGGCGTGCCTACGACATGGGAAGCATCTTGGAGAATTACCGGTGAGCACGGTACAGCGATTTGGGAAGGCGATGCAAATCCATATGCAGAGATTGTGACTGCCAGCGATCAATCCGGCAAATTTATTCGTGAATATGAAAGAGTAGAATCACAGCTTCCAGATATGATTAATACGCATCATAAGGGCTGTTTGGATGAGATGTTCGCTGCGCTAGAGGATGGACGGCAGCCGGAAACGGATTGCAGCGATAATATATACAGCATGGCGATGGTACTAGCCTCTCTCGAGAGTGCCAAGACCGGACAAAAGGTGCAAATTGCCGACTTTATGGAAGCAGCAAGGAAGTAATAATAATGAGTGATCCAAAGCTGAAATGGCTGCCTTAGCAAAATTAAAATATAATAAATGTGAAAAGAGGCGCAGCTAATGTCTTCCCTTATCGATAGAGTAAAACAGCTAGCCGCAGGTTTTGATGAAGAAATGTTGCGATCGATCGAAATCAGCCCTTTGCTTGTCGAAGCCGGAGCTATTCATGCAGTTGCTCCTTATATGAAGGATCGGCAATATAGTCAGGTCATTATCGCTGCTGATGCGATCACTTATAACATCGCTGGAAAAATACTAGAGGAAGCAATTGCGGCACTTGGTATTGCTGTTCATGTGACGCTCATTAAGCCTGACAAGCAAGGTGATGTCATTGCTGATGAGGCGTCAATCGTGCAGCTGCTGCTGGATATTCAACTGCACAAAGCGCAGGTCGTCATTGCAGCTGGTTCAGGAACGCTTCATGATATTTCTAGGTATGCCGCGTATACAGCGAGCATTCCTTTTGTTTCGGTACCAACAGCGCCATCCGTTGACGGTTTTAATTCCAAAGGTGCGCCGATCATCATTCGAGGCGAGAAGAAGACGATTGCGGCAATTGGACCTGATGCGATATTTGCAGATTTGGAAATTCTCGCAAAGGCACCTGCTGTTATGGTAGCAGCAGGCTTTGGCGATATGTTAGGCAAATATACTTCACTATTTGATTGGAGTTTTGGCGCAGCTGAAGGCGGGGAACCGTATTCCGAAGAGGTAGCTGAAATTACGCGTATTGCGCTTAACAAATGCGTGGACAATATTGAACTAATCGCTAGTCGTGACGAGCAAGGGATACGTATTCTTATAGAAGCACTAATTGAATCGGGTCTTGCTATGCTCTTGTTCGGACAGTCACACTCGGCATCAGGAGCAGAGCATCATCTATCGCATTTCTGGGAAATGGAATATATTCGTCTCGGCAAAAGACAGCTGCTGCATGGTGCGAAGGTTGGAGTAGCTTGTGCGGAAATTTCCAAGCTTTATCACCGACTTGCAATGGAAGAAGCAGGTCTGGCATTTACGGCAAACCCTGGGAAGGTGCGTGAGGCGATTGCCGCACTTCCGGATGAGAGCCAAATCAGAAGCTGGTTGAACCAAGTTGGCGGACCGACTTCGGCGGAGGAGCTTGGTGTTGATACAGAGCTGCTCATGAGAAGCTTGCTGGAAGCGCATCACGTAAGACCGAACCGCTATACCTTACTAAGTGCCTACAATGCTTCGTAAGAAAGCTGAACGAGAACGGCTCCGTCCCTTGAAACAAGGACGGAGCCGTTCTTTTTTTCATAAGTATTTATTAAAAGTTAAAGTTATCAGGGTCTGGACCGAAGCGTTGGTCTTTATTAAGTGCATTAATTTGAGCAACTTCCTCTGCTGTTAGCGTAAAATCGAAAATATTCGCATTTTCCTCGATGCGTACCGGATTCACCGATTTCGGAATCGTAACGACCTCGTTTTGAAGATCCCAACGCAGCACCACTTGAGCAGGCGATTTGCCGTATTTGGCGCCAATCTCTGCGAGAACGCTGTGATCCAGATTTCCTTGCATAAGCGGGCTCCAAGCCATGAGCTGAATGCTGCGGCTCTTCGCAAAGGCGTGAAGCTCTTTTTGAGTGAGCAGCGGGTGATACTCCACTTGATTGACCATAGGAGCAAATTCAGCGGCCATAATCACATCTTGCAGATGATGGATTTGGAAGTTGCTGACTCCGATCGCGCGAACGTAACCATCACGGTATAACTTTTCAAGCGCGCGCCATGTTTCCAAGTACTTATCCTTAACGGGCCAATGAATGAGCAATAAATCAACGACGTCCACACCAAGCTTCCTTCTGCTGTCTTCAAATGCAGTCAGCGATGACTCGTAGCCTTGATGCGCATTCCAAATTTTTGTCGTAACAAAAATTTCATCACGCGCGATGCCGCTATTGCGAATACCGGCCCCAACGCCTTCTTCATTATTATAAGCCGCTGCAGTATCGATGCTTCTGTATCCTGCCTCAATGGCAGAAGCTACCGTTCTTTCAGCTTCACCGTCATCCTTTACTTTCCATACTCCAAGTCCAAGCCAAGGCATAGTCACACCATTATTCAACGTTGTATGCTCTGTACGTGCATTCGTCATCGTTAATAACCTCCACTGAAAGTGATAATTCTAGAATAGCTTTAATATCCTGCTTCTCTAAACGTTTGAATGAACCGATAGCACCGTAACGATTCATTTAGGTAACTAATTGGGTAACTAAATATGATGTAAGTTATGGATACGCCGTTAATTTTAGTTAAATCTGTTCGAGAAGTCAAGACGAGCGGGGTGTAACGATTGAAAGGTTAACTTTATAGTTATATAATGAGTGGGAATTAGTTCGATACATAGGGGGAGCAGTAATGGAAATTGAAGTAAGCAGTCGCAATATGAAGTTTCTTGAATGCTTCTCATCTCATACGCGGGTTAAAATGATTGAATTACTTGGCGTTCAACCAATGAATATAAAGAGCCTATCCGAGGCGCTAGACATAAAGTCTCCTATTGTAACGAGGCATATACATATGTTGGAGGAAGCAGGAATTGTACGCAGTGAGAGTGTGGCAGGCAAGCGCGGCATGCAAAAAATTTGTCATCTCCAGCTTTCGCAAGCGATGCTGGTATTTAAGAGTGAACCGGCTTTGGACGAAACGAAGCGTTACACGGTTTCGATTCCAGTAGGTCACTACTCGTCGTATCAAATTAAGCCGACATGCGGCCTTGCATCTGCTTCTCAAATGATCGGAATGTGCGATGATCCGCGTTATTTTGCTGATCCAGAGCATGTTCATGCTAAGGTTCTATGGTTCGGCTCAGGCTTCGTTGAATATCGGATTCCGAATTATATGGTGAATAACGAAGCACCGGAATCACTCGAAATCTCGATGGAAATTTGTTCGGATACCCCTTGCAGTGTGGATCACCTTCCATCTGACATCGCTTTTACGATAAATGGTGTTGGAACAGGCACGTGGACTTACCCTGGCGATTTTGGTCATTCGCGCGGCTTATATACCCCGGAATGGTGGCACAAAAACATCCAAAACGGTTTAATGAAAACGATTCGTGTTAACCAGCAAGGTTCATTCATTGACGGGATTCAAGTGTCTGATGTTACGATTAGCGAGCTCATGCTAGCCTATGATAAAGAAATATTGTTCCGTATTTCATGCAGTGCCTCAGCGAGAAACTGTGGTGGAGTTACCTTGTTTGGCAAAGGATTTGGGAACTATAATCAAGATATTGAAGTGACACTGCGCTGTCAGTAATGACGGATGTATTTATATATGATGAAACAAAGATGTTCCTAAAGGTTTTATGCGACCTTATGGAGCATCTTTTTTTTGAAGATTGTGCCTGTCCTAACTTCACAATCCTTTTATTTTTATTTCCGTTTATGTTTGAAATATGTATATTCAAACATAAACAAATATGATATGATCGATTCAAATACATTCAAAACATCATTCGGAGGTATATTTATGGTACAAAGTTTATGGGAAAACGAAAAAGCATCGCAGCTTGAAGGCGGACTAGCCGAGCTGGTTTATCGCTCCAACATTATTGGTACGGATCGCAGAGTTTGTAATTATGGCGGTGGAAACACATCAAGCAAAACGATCGTAAAGGACTTCCGCGGTCGTGAAGTTGAAGTAATGTACGTGAAGGGGAGCGGCTCAGATCTTGCTTCTATGAAGGCAAGTAACTTTACAGGCCTGCGCATGGATGATATTCGTCCGTTGTTCGAGCGTTCAGAAATGCCCGACGAAGAAATGGTTGCTTACCTCGTCAACTGCATGATCGATTCGAAGCACCCGCGCGCGTCAATTGAAACGCTTTTGCATGCTTTTCTACCATTTAAACACGTAGATCATACACATCCTGATTCTATTATCAGCTTGTGCTGTGCGGATAATGGTAAAGCGCTTGCTAAGGAAATTTTCGGTGATCGTTTTGTATGGGTTCCTTATGTTCGTCCGGGCTTCAATCTTTCCAAAATGATTGCAGAAGGCGTCCTTGCAAATCCGAATGCCGAGCTTGTTCTTATGGAAAAGCATGGCCTTGTTACTTGGGGTGAGACAAGTGAGGAATGTTACGTGCAAACGATCAAAATCATTTCCGAAGCGGAAGCATTCATCGAATCTCGATTTGACGAAGCTTCATTGTTCGGCGGCGTGAAGCATGAGGTGCTGGAAGCTGATGTGCGCAGAAGCGTAGCGGCACAAGTAATGCCGACGATTCGCGGCGCAGTAAGCGACGCTAAGAAGATGATTTTGACATTTGATGATGAAGCGGATGTACTAGCTTTCGTAAGCGGCAACGATTCTCCGACATTGTCGCAGGTCGGCGCAGCTTGTCCGGATCATTTGGTGCATACGAAGGTTGTGCCGCTATTTATTGACTGGACACCTAATGCCGAGGATATTGATGGATTGAAAGCGAAACTAGCAGAAGGAATCGCAGCATACAAGGAACAATATCAAGCGTATTTTGAACGCAACAAAAATGAAGGCGACGTGATGTTTGAAGCAGCGCCGCGCGTTATTCTAATTCCAGGTATCGGTATGATCAACACAGGCAAGAGCTGGGCAATGGCACAAGTCAGCGGTGCGCTTTACCACCGTGCAATTGCAGTTATGCGCGGCGCAACAGCATTAGGTGATTTCGTATCGCTTAGTGAGAATGAGTCGTATAACGTAGAATATTGGCCGCTTGAGCTTTACAAATTGTCACTTGCTCCAGCTGAAACGGAATTTTCACGCAAGGTAGCTTTCATTACAGGAGGCGCTGGCGGTATCGGCAGCGAAACAGCACGCCGCCTCGTTTCAGAAGGCGCACACGTTGTGCTTGCTGACCTTAATCTGGAAGGCGCACAAAAGGTTGCCGCTGAAATTAACGAGAAATTCGGTGAACACCGCGCAACAGCTGTAAAAATGGATGTAACTAGCGAAGAACAGGTTAAAGCTGCCTATGCAGAAACAGCACTTGCTTACGGCGGAGTGGATATCATCGTCAACAACGCAGGTCTAGCTACTTCAAGTCCTTTCGATGAGACTTCACTTAAGGAATGGAATCTCAATATGAACGTGCTCGGTACTGGATATTTCTTGGTAGCACGCGAAGCCTTTAAATTGATGAAACAGCAAAGCATTGGCGGAAACATGGTATTTATCGGTTCGAAAAATTCAGTGTACGCAGGTAAGAACGCTTCCGCATACAGCTCTGCTAAAGCTCTTGAAGCACATTTGGCACGTTGTATTGCAGCTGAAGGCGGCGAGTTCGGCATCCGTGTCAATACGATTTTGCCAGATGCGATTTTGCAGGGATCTGCGATTTGGAACGGCAGCTGGCGTAATGAACGCGCAGCGGCATACGGAATTGAGCCAGATCAACTGGAAGAATACTACCGCAAACGGACGACACTGCTCGTAAACATTTATCCGCGCGATATTGCCGAAGGAATTGCATTTTTTGCATCATCCAAAGCAGACAAAACGACAGGCTGCATGTTGACGATTGACGGCGGCGTGCCTGCCGCATTCACACGATAGGAGGATTCTGCGATATGTTCCAAGCCAGAGGCGAGAAGTATTGGTATATTCCAGACGGCTATATACCGCCAGAGAGCACGGGAGCACTTACCAGCCATGAATCGATATGCGTGCTGAATTGCGCATCGGAAGAAGCGCATGTTCTTATTACAATTTATTTTGAGGATCGCGAGCCTATGGAAGATATTTTGGTTGTTGTTCAGGGCAGACGGACAAATCATATTCGCACGAGCTCCTTAATGAAGGAAGGGGCGTCGATTCCGATCGGCGTTCCTTACGCCATAGAGGTGAAAAGCAATATTCCGATCATTGTACAATATAGCAGATTAGACTCTACTCAAGCAGAGAATACGCTAATGTCTACGATGGCTTTTCCAATAAAATAACTTGTAAATAGGAAAGGGTGTTTCATATGTCCGATCGCGCTTATACGTTTTTTGAGGAACAACAGAAAGCTAGAGGCATTAATATAGATGAAGTAAAAGCTAAATTGAAAGCGCTAAAAATCGAAACGCCATCATGGGGTTACGGAGACTCGGGTACTCGCTTTAAGGTGTTTCAGAAGGAAGGCGTGCCTCGCAATCCATTCGAGAAATTCGAGGATGCAGCACAGGTTCATAAATTGACAGGAATTGCTCCGTCTGTCGCTATCCACATTCCTTGGGACAAGGTTGAAGATTACGGCAAGCTAAGAAACCATGCGGAAGGTCTCGGACTTTCCATTGGGGCGGTAAATCCTAATCTGTTTCAAGATGAGGATTATATGTTAGGAAGCGTAACGAATTCCGATGCTGCTGTACGCCGGAAAGCAACTGATCATTTGCTTGAATGCGTAGATATCGCAAAGGAAACGGGTTCGCGTGAATTCAGCCTATGGTTCGCGGACGGTACAAACTATCCAGGTCAAGGACATATTCGCAAGCGTAAGGCTTGGATGCAGGAATCATTGGCTGAAATGTACAATGCGATGTCGCCTGACATGCGTATGCTAATTGAATACAAATGTTTCGAGCCAGCGTTCTATCATACGGATCTTGCCGATTGGGGAATGGCTTACAATTTGGCGCAAAAGCTAGGACCGCAAGCGGAGGTGCTTGTTGATACGGGTCACCATCTGCCGGGCGCAAACATTGAGCATATCGTTGCTTACTTGCTGGATGAGAAGCGTCTTGGAGGCTTCCACTTCAACAGCCGCAAATATGCGGATGATGATCTAATTGTTGGCTCCGTTAATCCATATGAGCTGTTCTTGATCTTCTATCAAATTCTGAGCGCAGCAGGCGACTCGGATGCAGCTGTTCGCGGCAATGCGGAGAGCATTACTTATATGATTGACCAATCACACAATATCGAGCAAAAAATCCCAGCAATGCTGCGCTCTGTACTGAACGTGCAAACACAGCTTGCAAAAGCGTTGCTTATTAATCACGAAGAAGTAAATGAAGCTGCTGAACGCCACGATGTTCTAGGTGCTGAAGACGCTGTTCGCCGCGCATTCGAATTTGATGTAACGCCGTTGTTGCACGCGATTCGCGAAGAGCAGGGCTTGCCTCATGACCCTATGAAAGCATACCTAAGCAGCAGCTACGGCAAAGGCATATTGGTGAGAGGCAAGGGCGGTGCCAGCTGGTGACCATCCTCGCTTACGATCTCGGGGCGAGCAGCGGAAGAGCGCTGCTCGGCAGGTTGAATAACGGCAAGATCGAGGTTGAGGAGCTGCATCGTTTCTCGAATGATCCGGTGCAGATCGGTGATCGGCTGCATTGGGATATTTTGCGGCTGCTTCATGAGTTAAAGCAAGGACTGCTCATAGTAAAGCATCGCGGCATAAAGCTGGATAGCATTGCGATTGATTCTTGGGCCGTTGATTTTGGCTTGATCGGGAGCAACGGAGAGCTGCTTGGCAACCCTTATCATTACCGTGATCATCATACGGATGGTGTGATGGAGCAGGTTGGCGAAGAGTTGACGGCAACAGCGATTTTTGCGAAGACGGGTATTCAGTTTTTACCGTTTAATACAATTTACCAGCTGGCTGGTTTGCAAAAGGCGGATTCTCCGCTGCTGCGGGATGCCAAACATTTTCTGATGATTCCGGACCTACTCCGTTATTTTTTAACGGGAGAAATGTTCAATGAATTTTCTAATGCAACGACTACGCAGCTGTATAATCCGTTAACTAACAGCTGGGACGAGGAGTTAATTCGTTCGATTGGCATTTCTCCTGAGTTATTTGGAGAGATAGTTCAGCCGGGAACGAAGGTAGGCGGCTTGCGCTCTTCCCTTTGTGAGGAGCTCGGCATCGAATCCGTTCCTGTCTACGCAGTGGCAGAGCATGATACGGGCTCAGCTGTGGCGGCAGTTCCTGCGCTTGAAAAGTCATTTGCTTACTTAAGCTGCGGCACCTGGTCACTGATGGGAACAGAGGTCGATGCACCTGTCATTAACGAGCTGGCGCAGCAATTGAACTTTACGAACGAAGGCGGCGTTTATGGCACGTATCGTTTATTGAAGAACATTATGGGACTGTGGATTTTGCAGGAATGCAGACGTTCGTGGGAACGGGCAGGAATTTCATACACTTTCCCCGAATTAGTTAAGCTGGCCGATGAGGCAGAGCCATTCGCAGCGTTCATTGATCCTGATGATCCATTGTTTTTGCATCCGGGTGATATGCCAGCTAGAATAACGGAATATTGTTTGCGGACGGGGCAGACTGCGCCGGCAGATGCAGGAGCGATTGTTCGCTGTATCTTGGAGAGCTTAGCCTTGAAGTACCGAAATGTGCTAGAGTTAACAGAGCAAGTATCTGGTCAAGCTTTCAGCGGTTTGCATATGGTTGGCGGAGGCATTCAGAATACACTGCTTTGCAAATGGACCGCGAATGCGATCGGCAAGCCGGTATGGGCTGGACCTGTGGAAGGCAGCGCAATTGGAAACATGATCGTGCAGTGGATCGCAAGCGGCAAGCTTACGGACATTTGGGAAGCGCGAAAGGTCATACGGGAGTCTTTCCCGGTTGATGTGTATGAGCCGGAGCAGCATGAAGCTTGGGAAAATGCATACGCTTCTTTTAAAGTAAAAACAGGAATCGCTTAAACAGCGAAAATAAATATGAGTAAGAAAGAGGTACGCTATGCTGGTCCATGAACGATATGACAAAATTGTACAGCTAGTTAATGAGAGAGGCAGCATCCGAGTAACGGAGCTGAGCGAGCTATGTCAGGTAACCGAGGAAACGATTCGACGTGACCTTGATCGCTTGGAGCAAGCCGGACGTTTGCGCCGCTCCCATGGCGGTGCGGTTAGCGTAAAGGATCAGCAGCCGGAAATTCCATATTTCGAGCGGGAGATTACTCATGCAGAGGAGAAAAAACGAATTGCTGCGGAAGCGATTAAGCTGATTCAGCCGCAGGATCGTATTTTGCTTGACGCGAGTTCGACTGCTTGGTATATGGCGGCAAGCATGCCGGATATCCCATTGACGGTACTCACCAATTCCATTAAAGTAGCGATGGAGCTGAGCAGCAAAGAGAAGATTGAGGTGATCTCAACAGGCGGTATTTTGGCCTCGCGATCATTATCTTATGTTGGTCCGTTAGCTGAGCGTTCTCTTGATGCGTACCATGTAGATAAAGCGTTCTTCTCGTGCAAGGGCGTCCATTTGGAGCGCGGTGTGAGTGAGTCGAATGAGCTGCAAGCTCGCATTAAGCACAAAATGATAGGAATGGCGGATCAAGTCATATTGGTCGCCGACTCCAGTAAATTTGGGGTTCAAGCATTTACGCATGTAGCAGATTTGAATGAGGTAAATGCCATCATTACCGATGGGCGTTTGTCTGATGCGTTATTGTCGCAGCTCCAGGAAAAACAGATTTCTGTAACGACGGTATAGAACATAGATGGCGCTGGCTTCAGCAGAAGCGCAGCGCCTTCTTGTTCGTGCCAAGTGGCAGTTTGGTTACTCTCGAAAGAGTGCTGTAAGCGCATATGTGATCTTACGGCTCGAAAAGTAACATCGATCGGCGAGTGTAAGAACCTATACGTTCTTACAGAGCCAAATTGCAGTTTGGTTACTCTCGAAAGAGTGCCGTAAGCGCATATGTGATCTTACGGATCGAAGAGTAACATCCATCGGCGTATGTAAGAACCTATACGTTCTTACAGAGCGTAGTGGCAGTTTGGTTACTCTCGAAAGAGTGCCGTAAGCGCATATGTGATCTTACAGCTCGAAAAGTAACATCCATCGGCGTCTGTAAGAACTTATGTGTTCTTACAGAGCCAAGTGGCAGTTTGGTTACTCTCGAAAGAGTGCTGTAAGCGCATATGTGATCTTACAGCTCGAAAAGTAACATCCATCGGCGAGTGTAAGAACCTATACGTTCTTACAGAGCGAAGTGGCAGTTTGGTTACTCTCTAAAGAGTACTGTAAGCGCATATGTGATCTTACGGCACGAAAAGTAACATCCTTCAGCGTTTGTAAGAACCTATGTGTTCTTACAGAGCCAAGTGGCAGTTTGGTTACTCTCGAAAGAGTGCCGTAAGCGCATATGTGATCTTACGGCTCGAAAAGTAACATCCTTCGGCGTATGTAAGAACCTATGTGTTCTTACAGAGCCAAATTGCAGTTTGGTTACTCTCGAAAGAGTGCTGTAAGCGCATATGTGATCTTACGGCTCGAAAAGTAACATCCTTCAGCGTTTGTAAGAACCTATGTGTTCTTACATAGCCAACTGACAAGTTGGTTACTCTCGAAAGAGTGCCGTAAGCGCATATGTGATCTTACAGCTCGAAAAGTAACATCCATCGGCGAGTGTAAGAACCTATACGTTCTTACAGAGCCAAATTGCAGTTTGGTTACTCTCGAAAGAGTGCCGTAAGCGCATATGTGATCTTACGGATCGAAGAGTAACATCCATCGGCGTATGTAAGAACCTATACGTTCTTACAGAGCGTAGTGGCAGTTTGGTTACTCTCGAAAGAGAGCTGTAAGCGCATATGTGAACTTACAGCTCGAAAAGTAACATCCATTGGCGAGTGTAAGAACCTATACGTTCTTACAGAGCCATTTGGCAGTTTGGTTACTCTCGAAAGAGTATTGTAAGCGCATATGTGATCTTACTGAACTAATAGTAACATTCCAGAGTGCCTGTAATCTCCAAATTGTGCTTACGCCTCGAGTCATTAACGCAGGAGATCCCAAACGAGCGTGTTTTATCTTTAGCTTGAAATTTTTTTGTTCAAACTTGTCTGACAACCTGATATAATAGGTGTAATAGAATTAAAAGGGGTGCGGGTATGAAGGTCTCATTATTTATTACATGTTTAAGCGATGCATTATATCCTCGGGTCGGTGAAGCGATGGTACGCTTGCTGGCGAAGTATGGCGTTTCATTGGAGTTTCCTACGGTACAAACCTGCTGTGGACAGCCGGCTTTTAATAGCGGTTACTGGAAGGAAGCGAGGGAATCGGCGAAGACGATATTGGATGCTTTTGAAGACAGTGACTTCGTTATTTCACCATCAGGCTCGTGTACGGGAATGATTCATCATTATCCGAAGCTGTTTGAAGATGATCCGATTATGCATAAACGTGCCAATAAGCTCCAGAGTAAATCGTTTGAGTTCACGCAGTTTCTAGTGCAGGTGCTCGGTGTTACGGATGTTGGGGCGGTATTTCCTCATAAGGTTACATATCATCCTTCCTGTCATGGCAGCCGGATTCTTGGTGTCAAGGATGAGCCGCTTGCGCTTATTCAGAATGTAAAAGGGCTTGATTTGGTGCCGCTCCCATTCGCGGAGGACTGCTGCGGCTTTGGCGGAACGTTTGCCGTCAAAATGGCAGATATTTCTGGGGCAATGGTAACGGAGAAGGTCGATCATGTGCTGGAGACGGATGCGGAAGTATTAGTCGGACTCGATATGGCTTGTTTACTCAACATTGCTGGAAATCTGCGCTATCGTGATAAACCTGTTCGGGTTATGCATTTGGCAGAGCTTCTATACGAAGGGGTGAAATAAGTATGGCTGGAGCAAAAACGGAAGCGACTGTAAAAGCAAGAGCAGATCTTGCCCTCAATGACGAGTTTCTGCGCAAAGCAGTACGTTTCACAACGGAGAGGCTGCGCAATGGGAAGAAAAAAGCGACTGAAGAGCATGGGAATTGGGAAGAATGGCGGGAGCGCGGCAGGCAAATCCGTCTTCATACCATTGCACATTTGGATTATTATTTGAACTTGTTTGTGAACAATGCTCGTGCGAACGGTGTTCATATCCATTTTGCGAATACGGCTGAGGAGGCGGTTAAGCTTACGCTTGATATTGCTGAGCATGCGAATGCGAAGTCGGTCGTCAAATCAAAGTCGATGGTATCCGAGGAGCTGCATCTTAATCATGCACTTGAAACCATCGGGGTAGAGGCAGTTGAAACCGATTTAGGCGAATATATTATTCAACTTGCAGGTGAAATGCCATCCCATATCGTCATCCCAGCCATTCACAAAAACCGTTATCAAATCGCTGATTTATTGTCCAAGGAGGCAGGGTATACGCTGCCGCCGGATACGACGGCGCTTGCCGGCTTCGTTCGTAAGAAGCTGCGCGAGAAGTTTCTAGAGGCAGAGATCGGCATGACGGGTTGTAACTTCGCGATTGCGGAGACGGGGTCGATGGTTCTTTTTGAGAATGAGGGCAATGCCCGTATGGTGAGCACAGTTCCAAAAACCCAGATTACGCTAATGGGTATGGAACGAATTATCCCATCGTGGTCTGACCTTGAAGTTATGGCTACACTGCTGCCGCGCTCGGCAACGGGTCAAAAGCTGACCATGTATATGAATGGCATTACCGGCCCGCGCCGCTCAGCGGATGCGGATGGTCCAGACGAAATGCATATCATTATTATCGACAACGGACGTTCCCTGCAGCTGGGTGATCCCGAGTTCCAAGAGCTGCTCAATTGTATTCGCTGCGGCGCTTGTCTAAATGCTTGTCCTGTTTATCGCCACATTGGCGGTCATGCCTACGGCAGTACGTATAGCGGTCCAATCGGGGCCGTACTTACACCGTCCTTGAACAAAAACATCGCTGAATGGGATGATATCGCAAATGCTTCCAGCTTATGCGGCGCTTGCTATGAGGCTTGTCCGGTCAAAATACCGCTTCACGATATGCTCGTATATTTGCGCAGGCGTAAAGTAGAGAGTGGAAATGGCAGCAAAATAGAGTCCATCGGCATGCAGGGCTTTGCGACCGTCATGGGAAATTCCTCCCGCCTTGGCGGCGTTCTACGGTTGGGCAAGCTTGGTCAGAAGCTCGTTGTACGCAGTGGAGTTATTAAGACGAAGCTTGGTCCGCTGAAAGGCTGGAACACTTACCGTGTTACGCCTAGCTTGCCGAAGGAGTCGTTCCGCGAACGTTGGGATACGCTTGATCAAGAGCTGAAGCAGGGCTTAAAGCAGATGGAGCCGTCGATGCAAAATCGGATGGAGGAGCTTGTGCGAAATCGTGAGCTTGAAGAGAAGCAGGGTAAAGGAGGGCATGGTCATGGCTGATACGCATAAACAGTGGCTGGAGAAGCTTGAAGTGGAATCACGGGCGAAACAGGAGCATTTTATGAACGATATTGCTGCCAAGCTCAGACATCCAAGAATGGTGCAGAAGCCGCAGCATCCGTTTCGCGGGGCTCCTGATTTCTGGAAGGAATTTGAATGGACGGAAGAGGAACGAATTAATCAGTTTACGGACAATTTCCTCTCGGTTGGCGGTCACGTAGCCCGTCTTCAATCGATGGATGAAGCGAAAACCTTTATCGTGCAGAAGGCTGAGGAAATGAGTGCAAAATATATCATTCGTCAAAATCAACCGGAGCTTGATGAGCTCGACCTTGAAGGCTCGCTGACAAATTCGCAGGTTTCGGTTTGGAATACGGATGCTGAGCAGCATTGGCGTGCACGTGCGGCTGAAGCTGATTTTGGCATCGTGATTGCGGATCATGCGGTTGCTTATACAGGCTCAGTCACGGTATTATCAGCTCCGAACAAAGGACGGTCCGTCAGCCTGCTGCCGACTGTGCTTATCATTATTGTCCCGATTGAACGTCTGAAGACGAGACTTGGCGAAGTGCTCGTGACGTTTGATGAAGCTGGGCGCGAACAACTGCCAGCTGGTATTCATTTTATTACTGGTCCAAGCCGCTCGTCCGATATTGAGAATGACTTGACCATTGGTGTGCATGGACCTGGTATTGTATATGCGTTGTTAGTTGGTTAGCTGTGAACGTACGCGGTCTGGACTAGAAACGACACCGCTTCGTTAAAAGATATCGTATACCGTTCACGCATGGGAGGTGAGACATTATTCCGCTATTAGAAGTAGAGAAGCTGTCGAAGAGAAATCATTACGAGGAAATAACTGAACAAGTTAAGCGTCTTATTGTAGACGGCAAGCTGAAGGTCGGAGATAAGCTGCCCTCTACGAAGCAAATGTCTGAGCAATTTGGTGTTGGACGCTCTACAACCCGTGAAGCGCTTAGCGCACTGAAAGCGATGGGGCTGATCGACATTCGGCAAGGTGGAGGCTGTCGCGTTATCAGCAGCGCACCGCTCGATATGGAGCTTCCTGAGCTCGCATCGCTCCGTATGAACCGCGAAACGGTACTGGAATTGTTGGAAGCTCGTGAATCACTTGAGGTTTCGGGCGCCGCCATTGCAGCTGTGAAACGTACGGATGAGGATCTTAGACTGTTAAATCATTTAATTGAAGAGATGCAGCGAGTAGCGGGCGATGAGACCGAGGGGGAAAGGTTGGACCTTCAATTTCATTTGACGCTTGCGAAGGCGACACATAACTCGATTATGGTGCGCCTGTTTGAATCGATTATGAATCATATCGAAACGGCGATTCACGATATTAGACGGGTTGAGCTGTATGCTAGCACATCGGTAGCGGAGCGGCTCTATAATGAGCATTACGATATCGTTGAAGCGATTGAAAAGAAGGATGCAGAGCTTGCAGCGGAACGGATGAAGCAGCATTTGAAGCATATTGAGAGCATAGTGCGGAAGCATTTGGGTGAGAATGAGCATAATGAATCAAACGCATAGAGAATAGTTGGATCTCGACATGATAAATGGTCAGCTGAAATTATTCGGCTGGCTTTTTTTTATCTAAGCAACGGTGGGGAAGAGATGGCTGAGGGACTTATATCTCAAATAATGTATAAGAAAAATAATTACCTATTGCAGAAAGTACAATAGAAACCTAACATGAGTGCTTGATTGCTAAGCTACAATGCAGAAATGCAGTAGAATTAGCCCGAAAAGTGTTCATGTATGTGCGAATAAGCTATTCTATTGCACAAACTGCAGTGTGGAGATAGATAGAAAGCTGCTGGGAGGTTTCTATTGCACAAACTGCAGTGTAGCAATAGTGAGATAGCCTAGGATGCACGAACACAAGCTTCATATCATATAACAGCTGCGTCTAGATCAAAAAAAACCCGATCTCCGCACAAACCATCATCATGGCTGTTGGAATCGGGTTATTTTCTTTTCTAGCTACTCAATAGTCGCTAAATATTTTTTAATGAACTCTTTTGCTTTTTCTGGGTTTTTGCTATCCGGGCGAATGCCGATAACCATGTTTTCTTTGTATAGCGGAAGCTGAGAACTTAGGGCAGAGGCGCTTAGGTCAATACCGTACACATGCTCCTCCGTATCTTCATCAGTCTTCAGCTTCATAGCAAGTTCGTCCTTCATCAGCGGCTTTAACTCACCGTTAACGAGATCGTCCAGCGGCATAAGTACCCCCTGAATTCCGACCCACTGAAAAATGCTTTCATCCATAATATATACATCCGGGTGCTCAGTTGCTAAGACGAGCACTGCTTTCTGCAAATAGGCATATTGGGATTGTTGGTCCTTAGGTACTAAAGTTAATGTTGAAACAAACCTTTGCCATTCGGGAAACGCTGTCAAAAGAGCGGTTTCAATTGCTTCCTTCTCAGGCGCATCATCCTTCAACATGTAATTACCCATGAATGAGATGCTCAAATCGACAGGCGGCAGATTAGCAAGTCGCTCTTGCTCTTCGCGGTAGTTCATAAAGCTGATCACGCCATAAATAATAAGTGCTACTGCTGCAATTGCCCCAAGCGTGTGAAGTTTGTAATAGCGCCAGAAATGATCCATTTTCTGAGCTTGTCCAGCCATTTTCTTGAATTTTCCGTATTCTTGTTCGTTGAACGCATCCGTTAACTTACGATCCTCATAATCGAGAATTAGCCGATACGCTTGTGTAACGCTTGCAAAAGAATCATCAGAATCCCCTGCATCGTCCTTCTGGTGCTGTGTTCTAGAACGGGATTGGCGCATAAGTATCGTATAACGCTTTTCCACTTCTTCTTTGGCCGCAAGTTCTGGCAGCCCCATTGTCTCATAGGCCTTTTTTAATTCGTCCACTTGTGTCACCTCAATTAGTAAGTAGCTCCTATATGATTCCTATCTATTAGTATACGGAATTCCACGCTTAACGCAAATTTTGGCGAAAATACTCATTTGATTTCATTCAAATTTGGAATCGGCAATGCTCAGGTATCCCCTTAAAAAGAAACGCGAGAGGACAGCTTAACGGCTGTCCTCTCGCTTTTTTTAGAAAAAACCTTTGATTAATGTAGGGATCTCAAATAAATCATTACAAATAGCACCTTGATAGTTATGAGTATAGTCATTGCTTTTTAGTATCGTTCGCATCCCGACTTCATTAGAAGGAATGATATCAGCCTTCAGATTATCACCAATGAAAACGGACCGTTCAGATGAAGAATTCAAATTAGAAAGTGAAAGTTGAAAAATAGCATGATCCGGTTTTCTCAAATTGACTGCTCCTGAAATGACAATATCATCAAAAAACTCCATTATGCCAAGTGAAATAATTTTGTTTCTTTGATAAAACTCTCTGCCATTCGTAATCATACCTAATTTATAACCACTTGCCTTTAAAGTGTGAAGCATTTCATTCAAGCCCGAAAATCCGATACTGTATAAATGGAAATTACTATTTAAATCATCCAATAGTGTATTAAATAATGTTTTCTCCAGACTGAAGATTTCGATCAACTCGTTATAAACTTCCTCTTTGGGCATGACAATGTTATTTAATTGTGTGAACTTCGCAATGAAAATACTCTTGTCGGCAATGAAACGATGTAAAGAAAATTGTTTGTACTGATATTTTGCAAAGTTGATCAAAGATTGCTCTTTATCAAGCAATGTTTGGTCGAGGTCAAAGATAACTGTATCAATTGTACTCAACGTTTCACCTCCGTCTATTTTATCGATAACCGATAATGCATCACTCGTAGACGATTAATAAGTCGCTAGGTCTTCCATTTCGTAGGGATAATCCATTTGTTTTTTTATGTTTTTTACATCATGCTCCGATAAGAAAAGCCCAATGACATAAAGGCCTAAATCAATAGAAGTGGCGACGCCTCCAGCCGTAATGACATTGCCGTCTCGCACAATACGGGAGTGAATAACTTCATTGCAGTAAGGTTTCAATAGATCATAGGCGTAAGGATGCGTGGTCGCTTTTTTATTTGTCAAATAGCCAGCTGCACCAAGCAGTAATGAGCCTGTGCAAACGGAGATGAGGTATTGTGCCTGTGCTGCTTCCTTCATCCATGCTGTAAATGACTCATCATATCTCAGTGCTCTTGTTCCAAGCCCTCCAGGTATGAAGATAAGATCATACTGCGCTAGATCTGGTTTGATTTGATTGACTTTAATTGTCATGCCAAGCTCATCCGTAATTTCTTCCTGCAGTGCGCAGATATCCCAGGTGAATTGTTTCGTTGCTTCAAAATACTTAAAGCGAGTGATCACATCGTAGAAGCCTACGAAATCCAAGAAAGTTACTCCGTTAAATAAAATAAAGGCAATTTTCATCCTTGCTGCACCCCGTTTCTTTATTGCAATAATATTACAAAACCTTCCGCTGGTATAGTTCAAAACACGAAAAAAGCTAAGAAGGCTCGATTCTATTGCTCTTATCGACTACAATAACGAAGACGAGAATGTATTCAAAAGTGAGGGAAATCGATGTTTGATCCAACTGTTTATGAAAACTTGAAAGTAGCCTTCGAGAATCAGCTGTATGATTTGGATACGCTGGATCGAAAGATAGATATCATTAATCGGATAGATCGTTTGGAGCTTGCGGTTATGTCGCGCGAATTCACGCTTCAATTTAAGCTGGCTGAGTACGGAGAGGTGTCTGCAGAAATTCAGCTTACTGCGTCCCTGAAGGATTTGGCAGCTGAAATATTGGAGCTGACGGGTGAGACACCGGCATGTACGCTGCGTATACGTTTTTTCATGCAGATGATTAATGTTGCGAAGCAATGCGATGAAATTAAACAAGTGATGCAGCATATTTGGGAGCCGGATATTGAGCCTACACAAACCATTAGTTATCTATACGGTTCCGAAGCACCTGTTTATTGGAATGTTATTGAGCTGAGCTTTAGTCGTAAGATTAGCGAAGAGCAAATGGAGGACATCCCGGATCTAATCGATCATGTTCTAAGGACATTAACGAAGCTGAAGGACGTTGGCGCGTAGGCATTGCCTGTCACGTCGCAGTTAATTACTGTATGTTTCTTTAATGATGAAGCTGTGCTATAGTTTTGAGAATGAACAACTGAAGAAGAAACTCCGATGCTATTGTCTAAAGACAATATTAGCTATCGGGAGAGGTTCGCGAACTCCCTCTATAAAAAACTATGCGAAACGATTGTCCCATCAGGTGACATCGTCGTTTTCGCGTTCGGCGCGAAGCGGGTTCCACAACGCTTCGCGCCGTTTCTTTGGTTTTTTATCTACATATGAAGGATGACAAGCGATCTCGATCTTCTCAACTAAGAGAGGGAGATGCAGCATGAAAAAGGAAAAAGCAGTCGTTGTGTTCAGCGGCGGTCAGGACAGCACGACATGTTTATTTTGGGCAATGGAGCGATTCTCGGAAGTAGAGGCCGTTACTTTCAACTATGGGCAGAGGCATAAGCTTGAGCTCGAATGTGCAGCGGATATTGCCAAGGAACTAAAGATTAAGCATCACATACTGGATATGTCTCTACTTAATCAATTAGCTCCTAATGCGCTCACAAGAGAAGAGATCGCGATCGAGCAAAAAGAAGGGGAGCTTCCAACCACCTTCGTCGATGGACGTAATCTTTTATTTCTAACTTTTGCAGCGGTGCTGGCAAAGCAGCTTGGCGCGAAACATATCGTAACAGGCGTATGCGAAACGGACTTTAGCGGGTACCCCGATTGCCGGGATATCTTCGTGAAGTCGTTGAATGTGACGTTGAACTTATCGATGGATTACCCGTTTGTAATCGATACACCTCTGATGTGGCTGAATAAAGCTGAAACATGGGAGCTTGCAGCGGAGCTTGGTGCATTCGAATTTGTACGTACACGGACGTTAACTTGCTATAACGGCATAATGGCGGATGGCTGCGGAGAGTGTCCGGCTTGTCAGCTTCGTAGGAATGGGCTGGATGATTATCTGCTCAAGGTGAAGCAATGATGATGCAGCAGATTTATCCAGTAGTGCAGCATAGCTATTGTTATGAACTCAACAAAGATTTTCATTTTGCGGCGGCACACTTTGTTCCCGCTGAGGAAGCTGGTAAATGTCGAGAGATTCATGGTCATACGTACTATGCCAATGTGACGGTTGTGGGAGATGAGCTTGATGAATCAGGCTTTCTTGTCAATTTCGCGATAATTAAACGGTTGATTCATGATCGTTTCGATCATTCTTTACTTAATGATGACGAAGAAAGCTTCAGTAATGTATTGCCCGACCGTTTTCCTACGACTGAAGTGGTGGCACGAACAATTGCCGACATCGTGCAACGCTATTTAGATGGCACTGTAAATCGGCCTCAGTGTGTTCAAGTATATCTCCGAGAAACGCCGACGAGCTACTGTATCTATCGTCCGAAGCGGATGGAGGTCTAACAATGCCAGATAACAAACGAATTCCTGTTATGGAAGTGTTTGGACCGACCGTTCAGGGAGAAGGCATGGTCATTGGCCGCAAAACGATGTTCGTTCGTACTGCGGGCTGCGATTATAGCTGCTCTTGGTGTGATTCGGCATTTACTTGGGATGGCAGCGGCAAAGAAGAGATACGAATGCTGACGGCAAATGAAATTATAGATGAACTTAAAGGAATCGGCGGAAAAACGTTTGAGCATGTAACGATTTCGGGCGGTAATCCCGCGCTGCTCACTCAGCTGGACGTATTAGTGAATGAGCTTCATAAACAAAGCATCAGCGTTGCGCTAGAGACACAAGGCAGTCGCTGGCAGGATTGGTTTTGGTCAATTGATGAGCTGACTTTATCACCTAAACCACCGAGCTCAGGTATGAAGACCGACTGGTCCAAACTCGACGAAATCGTATCCAATTTGAAAAGCAAGTCAACTAGCTTTAGTTTGAAGATCGTCGTTTTTGATGATGAGGATTTGGAGTATGCGACCTATGTTCACTTACGCTACCCGATGGTTCCGTTTTATTTGCAAGCGGGCAATAGCAACTTGCAGGAAACGGAGCCGAAGCTTATGCTTCCATATTTGGTAGAGCGTTATGAGTGGCTGATTGAGAAGGTTATGCCAAACGCTGATTTAAAGCGGGTGCACGTTCTCCCGCAGCTTCATACATGGGTATGGGGGAATAAAAAGGGTGTCTGAAATATAATTAAAGTAAGAAAGGTGGAAACGAGCATGGAAGGAAGAAACAAAGAGGAGCTGAACGGTGTGACGCTGCTCGGCAATCAAGGAACGCAATATTTGTTTAACTATGCACCGGAAATTTTGGAGGCCTTTGATAATAAGCATCCGAATCGGGATTATTTTGTGAAATTTAATTGTCCGGAATTTACGAGTCTTTGTCCAATGACAGGACAGCCGGATTTTGCAACTATCTATATCTCATACATTCCCGCTCAAAAAATGGTAGAGAGCAAGTCGCTGAAGCTATACTTATTCAGCTTCCGGAACCATGGTGATTTCCACGAGGATTGCATGAATATCATTATGAATGATCTTATTGCACTGATGAATCCCCGCTATATTGAGGTTTGGGGTAAGTTTACACCACGCGGCGGCATTTCCATCGACCCTTATTGCAATTGGGGGCAGCCTGGTACAAAGTACGAGCAAATGGCGGAGCATCGGCTCATGAACCATGATTTATATCCAGAGAAAGTGGATAATCGTTAATTTTTGCTTGTACCTGAGACTAGGACAAAAGAGACATCTATGGTAGATGTCCCCTTGGTTGCCCGTCTAAGGTCTAGGTAATATCCTGCCCAGAGTCTATTTCAATTATTCTCTTTTTGTCTATACTTAAGTAAGAGATACTAGAGAATGGGTGAACCGATGATGATTAAAAATGCGATATGTATGTCAGTGCTGCTTTGCACAATAGCGTCAGCGTTAACGAACTTTGGTGTTACTCCGGTACGAGCTCTTGCAGCTCCAGGCGCATCACAAGCTGAATATAGCCGTATGAACAATGTGAATGAGCCCTTCTTGCTGCAGATGGAGCAGGAGGAAAAGTAAAAGCTATCTTCTTAAAATGTTTATGATTGGTAAAAGATATATGGAGCAGTAATTGAAAAATGGCGGTGCAAGGGGAAATCCTTGCACCGCCATTTTTTTGTTGGAACGCTTTTATTGTGAGTCAATAGGTAGGTTGTGAGTGATATTAAGTCTATCTTCTAGACCTATTTTCATCTAAAGCGCTGGTTTGGTGAGAATAGATCTATAATTTAGATCTATATTTACTGGAATGACGAATAAAAAGCCATCGGGTGGGTTTTGGGCCACATTAAGTCTAGCATCTAGTCCTATTTTTGCCAAAAGCGCTGATTTGGTGAGTATAGATCTATATTTTAGATCTATATTTCCAATCGACCTATTGTCAGGCATTCGGTATAAGATCAGCAGTCATCTTCGTGAGAGCTGCCTTTGCTTATAAGCAAAATGATTGGTTGGACCATGCCCGCCGCCGATCCCGATTTGGTCTTCAATAGCTGCTTGAATGAAGCATTTGGCTGTTCTAATCGCATCATGAACGGATTTCCCTTGAGCGACCTCTGCGGTAATAGCAGCAGAGAACGTGCAACCAGTGCCATGCGTATGCTTAGTAGCAATACGATCGCTT
Source organism: Paenibacillus sp. J22P15 (assembly GCF_056269345.1). Taxonomy (NCBI): domain Bacteria; kingdom Bacillati; phylum Bacillota; class Bacilli; order Caryophanales; family Paenibacillaceae; genus Paenibacillus; species Paenibacillus sp. J22P15. The sequence continues at coordinate 138,122 of NZ_JBWDNT010000004.1, forward strand.
TCCAAATAGACGAAGCGCTCACCATCATAGATTAGATCAACAAGACGATCTCCGCTTATATCATGGCCGCCTTTTATGACAACATAACGCGAGCCCATTTGCTTTAATATCCGCGCAGCTTCCTCACGGTCACTGAGCGTACTTATTGGCATACCTGCGAGCAGCTCAGCTTCTGGAATATTTGGAGTAACAACAAGCGCGAGCGGCAGCAAATGCTTAATCAGTGTTTGAACGGCTTCCTGCTGTAGCAAGGGCGAGCCGCCTTTGGCAATCATTACAGGGTCAATGATGAGATTTTTCCATTGATATTGTTTTATTTTTGCGGCTACGATCTCGATTATTTCTACGCTAAACAACATGCCAGTCTTAACAGCAGAGGGTTCCAAATCTTCGCCAATGGAATTCAGCTGCCTTCTAATCGCTTCAGCCTCCATCGGATAGACACCTTGCACACCAAGTGTATTCTGAGCAGTCACTGCTGTGATAACGGACATTCCGTAGGTGCCGAGCTCCTGAAAGGTTTTTAAATCAGCTTGAATGCCTGCGCCTCCCCCGGAATCCGAGCCTGCAATCGTCAGTGCTTGATATCGTTTCATCGACGTATCTCCTTCAAAAGATCAGTCTTACTTACAAATTTGAAAAAGCATCCTCAGCCTTAATATTCGCTGGCAGAAGTTCATTCTCTATTAACCAATCTCGCACATTGGACCATGATGCAGGATCTTGATAACCAAAGGATTGTTCACCCGCGTCCATAAGCGGCAGCAGGATGTCTAAGCTCTTCGTTTCGATTTCCTTGTCGAGAGGGGAGGTTTGATCCTCGTGCTCGAATAAGATGGACAAGGATTGCTCTGTATTCGATGCGACAAATTGCTGGCCTTCTGTAATGGCGGCCATAAATTTTTTGAACAACTCTTGTTTTTCAGCAACTCCTTGCTCGCTTGCAACGAGTACAAGCTCGTAATAATCTGGCACGCCAAAATCAGTAGGGTTAATTGCCTTCATCGGATGCCCTTCCTTAGCTAGCAGCAGTTGCTCATGATTTATAAATCCGCCAATGATTGCATCAACCTTATTGGTGGCGATAGCGGGAATAAAGGAAAAACCGACGTCTATCATATTTACATTTTGCGGATCTCCGCCGTCATCCTTGATCATCGTCCGCATCATCGCTTCGTATAGTGGAATTGAAGAGTAGCCCACCTTTTTACCGACGAGATCCTTGGGCGATTTGTAGCTTCCGCCTTCAGGAACCATCAGATGATTAAGAGGATGTCTGACGATGGCAGCAATCGATTTAACAGGAATAGCTTCGCCGCGAGCCATGAGCACCTGTGGCTGGTAGCTGAGCGCTAAGTCGACCTTGCCAGCCGCCACAAGTTTCAAAGCGTCATTCGTATCAGCAGGCATTTGAATGTTAACATCCAGGCCGTGCTTCTCGAAATAGCCGTTCTTCTGAGCTGCATAAAGGAAGGAATGCACTGCATTTGGATACCAGTCGAGCATGATGCTAATTTGCTGAGGCTTCTGATCCGGTGTAGGAGAGCTGGTTTCATTAGAATTTACATTTGCATTACCGCTGCAACCGCTAATTACGAGCAGTAGAATGGACAGCATTGGAATAAACCATTTGATGTTTGTATTGATCTTCATTTCTTGATTCCTCTTCTCTTTAGTATCGTTTTCTCCAAAAGCACGATGGCACCGAATAACAAGATGCCGATCAGGGATAACAGAAAAACAGCTGCAAACATAGAATCAGCGTTCAAATTGCTGGACATTCGGCGGCTATAGTAGCCAAGACCTGCACTGCCCCCAAGCCACTCGCCAATCGTAGCGCCGACAACACAATAGACGATAGATAATTTCAGTCCCGAGAAGAAGGAGGGCAGGGCGATCGGAATTTGTATTTTGCGAAAAATATCCCAGCGTGTCGCCCCCATCGTTAGCAGCAGCTCCCGATATTCCTTGTCACTTTTCGCTAGCCCGTCATAAGTGTTGACAACGATAGGAAAGAAGGATGTCAGAAATACGACAGCAACCTTGCTCCAAATCGTATAGCCGAACCACATGATGAAGATTGGCGACAGGGCGATAAGAGGAATCGTCTGACTGATGACGACGAATGGGTAGATCGCCTTCTCTAGCGTGCGGAACGTGTGCATTCCTGCTGCTAGAGCAATTCCGCCCACAACCGATAGTAGGAATCCGATTGCGACTTCCTTCAAAGTTGTCCGCAGGTGTTCGCCTAGTAGAAGACGGCTGTCTTCTATTAAGGCTCGGCTGATGGCAGTGGGAGACGGCAGTATGTAAGAAGGAACTAAGCCAAGATGTACGATCCATTGCCACACGATCAGCAAGCTGGCGAGCAGTAGTATAAAGAGTCCATAATGATTCAGCCATCGTTTAAAAAGAAGTTTGCTCATGCAGCCTTCGCTCCAAATCTTGTCGCAGCTTTACAAAATCGGGTTCATAATTCTGCTCATAATGTCGTGGCCTCGGCAGCTCGACGACAATTTCTTGAACGGTGTGCGCTTTGTCAGCCGTCAATAAATAAATGCGATCACTTAGCAAAATAGCTTCTTCTAAATCATGTGTGATGAAGAGAACTGTTTTACCTAAGCCGCCCCATAAATCCAGCAGCCACTTATGCATGCCGCGTTTGGTCATTGCATCTAGCGCGCCGAACGGCTCATCCAGCAGCAGCAGCTCTTGACCCGTTGCGAGTGTTCTTAGAAACGCAGCTCGCTGACGCATGCCTCCCGATAGTTCGTCAGGATACGCATGTTCATATCCTGCGAGTCCGAAGCGTACAAGCAGCTCCATGATTTCACCTGTGCTATAAGGCTTTGCGCCTCTTGCCAGCTCAAGCGGGAGCAAGCAATTATCGAGCACAGTTCTCCATGGCAGGAGCAGGTCCTTTTGCGGCATGTAGGCAACCTTGCCTAGCCGATTCGCGGCAGGCTTGCCATGCAGCCTGATTTCACCTTGGCTCGGCTGGAGTAATCCAGCCATAAGCTTAAAGAGGGTGCTTTTGCCCGAACCGCTCGCACCAATGATGGAGACGAATTCTCCTGAACGAGCTTGCAGCGATAAATTAGACAAAATAGGCTTATCCGTATGCGTATTGAAAGAATAGCTTACGTGATGAAGTGATAATATAGCGGTAATACACATTCCCCCAGTAAACAAATAAAGACCCACCCATTTCCGAGGGGAAATGAGCGGGTCTAACGAACAAACAAGGCTTGCGCGCATGAATGAATGCTGCTGCTCCACTTCCCTCCGCTGGAATGATCCAGATCAGGTTCCAAGGGTCCAGAGCATATGCTCCATCTCAGCCGTTAGGCCCCCCTAGTGAATAAATAGGTCAATATTCAATTTGTATTTTTTCTACTATAGCATACACTGGAGAGATGTAAACTATAATTATCCGAAAAGGCGTTGGACAAATGAAAAATTTACTCGTAACGGGCTATCGCGCTCATGAGCTTAATATTTTTAATCAGAAGCATGAAGGCATTGTTTATATAAAAAAAGTGCTGACGAACAAGCTGGTTCCGCTTATTGAGGATGGGCTTGAATGGGTCATTACCCCGGGACAGTATGGGGTGGATTTGTGGGCTTGTGAGGTCGTTATCGCGCTGAAAGAAATTTATCCTCAGTTGAGGCTATCTATTATTTCGGCGTACAGTAATCCGGAAGAAAAGTGGAAGGATGATAAAAAGGAATTTTATCAGCAGGTATTAAAAGGAGTCGACTATTATGCCTCAGTCAGCAACCAACCGTATAATGGGATCTGGCAGTTTACGGCGAGGGACGAGCTGTTGTTTCGCAAGACGGACGGCATTTTGCTCGTTTACGATGAAGATGCTGGCGAGGGCAGTCCAAAGTTTTTTAAAGAAAAAGCGTTAAAAAAGCAGCATGCAGAGGGTTACGTTTACATTAGCATCAGCTCGGAGGACATTCAAAGCATTGCAGATGATGACAATTTGTATTCAGACAGTTAAGGCGTTGCTTAAAATGAAAACCAGTATAGCCCATTATGCTGAATGGATAGATGACAAACTAACCTCATAGGCCAAGCGGACACAGAAGCCTATGAAAGAATGAGTTCTCAGTTTGACACGGAGCGACCAGCCGAGTATGTTGTACTTGAGAGCGATTCGATTTGGAACAAAGTAATAGGGAACAGGTTATGGTCAATAAGGATTCATGGTAATTTGTCTAAGAAAATTTGAGTATAAAGCAAAAGGAGCGGAATTGTATGTCGATAGCAGAGGGTACCAAAGAGAACCCATGGAAATTAAAAACGCCTCCTCAAACATCTGAATATGAAATGTTTAAGGGCGAAAAGGATGGGAAAGAAATCATAGTTTGCACGGTAGGCAAAACAGTGTTGCATTATGACTATCGTTGCATTGAAGACTTAAGCGCGATGCTTAAAGAACACGGTGACTGGATAGAGCTCGGCAGCGCTGATGAACAGAAGCCTGTTAAGGAGGGTACAGTTGAAGCTTGGGGACGTTCACCTGAAAATCCTATCGGCGGTTGGTATGGCTTGAAAAAAGGTTTGCGCGGGAGATTCGGAATGTACATACCACCATTGATGGAGAAGCTGGGACTCGCAGAGGTAGAACACAATGCAAGAAATAATCGGATGAGGGCACTACAGCAAGAAAGCAAATAAATGCATGAGCGAGAAAATAGACGACGACATGAATTCCCTCTTGTTGCTGCTTCATTTAGCTAACATATTACTTTTGTTTAACAATAGGAGCAGGTTGCTACGGCAGCAGCTCCTATTTTTTTATTTAAATGTTCGATTATCTTTGATCATGCGTGTCTTTTATATGGTAAAATATATTATATATGGTATTTATGTCGCTAGTCATTTTTTTGGTTTATCAAAAGGGAGATGAAAAATCATGAGTTATGATATTCATATTACGAGGGCTAATCATTGGACTGAAAGTGCACATAATCCTACATACTAAATAAGTAACTTTTTTCTATGCGGCTGCGTCTATGAAATATGTGAACAATAGGTAGGAGGAGAACTGCTATTCGTAACCATATTTTATTAGCTTTGCCGATTCATTTGATGGCATGGATTCTCATTTTGGCAGCATTGTTATTCGAGCCATTTCAGTGGTTTTTAACTCCGGTTGTAAATAATACTCCAGCTTTTATTACGGTTTCAAAATGGTTAGTACAATCACTTCTTGTAACTGGCATAATTGGATTTTCTATATATAAATTACGGAGCAGCCCTAAATTGTCTAGAAAAGATTTAAATGTTGTTTCTGTTCAAGTTGTTTTCTCAATTATTCATATTGCAGTCGTCAGCGCTGTTATTTTTTCAGTTGTTGGATTTGAAGATCTATAGCGGACTCAAGATTAAGGCTGCCGACGGGCAGTCTTTTTTTAATAATGAGCATCGGAGCAATAACTCGGTTAAGGTAAATATTTGTATAGTAATAAAATATATTTATTGACATATATAATTTTATGTTGGTATACTATGGAACATTACTTATTCCCGATTAAATATGTCGGAATTAAAAATGGAGGCAATGTTAATGAAACATACCAAAGCATATACCAAACTGCTAGTAGCACTCCTCTTGTCCTTCTCTATCATTTTCACGCAATCAGCTGCATTTGCGGCATCTTCTGCAACTGCGGTATCACAGGAAGATGGTGCAGCACAGTATAAGCAGTTTTTGAAAGAAAAGTTTGATGTTAGTCTCCCGGCTAAGGTTACAAAAGGCGAATTCATTCAAGCGGTAGCAACTGTTCTTAGCTATGAGCCATCGGGCAAAGCTGTAACATTCTCGGACGTCTCAGCTGAGAGCGAGCTGTATGCAGCTGCAGCTGCTTTGTATGAGAAAGGTATTTTGTCCGGCCCCGCCATTCAAGGCGATCAAGTGCTTACAAGCTCTGTAGCAATTGCGATTGCTGTAAGAGCAGCAGACTTGAAGGAGCTTGCCTATACATATCCAGCTGCTAAGGTAAACAAAGTTTTGACGAAGCTAAATGTAAAAAGCAGCTCGCTTGGTACCAAAGGCGCGCAAGAGGTAGCAGCAGCGGTAGATACAGGTTTGCTGCCAGTTGAATTTCATGCTAACTTTAAGCCGAAAAATGCAGCAAGCGATCAATTGATCCACACGCTTCTAGGTAAAGTGCTTATCACAAAAGGACTTTATAAGAAATACATCGGTTATGTTAACGACAACGATATTTATGCAAAGCTAAGCAATGCATACGAAACTTCCGATATTATTGATGCGCCGAACTTGCAAAAGCTTGTTAATACAGCGTTGGAGCAAAATTTGATTACGGGCTACAACATTAAGGATTCCCGTTTCAATGCTAATTTCGTCGATTCCTTATCGCTAATTTACGGACATTCTGATTTTAATCACGCGATTCAGCTTATTGGCTTGCTTCGCAGTGAAGGACTAAACGCTAAGGTACAATTCGAGCCCAAAACATCTGCATTTATTTTTCTAGCAGAATGGGGTACTCCAGGACCGAATGTGGTGAAAATTGCAAATGGAAATTATATTAATTATGCAAAAGAGTATGATCTTGAATTCGAATTTGCTAATGCGGCGGATAAAGCTGCTTTCCAAGATGTCATTCTAGCTTATGCAAAGAAAGATAAGGATGGTCAAGCAGGTCTGATTATTGAATCATGGTGGCAGCCGCTTTACTATTCACAAACGGAACTGAAGGATTACGAAATTATTACGAACAACTTTATTACGGATGCGGACAGTCCTTATACTGTAAATCCTTTTTCACTTAATGAAGATTCTGCCAAGGTGGTAGCAGGCTTTAAAGCAATTGATCCAAATGTTGTTGTTACGCCAATTCAATTTTGGGTGGATAAGCCGTTCTTCAGATATTTGCATGACGAAGCATCATAATCGAATCTATATATCGCAGTTACAAAGCAGCCCTGACCGTCGTTGATGGCGGGGCTGCTTTATGTTATGGTTCAAAGAAAAGGAGCAGTTGTTGGATGACTAAAATTGCAGAGGCATTGGAAGCGAAGTTCCGGGAGCACGCCAATCCGGAGACGGCAGGTCCGATGGAGGCGTATATGCGCGGTCAATTTGTATTTCTGGGCATTAAAACGCCAGATAGGACACAACTGCTGCGCGAGTTTTGGCGGCAAAATGAAAAGCCTAAAGGCGAGGAGCTGCTGCAAACAGCAGAACAGCTATGGCAGCTGGAAGAGCGCGAGTTTCATTACGTTGCGATGGGTTTGCTTGAAAAATACAGCAAAGAGGCGTCGCCTGCACATATCGACAGGCTAGAGCGTTGGGTGACAACCCACTCATGGTGGGATACGGTTGATTTTCTGGCGGCCCATTTGGTTGGCTATCAGCTTTCGAAATACCCGGAATTGATAGCAGATTATACGGAGCGATGGATTATGTCGGATCATATGTGGCTGCGAAGGTCGGCTTTATTATTTCAGCTAAAATATAAGCATAATACCGATACAGAACGATTATTTCACTACATACGCCTTACGAAGGATGAAAGTGATTTTTTTATACGAAAGGCAATTGGCTGGGCTCTGCGGGAGTATGCAAAAACAGATGCCAGCTGCGTCCGTCGGTTTGTAGAACAAACATCGCTCTCGCCGCTCAGCCAAAAAGAAGCGTTAAAGCATATTTTGTAGCCTGATGCGGTGTCTGCAATGCGCTGGGCTGCAAACATTACAAATGAAAGGCTATTTATTTTCTTGTCCGTTTAGGCTAGAATAAGGCTGTACTTTGGCAACGAGAGAAGGAAACATGGTGGCTGTACGCAAAGGCTTAAAACTTCGCTTCGTATTAGGATTGTTCGTAATAGGCTCTGTTATATTAACCGCCCTTATCGGCGGTTATTTTGCATGGACGGCAAACAAGGCTTCACTAACATCTGGTTACTTAGAGAGCAACTATCAATATGCAAAAAAACTATCTTCCAATACGAATGAATTGCTGTGTATTGTTCGAAACAATATAGATGCCATTGCTGCAAGAGCAGGGAAAGAAATGTTATCACAAAAGGAACTGAATAGCTGGTTTGATGCGAATGAACAATATTTCAATTCCTTGCTTATTGTGGATTCAAATCGTAAAGTGACAGCGACCAGCTTCAACAGTGGCGGGGTCGCACTCGGAACCGTTCTTACCTCATTCGCAATCAAACAAGCAGTTGATCAGCAGCGGCCCCTTATTTCTGAACCCTATATAGCCCCAGCTACAAATCAATTGCTAATACTCGTATCTTCACCTATATTCGATGACAGTAAAGAGTATATTGGTTTTGTAGCTGGAACAATCGTCCTGGACGAGGTCAATGCTATAAGCAAATTGCTAAACGAGCATTTTTACGGAAACGGCTCGTATGTCTATGTAGCGGATAAGCAGGGCCGTATTATTTCTCACCCAAATGAAGATCGGATTTTAGAGAAAATTACGACTAATGAGGTCATTAATAAAGCGCTAGCAGGACAAAGCGGATCACAGGTGATTGTTAATTCACGAGAGGATCGTTTTTTTGCGGGCTACGCTTACGAGCCTATAACGGGATGGGCGATTGTAGCTCAAACCCCTATTTCCATTATAAACAAGCCGTTAAATGATCTGATATGGAAAATATTTCTTCAATCACTTCCGCTTTTCATCGTGATTTTGATATTGGCGTGGTATGTTTCTTATTTAATATCCAAACCGCTTTTTGAATTAGCAGCCTTCTCGGAGGAAGCTATTGTATCTACAAAGGCGATACGCTCCAAAATGCCGAAAACGAACTCTTATATCTATGAAGTGAGACAGCTCAATCAGAGTATAAATAACCATTTTAATTTATTGAATAAGGAGATTCGATTGGATGGGCTTACGGGATTAGCGAATAGGAAAACATTTGACTTAACTATTGCGGAATGGATTGCCGATGATATTCCATTTGCGTTGATTTTACTGGATGTTGACCACTTCAAAAAAATTAATGATCTGCATGGACATCTTATCGGGGATGAAGTCCTTATCTATACAGCATCACAATTAAAAGCTCTTTTCAGAAGTCATGATGTTAGCTTCCGCTATGGCGGCGAGGAATTTGGCATTTTGGTTAAGCTAGGGAGTATTACTACGGCAACTCAAATGGCTGAGCGGCTAAGAGAGGCGATTGCTGTAGGTGCGAGTCCGACTGGCAGTCCGATCTACGTGTCTATTGGTATTTCTGTAGCGAATGGGCGCGAATCGGATGCTAAGGAAATTATTGAAAAGGCAGATCAAGCGCTCTATCGCTCCAAAACGGAGGGCAGGAACCGAACGACGGTGTACGAAAACAACCGAGCAGAACGGCTATAGCAATAGCCGTTCTGCTCGGTTTGGTATGTAAATGAACGTTGTGATTGACTAATCACTTTGGCTTGTGCAACAGCGCTCGGTAGCAATACAATTTGCCCCATAAAGTTGAACTAATGGCATTGGAGCTAGGCGTTTCTTCAAACTCACTTGCGAAAGTTAACCCCGCAGATTCCGCGGCTCGCTTCAACTGCTGCAAGTCAACTGTCGGGTAGTCGAAGGTGAGTGCAATTCTGCCTCCAGGCTTTACGGTTCTTGCGAATTCTTTTAAGCTTAGATCCTGATCCACATGTCTCAGATGCTCGAGGACGGAAATGCAGAAGATAATGTCAAAATGATTGTCTTCATAGGGAAGGTCAGTAATACTTGCGTGAGCATATTGGACCTTTGACCAGCCTTGATGTGCAAGTATTGACTGAAGCTCCTGCTGTCCGATAACCTGAGCAATTTCCTTCTCGATCATTTCCCATGCGATAATGCGGGCATCGAGATCGCAAGCATGCGTCTCTTTGCAAAGGCCTCCTAAATAGAACTTTAACGGGTGAGGAATGCCGCAGGCCGCGTCTAGTACGATATCATTTGGCGATATGAGTGATCGGCACCATTCATATTCATATGGACGGCTCCACCAGGTTTCAGGCAAAGGATAGATGAACGTATCTATCCTGGGATCATTTGTTGTGAAGAAGCAGGCTTCTTCACGGCGGTTCAAATTTGGATTTAGCATGGATCATTCTCCTCTCGCGGATATGAATAAATAGCGAGTGCTCACACAAAACTCATTTTACAAGCTTATGATGAACGGAAAGGATTATGAATTTTTCCGGTATGTATGAATCAATATGGGGGTGAATAGATGGATTCGGCATTTTCATTTCAAACGTTTCCGCGAATGGAAACTGAACGGTTTATTTTGCGCAAGACTGAGGAAAGGGATGTGCTGGATTTATTCGAGCTTTATTCGAAGAATTCAGTCGTACAATATACGCCGCTATTGCCTTTCTCAGATGAGGATGAAGCAAGGCAGGAAATGAATTGGCATTCGGAGATTTTTGCTCAACAAATCGGGATTAGATGGCTCATCGAGGAGAAGTGTACGGGGAAAGTAATTGGAACCTGCGGTTTTTTACATTATTTGAAGGAACATGCGCGAACCGATTTAGGTTATGATTTATGTCCGAGCTACTGGCGCAGAGGGATCATGAGTGAAGTGGCCGCTCCGATTATCGCATTTGGCTTCAATAGCATGAATTTGCATTGTATAGAGGCGAAGGTCGATCCATTTAATACGGCTTCGATCGGATTGCTGTCTAAGCTTGGCTTTAAAGAAGACAGTAAACTTAGGGAGTTTGAGTTAGAGAATGGAAATTTCATTAAGCTCATTGTCTTCTCCATGCTGCGTAAGGAATTTGTACATTCACAAGTACAGCAATAACTTTCACAAAGGACATTTTCATCGTATACTAGATGGGAGTGAGCAGCACATAACTTTTTGGGAGGGTATTAATAATGTCTATGAGCAAGTCAAGAAAGGCAAGACAAAAGCTGGCGCAGCAAGGACTCATAACACCGGATATAATGCGCGGAAGCTGGCAGGGTGTCAACCCAACAATCAAACGTACGCCAACATTGCAGGAGAAGCAAGCAAAGCTGAATAAGAAACACCGAAGGAATCACGCGAATTACAGCGATGGTTCCTTTTGTATTTATAAGGAGTTACCGGCTTTGTGTGAGGCTGGTTAGCTGTCTTTGGTGAAATGCCTGTTGTGGGTGTAATATGTAGTGTTCTCTATTGCCGCAAGCTATTATTCCTCAACGATTGCAGCAGGTTTTGGAATGCGAACGTTACTGGTCTGTAAGCGCCAATAGGTGCTTACAGCGTGATTATGGCGTAGGATTTAGCTCGCAAAGTCGCTGTAAGCACGCATACGCTCTTACAGCGGCAAAGTAACCCCAGTTACCTGCCTGTAAGCGCAAATAGGTGCTTTCAGCGTGATCTTGGCGTAGGAGTCAGCTCGAAAAGTCGCTGTAAGCACGCATACGCTCTTACAGCAACAAAGTAACCCGAGTTACCTGCCTGTAAGCGCAAATAGGTGCTTACAGCGTGATTTTGGCGTAGGCGTGACCTCGTAAAGTCGCTGTAAGCACGTATCTGCTCTTACAGCGATAAAGTAACCCCGGTTACCTGCCTGTAAGCGCAAATAGGTGCTTACAGCGTGATTTTGGCGAAGCGAAGGAGTCAGCTCGTAAAGTTAAACTAGGCAAAAAAGGGTAACCACCAAGCAGATATCGCTGCTGGATGATTACCCTTTTCCCTCATCATTTGAATAGCTGTTGTTACATCAGGAACGTGCCGATTACGATGGATACACCAATGATGACGGAGCGCAGAAGCTGAGCAACAGCTAAATTTCCTTGGGCAATTTGCTCGCATACTTTAAAGCGCGGTGTAAGAAAATCGAATACAACATAAACGAGGCAAAGAATGCCTATGCCAATAGCTGACCAGATCAGCATGGTTACCCATGAATCTGAACTATATGAAACCATGGCTACGATGATACATAATCCCAGCAGCTTGCTGCCCATATACATGCCTGCAGCTTGATTGCCTTTACTAATTTCCTCACCGTCATTATAACGAGTTAATTTGCTGAATATAAATGCACCTGCGCCTAAAATGACAAGCAGGAGAACGAGGCCGATTCCAACATTAGCGGCATTATTTAAAAATTCATCCATGATTGACCCTCCTCAAAGTTTTGTGAAGCAAAACTCACTTCGAAAGCATACGCTCAAAGTTTTGTGAAGCAAAACTAGCTCCGAAAGCATACGCTCAAAGTTTTGTGAAGCAAAACTCGCTCCGAAAGCATACGCTAAAGTTTTGTGAATCCGCTTCAAAGTTTTGTTGCATTGCTGCATCAAATCCATACCTATTCAACAATAGCGGCCGGGCAGTAGTAAGCTAAATCCCCTGTGATTTTGGAGCCAACGCGAGGGAGGAGGCCGGCGAAGCTGCCGCCGATGACATAAGCACCGGTTAGTAAGCTGCCATGGAATAGTCCTGCCTCGGTATGTACTTCGACTTCTTCCATCGTACAGCGCTGCTGATAGATTTTTGGCTGGGAGCTGTAGTACTGTTTCGTTTCTTCGGCTTCTACCGCACCCTCTATAGCTCCCCATTCTTCCGTCTCCAGTGTACCGTCACCTGTGTAGAGAGACGTTCCTTTGCCCTCGCGCCCCCAGTAGCTTTTGGCGACATAAGGAATTTGCTGCTGCACGAACACCGTATTCTCAAAATAGGTCGGAAGAAGGTACTTGCGGATAACCTCAAGCTCCGACTCCTTAAAGAGCGGGCTGCCAAGCACATCTGACGATTCATTATTCCTTTCATATAACGCCCAAATGAGCGCTAAATACCCTTTACTTTGCGTAATGATGCTCTGCGGAGGATTGATGAGTGCAAGCTGTCCATTTAATACAAGCTCGATGAGCGCTTCGCCGACTGCAAGGCCAGTATCTGCTTCTGTATCATTAATTAAATATTCAAGCGGATAGAGGCGGTACAAAATATCGATGCGCTCGCCGCCGCCGTATAAGCCATCTCCCTCTACAATCTCGAGCTGGTCGAGCGGAACAAAGATAACGGAATAACCAAGCTTACGAATCACATTCAGCACATATTCTGTATTGCTTTTATCCTCCGTATGCCAATCATAGCAGGTACAAGCAATCGTACCTGTTAAGCCTTGGCTGCGATAATGGCGGATAAGCCTCTCGAAAGCGTCCTTTAGCGCATCATCCATTCGTTCAGAGGCGGAGCGATGAGCCGTATGTCGACTGATGATCGCATTGCCTAGAAAAGCCGTCTCTGGAATTCCGGTCGGCGTGTCCGTATTATTTTCGATACATTTCATACCGTGCGCGGTTACGATCCAATCTTGTCTAGATACTCCATGCGAGGGCGTTGTGATACGCGCGGCTTGGATGAGAGCGGGATGAATGCCGAGCTGTACTCTGAAAAAATCATCCGATAAATGCTGCTGCGCAAACCGCAGCGATTTTGAGTAAATGAGATCCACTTGCTCAGAGGCGGATTGAAGCTCCGCAAATTGTGCTTCGGTGTATCCGATTACGGAAGGGAGGCAGTATTGCTTGCCGTCGATCCGATGATAGGGAATACGCTGAGCCAGTTCTCCCTGAAACAGTTTTTCGTGAGTCATGTGGAGAGGGATGACACGCTGCATATTACCTTACCCTCCGCTGCTGCTAATGCCAGAGCTTCCGAAGCCTTTCGAAGAGCTGGAGCTGGATTTGTAGCTTGATGATTTTTTACTCGATGTTCCTTTTGAAATAAATGCGCCGCTGCTTCTCGATCCGTCATCGTCGCAATAGTTGTCATTGTCGTAGTCCACGCAATCTCTTGAACTTGTCGTATTACAGCCGCTTAAAGCGACGGGTACGGTTAGCATCAAAGCAAAGGTGAGTGCCTTTTGACCTTTAGCTTTTAATTTGGCACTTGCTGCCGAAGTCATATCTTTCAAGTCTGTTCTGGCTGCAAATACGTTCTCATCGGACATTTACAGGTTCACTCCTTTCAAAAAAACGACGATCTTGCTGCGATCCATATCATAAATCGTGTAAATCGTCTCGTAGGTGCTCTGTTCACTCACAATGTAATGATCAAGCAGAAGCGCAGCAAATTCCAGAGGACTGGCCGGTGCTTGCTGAGCGAGTGTGCACGGATTGAAACGGTAACCGTTCCAAAGTAAATATTCGACTTCCATATAAGGAGAGACGGTGACATACTCGAACAGCGCAGCTCGGATGGCTTGCCCGTATACCGTATCATCATGTTCATTATAGGGCTTTGCATAAATATGATGATGTTTGCCGTTCTCGCACTCGTTGGCTGTATGCTCATACAAACCGTTGCGGAAAATAGTTGCATTAACGAGCTTGCGAACAAATATATCTTCACGAGTTACAGCAGCTTCCGTAATGGTTCGCTCTACGCGCTGAAATGGCTCAGACCATTCCATGTAGATTAGCGAGAGATTCAATATAATTACCGCCTTTCAGATCTAATCTTAGCGATGGTCTCGTCATTCGAAATAACGAATAAACGAGCAGCGGCTGGAATAGGTGCTTCGAGCCTGCGGTTAATGCCCATGTCGGTGCGGTCAGCAATCAGTGTAGCCCCTTTGCGCAGAAGCGCATGGAAGGCATCCCCATAGGTTGACCAGCTTGGATCTATGGTGATCTCAAATACGTCTTCGCCATATTTTCGGCTGAGCAGCTGCATGAAGATATCTACATTGCCTTCCTTTAAAGCAGATCTTACAGCCAGCCTAGAAACAGCATCATGCGATAATATAAAATCATTTACTTGTACGTGTCGGAAATTAAGAATATGCTTCTCAAGCATGATCTCAACTGTTGTATGGACTGCGGGAGCAATCTGTTCAATACTAGAAGCGATGAGCAGCGATTTGCCATCGATGAGCGAGGTGTCTTCGATAGATGGATCAGCAAAAATAATCGCAGAACGAGCCGCATGCACATTTGCCTGTTCAAGTACTTCAGCAGAGGTAGGATCACCGCTTACGAAATGCACCCGAGGATGATCGAAGGGATGCTTCGCACTAATATCAATAATAATTATGGACATCTCCGTATTCGAGTCTAGTAAATCCTCAACGGCTAGCTGCGCTTTTTTACTCCAATTAATGACGATAATATGGTCCTGACCTTGGAACTTCAATTTTCCACCTTCTCTTCTCCGCTGAAGTTCAGCTATGGAATCGATAATTTTTCCAATCAATAAGCTCAGCAGGCCGATTCCGAATACGTACAGCAGCATGGCAAGCACCTTACCAGGTACCGTTTTGGGAAAATAATCGCCGTAGCCCACTGTAGCGATCGTTGTCATCACCCACCATAACGAATTAAACCAATTGCCAAAGGTGCTTGGTTCAAGCAGGAATGCGATCGTAGCGCTGACAAATACAAGTAATAATGTGAGGAAAACAATAAAGTAATTGTTTAAACGAAGCAGTTTTAGGCTAAGTTTCAAAAAAATCTGCATGCCTGTCACCCTCATTCGTAATATGGCTTTATACGCCGCACCTTTTATGCATTATGTATTATACAGGGAATGCAGATGAGTTGGGGGAAATTGTTTTAAATATGTTTATCCTATTGAAACAGGGTGGTAGGTTTGCAAGAAATCGAGAAGTGCAGGAATAAAAGTTAACTTTTAGGAAAAAGTAAATAAACTTGCATCAAATCCTCACTCCTCGCTATAATAAGAACAAATGTTCTTATTATGGAGGGGTGGCAATGGCCGCTAAAGAGGAAGAAGCTCGCGGAAAAGTCAGAACAGCTGGTCATCCGCCGATTCAGACTGAGGAAGAGCTTATGCTGGTGAAACGATATGTGCTGCTTGGCATTGTCATGCGGATTTTGGATCATGATATACGTGTAATAGGTACTTCGGCTATTAAGCTCCCGCGGTTTTACGAATCGATGATGCGCGGCATGCAGGATCGGGTACTGCTTGATCTCGCTGGGATTAGGAGGAAATTTCGGGAGACGGGCATAAAAGTGTATGAGGAGAAACGCGAAGCGGACGGACTGCACGCAGAATATGTATGCAGAGGGTACCATCATCGTTTTTTTATGCTGTGGGGTTTTGTGAAGGCCGAGTCCGAACGAGTGCTAAAACAGTATTTGTCTAGCTAATTATGGAATTGTTCATGGTTTTGTCAAAATAACAAAAAAACTTTTCAGCTTTCCGTAGTTTAAGGTTGAGAACTTCGGACGATCTTATGTAATATAAGAGGTAGACATTATGAACGCAAAGGGGAGCACATAGCAATGCATAAGTGGGTTATGTTTACTTTATTTGCAGCGGCGTCTTTGTTGGGCTTATATTTGCTCACATTCGCACTGCCAGCTAAGCCGGTTGATGAGTCTGCCTCGTTGCCAGAGGGTATGACTTTACTGAAGGTTGTAGCATCGAATGATTTCGTATTTGATCAAAAAGAGTACAAAGTTAAGGTTGGAGACAAAGTTAGACTTAAGCTTTCGAATAAAAGCGGTATTCACGGGGTACATATTGACGAGCTTCAAGTAGCTTTGGATAACGATCACCCAGAAACTGACTTGGAATTTAAAGAGCCAGGAACTTACAAGATCTATTGTTCCATTCCATGCGGTCAAGGACACACGACGATGGAATCTACTTTAGTTGTAGAAGCAGCCTAAGGTTTAACCGATTCATGTGCTGTAAAAATGAGAAAGGAGCCGAAAGGCTCCTTTTTGCCTAAAATAAGGCTATCGTGCTGAACGAGATTGATGCTCTTTTTCACGGCCGCGTGCAATAAGCACATCGGCGACGAAGCCGAGCAGCGCCCATGTAATAACGGTAAGTGCATACATGAGCAGCACGTTTACCTCGTGCACGTCTACAAATAAATCAACGACCCATGCGGGAATGCTGAACATGAAGAAGATAAGATTGTGCGGATCATATCCCGTCGAGTTAAACAAGCTGATAGCAAGTCCAAATAATGTTGCAACAATTGTAACCGGATAGCGCATAACGTACCGATCCCCTTCGTGTTAAAGATTGCCGTAATGCGACTGCATAGGTTATTATGTGACAAAAAGACAAAAGTTATTCGCCGAATTCAAAGGAGGAACTAAATAATGCTTACTCATATCGTTTTTTTTAAATTAAAAGATGGCAGTGAAGAGAGCGTAGCACGTACCGCTCAGGTGCTTAGAGATATGGAAGGCAAAATCGAAGTGCTGAAGTCAATTGAAGTTGGAATTGACGTTGTGCATTCTGAGCGTTCGTACGATATTGCTCTTATTACGAAATTCGAATCATTGGAGGCGCTGGAGGTTTACCAAGTGCATCCTGTACATAAAAAGGTAATTGAGCATATGATGCAAGTTCGCGAAGCTTCCGTCAGCGTTGATTTTGAAAGCTGAGAGGCAGGATGAAGATTTATGAGTGACATGAGAGATGTATATGAAATATTGACATATTTACTGGTCATCATTTTTAGCAGCATTATTATGGTGGCATGGCTTAAACGGAAGGCGAAAAAAAAGAAACAAGGCTGAAAGCGGGCGACTGACTGATGTATTATGTAAATCGTGAACAAATTGCCGTCAGGCTGGATTCGATTACTGAAATCTCTTCGGCGTTGGATTCGCTTGCCGCTAATTGGCAGGCCACTCTGTTGGAAGGTTTGGCGCAGGAGAGAGCGCTGCATCTGGCTATTGAAACGGTAACAGATGTTGGAAGTTTCTTGATCGATGGGTTTATTTTGCGGGATGCGAGCAGTTATGAGGACATCATTGAAATTACGGGCGAAGCGGGTGCATTTCCGTCGGACATGCAGGCTACACTGATAGAGCTTGTGAGGCTTCGGAAGCCTTTGGTGCAGGATTATTATGTCTGGCAGAGAACAGAGCTTCATCCGCTCACCCTTAAGCTTTCTACACTGATGCCTGCTTTCAAGCAAGCCATTGAAGATTATTTGGAACGCGAATTGTAGGGTTGTTAACCTTATTTACACTTGATTTACGAAAAACTAAAAATACGTTACAATGACGCTATCAAGCCTGCAAAGGTGGTGAAGGGTTGAAGCGGATGAAAACGGCAGATGCAGTAGATATAACGGCTGCTTCGGGAAGGGATCACTCTACACGCGAGCGCATACTGATGCTGCTGAAAACAGGCGGTAGAATGAATGCTGGCGCTTTGTCAGATGAGCTTGGATTAACGGAGATGGCGATCAGGCGGCATATGTATGCACTGGAGAACGAAGGCAGCGTCAATATCGTATCCGTACGTCAGGCGATGGGCAGACCGCTCCATGCTTATGAGCTAACGGCTGAGGCAGATGAGCTTTTTCCAAAAAATTATCATTTGCTTACACTCGACTTGCTTGATGAGTTGGCTGAAGACCCGGAAACCGCAGCGCTAATTGATCGGATGTTTGATGGACGCAAGAAGAAGATGTTCGAACGTTATGAACCGCGTATGGCGGGTAAGAGTTTGGAGCAGAAGGTGAACGAGCTTGCTGCGATCCAGAACGCGGGCGGCTATATGGCGGAAGTGGAAGCGCAGAGTGATGGCAGCTATATGCTGTATGAGTATAATTGTCCGATCGCGCAAGTTGCCGGCAAATACCTGCAAGCTTGCAAATGCGAGCTTTCCTTGTTTAAATCCTTGCTTGATGTTCCTGTAGAACGAACGGAATGTTTGGCCAAGGGCGGAGGCAAGTGCAGTTATCATATCGGTTAATGAATGAAGGAAATGAATCTATAGGTTGTCTTGGCAGATCTGAGAAGATGTGCGGAGGCAGCCTTTTTTGTTATGTATGGCCTCTAGATGATTTTTATTTCAGTTGTGTCATGACAAGCCCATGCTGCTTATACTGTCATTACGCAAGTGGGCATTCGTCTAGGAACCTATACGTATGGTCCTGCAATTTGATTGAGGAGGAGGAATACAGGCATGGTCATGATGTGGAGCGCGGCGATAGCTGCTGGAGCATTCGTCATTCTTGTTGCAGGTATACTCATAGCCTTGCGTTCGGCACTCAGCAGGCTAGACCGAGTGCAGGCTGAAGCGGAGGCGATGCGGCAGGATTTGCACAAGTTGTCTTTGGAGCTTGGCGGGCTTGTGCAGCCGACCGAGGAGGCGATTCGCGCCGTACATCGTCAATTGCAAGCATCGAGCAAGCTGTTTGAGGCGGCAGGGCAGGTAGGAGGAGCGATTGCACATACGACATCGACCGTTGAGCGCGTAACGTCCATACTGTCGGAGTCAGTTGAGCAGCATACGAAGCGGAGCGAGACGAAGCGGCAGGTCGGTGAAGCGCTTGAATGGGCGGAGCTTGGGATGACGGCATGGCAGATGTGGCAAACTAGCCGAAAGGCAGCATCGACTAGCGAAGATGAACATAAGCCGGTATTCGAATCGGAATCTTAGGTCAAAGTGCAATAGACGAGGAGCACGCTAAACATGAAAGGAGCAAAAAAATGTCAACACGTAAACAGACAAAAGGATTTTTTCTTGGCGCATTAGCTGGAGGTGTGGTCGGCTCAATTGCTGCATTGTTGCTAGCGCCGAAGCCGGGCAAGGAATTACGTCAGGATATTTCGGTCGGAGCGCAGAAGGTCAGTGAAACGACGGTAAAGGTTGCAGGCCAAGTTGGCGACACAACAGGTCGCATTGCCAAACAAATCGGCGGTCAAGCGATACAAATTGCTGATCGAACAAAACAAGTGGCGAGCAACGTTGTAAGCACTGTAAGAGGACGCGCGAAGGGAACGGAAGAAACAGAAATAGAAGCTATTGCATCTGTATCGGAAGAAGGAAATGATCAAGCGGCTAGCGCAATTGAAGCTGGTGAAACGGAAGCTGCCGCATCAAAGGAGCTTTAAACCATATTGTAAGGCGGAACACCCTTAATATAGATGAGCAGCATGGAGCGAGAAAGGCAAACGATTGGAGCTAAGGCTAGGCTCCTGTCGTTTGCCTTATTGTCGTTAAAGAAGCACATTGCTAAACCTTCAGCCGAAAAAAGGACCGTAATGCTGCGCTGCACAGTCATTGACGATCCTTTTGTAACATAGCTCTTTGAAAAGTCTTGTCCAATTAGTCGATAAGATGTAGGTACGTTTTTGTGCCTGTATTCATATGCTATTTTGTCTCTATTCATTACACTATGTTTAGGAAAGCGGTGTGTTTGTGCAGCAACCGATTGCAATACTGGATTCAGGCGTTGGAGGCCTCACCGTTGCCAAGGAAGTAATGCGCCAACTGCCGCGTGAGAAAATCCTTTACTTTGGAGACACGGCGCGCACACCTTACGGCCCGCGTTCTTCAGAAGAAGTGATACAGTTTACGAGGGAGATTGTCGATTACTTAATACAGTTTAATCCGAAAATGATTGTTATAGCGTGTAACACGGCAACAGCTGCAGGGCTTGAAGACATCCGCTCCAGAGTTGCTATTCCTGTAGTTGGTGTCATTGATCCCGGCGCAAGGGCCGCTATTGGCCTTACTGTCACGGGCTATGTTGGTGTTATCGGCACGGAGGGCACGATCAAGAGCGGTGCATACGAACAGGCCTTGAGGAAGCTGGCACCGCATGTGCGGGTTATCAGTGAAGCATGCCCAAAGTTTGTTCCGCTAGTAGAGAAGGGGAATTTCCGTTCCCTTGAAACGTATCGGACGGTGAAAAGCTCCATTGGTCATTTGCGACGTTTTCCGATGGATACGCTAATACTCGGCTGCACGCATTATCCGTTTCTTGCAGAAACGATATCCGAGGTGATGGGGCAGAGTGTTAATCTCATCAGTTCAGCAGACGAGACGACCCGCGAGATTAGAATGATTTTACAGGAGATCGATAAGATTTCACTTGGCGAGAAGGAACCGGTGCATCAATTTTTTTGCAGCGGTGATTCAAGTATGTTTCAGTCTATTACGAAGCAATGGTTAGGGAAGCAAATTGAGCTTACGCCTGTTGTATGGCAAATTCCGACTATAATTTAAGAGATATGAGCGTATAAAAAGAAGCCGGGCGTTAAGTGAGCCTAGCTTCTTTTTGTTGATTTCAACATAGGACATGGATGACTGTGCATAGCATGATAGGAACAAATCTAGGCAGCTGGAGGCGAGGATGATGTACTCCTTACAAAATTATAGTTATCTCGATTTAGTGGAGGGTGTAAGGCAGCTAACCGTCAGATATCCTTTTTTGTCTGCACATGTTATTGGAGAAAGTGTGATGGGCAAGCGATTGTTAGCACTTCGATGCGGCAACGGTCCTCGTCTTATTCATATGAACGGCTCATTTCATGCGAATGAATGGATAACCTCAGCGCTGCTTATGCGCTTCGTGGCAGATTTGTCAGCAGCGTATTGCAACGGTGAGCGAGTCGGCGGTCAGCAAGTGGCGGATCTCTGCAGAGAAGTGACTTTATGGGCTGTGCCAATGGTTAACCCTGACGGTGTAGAGCTTGCACAGTATGGAGCTTTGCCGTCACATCCTTATTATAGACAGTTATTGGAATGGAATGGAGGCTCCAATCAGTTCAGCGGATGGAAGGCGAACATAAGAGGCGTTGATCTAAACGATCAGTTTCCTGCTTTCTGGGAAGAGGAATGCAAGCGCAGAGGGGTCGAGGGACCTGGTCCGCGTGACTATCCAGGCCCGTATCCACTCAGTGAACCAGAGGCGAGTGCCATGGCTCATTTTACGGAGACACTAGGATTCGAAGCGGTTGTGGCATTGCATACACAGGGACGGGAAATTTATTGGAATTATCGTGATTATGAGCCAGCAGAGGCAGAGCAGCTTGCAAAAAAGCTTGCACAGGTGAGCGGCTATGAAGCTGTGAAGCTGTCGGGCAGCGACGCGGGCTATAAGGATTGGTTTATTCAGCAGTTCCGCAGGCCGGGATTCACGGTGGAAGCAGGACATGGTGAAAATCCGCTGCCGATGAGCAATTTTGATCAAATTTATGTGGAGCTGCAACCGCTGCTGCTAGAGGCGCTTCGTCTTTAGCGGCTGCGGGCCGCGAGCCCCTAGTAGTTAATAAAGGTGTGCTTATGCTATACTATTCGGAAAAGGTCAGCAAAGGAGGGATTCTGTTGCGAAAATTGCTATCGCTGCGCCATTGGCAACGCACGTTTTATCGTATTTTCCAGCTGCTTCGCTCTAAGGATGTTGCGCTTCTGGACAAGCTGATTTTTTCCGTGCCTGTGTTTCTTTACTGGGTGCTGCCTGACGTAATGCCGTTTATGCCAGTTGACGATATTGCGGTTACGATGGGCATTGCTGAATGGTTTGCCCGTAGGATGGAGACGAAGTATAATATAAAATAATAAATGTAGCCGCATGGCCTAACGATAAGAGGAGCTGGATTAGTAATGAACTGCAGAATTTCAAAAAATGCCGCTAAAGTTCTACAAGTAGAGCTGGACAAGCCTGAAAACGAAGGAAAAAAGCTGCGTATTTACGTTACTCATTCGCACGGTGATCATGCTCATTACGGCATGGGAATCGACGAGCCGACAGAGAAGGACATTGTTGTATTAACGGACAAAGGAATCGACGTTATTTTGGAGAAAGACAATGCTTTCTTAGACGGCGTTCGCATCGATTATTTCTATGTGCCTGAAGAAGGCTTTGCCGTGACGAATCCAACCAAGGGCAACCACGGTGATCACTAAGATTTATCCGTATTCGGTTGGGACAGGACGATAAATTATGGCTAACGATATTATGGTTTGTGATAAATGCAAGCACACGAAGATCAAAACGATTGTGCCCAAGTTGCAAAAGCTGGCGCCAGACACAGAGGTTCGTGTCGGCTGCAAGTCATACTGCGGGCCATGTGCCCGCTATGCATTCATATTTGTTAATGGCCGCTATATTAAGGCGGAGTCAGAGGATGCGGTCATTGAGAAGATCCTTCCTTTCATCAAAAAATAAATTTCGATCTTAATTTCATAGTGCGACACATATGACGAGACCCTACGACAGCTTTATTTCGTAGGGTCTTTGTACACAAAGCGCGAATCGAAAGGAGTAAGAGGGTGGACATAACAACGCCTCAGCTGTTATATCATGGAACTACAAGCGATACGGTGGAATCATTTGGGAAGAAACTGCTGAATTCGCCATATTGGCGGCCGGGAAAAGATTTTGGGGAAGGATTCTATACGACAATATCGGTTGAGCAAGCACGCAAATGGTCGCATAAGGCAGCAAAGGAGTCATGGGACGGAGGTCGGCCATGCGTGCTTGTGGTGGAGCTTACCTCAATACCGGAGCAGGTCGAGCCGCTACTATTTCTCTCCGACTCGCCAGCTTGGGCATCTTTCATTTATGCTCACCGAACAGCAACGATCAAAGGAAATGACCCATGCGAATCCCATCCGGATATAATAATAGGCCCTATGGCGGACAATGATACTGGAAAAATCGTACATAAAGCAGTACAATTAAAGAAAGATGAGCATTGGTTCTATGAACAAATTACGGTATCTCGCAAAGGCAGGAAGTTGGATTCATTGCGACTTGGCAATCAGGTCGTCTTTTGCTCCGAACGATGGGAGTCTCATTTGAAACTTGTCGGCTACCATATTTATACGGGAAGCAGGTGGATGTATCATGAAAGTGAAAACACAGGTCAGGTTAAGCTTGTATGAGCGCGGTATTGTGGAGGCGTTAGCTGCTGAATACGGTTATACCGCAGCGGAAGCGAGAGCGCTGGTCGTTGAATACATTGAGGTTGTTCGGAAGCTAGGCGGGTATGACAATTGCGGTCAATATGCACAGCTGCTGGATCGTGCGCGCCGTATGGGACATCCTCCTGCACAGTGGCTTGAACGTATACAAAGCGTGGAGAAGGGCGAGATGAAAGACAGGGGCATCGACTCGGAGGAACATCAATATTTGCAAATGAAATAGGACCCCGCGATGTGGATCGCCCGGGTCTTTTGTTTATTCTAAGGCAGAAGCATAAGCTAAATTAGAGAAAGCATAGGTGGAGAAAAAAATGCGGAAGCCAGCACGGTATTATATTTTTGGACTAGCTTTAGCACTTGTCATTTTGGCTGCTGCAGAGTTGATTTGGCTGCCAGCGCCGCTTAAAACATCCGGCGGGATGCAATGGATCGAAATGATAGACTGGTTGTTCAATGTGCTCGCACTTGTTCCAATTAGCTGGACGGTTGGTGCTTTGCTTGGCGGATGGCAGCAGCGGAAAAGGAAGGGCTTTGCGATAGTATTGCAGCTAGTTAGGCTTGTCATTGCTGTACTAGGTGTTATTGGAGCGGGCTATGTGCTGTTTACTCCAGAGAAGCTGTATCCTATGCTGCTGGTCATAGGCGTCGCTGTACCGCTCGTGTTTGTGGATATGCTTCTCAGTGAAGGTTTAGAGCGCGCGCGAGCGTCAAAGGTATCTGTGGTAGGGAGAAGTCATTCGAACGCTCTCAAGAGGCTTCTGAAGCTTCTAGGGCTTCCAAAGCGCGGGCTGAGCGTTCTAGTTGTTACGATAATGCTGCTACTAGCGTTTCTATGCCCTACAGGCTATAGGGTTACGTACCCTGGCATGACGTTGAATATGAACCGCTACGCTCATGTGGAGAGTGGTGAAAATCGAGGCGGTACGATAAATGGCATTCTCGTATTTGATAGGCCAGCCGTACCAGCAGATTGGCTGTATGCGAAACTGCTGCCGATGTATAGCTTCGAGAAGATCCCGCCTGATGAACCCCCGCTCACTGAATCTTATACACAAGTCGTTCTGATGAAGACGGATGCGAATCGTGTAGCGGCAGCCATTGCTATGCAGAAGGCAGGCGTAGGAAACGGAATAACAGCAGACGGCGTTAGAGTAATTGGAATAGTGAAGGATAGTCCAGCCGTGGAGCTGCTGCAGGCTGGCGATATTATTGACAAAATAAATGGGCAAACGGTTAAATCCATTGGTGAAATGACCGAATACATGCAGAAGTCAGTTAAGCCGGGGGAGACCGTACAAATTACGCTGAGAAGAAAGGGTGTTGTGACGCAGGTAGAGGTTGCAACAAGAGCATCCGCTGATTCTCCAGAGCGTCCTGTGTTCGGCATATCGGTGCAGACGGAGCTACACCTTGATATTCCGCTCAACATCGACTACAAGCGCTTTATGGCTCATATCGGAGGACCGTCCCATGGGGCAATGCTGACGCTTGCTATCATTGATCAGCTCACACCGGGAGGTGTTACCTATGGCAACCAGGTTGCCGGAACAGGCACCATTGAAGCGGATGGCTCGATTGGTCTTATTGGCGGGATCAAGCAGAAGGCATATGCAGTCAGCCGTACGGATGCGGATGTTTTTTTCGTGCCGGCAGAGCTGGAAGAAGCTGCTCGAAGCGGAGCGCCTGATCTAAACATTGTACCTGTGCAGACGATTGATGATGTGCTGAGCTGGCTTGCGCAGCATAGAAAGTAAATAAAATTGAAGGTCCGCCCCGAGTTTTGAGTTTTGAACTCTATGGGGCGGTCTTTTTTTATGACGGATGAGTTGTTTTGTGAGCGATGAGTTTTTATTTTGAGAAGAGGGATGAGTTGGGGAGGTAGGTGAGTTGAAAGAGCTAAGGTGAGGTGGATGAGGGCGAGCGAAATGAGACGAAAGAGCTTGGGAGTAGGAGGGTAAATTAAGTTGAGAGTGTGAGGGGGATGAGGGCGAGCGAAATGAGACGAAAGAGCTTGGGAGTGGGAGAGTAAATTAAGTTGTGAGTGTGAGGAGGAGAGTGCGAGCTAAATGAGACGAAAAAGCTTGGGAGTGGGAAAGTAAATTAAGTTGAGAGTCAAGGGGGATGAGGACGAGCGAAATGAGACGAAAGAGCTATGTTGAGGTGGGAGAGTAAGTTGAGTTGAGAGTGTGAGGGAGATGAGGACGAGTGAATAAAGTTGAAAGAGCTAGGTTGGTGGTCTAGATTGTAGTTTTTACAATAGAATGTGCCAAATGAGTGGGGCTCACGTTCTACAGTGTAGTTTTTGCAATAGAATCGCCCGCTGCTGTCCAATATCCGCGGAAATCGTAAATTCTATTGCAGAACTGCATTGTAGGTCGTTCGATTTGTTGCCATGTAAGGTTTCTATTGTAAAAACTACAGTAGAATGTTATTTGTTAAGTTGAATTTTGTGGAGAATTGCAGTTCGAGAGAGGGCTTACGTCAAAAAGGTGAACCAGATTAGATTCATTCGAATAATACTTAAAAGAACCTTCAAAACCGCTGTGAGAGCGGAAATGAAGGTTCTTCTTTTTAACACAATATTACGATTTTTCCATTGGATTATGCTGTGAGTACTAACGTCTAGCCGTTTCGACGTCGTTATTGCCGCGAGCTTCCGAAGCAGACTGCTCTTTGAAGTCAGCGATGAGGTCGTTCATGACGATTTGATCAGACATGTTCAACTCTGTCCGCGATTGCTCAAAGGCACTCATGCAGGCGTTTGTTGGGCTAATTGAATTGCTAGGAATGTTCCAGCAAGCACCGTTCTCAGCAATGCCGTCCGAAGAAGGCATATAGTAGAGCGTACCATCTGTGAAGGCACCGTTTCTTTGCACGACTTTTTTGCCAGCAAGAGGCTGTTCAGTAAGCAGAGGCGTACCAACTAAAAATTGATCGGCTGTCGAAATGCCCAGCAAATGCATAATGGTTGGCGTCACATCGACTTGTCCGCCTACCCCAGTGTACGTTCCAGCATGCTCGTCCTTAGGCAAATGAATAAGCAGAGGAACCTGTTTCACAATCATTTGGCGCTCTAGATCACTAAGTGACTTGCCAAGGAATGTTTCGAACAACGACCAGTCATTGATCGAATTGTCATGATCCCCGTACATGACGAGAATGGTATTATCCCAAAGACCTTCTGCTTTCATTCGATCGACCAGCTCGCCAAGCGCGGCATCTACATAATGAATCGATTGCAAATAATCGCCCATTAACGTGCCATCCAGCTCGCCTACATTAAGTTTTTTCTCCTCTTCCGGCATTGTGAAAGGATAATGACTAGAAAGAGTGATGAGAAACGAATAGAAAGGCTGTTTTTGATCGGATATAACGTCGAAAGATTGCCGGAAGAAAGACTTGTCTCCGAGCGCCCAGCCGATTTTCTCGTCTAGTAGAAAATGTTTTAGACTGTAAAATTGATCATATTTCATATTTTTATACATTGTGTTTCGATTCCAAAACCCGCCCTCATATGAGTGGAAGACGGATGTCCCATAATCGTTTGCTTTTAGGGTGCTGGACATGCAATCGAACTCGTTAGGCGCATATTGGATGAAAACGGAGCCGTTCACGACGGGCTGCATGGAGCAGTTTGCTGTAAAATCGGCATCCGAGGTTCTACCTTGCGCGGTTTGGTGATAGAACTGACTGAAATAGGCGCTCTGCTTCATTAAATCATTCAGATGCGGCGTAATCTCTTGACCGCCAATTGATTTATTGAGCATAAAGTTTTGAAAAGCTTCAAGCTGCAGCATGATGACGTTGCTGCCCTTATACGCGCCAAATAAAGCATCCTGCTCAAAATCTTTACGCAGATCGCCGCGTTCTTCGATCCATTTTTTTGCCTCCAATGATTGTTCGGCAGTAACGGTCGAAGCATCCAGCCAATGTTGTTTAGCATAACGGTATACATCATAGCCATGAAAGCCAAGTGCTCCAGTGACGTTGTAAATCGATAGGTTCCACCAATTACCATCAAAAATTCCTAGCCCCCACGTACGCTTCGCCTCGTTTACATTTGTGAAAACGAGTGACGTGCCTATAACAAAAATAACGGCACTTAGAACGATACGTACGGTCGCTTTTTGCAAGGCAGCTGGCTTACGACGATATTCATTTGCTTGGCAAAGGTCACTGCGACCCCTCCAAAGCACATAGATCGCAAACGGGATAATAATAATCCAATCAAGGAACAGAAGGAAATCCGTCGCATGGAGTAGAGTGCCGATGCTCTCGCCTAAGGAATCGACTTGACTGAATTGAAGTAATACCGGAACAGAGATTAAATCTTGAAAGTACCGATAGTAAATAATATCGGCATATAAAACAAAGGATGCGATTAGGTTCAGCACGATAAGAGCAACAATTCGCCCGCGAGCTGGAAGCCATATGGTCCAGAAGCTAAACAAGAGAATAGCTCCAAGCTCAATAAGCGCATCTTTTCCTGTCATCTGCATTTTGGCAACATTTAGAATTTCAGAGAACAGATACACCTTTGCCATCATTACAGCTACAAATAAAAACAGATCAACAGCCTTCAGCCGCTCAAGTCCTATCAGGAGCTTGCTCATGCCGCGGCGTAAAGGCATTTGTACATTAGATAACATTTGTGTAATATCCTTCCTGACTCGTTTCTATCGATTTCCGCGAGGGGGAAGCGGGCCAAAAAACTGCAAGTAATTACACTCAATGCGCCCATTAAACAGCTTACGCTTTTTGTCCGCTGGACGGCCGAAATAGTGCTCAATCGTAGTTGATGGGCTAATCGAGAAGTAAGACCAAGTCGGATAATGGAGTGCTGTCAATCCGAATTGACGCAGCGCAGCCTCTGCTTGCACGTCGTCGCCGAGACGTTCGCCGTATGGCGGGTTTGTAATAATTACGCCGTAATCGCCCTCAAGCTTTACTTTTGCAACAGGCTGGACAGTAAGCTTAATGTCTTTGCCGAAGCCGGCTTTTTTGATTGCTGCCTCTGCAATTTCGATAGCGCCAGGATCAATATCAGATCCTGCAATTTGAAGAGGAATATTATCTTTAACGAGGTCAAACGCTTCATCACGCGCATCATCCCACAGCTCAGTCGGAATAAGCGGCCAGCCTTCGCTGTTAAAGCTGCGGCGAAGTCCTGGTGCGATGTTCCAACCAATCATGGCTGCCTCGATTAGAATCGTACCTGAACCGCAAAAAGGATCATATAGCGGCCGTTCAGGACGCCAGCGGCTAAGCTGTACGAGTGCAGCAGCAAGAGTTTCCCTAATTGGAGCTTCGGTAGCGACCTTCCGATATCCACGTTTATGCAAGCCGTCGCCCGTAGTGTCGAGCGTAAGCATCGCACGGTCATTCATAAGCGTAACCTCTATAACATAACGTCCGCCGTTCTCAGGGAACCATTCAGTACCGTAACGATCAGACATTTTATCAACGACAGCTTTTTTTACGATGCTTTGGCAAGCAGGCACGCTTGTTAGCTGAGACTTTTGCGAACGGCCATTAACAGGGAATTCACCGTCGTTCGGGATCCAAGTTGGCCAATCGAGCGCTTTAGTGCCTTCAAATAGCTCGTCGAATGTAGTAGCAGGGAATTCTCCCATTTTAATAAGGATACGACCAGCGGTGCGAAGCCACAAATTAGTGCGGCAAATATCGATAGGACCGCCCGTGAAGTTTACGCGTCCGTTCTCAACCTGTAGGTCAGTATAGCCAAGATCTTTCAATTCGCGTGCGACAACCGCTTCAAGCCCCATCGGTGCAGTTGCGATTAGTTGTAACTTTTCCATTTTACACTCTCTTTTCATTAATTCTTGTCGACTGTAGCAGTCATATTAAAAGCATAAGCTTGTAACCCCGTGAACAAAAACATACAATCAAGTATAGGACAAACTAGCTTGTTTTTACAAATTGTAAAATTGGAGAGAAAAGAATGATGCTGCAAAATGAACAATATGTGGATTCCCTCTACGGGAAAGATGCCGATCTTGAGCGTACTAAAGCGGGTATAGCGGCTAACGGAATGCCGGATATCTCTGTTGCTGACGGCTACGGCAGATTGCTAACGATGCTTGTATCGCTGTCGAAAGCGCAAAGTATTATAGAAATAGGAGCACTAGGCGGGTACAGCGGTATTTGCTTAGCACGCGGGCTGCCAGAGGGCGGAAAGTTAGTATCGCTAGAGCTGCTGCAAAACTACGCTGATCTAGCCAAGGTTCATATGGAAGCTGCGGGCTTAGGTGATAAGGTAGAATATATGGTTGGTGATGCGAAGCAGAGCTTGGCGGAGCTAAAGTCTACTGGGCAAAAGTTTGATTTCTTCTTTATCGATGCCGATAAAGAAGGTTACCCAGTCTATCTGGATTACGCGATTGCACTAGCTAATCCTGGGGCGATTATTGTAGGGGATAATATATTGCTCCGCGGAAGAACAATTGATTCATCCAGACAGGGACCAGCGGTGCTCGCAGTACGTTCCTTCAATGAAATCATCGCATCTGACGCACGCTTGCAAAGCACGGTGCTGCCCGGTTACGATGGACTTGCGATAGCTATCGTAAAGTAAGGTATGTTTAAGCCCTGAGTCATATCAGCATTGCGCTGATGTGACTCAGGGCTTTTTTTTTGCTCGGAGGCAGCTGTAAGCGCATATGTGTGCTTACGGCGTGGGAGTAACATGAGTTGGTGAGCTGTAAGAACGTATGTGTTCTTACAGAACGGATTTGGTGTGTTGGGAGTGCTCGGAGGCTGATGTAAGCGCATATGTGTGCTTACGAAGTGGGAGTAACATGAATTGGTGTGCTGTAAGAACGTATGCGTTCTTACAGAACGGATTTGGTGTGTTGGGAGTGCTCGGAGGCAGCTGTAAGCGCATATGTGTGCTTACGGGGTGGGAGTAACATGAGTTTGTGAGCTGTAAGAACGTATGTGTTCTTACAGAGCGGATTAGGCGTGTGGTGAGTGCTCAGAGGCAGCTGTAAGCGCAAATGTGTGCTTACAGCGTGGGAGTAACATGAGTTGGCGTGTTGTAAGAACGTATGCGTTCTTACAGAGCGGATTAGGCGTTTGGTGAGTGCTCGGAGGCTGCTGTAAGCGCATATGTGTGCTTACGGCGTGGGAGTAACATGAGTTGGCGTGTTGTAAGAACGTATGCGTTCTTACAGAACGGATTAGGCGTGTGGTGAGTGCTCGGAGGCAGCTGTAAGCGCATATGTGTGCTTACGGCGTGGGAGTAACATGAGTTGGCGTGTTGTAAGAACGTATGCGTTCTTACAGAGCGGATTAGGCGTGTGGTGAGTGCTCGGAGGCTGCTGTAAGCGCATATGTGTGCTTACAGCGTGGCAGTAACATGAATTGGTGAGCTGTAAGAACGTATGCGTTCTTACAGAGCGGATTAGGCGTTTGGTGAGTGCTCGGAGGCTGCTGTAAGCGCATATGTGTGCTTACGGCGTGGGAGTAACATGAATTGGTGTGCTGTAAGAACGTATGCGTTCTTACAGAGCAGATTAGGCGTGTGGTGAGTGCTCGGAGGCAGCTGTAAGCGCATATGTGTGCTTACGTGGTGGGAGTAACATGAGTTGGTGAGCTGTAAGAACGTATGCGTTCTTACAGAGCGGATTAGGCGTGTGGTGAGTGCTCGAAGTCTGCTGTAAGCGCAAATGTGTGCTTACAGCGTGGTAGTAACATGAATTGGTGTGCTGTAAGAACGAATGCGTTCTTACAGAGCAGATTTGGTGTGTTGGGAGTGCTCGGAGGCAGCTGTAAGCGCATATGTGTGCTTACGGCGTGGGAGTAACATGAGTTGGCGTGATGTAAGAACGTATGCTTTCTTACAGAGCGGATTAGGCGTGTTGGGAGTGCTCGGAGGCTGCTGTAAGAAGCTGTAAGCGCAAATGTGTGCTTACGTGGTGGGAGTAACATGAGTTGGTGAGCTGTAAGAACGTATGCATTCTTACAGAGCGGATTAGGCGTGTGGTGAGTGCTCGGAGGCAGCTGTAAGCGCAAATGTGTGCTTACGGCGTGGGAGTAACATGAGTTTGTGTGCTGTAAGAACGTATGTGTTCTTACAGAGCAGATTGGGCGTGTTGAGAGTGCTCGGAGGCTGCTGTAAGAAGCTGTAAGCGCAAATGTGTGCTTACGGCGATTAAGTAGTAACAAATATAAAAAGGGTCAAGAAGGAGATTGAAATCTCCTTCTTGACCCTTTTAAAGGTGCGGCATTAGCCGTCCTTACCTTGCTGACGTGGCAGTTGTCGCTTGCGGAGCAGCGACTGCCACACCCATGCGGCGTTTATCATAAGCATGACCGAGGATAGAAGGAACAAGCCTTTAATTCCAATCCACCCAGAGAGGGCACCGCCAGTAATTGGACCAATCATGTTGCCAAGGCTCATTGTGCTGGTATTGAAACTGTAGGAACGGCTCTCCATGCCGTCAGGCGTATATTTTCGAATCAGGGAGTTTACGGCTGGAATAAGACCTCCGAGAAAAATGCCAAGCACAAAACGAGCAATTAACAATTGCCATACTGTCCCTGCCAAAGCTTGCGGAATAAAGGCGAGTGAGGCTCCAACAAGAGCTACTCCTAGCACGCGTTCCGCACCAATTCGGTCACTCAGTTTTCCGAGTAACGGAGAGGACACGAGATTGGAGAGGCCAGTCACTGAACCAACGAAGCCGGCAAAAAAAGCTAGGTTAGCGGTTGTGCCGTGAAGCTCCTGAACGTAGAGCGGAATTAGCGTCATTGGGCTCATCATCGCAAACTGGATGAGAAAGGTGACAGCAAATAACGCTGTAAGCTGAGGAATTCCGCTTAACTTCCGAAAGCCTTCAATGACAGAAGCTTGTACGCGAGCAGCAGCCTTCATCCGGTCGAAGGGTTCTTTGACAACGAATAAAGCAAGCAAAGAGGCTGCGAACAGCAAAGATCCAGTCAAATAGAAGATAGGTCGGAAACCAATTGAATCCGCAAGCAAGCCGCCAATAAAAGGACCAAGTATCGTTCCGGCAATGCCTCCGGATTGGATTGTTCCCATTGCGAAGCCCATCCGATGTTTTGGCGTTGTTGCAGAAATCAAGGCGATTGAAGCAGGGTTAAAGCCGGATATCGTACCATTTAGCATGCGCAAGAGCAGCAAATGCCACGGGGTTGTCGCAAAACCCATCAATACCATAACGATTGACATGCCGAAACCAGAGCGCAGGAGCATCATTTTGCGTCCATACTTGTCAGCCATCTTCCCCCATATCGGTTGAAAAATAAATGACGTTACAAAGTTTCCTGCAAAAATAAGCCCAGCCCAAACGCCGATCTCATGCTTATCCGTTAAACCTAAATCAAATTGCAAATAGAGGGACAGGAACGGAATGATCATCGTCATCCCAGCCATAACGAGAAACTGTCCGAACCACAACACAATCAGATTTTTTTTCCATTGTTCCATAAGGAAATTATAACATAACCGTAATGATCATTCCTCAATCAGAAGTAAATGAAGAAATAGCAAAGGCGAGTAAATTGTTTTTTAATTTACATTTAATAAATGAAGCTTATTTTTGAATACAAAAAAATCAAAATATTTATATCCGAATTGTATTGGAAATTAGTGATAGTCGATATTAAATACTTTTGTTTATACTAAAGAACATAAAGACTTGGGTCTTTAAACCTATATTTGATAAAAAAATGATCACGATAGGAAGATGTGCTTATATATTTCACTAAAATATAGGTCAAATGTCATTGACATACTTAATGAAACTTGTTTTAATAAACATGAGTTTCATAATTATTTACAGTTGATTTAATAGTTTTTCAAATTTATTGACAGTTGGTGATGGATTATGTCAGTTACCCGTAAGCGAGTAGGAGATTTGCTAGTCGAGTCTGGCGTAATTAACGAAGAACAGCTACAACAAGCTTTAATTCAGCAGAGGGAACTTAAGACAAGGCTTGGCGACATATTAATTTCAAAAGGCTACATAACACAACAACAATTTATTGAAGTGTTGGAATTCCAGCTAGGCATACCGCATGTACAAATCTATCGTCAGAAGATAGATCCGAAAATTATTCAGCTTATCTCTCAGAAGCTAGCAGACCAACATTGTGTCATGCCCATTCGAATGGAAGGAAATAAGCTTATACTTGCCATGGCCGACCCGCTTGATTATTTTGCAATTGATGAGATTCGGATCGCCACTGGACTTCGAATTGAGCCTGTTATTGCTTCAAAAGATGAGCTGGTTCGTGCTATTAATCGTTATTACGGACTGCAGGATACAATCGAACAGATAAGTCAGAACCTGCAGCTAAAAGATATAGACGAGGATCATGCCATTCAGGATGAGGATTCTCCCGTTGTGAAAACCGTCAACCAAGTTATTGTACAAGCTGTACAATTGGGTGCAAGTGATATTCATCTTGATCCGCAGGACGGAAGCTTCCGTATACGTTACCGTGTGGATGGTGTGATGAGAACGGAGCGAACGCTCCCGTCAAATATGCACAGCATTATTGTAGCCCGTATTAAGATTATGGCTAATTTGAATGTTGCAGAGCGTCGTCTTCCGCAAGATGGACGAGTGGAGCTCGATATTGATTTTCGAAAGGTTGACGTTCGGGTTTCGACATTGCCGACGATTCATGGGGAAAAGGTTGTAATTCGAGTATTGGATCTTGGGAACTCATTGGCGGATATCTCGAAACTAGCATTATCAGAGCGTAATGAGCAGGTATTTCGCAAAAGCATTGAAATGGCTTATGGCGTAGTGCTTATAACAGGTCCGACAGGAAGCGGTAAGTCTACTACGCTATATTCTGCTCTTGCCCATTTAAACAAAGAAGATGTGAACATCATTACGGTAGAGGACCCGGTAGAATATCAGCTTGAAGGTGTAAATCAGGTTCAGGTTAACCCTACTAGTGGTTTGACGTTCGCAAGAGGATTACGGGCTATTTTGCGGCAGGACCCGAACATCGTAATGCTAGGGGAAATTCGTGACACGGAGACTGCAGAAATTTCAGTACGTGCCGCTATGACGGGACATCTGGTTCTGAGTACTTTACATACGAATAACGCAGTCAATTCTATTACAAGATTAATAGATATGGGTGTAGAGCCCTTTCTTATTTCGTCTTCCGTCAATTGCATCGTTGCACAGCGGCTTGTTAGACGGATTTGTAAGCATTGCAAACAGAGATATACACCGATTGATAAGGAATTAGAACTTATTACAAGCTACGGCATCCGAACGGATTACCTATACAAAGGTGCAGGCTGTGGAGAATGCGGTCGTACCGGCTATAAAGGCAGATTAGCCATTCATGAAGTGCTGCTAGTAGATAATGAGCTTCGCTCCTTCATTATTTCTAAGCGATCTGACAACGAGTATTATGAGCATGCGCTCAAGCAAGGAATGATACCGATTGTAGTGGATGGATTAAGTAAAGCAGCAGTAGGGCTTACAACGGTTACT
Organism: Paenibacillus sp. J22P15; assembly: GCF_056269345.1. Classification (NCBI taxonomy): domain Bacteria; kingdom Bacillati; phylum Bacillota; class Bacilli; order Caryophanales; family Paenibacillaceae; genus Paenibacillus; species Paenibacillus sp. J22P15. The sequence continues at coordinate 173,296 of NZ_JBWDNT010000004.1, forward strand.
GAAGTTTTCCGTGTGCTAGGACATGGAGAATAAAGTCTAGTTAGTTAATGCCAGAGAGGGGCTGTTCATGCAGGCAGAGGAAATGCTTCGCTTAGCTCATTCCAAACAAGCATCCGATATTCATATTACAGTTAATTCACCTATTATATTTCGGATTCACGGAGAATTAATACCTATAAACGATGAGTTGTTAAAGCCGATTGATACGCTCGAGCTCGCTAAGCAATTCATGAAGGAAGAACATTATGCTGCGCTTCAACAAAATGGTGACGTTGACTTTTCCTACGGCGTTGCGGGACTCGCCAGATTTAGAATAAACGCCTATAAGCAGCGAGGCAGCGTTGGACTTGCTATTCGAATCGTGCCCAGCCGAATTCCTTCCATGGAGGAGCTAAGGCTGCCGCGGATGGCGTCTGAGTTTGCGAAGAAGCCACAGGGTCTACTACTAGTAACTGGACCTACGGGAAGCGGGAAGTCTACCACATTAGCATCCATCATCGACCATCTGAACCGAACGGAAAATGCGCATATCATAACACTAGAGGACCCTATAGAGTTTATATATGATCATAAGAAATCGATGGTCAATCAGCGTGAAGTTGGTCTGGATACGCCGTCCTTCTCTGATGGCTTGCGAGCAGCGCTCCGACAGGATCCAGATATTGTACTCGTAGGTGAGATGCGAGATTTAGAAACGATAAGTACAGCAATTAGTGCAGCAGAAACCGGACATCTCGTATTTGGAACCTTACATACTGCGGACGCACCGCAAACGATAGATCGTATTATTGATGTTTTCCCGCCAGCGATGCAGGCGCAAATTCGAATTCAACTGGCAGCCGTGTTACTAGGTGTCATCTCGCAACGTCTATTGCCAAAGTCCGACGGTCAAGGAAGAACGGCTGCCTTTGAAGTGCTCGTTAATACACCTGCTGTTTCCAATCTGATACGTACGGAGAAGATCTACCAAATACGTTCAGTTATGCAGACTGGCAAGGCGCTTGGCATGCAGACGATGGAATATGCGCTGCGGGAACTTGTCCAGCAAGGTCAGGTCAGAATAGAAGATGCGCGAGAAGTGTTATTCGGATTCGGCGAGCTATAATTTTAACATTCGAGTTTCATTGGAGTGGGTAATAATGCCGAAATATCGGTACAAAGCGATTACTTCCAGTGGCAAGAAGTCAATTGGAATTCTTGAGGCGAATACGATGCAGCGCGCACGCGAGGCTCTGAGTGAGAAGGGCTTGTGGGTTACGGATCTATTAGATACGAACGAAACGATGCTATATAAGGATATATCGTTTGGCGGGCCGCGAGTCAAGATGGATCAATTTACTGTCTTTTGCAGGCAGCTGGCTACTCTGTATCGAGCTGGTGTTAGTTTAGTAGAGGCTGTTCAAATTTTGAGTGAACAGACCGACAGCAAAACCTTATCCAAACTGCTCGCAGCCATTGCTGAAGAGATGCGTGGCGGCAAGCAGTTCTCTGATTCAGTGTCCGCATACCCTACCGTTTTCTCTCCCATATTTGTCAGCATGGTTCAGGCGGGTGAAGTGGCGGGAAATTTGGATACGATGCTGCATCGGTTGGCTGTTTTCTTCGAGAAAGAGCGCAACACAAGAGAAAAGGTAAAGTCAGCAATGGTCTATCCGACGGTGATGCTTGTAATGATGGTTCTCGTCGTTATTTTCATGATGCTTTTTGTTATTCCTCAATATGTGACCAGCTTTGCGGGAATGGGAATCGAACTGCCATTGCCGACGCGCATCGTTATGTCAATAAGTGAATTCATGCAGAGTTTCTGGTATATCGTAATTGCAGCAATGTTTGTGCCTAGCTTATTATGGAAGCTATTTAGACGTACAGCTTCTGGCAGACAGAAATTGGACTACTTTCTGCTCAGAATTCCCGTATTCGGCACATTGTGGCATAAGCAAGCGATTGCCCGTTTCTCAAGAACGTTTAGTTCACTTATAGCTGCTGCTATTCCGCTTATGCAAGGCTTATCTATCGTCTCGAATGTTGTAGGAAATGAGGCAATGGGGAAGGTAATCTCTGATGTTCGGGAAAAAGTTATACGTGGAGAGACGATGTCAGAAACACTTAAACAATCCAGTCTATTTCCGCCAATGGTTATTCAAATGATGGCAATCGGCGAGCGTTCAGGATCGACTGATGACATGCTGGATAAGGTTGCTGATTTCTATGAGTCAGACGTTGATCAGATGGCGGATCGTCTCAAGGCGCTGTTAGAGCCGCTTATGATTGTTTTGCTAACCGGAGTAGTAGGTGTCATCGTTATGGCGGTCATGATGCCAACCTTTAAGATGATGCAAAGCTATTTATAGTTTGATGATACTAAATTACGGAGAATAAACCGTATTCATTCTGAGCATAGATGTACCCCTTGCTCAGAGCTGTTATATGTCGCACTGGTTCCTTGGTTTTACTTGTTTTTAAACATGCTTTAAAAATTGAGAGGAGAATGTTTATGTTGATGGCACTGAAACGGAATCAAAAGGGTCTTACACTTATCGAGTTGCTTGCGGTACTAGTTATTGTGGGAATTATTGCTGCGATTGCTGTCCCAGCTATTGGCGGGACAATTGAAAAATCGAAGAAGAAAGCAGATACTGCGAGTGAGCTTATGATACAAGAGGCGGCATTACGTTATGTTATTGAACTTGAGCCTGAGCCAGCAACAAGTACTACTACTTATACTCAGGATCAACTTGTGACTGCGGGATACCTTAACGAAAAAATTGTATTTAATGACAAAAAAGAAAGAACTATAACTGCTACCAAAGGTGCAAGTGGATGGACAGTTAAAGTAGAATGACCAACATCTTAAATCCATAATCATTAGAAAGGCAACCTCCCAAGGTTGCCTTTCTATAAATTTCCCAAGCAAAGAAGGGTAAAAATGACCACATCAGCTATCATCGCATTCGCGCTTTTTGGGTTGCTGCTTAGCGGTGTGCTTAACGCTGTTGCAATCCGATGGGATGAACGGCTTCTTTCTGTTTATCCACCTACATACGAACTAAACAATCAAGTGAAACCGAAATGGTATGCTGCAGTACCATTGCTATCTGTACTACTCTTGTCGCTCAAAAAGACAGTAAGTAACAAGCCTATTGTGTGGCGATACCCCGTAGGCGATCTTATAACGACCGTTTTGTTTGCTCATGCCGCTTATTCCATAGGCTGGAAGCTCGAACTGTTTGCTGTTCTATTCTTCATCAGTATTTTAGTTATCATCGTGCAAACAGATCTTACCGATATGATTATTCCAAATAAAGTGGTGGCTGTTAGTGTAATCGGGGCGGTATGCATTCGACTATTCGTTCACCCGCTTCCGATATTGAATTATGGCATCGCTGCTTTTGTTGGCAGCGGGGCGTTGTTAATGATAGGTATCATTGGAAATAAGGTGTTGAAGAAAGAAACGATGGGTGGCGGAGACATCAAACTTTATGTATTCATAGGCTTGATCTTAGGCGTTAAGCTCACCTTGCTTTGTTTGTTTCTCGCCAGTTTATTTGGATTAATCGGAGGGCTTGCTTTAATTGCAACAGGGGCACAGTCCAGAGGCAAAACGATACCGTTCGGACCCTATATCGCTGCAGGTGCGTTAGCAGCTTATTATGGGGGGAACGGTTTGATTGGATGGTATTTATCATTGCTTCAGTTTTAACTGATTCGCTGAGTAGTATAGACAACGGTTGATGTTTTTTTGATCGAATCGTTAGGCAGCTTCATCTCAAGCGTAATCTCTATTCGACCGTCTTTGGCATCAAATAGAATACTTTCTACCTGATCAGAGAATGTGAAGCTTGAGGTTGGGGTTGCGGATACAACGTTCTCAACAATTGGTTTATAAGAGACTGTAAGTGATTTCGAAGAGCTGTCATATGTGTAATCGACTGCCTCATCATTATCAGAACTAACAAGCCGCAAATTGCTAGATTTACTCTCTAGCGGTGCTGGCGAATAGCCTTTACGGACAGTTTTCACAACTTGGCTCATAATATCCCTTTGCTGTTGGAGTGTTTTCTCTCTAGCAGATACCTGATTTAGGCTCATATTTGAATAGTTTAGCAGATAGATTAAGAAGCCTAAAATAATGACCGAAAGAACAAGAACGGCAGTAACTTCAACAAGTGTCAGTCCTTTTTCATTTTTCAGAAAATATCTCATTCCGTTCACCTCAATCGATATTATTTGTATTCAACATACGCTTCTAATTCGAATTTCTTCGAAGAAGAGACCTCAATACAATTGACGGTAACTCGGCGGAATATGGAGTCTAAGTCGGATATTGCTGTATCTGTAAGAGATACTGTCCCTAACGAAGCTGAATGAGATTGAATTTGCAGTTCATACCGCCGATCAAGAGCATCCGGATAATAAATAGTAGTTGAGGCAAGATTTCGTAGCTTCTCTAGTGAGATGTCTTGTCCATACACAGAAGTTTGTACAATGTTCGTTTTTAGTTTGTGTTTGATTTCTTCCATCACATTTCTAGCAACAACAACAGCTTCATCTGATTTTTCATTGGATCTGGTATCTATTGCGGTTTGCTGCAAAATAAATATGATGCCTAAAACTGCGATGCCTAATAAGACGATGGAGCCCAAAACTTCTATCAATGTTAGTCCTTTTTGATTGCGCATCGGGCAGCTCCTTTATAGTTAAGTAATCGGATCGAATTACTTATAGAATAATATGCTCAAGGGGGAAAAGGCAATGATTAAATCTTTTCAATCTGAAAAAGGCGGAACGTTAATGCTTGTTTTTGGATTTATCGTTATGATTTCCATTGTAATCGTTCCGCTTGCTATGAGTACGAGTGTCGGATTGCTGCAGGCCAAAACAAACGCAAATTCGGAGAAGTCCTTCACAGATGCTCATTCGGGTATGACCGTGTTCGCCAGAATGTACGAGGATATGAAAAAGATGGATGAAATGAACAATACATTGCCAAACATCGATCGTTTGGTTCAGATTGTCAATGAAATGGACCAATTAAATGTTCAAGCGGAAATTGTGAATGGCAGCGATAATAAGCCGATTGCTGTAGTCTTTACAGCAAATTACGGAAATGGAAATCAGGTTCGTGCAAGCGAGCTAAAGTATAATTTAGTTCCGCTTCATGAATCTACGGCGCCTCCTATTGTACCAACCCCAACTCCAGGTCCTACACCATCACCAACCCCGCCGGTTCCGACGACTGACAAAAAGGTCATAATGAAAAATAGTAACAACACTCCAGGTGATAAGGATAATAAAAACAATAAAATTTTTGCAGCATGCTTCATATTGCCTGAAACGGGACAAGCACTGCCGACGTCGCATATTTTAAATGGCTATACGGACGCTCTGTTTCAAGATTTGTTTGCTGCAACAGCAGATTATTATATCAATCATTCTTTTAACGTGATCTCGGACGCATTCCTGAATGTATTCTCGGATAAACGATTTAGTGAGGTTGTTGCATTGGAAAGTAAAGTCACATCAATTGAATTGTCAAAATATGAGTCAGGACCTGCAATTATCAATGCGGGAAATGTCAATATAGGCGGAACGTCAAGTCACAATATTACAAAAGATGTAGTTATTGAATCCGATAGTAGCGGAAATTCTGTTGTGGCAAATGGAGATTTGTATTTCAAGGATATCATCAAAGCACAGATCCTGTTTAAAGGTGACGTACGTGTCGGTGGGAATTTGAGGTTTAGAGAACTCGCATATGACAAAACGATAACTTTTAAACAAGATGTACTTGTAAAAGGAAATGTAGTTATTGGTGATACGGGAACGAATGGCACTATCGTTATTGATGGTGATCTGATCGTAAATGGTAATTTAGTGGTAAAAAATACACTGAAAAACTTCTACGTGACAGGCGATATTATAGTGAATGGTGACATCGAATATAATAACACCGTGCTAAGATGGCATGTCAACGGCGGTATGGTTGTAAAGGGAAGTATAAAAGCAACGAATGGTATTACGAGCTTTGATGTGAAAAAGGATGTTATTGTGCAGGGCGGGATGAGCTTTAACAATCCTATTGCTGAATCAAGAGATGGTGTAATAGGACTGTTCTCCATTGGAGGATCCTTGAAGGTGAAGGGACTTCTTGAAATTAAGAACACGGTATATGGCTTTGTCGTCGCGGGAGATGTCATTGTTAATCAAAATTTAATCATTAATGATGTCATTAAGAAAAATTTTCAAGTGGGTGGCTCTGTTCATATTAAAGGGAATCTGCTATTAGCAAATACAGTTTTTGATTTTAATGTTATCGGCAACGTGGTTGTTGAAGGGGATTTTACTATTAATAGCACGATCGAGAAAATATTTAATATTAAAGGCTCATTAGTATCAAAGGGAAATATAGTTTTCAAAAATACTATAAAATCTGATGCGGTAATCAAGATTGGTGAAAATCTAATTTCTAAAACAGATTTAAACTTTGGAAACTCGACATTTATGGGAAGTCTCGATATTGGCGGCATGTTTTTGGTATTTAAGAATGCTACACTCCATGAGATAGGCAAAGATTGGAGGAAAAACCAGATGAAAGGTTTTTATGTAGGAGGAACAACTTTATTTCATCCCAATTACGAACAGAGCTGGTATACAGACAAACTTGATAGTGGACAACAACAAGAAAGTATTTGTATTAAGTAACTACAATTTGCACTGCCGCGAGGGGGATGAGAGAGATGAATCAGTCCATACTTAGAAAATTAGCTAATGGTCATCAAACCCTTGGCATCGAAATTACAGATAGCCATGTTAAGGTGTGTGAGATTCAACAAAAGGGCAAGAAAGCTGTTCAATTAATGAACTACTCCGCAAGAGAACTGCCTGTCGGTGTAATAGACGAAGGAAAGGTCGTAGATAAAGAAAAGCTGCAAGCTGTATTGAAAATAGTGTTGGATTCAAGACGCTTTGGAAGTCGATACGTTCATTTCGCCATTCCGAGTCAAAGAGTGATGGTAAGAAGTCTTAAGATGCCGGATATCGTAAATGTTGAGCTTAAGAAGCTTGTACAGTTCGAAGTGGAAAATAACTTAAGTATGGCATTTGACGATCCTTATTACGATTTCATCAAGCTGCCAAAGGTGGTTAATTCTCAAGTAGAGCTTCCATCGGAAGAAGCGAATTTGTGCGAAGTATTGGTGGTTGCTGCTCCAACGAGCATACTACAGGACTACGTAGATGTCTTTGAGCAACTGAAATTAATTCCTTGCAGCATTGAAATTAAGTCATTCTCTCTACTGCGGCTAGTAGAATGGGGACATATCGATGTTGAGGGGATTAATATCATCGTTAACGTAAATGAGCTAAACAGTGAGATAACTATTATTGAAGATGGACATTTCAAAATTACTCGTAATGTTGAGGTATCCTTCAAATCCTTAGTTACAGAAAATGAAGTTGAACAAAATCTTTGGCTTGATAATTACTCAAATCCTGAGCAATTATTTTTGAATGCTGCACAGGATTTAATTGCTGAGCTAGAGCGGTTAATGAATTTTTACTTCTACAATATCAATAAGAGTGAACGTACATTCAGCCGAGTTCTAGTCTCAGGCGATATTTTACAACTAGATAAGCTAGCTTCCTTAATGGAGGATAGTATAACTCCGCCTGTAGCGTTACTGAATTTGGATCTATTATCTGAAGCGGGAAATGATAGCAGCTGGAGTGTTCCAATGTATGCCGTGCCGCTTGGTTTAGCTTTGAGGGGGAAGGAAACATGAAATCAATAAACTTACTGCCTGTAAAGCAAAAATCGAACTCCAAAAATCCAAAGCTGCTGCCGCTGCTGCTGTTGTTAATGATTATTTTGTTAGGAGCTCAGCTGTACTATACGAAGACTTGGCAAGCGGAAGCTAGAGGACATCAACAGGATAGCTTACGATCGGAGCAGGAAGCCGACAATATTCGTAATAATGGCGAATTGAAGGTAAAGGTGGATGGATATAAACAAGCTGAGCAAATGATAACCCAATTAGAGCTTAATCGTACGGAATGGAAGTCTTATTTGTCAGCCATTACTCAGAATTTGCCGTTAACAACAAAAATAGTGACGATTTCCGCTAGTGACGATTTGAAAATAAGTATGGAGCTCGATTTCGAGAATGCTTCTGAGGGGATTCAATATATGAAGGACTTAGAAGATAATGCTAAGCTTCAAGGCGTTGTTTTATCTTCATTCTATAAGAAAGCGGATGAGCAAACGTCAGCGGAAGCTGTTTCTTCTGGTATAAATGGCGAAACGGTCATAGAAACGAAAAGAAAAGAAGTTTATAAGTTAAATTTAGTCATTGAGCTTTATAAGGAAAAAGGAGCTCAATAAATATGGAGATCAAATTAAAAGTTACGAAGCCGTCGCTTACTAAATTTCAGATTTATTTTATAATCGGAATAGCTTTATTAATATTAGTGAACACAGTATTTTTATTTGTATATCTATTCCCTGAGCTAGAGAACTTGAGGCAGGCTAAACAAGTGTCGAAACAGAAGGAATTGATGCTGCAAAGTGTGAGAAACGAATTCTCTGATGAGAAAATATCAGAGAAAGAAATAGAACAATTAACGAGCCGTGTACCTGTAAAGAGAGCTGATTCAGATAACCTTATTTTTTTCAATGAGTTAGCGCTGCTCTCTACGGCACCACTAGCTTATGTAAAGCAATCGACTGAAGATGAAAATAATTCACAAACCTCTGAGACCGCTGTACCTAGTTTAAATACTATTACGAATAACCTCGAAGTGGTTGTAGTTGGTCATCTTCCTAGTCTATTGCTCTATATCGACAATATGCAGAAGCATGAACGATTGTTTACATTACAAAAATGGAACTTGACGGAATTAACGAAAGAAACGATTAATAAGGATTATCCTGATTTATATTCGCATCCCTTCATTATGAAAGATAAAGCAATTCATTCCTTGCGAATGAACATTCAAACCTATATTTTTCCCCAATACGCAGACGTTTTTAGTAAAGGAAGCAAAACAGAGGAAACTCAGCACAAGTTAGACTAAATCTAATCGGTGCGAGATAATTAAGATGACCTTTTAAATAGAGTGTTCATGCTCTATTTAATGAAGTCATCTTTTTTTTCATATGTCCTTCATGCAAGCAGCAGATGATTGTCATACTATTGTCATAGGAAGCCCAGTGACGGCGGTTGTTAGGTTTGCCGAAAAAGGGCATAATGGAAGCATAGGAAAATACATAGAAATGGGGAACGGGAATGACTTATAACGACCGTTTCATACGGGCTTGCCAGAAGGAACAAGTAGATCAAATACCTGTATGGTACATGCGACAAGCGGGAAGATATGATCCTGATTATCGCAAAATAAAAGAAAAATATTCATTGCTTGAAATATGCAAGCAGCCGGAGCTTGCGGCTGAAGTTACGATGATGCCGATTCGCAAGCTGGGCGTGGATGCTGCTATTTTGTATTCAGATATTATGAATCCCGTAGCTTCGATCGGAATTGATTTTGATATCGTTGCTAATATTGGACCGGTTATCGCGAATCCGATTCGTTCGGCAGCTGATATTGAACGTTTGAAGCCTATTGATGTGGAAGGTGATCTAGGCCATGTCATTGAAACGATCCGTATATTAGATAGAGAGCTTGAAGTACCGCTGATTACGTTTGCGGGTGCACCATTCACCATTGCCAGTTACTTAATTGAAGGAAGACCTTCCAAAAACTATTTGCGTACGAAAGAAATGATGTACAGTGAACCTGAGCTATGGCATGAATTGATGCGCAAGCTTGGCGACATGGTCATTACTTATTTGCGCGCGCATATCGCTGCTGGCGGTAAAGCTTTTCAATTGTTTGACAGCTGGGTAGGCGCGTTGACGCCAGCTGATTTCCGGAAATTCGTATTGCCGACCATCGAGCGTATTTTCTCGGAGCTGTCGGATTTGCCGCAGCCGAAAATATATTTCCCAGGCGTAAGCTCAGGAGAGCTTCTTCCGGAATTGCTGAATGTAAAAGCGGATGTTATCGGTCTGGATTGGAGGATTTCGATCGCAGAAGGCCGTCGTAGACTGGAACAAGGCTTTGGGGTACAGGGCAATCTTGATCCTACGATTCTGACAGCGCCAATCAGCGTTATTGAGTCCTATGCGAAAGAGATTATTGATAGCGGAATTGATGAGCCAGGCTTTATTTTTAACCTTGGCCATGGTTTGTTCCCAGAAGCGTCACTGGAGAAGCTAGCGCAATTAACTGCATTCGTACAATCGTATTCTAAAAAGGCAATCTCTGCACGCAGTCATAAGGAGACTAGTCATGTCTGAGCATAAGGCGAAACAAATAGGCGTACTCGTGATGTCTTACGGAACGCCGGAGTCGATGGATGATGTAGAAACTTATTACACGCATATTCGCCGGGGAAACGCGCCGACACCTGAGCTGCTTGCAGAGCTGAAAGGGCGTTATGAAGCAATTGTAGGCGGCGTATTTCCGCTAAGGGAGAATACAAACGGACAGGTTGCTGGTCTTCAAGATAAACTGGCGCAGATCGCACCAGGTAAGTTAACTTGCTATCAGGGCTTAAAGCATGCAAAACCGTATATTGAAGACGGTATTGAGCAAATGGCAAAGGATGGCATCACGGAAGCGGTAGGGATCGTGCTTGCGCCTCATTTCTCCACAATGAGTGTAGGCAGCTATATCAAACGTGCGGAGGAAAAAGCGAATGAGCTTGGTATTGCGATGACTTTCGTGAAGCAATATCACATGCATCCGAAGCTTCTTCAAGCGCTAACTGATCGAGTTGTTGCAGGATTAGGACGTTTGGACGCCGCAACGGATGGTGAAGAGAATGTGAAGGTGCTATTTAGCGCACATAGCTTGCCAGAGATAATTCGTGAGCTTGGTGATCCTTATGAGCAGCAGCTGCTTGAAACCTCAGCAGCGGTTGCGAAAGCAGCAAATGTGAAGGATTGGCAGTTTACTTGGCAAAGCGCAGGTCGGACGAGAGATCCTTGGCTCGGGCCAGATATTTTGGAAACATTGCCTGTACTTGCAGAAGAAGGCGTGAAAGCAGTGCTTGTAGCACCGGTAGGCTTCGTTTCGGATCATTTGGAAGTGTTGTACGATCTTGATATTGAAGCGCAGGCTGCTGCGAAGGAGTTAAATCTGACTTTGGATAGAATTGCGATGCTGAATCGTGATCCTTTATATATGGAAACGTTGGCGGAATCAGTCATCGAGGCTTTGGACGGCGAAGGGAAGGAATGAATGAGATGCGGAGAATCGGAAAACCTGATCGAATTGTCATTATTGGCGGGGGAATCAGCGGACTGAGCTCCGCTTTTTATTTGCAGCGGGAAGCGGAGCGGCAAGGCAGAGAGCTTGAAATTACGATTGTAGATGGAGCTCCTGCCTTGGGCGGAAAAATTAATACGCTGCAGCGTGACGGATTCGTCATTGAGAAAGGACCGGATTCTTTCCTCGCGCGCAAGCTTGCTATTATTGATCTTGCGGAGGAGCTTGGTCTGGAAGACGAGCTGACGACTACGAATCCGGGAGCGAAAAAAACATATATTTTGCATCAGCGCAAGCTGTTTCCGATGCCTGCGGGGCTAGTGCTTGGAGTACCGACTGAAATTGGACCTTTCGTGAAAACAGGCTTGTTATCATGGAGCGGTAAATTTCGGGCATTAATGGATTTGGTGATTCCAGTACGCAAGGAGGAAAGTGATGAATCGCTTGGCGGTTTTCTGGAGCGCCGAGTGGGCAATCAAGTCATGAGACGCATTGCGGAACCACTGCTCGCAGGTATCTATGCAGGTGACTTGAAGAAGTTAAGCTTGCATGCGACATTCCCGCAATTTGCAGCATCCGAGCGCAAGCATGGCAGCCTTATTCGCGGTATGCAGCATAACCGAAAGGTTACCGCTGCTGCTGGAGCACTTCCAGCTGCTGCGAAGGGAGGTACTTTCTTGACGTTTAAAGGTGGATTGTCTACGCTTGTGAACGCGCTTGATAAGGCGCTAAGCAAGGTGGAGAGACGTCTTGGCACAAGGGTTATGGAAATTAAACGTTGTGCAGATCATGGAGCTTCACCAGAGGGTGAAGGAGCGCTTTATGAGATTATGCTTGATAGCGGTGAGCGATTATGGGCAGATCAAATTGTGATGACAGCACCTGCATATAATGCAGTAGAGCTGCTTGAGCCTTTGACGGATGTTAGTGAGCTTCGAGCAATTAACTATGTTTCGGTTGCGAACGTGGTGCTGGCGTTTGATAAAGCGACATTTGGGCTTGATTTTGACGGATCGGGATTTGTGGTGCCTCGTTCGGAAGGTTTGCAAATTACGGCGTGTACGTGGACATCGAACAAATGGCTGCATACGAGCCCGGATGATAAGGTTCTTCTGCGATGCTACGTCGGTCGTTCTGGCTATGAGGAAAGCGTCAGACTGCCAGATGCAGATCTGATTAAGGCTGTACGCCGAGATATTGAAGAGACGATGGGGATTAAAGCCGATCCTTTGTTTGTTGAGATTACAAGATTGCCTCGTTCAATGCCGCAATATCCTGTCGGACATGTTACAAATATGAAGCAGCTGAGGGATCGCTTTGAACGGGAGCTGCCAGGTGTATGGATTACGGGTGCAGCATTCGATGGTGTTGGTCTTCCGGATTGTATTAGGCAGGGTAAAGAAGCTGCCCAAGCAATATTAAAATAAGTTAAGAATAATTGTTTTCCCCGTGAAGGTGGTTCATTGCTATAATGGAGGAGTCTATCATTTTATGGACTCTAAATCTATTATAGAGGAGCCACCTTCTATGCATGTATCACGTTCAGAAACGCACCAGCAGGACAAGCTACGACGTAAAAAAAGGCTCCGCAGACTTCTTTTCGTTAATCTCACGCTGCTTGGCATTATTATAGTGGTGTTCGGAGCATGGCTTGCAGCAGAAAATTCAGATAAGCTAAAAGACTGGTTCAGCATTGCAAGCAGTGAGAATAAGGAGCAAAATGTAAGTGTTAAACCGGAGGACAAGGGTTCTGAAAATGAATCGAAAGCAGTAGGCAACGGGGATTCTTCAGGTGAAGAAATAGGGGGCAGCAATGAAGCGGGTTCCAGCTTGCCTGATGAGGGTAAGGATGAGGACGAGCACCTCGCAACAACAGAGCCCGGCGCAGCTGGCAGTGAGGAAGAAAAAGTTAGTCTTTCTTTTGTAGGAGATTTATTGGTTGCTGAATATGTAAGTGCCATCACAGCTCGTGAAGGCTATGATTATCTCTATCAACCTTCTCTACTCTATTTAAGTGAGCCGGATCTGACGGCTGGAAATTTAGAATTTCCAGTAACGAAGAGAGGTGTTCCAGTAGAAGGAACGCCATATGTTTTTAAAGGCTCGCCGGATGTACTGCCTTCGATTCGTAATGCAGGCTTCGATATTATGAGTCTTGCCAATAATCATGCGCTTGATCAAGGCGTTGAGGGCATGCTCGATACGATGAAATATTTGGATGAAGCTGGAATATCGCATATGGGTGCGGGTAATAACGATACAGAGGCTTTTACTCCTGTAATCAAAGAGGTTCGAGGAATTAAGATTGCTTACATCGGCCTCAGCAGAGTAGTGCCGTTCGCTTCGTGGAAAGCGGATAAAAATGTACCTGGATTAGCTGAAAGCTATGATACTCGGCGCGCGACAGAAGCGATTGCAAAGGCAAAGAAGCAGGCGGACATCGTTGTCGTGATGGTGCATTGGGGCAAGGAGCGGGTTGATCAGCCGGAGCCTTATCAGAAAGATTTTGGCAGACAATATATCGATGCCGGTGCAGATCTGGTGATCGGGAGTCATCCACATGTGTTGCAGGGCTTTGAAATGTATAAAGGCAAATGGATTGCATACAGTTTAGGAAACTTTATTTTTAGCTCGTATCCCAAGGAGACTGCGGGCGAGACAGGTGTGCTTGACGCTTTATGTACGAAAAATGGGGATTGTGAGATGACATTTCATCCGATGTTTACAGTTAATGCACAGCCAACTCCGTTAGAGGGAGAGAAAGCTAAAGCGTTACTCGATCGGCTGACGTCGGTCTCCTTTGGCGTAAAGCTGAATGAAGATGGACGAATTGCACATGAATAATTAGCCGAGTGAAAGGATGATCGTTTCATGAAAAATCCGTGCGTTGCGCACCGAGGCTGGTCAAGCCGCGCGCCGGAAAATACGATGGCAGCTATACGATTGGCGATTGCTGATCCGGAAATTGATTGGATTGAAATTGATGTTCATCTGTCAAAGGATCATGTGCCGATGGTCATTCATGATTATACGCTGCGCAGGACAACAGATGGTAAAGGCGATGTTAAAAAACGGACAGCAGAAGAGCTTACGGCACTGGATGCGGGAAATTGGTTTTCGCAAAAGTATCAAGGTGAGAAAATTCCCACGCTTGAACAGGTGCTGAAAGAAGCGGTTGGTCACTGTAAGCTCAACATTGAGCTGAAGACGGATGGTATCCGGTATCCGCTGATCGAGCAAAAGGTACTTGAATGTATACAGGCCTATCGTGCTGAGGATGAAGTGGTGATCACATCCTTTCATGAAGGGACATTATATCGAATGAAGCAGCTTTCAAGTCAGATTCGAACTGGTCTTATTATTGATGGCTGGCGTAATTCGCTGCCGAAGGAGTTAGCGGAGCTTGGGGCTGATTTTTTGTCGATTAGCTACTCAAAGCTAAACAAGGATCGAGTCGAGCTGCTCAAAAACGCAGGCATTCAAATTATGGCTTGGACGATTAATGAGAAACGCGCAATCCGTAAAATTGCAGCATTAGATCCAGAAATATTAATTTGTACAAATTACCCGGAACGTTGGCATGAGCTGCGCGTTGAAAGCAGTATAAAAATTTAGCTTTTAATGCGGTTTTTGCATTAGCAGGAGGTCGCTCGTTACATGGTAGGTTGGATAGAAGAATGGTGGTTAAGGCTCATTATCGGCTTAATAGGCAGCGTACTAGCTGCTGGAGCTGCTTATCGCGTTCGCTCGTTGTCCGGATCAGGCGCTTGGTCAGCAATCATTATGGGAACTGGTTTCGTGACCCTTGGGGAGCCTGTCTGGTTTGGATTGTTGATCGGTTTCTTTATTTCCTCTACTTTCTGGTCAAAGTGGAAGCGAAATCACCGAGCGAAGAAAGCGGCTGAAGCAAAATACGAGAAGACCGGACGCCGCGATGCTGGTCAAGTGTGGGCTAACGGCGGTGTAGGACTTCTATTGTGCACCGCCAATGCGCTGTGGCCCGATCAGGGGTGGCTATTCGCGTACATCGGCGTAATGGCTGCCGTAAACGCGGATACATGGGCCACCGAGATCGGTGCCTTAAGTAAGACGGCGCCGCGATCGGTGACGAGCGGCAAGCCGGTAGCGGCAGGAACGAGCGGCGGTGTTACGCCGCTCGGCAGTGCAGCAGCGCTGGCAGGCGCCGTGTTCATCGGCGCCGTAGCCGCGCTGCTTGCGGCCCCGCAGCCTGCAGAGGCTGCTGCGGGTACGCTTGGCGGCGGAGCCGCCGCGGCGGTATGCATCGCCCCGGCGGCCGCCCCCGGCCTGGCCGGGGCTTTCGCCGACTCTTTGCTCGGCGCAACCGGCCAGGCCATGTATCGCTGCCGGGTATGCGGCAGCGAGATCGAGCGCGCCGCGCATTGCGGCAGCGCGGCGGAGAAAGTGCGCGGCTTCGCCTGGCTGGACAACGACAGAGTGAACCTTCTGTCGTCGTTGTTCGCAGGCGCGCTAGCATGGGGTATCGGTCATATTTTTCTATGACCGAACGAGGCGCATATTATGAGACTGTTCAGGATGAAGTAATCAACCTGAACAGTCTTTTTTTATTTCTATTCGTCTTCTCCCGTGGAACATGTGGTGCAAGAGACGAAAGTGGTTGCACCCTCACATCTAAAACCACCTATAAGCACAAATACGCTCTTACAGCGCTCAAAGTAACCAATCTACGTCTCTGTAAGAACACATACGTGCTTACAGAGCCGAAGTCCGCACACCAACACTTGCCAAACTACCCAATAAGCACGTATGTGTTCTTACAGCACTCAAAGTAACCAATCTACCACTCTGTAAGCATACATACGTGCTTACAGAGCAAAATACCCGCACACCCCCCACCACAAAACATTCTAATAAGCACGTATGTGCTCTAACAGCACTCAAGTAACCAATCTACCACTCTGTAAGCATACATACGTGCTTACAGAGCAAAATACCCGCACACCCCCCACCACAAAACATTCTAATAAGCACGTATGTGCTCTAACAGCACTCAAAGTAACAAATCCACGGCTCTGTAAGAACACATACGTGCTTACAGAGCCGAAGACCGCACACCAACACTCGCCAAACTACCCAATAAGCACGTATATGATCTTACAGCGCTCAAAGTAACCAATCTTCCACTCTGTAAGCACACATACGTTCTTACAGAGCCGAAGTCCGCACACCAACACTTGCCAAACTACCCATTAAGCACGTATGTGTTCTTACAGCACTCAAAGTAACCAATCTACCACTCTGTAAGCACCTATACGTGCTTACAGAATGCAGCCGCCCCGAACAGCTCACCAAAGCAGCACTAGCAATCCGAATATTCTTTATCTACCACAAAAAGAAAAATTCCACATAACATCATAAGTTGGAAAAGAAGCGTCTCTATAGCAAAAGCCTTCATATAAAATACAAATTATAACGGGAAAAATATGTTATTATGTAATTCGAATTGTCAAATGATATATTTGGAGATTTAGCAGGAAATTGAAAGTGTTCTATATTTTAATCGTGAGCAGTTCATTTACTAGAAGAAGGTGGAGGAATACAATGAATTCTACTTCTAAACATAAGAGCCCAGCACCCTTATTTCAAATTGAGTGTAAAGATATTATTTTGCGAGAGTATAGTGTTCAGGATTTGGATGAGTTTCACGCGCTTACGTGGCAGCCGGAAATTTATGAGTATTTGCCTGGTTGGAACGTGTCTATGGAGCAACGATTAGATTGGATGGTCAATTATGAAATCGTGGAAAACAAGCAATTTCTAAAAGCGGTAGCAGAATGCGGGAAAATTGAAGAGCTCCGCTTGTGCCTCAGCATTATTTCCAAAGAGACAGGCGGTGTTATCGGTTGGTGCTGCACAGGCATAAAAGATGAGCTGCCGCTTCCGAATAGAGAAATTATGTTTGCAATATCCAAAGATCACAGAAGAAAAGGTTATACCTCACAAGCCGTTAAAGGCTTATTGAAGTATTTGTTTGAAAATACCGATGTAGAAGAGCTGAATGCAATAGCTTTGCTTCATAACATTGGCTCGAATAAAGTCATGCAAAAGTGTCATTTTGACTTTCTAAACACACTGGAAATTGAAGATGAGATATACAACCACTACAAATACAATAAGCTAAGATGGTGTAATCAATGAAAAGAAAAAATGGGCTTTCCTACAAGCAGGTTAATCTACTTGAGGAACAGCCCATTTCTATATCGTTCATTGGTTTGAGTTATTTTTGAGTTACTTCGTCAACTGCTCCATCTGTCCAATAAGCTCTTCAAAGACGCTCATTGCTTGTTCAATCGGCTCAGGTGAAGACATGTCGACGCCCGCTGTTTTCAAGATGTTAATGGAGAAGTCTTTACCTCCGCTTTTTAGGAAGCCAAGGTAACGCTCAACTGCAGGTTCGCCTTCCTCCAAAATTTGCTTGGAGAAGCTAGTAGCAGCAGAAAAGCCTGTTGCATATTTGTACACGTAGAAGCTGTTATAGAAATGGGGGATACGTGCCCATTCCATTTCGATATCTTTATCTACTACCATATCTTTACCATAGTACAGTACGTTTAGATCGTAATAAATTTTGCTAAGTTCTTGCGGCGTTAGTGAATCGCCTTGCTCCGTACGCTCGTGTATAATTTTCTCGAACTCTGCAAACATCGTTTGGCGGAATACGGTTGTACGGAACTGATCCGCATAATACGTGAGCAAATACATTTTTTCTTTTGGATCGGTCGATTTGTTGAGTAGATAATCCATCAGCAAAGCTTCGTTTAACGTTGAAGCGACCTCAGCAAGGAAAATCGTATATTGTGCATCGCGATAGTTTTGATTTGTGTCTGAATAGTGGGAATGCAGTGCATGACCCATCTCATGTGTCAACGTGAACATGCTATTCAAATTGTCCTTATGATTAAGCAGGACATAAGGATGTGTGCCAAATGCGCCCCAACTGTACGCACCGCTTCGCTTACCTTCATTCTCATATACATCGATCCAGCCGTTGTCGAAGCCATCTTGCAGTACCTTCAAATAATCTTCGCCCAGCGGCTTCAAGCTTTCGCTTACCGTTTTTTTAGCTTCCTCATACGTAATGTCCATCTTGAACTCGTCGACTAACGGAGCGAACAAGTCGTACATGTGAAGCTCGTCTAATCCAAGCAGCTTTTTGCGAAGATCCATGTAACGATGCATAAGCGGCAAATGTTTATGAATGGTGTCGATGAGGTTCGTGTACACTTCTTTCGGGATATTGTCACCATAAAGGGACATATCGAGAACAGAATCGTATTTACGAGCTTTTGCGTAAAAGCTATTTTTTGTGACATTTGCAGTCAACGTAGTAGCTAGCGTATTTTTCAGCTTGCCATACGTATCGTATACCGCTTTAAAAGCTTCGCGGCGCACATCTTGGTTTTTACTTTCAAGAAATTGTATGTAACTGCCGTGTGTAAGTTCAACCAATTCGCCGTCTTCATTTTTTACTTTAGGGAATTTGAGGTCTGCATTGTTCAACATGCTGAAGATCGTACCAGATGCGGAACTCATATTGCCTACTTGAGCAAGCAGTGCTTCCTCGTCTTTTGAAAGGATATGTGCTTTCTGACGACGCATTTCCTCGAGTGTGTGGCGGAATTTGGCAACCGATTCATTGTTTATCATTTCATCGAGCTTCTCATCGGAAAGACTGAGCACTTCAGGTGTAATGAATGACAGCGCTTCGCCAGATTCAACACTTAGTTTTTTGGATTTATCAGAAAGCGCTTGGAATACAGGCTCTGCTGTATCCTCGTGATGCTTCATATTCGCATATACATAAAGGCGTTCAACATGCAAAGACATCTCATCTTCAAGCTCGAAGCATGCTTTCAATTGTGCGACATCAGCTAATTTGCCTTGATATTCAGAGATTTTTTTGATTAGTGTTTTAGCTTCTGCGTATTCCTTGTCCCATGCCGCTTGGCTTGGGAAAATATCCTCTAGCTTCCAGCGGGTCTCAGGTGCGGATTCTGAACGTTTAGGTACGTGATTCATCGAATTCCTCCTAGGTATGGATAAGGTTGGTGAGACATGCTCGGCTTGTCGTGCTGTACCATTTGAAGCAGCAGCACCACCAGGCACGAGACTTAAAGCAAGCAGCAAGGGGAGCCATTTCATCCAGTTATCACCTCAGGACACAGTTTGTTTCTACTATGTCCGTATGGGATATCGAATATTCAGCAGCCTGCTGGCTAAGCTTTACCCATTGTAAAAAAAGCATATACGATTAGAAAAAACGCAAACGCAATAAATGCAACGGATACAAGTGCAAGACCCCGGCGCAAACCGGAGGGCAAGGAGTCTCGTTTCATAATAACGATAGCTCCAAGTGCAAAGGCTGAAATAATGAAAATAACTGAAGCTGTAGCATCCATTTGAAGGTAAGTCCTCCTGATTGTAAGCTGGCTGAAAAAAAGGCAGCATTCTAATTGTACCTATGCACAAATGCGTAACGATATGTTCGCCGTATAGATTGGAATATCCTGCTGGCAGGGTAGAAATTCCGTTCTTAAACTTCCTTTAATGCGCTCATAATGGAAGCAAGCTCTTCTTCACGTCCAACAAAGTCGGCTGCACGGAACCGATTCTGTGCCCAATGAAGCATCTCTGGACGGCTAATGAAAGTATGAGTGTCTTCACCCCATTGATCGGAAATTTCCCGAACGATAAGCGTCTTGCCTTGTACTTCAACCGTCAACATATTGTACTTGTCGGTCTTATAGATTTCGTGTTTCTTAAACATACTAAATTTTCCACCCTTTTAGTTTTGATTATGGTATTCTTATTATCATAGCCATTATGGCTGCGGTAATCAATACGACACCGTAAGAAGGAAGCATAGTTGAGACGAGAAAAGATGAGAAGAGACGAGCAGAGGAGAGGGCAAGAATGAGTAAACAGCGCTATGAACAAATTGGTGTCGCTATGACTTGCAGAAGCTACGAGGAGTATTTACGGATGTTTGATTTGCAGCAGACGGACCTGGAAAACGGAGAGATTCTCGATGTTGCAGCTGGCGGATCTTCCTTCACAGCGGATGCACAAGCGGCAGGATACTCAGCTGTTGCAGTTGATCCGCGCTATGGAGCAGGGATTGAACAGTGGATTTCAGAGGCTGCACAGGAAATTGAAACATCAACAGAAAAAATTTCAAAAATTCAGGAGCTGTTTGATTGGAGCTATTATGGTTCCATTGAAAACCATAAAGCAGGTCGTGAAGCTTCGATTGAACGGTTTAAAGCTAGTGTTTTGAACAGTGAGCAAAGATCGTTGTACATAGATGGGAAGCTTCCTGAACTGCCGTTTTCAGATGATCGATTCTCACTTATTTTATGCAGCCATTTTATGTTTTTATATGCTAACCAATACGGGCATGAATTTCATATACAAGCCATTCTGGAGTTAATGCGTATCTGCAAGCCAGGCGGCCAAATTCGGATTTATCCGCTTATTTCGCTCGACCAAGAGCCTTATCCTCAGCTAGATCAGCTGTTGGATACGATCGCGGCTAACGGAGGCAAAGCGGAACTAAGATCCTCGTACCTTCCTTTCATTTGCAATTCAAGTCAATATTTGAATATTTTACTTTAAATTGCTTTTTGGATTTTGGATGGATATAATAATTTTACTCGCTCGTTCAACTAGAACGGCGGTCATATTTAGGAGGTTGTTCAATTGAAAGGAACAGTTAAATGGTTTAACGCAGAGAAAGGCTACGGCTTCATCCAAACAGAGGGTGGAGAAGACGTTTTCGTACATTTCTCAGCTATTCAAAGCGATGGTTTCAAATCTTTAGATGAAGGGCAAGCGGTTGAATTCGACATTACTGAAGGTAACCGCGGTGCTCAAGCGGCCAACGTCATTAAACTATAGTAAAAATGTGCGAATGAACGATTGAAGAAGTCCTCCTGGTTACAGGAGGCTTTTTTTATTGATATTTCGCCTATTATTTATAAGGGATTTGCTTTCACTTTCATTGACCAAGACCTACTTGCGATGATAAACTGTTGACTGGAAACTTTGTCAGGGGAGCGAGCATAATGAAATTTAAATTGTTCAAAGACCGTAAAGGTAAGGCCGATCAGGCTAAAAATAACAAGTTCGTCAAGCTCGGGCGTGAAATTTACGTACAAGCTCGAAGAGGCGGACCTAACCCAGACGCAAACTTCGGTTTGAAAACAGCGATTGCTAATGCTAGAGCGGAGCAAATGCCGAATGATAATATCGAGCGAGCGATTAAGAAAGCTGCCGGCGCTGGAGATGGCGTCGAATACGATGATATTATGTATGAAGGCTATGGTCCAGGCGGTGTAGCTATTATGGTAAAATGCTTGACCGATAATCGGAATCGTACGGCAGCTGACGTTCGCTCTGCGTTCAACAAGCGCGGCGGAAATATGGGTGAGAGCGGCTGCGTAGGCTATATGTTTGATCATAAAGGATTACTAGTCGTTGATCGTGAAGCTCATGAGACTGACGAAGATACAATGATGATGGTTGCACTTGAAGCAGGCGCTGAGGATGTCATCGTCAATGACGACAGCTATGAAATTTTGACACATCCGCATGAGTTTGAACAAGTAAAGAATGCTCTTGAGAAAGAGGAATATACGTTCGTTAATGCAGGAGTTCGTTGGCTTCCGCAAACGATTGTCAAAGTTGAAGGTGAGAATGCGGACAAGCTCCTTAAGATGATGGACGCATTTGAAGACAATGACGATGTGCAGGATGTATATTCTAATTTCGAAATTGCAGAATAGCATCTGCTTGTATGATAAAAAAAGGCTGCTCCCAGCGTACACTATACGCTGGGAGCAGCCTTTGCTTGCTAGCTGGAGCTGATTAACGGTCCGTTCGACTAAAATAGTATCGTGTAAGGAATGCAAGCGCTGCTACAATCGCGAAACATGCACCCATGCGAAAGAACACTTCTCGACCAAAATGTTCATATACATATCCGCCGAACATACCGCTGATTACACCTGCTAGTCCTGTCCAAACGACGGCATAAACAGCTTGTCCAGACGCGCGGAATTCATCAGGAATGAGCCGAGAGAGGTAACGCAGTGCAGTGGAGAAATAAATGCCAAACGATACACTGTGCATCAGTTGTGTTGCAATAACCCATCTTGGATCTTGAATATCACTAAGCAGCCAAAGCCTTATCGCATACATGATGGATGCAATCATGAGCAGCGGCAGCTCTTTAAATTTATGGCCGTACTTGCCGAGTAAGAAGAGTATCGGTATTTCACTCATAGCAGATACGAGCCAAGCAAGTCCAACGAGCGAGTCACTTGCCCCCATGTGACGCATAGTGACGGCAAGGAAACCCTCGTACATGCGGTGCGGTATGGATATGGTCAATATGATCAAAAAGAATAATAGGACATCCCGCTGGCGAATGAGCTTGAAGAAACCAGAGAAGTTGATTTTGCGAGCACTCCCCTGATAATCCTTGATTCGTGTCGTCAAAGCGAGTGTAATAGCAATAGTGCTAAGGGCTAAAGGAAGTGTCCACTGCGAACCAATTTCTTTTAGAATGAGTCCGAACGTATAGGCTGTTACAGCAAAGCCGAGGGATCCGAATATTCGTATCAGGGCGTATGGGGTTCCCGTATATTGGCTCGATAACAATATCAAGCTGTCGCTTAACGGATTTATCGGTGTCTGAAAAAAATAAAAGCCCATCATGACGAGGCATATCAGCGCAAAATTTTCAATGGGAAACAACAGTGAAATCATTACGAATTGTCCGAACAGCAGCAGCATTAGCAGTTTTTTTATCGTTCTGTATTTATCACTAGCAATTCCAAGTATGATATTGGCAAAGATCGATATGAGTGGTCCGGTCGAATAAATAATTCCGATTTGTTGCTCAGAGAACCCTCTATCCAGGAAATATAACGGAATAAAGGAGACAACCATCGCCGCGGTAGAATAAGCGGAGAAGCTGTAAATACGCAACGAAGCAGTTTCCTTACGTGCAGTTGCAGAGCGCTCGATTGGTGCTATCTCAGGTATGTCCATCTTTTATAAGCTCACTCCATCTCTTTCATAAACAATATGGTTTCCAGTATAACATGGAATAGTAATCGCACCAATGAGATTTGAAGCTGGATTATTATGAGCTGAGATGATACATTTAGATGCGGAGGTTTACAATGGGAGCTTATCGTTTTGACTGGAATGAACGGCTTCGGATCCGTATTCCCGTGCTGGAAATGGAATGGGAGCAGTATGCAGCTATTGTACAGCTTGAGATCGTTCTGCAGTGGGAACTCATTCGAGGAACGATTCCCGATCGCGTGAAAGAATTTGAACAGCTCATTAATGTAAAACAGGCTGAACTGTTTGAAGAAGAAAGCTTTGAGCAATCCTGTATACTAAACTATGAAATTGCCGATTATGCAAGTAGGATTAACGATCTTCATATTTGGTATCGAACTGAACAGCAATTAGAATCGCGCCGACATTCATGAACAAGATTTTAAGGAGAGGTGCATCATGAGATTGACGACTTTGACAGGCCACCGAGTGCCCCAGAGCCCCTTAAAGCTCATGCATCGCGTATATAAATATGTCCTTCCCGAAGTAGCAAGTGAGCTTGGGAAGCTTCGCGTCCTCGCATTAAGGATTCCAGATCGTGAGCTGAGAACGCAGGCTCTTGGCAGCATGGACAGCAAGAAGTTTCATTGCCAAGGCGGCGGTGTTTACGCTGCAGCGAACTTAGAGCGCAGACATGTGCTCATCCCGCTCATCGTTGCTTTGCAGACGATTAGCGACTATTTGGATAACTTATGTGATCGCAGCACCTCCCTTGATCCGAATGACTTCCGATTATTGCATCAATCGATGCTCGATGCTGTCAATCCCGAAGCCCAGCTTCAGGATTATTATGCATTCCGTAATGAAAAAGATGATGGGGGTTATTTGCATCATCTCGTTCGGACATGTCAGATCCAAATTGCGCAATTGCCTTCCTATGGAAGTGTTCAGAAGCATGTGACCGAGCTTGTCTCTTTATATAACGATTTGCAAGTGTACAAGCATATTCGTAAGGAGCTTCGAGAAGAGCATTTATTTGCTTGGTGGGAGAAGCATCGCGGGGACTATCCAAACCTGAAGTGGAATGAGTTTGCTGCTGCGTCAGGTTCTACGCTTGGAATGTTCATGTTGTTTCTTGCCGCAAGCGAAGATTGTTTATCCTCGCAGGATGCAGCCGAGATCAAGAAGATTTATTTTCCGCATGTATGCGGACTTCATATTTTGCTCGATTACTTAATCGATCAGGAAGAGGACAAAGTCGGCGGAGATCTTAATTTTTGCAATTATTACGATAATGAAAGCTTGCTTGTTGAGCGTCTCGGCACCATTGTAAGCCGAGCGCGTGAGGATGTGAAGCAGCTTCCTGCATCTCGTTTTCATCGTTTGATTATTGAAGGGCTCTTAGCCTTATATTTATCAGACCCGAAGGTCCGTCATCAGGCGGATGTTAAAGATGTATCAAAGAGACTAATGAAGAATAGCCCGCTAACGCGTCTTTTTTTCTTTATTAACAGCATCTGGATTCGGAAACAACAGGCTTAACTATAAATAACAAAGTGGAGGAATGAACCATGTCTGCAGTCAAATCAATCGCAGTACTGACAAGCGGAGGAGATTCGCAAGGAATGAACGCAGCCGTTCGTGCTGTCGTAAGGAGTGCATTATTTCACGGTTTAGATGTTTATGGTGTTCAACGCGGTTATCAAGGACTTATTAATGATGACTTGCGACAAATGGATTTGAGAAGCGTTGGCGATATCATTCAACGCGGCGGTACGATTTTGCAAACAGCAAGATGTTTGGAATTTATGACTCCTGAGGGTCAGCAGCGCGGTGCGGAGGTACTTCGCTCTAGAGGAATCGACGGGCTAGTCGTAATTGGCGGCGACGGCTCTTATCATGGCGCTAATAAGCTGAGTAAGCTTGGAATCAAAACGATGGCACTTCCAGGTACGATCGATAACGATATCCCGTTCACGGATATTACAATCGGTTTTGATACGGCAGTGAGCATCGTTGTCGATGCCATTAACAAAATTCGCGACACGATGTCTTCGCATGAGCGTTCGTCGGTTGTCGAAGTAATGGGCCGCCACTGCGGCGATATCGCACTGCATGCTGGACTTGCAAGCGGTGCGGAAACGATCCTTGTACCAGAGGTTCCTTTCGAGCTGACTGAGGTTGCTGAGCGTATGAAGACGAATTTTGCCAAAGGCAAGCGTCATAGTATTATCGTCGTAGCAGAGGGCGCTGGTAAAGGCGAGGAGGTTGCACAGCAAATTACAGCTAATAGCGGTATTGAGCCTCGTGTAACTGTTCTTGGACACATTCAGCGTGGCGGTACGCCAACGGCTATCGATCGTATTTTGGCAAGCCGACTTGGAGATTTTGCGGTTAGACAACTAATGGCAGGCGATTCAGGCAAAGGATGCGGCGTCATTAAAGGTGAGCTGGTAACGACGGATATTGATCTTGTTGTAAACACTAAGAAACCTTTTGACATTAGCATGTATGAATTGGCTCTTCGTCTATCCCAATAAATAATGACTAAGAAAAAAGTCCACCTACGCTGCTGCAGCGAAGGTGGACTTTTTTTGTGTTTATCCATAAACCGTGAGGCTACTTATAAGTTACGTTTGGAGAATATTTATTGCCCGCATTCCAAAGTAAGTATTCGTTAATACCCGTGTCCTGCAATGCTTTAATTTGAGCTTCGACTTCAGCCTTGCCATATTTCATATAATGGCCGTTACCTAGCCAGCTTGCCGTGAAATCCTGTATCCATGGACGTATGATCGGTTTTGTATCCTTGTTTGGATCAAGCTTCTTATGCGTATCAAGCATGGCGCCTTTAATGGTCTCGTAAGGACTTTTGTCAGGATCTTTCTGCTTAAACCATCCTGTGCTGTAGTGACTAGGATATACCATAGGTGAAATAACATGTACATCATTTGATATTTTGACGAAATCTTGGCCGATTCCTTCAGCTGTGGGGACGGATGCCGCATATCCGAATATGTCTACGGATACTCGTACGCCAAGCGGTTCGAGCTGCTCCCTGGCATATTTAACAAAATTAGCGACCGTGTCAACACGGCTTAGTTCGGTTTTGCTGAAGGTAAGTGAGTCCGACTTGTTCTCAAAGCCTTCAGGGAACCTTACATAGTCGAATTGAATTTCTTTAAATCCGAGTTTGGCTGCTTCCTTGGCGACAGCGATGTTATAATCCCATACCTCTTTGCGGTAAGGATTTACGAAGCTTTCCCCGCGGCCATTTTTCCATATCGTCCCGTCTTGATGAAGAAATGAGAGCTCTGGCTGCTTGCGAGCAAGCACAGTATCCTTGAAAACAACAATTCGAGCAATCGGATAGATGTTATGATTTTTTAAAGTATGCATAAGTGCATTGATGTCTCGGATATATTTTTTTGATGCGCCAACCTCTTGAAGCTCTGGTGTTTCAGTAGGATATGTAATGAAGCCGTTGTCGTCCTTAATATCGATGACCATGCTGTTCAGTTCAGTATCGTCCACTAGCTTTAATAATGACTCCATACGCGTTCCGCCGGCACTATGGGCCGTAACATAAATTCCTTTGATTGGCGGTGTATCTGGCTGTGGATCTTTCTTAACGCTCCCAACTTGACCGACTCCAGAAAACTCCTTCCCGTTTACGCTCACATCCGGATTAATGATCGTTTGACCAGCTGCGGAATTTACATAGGCAATTGCAAGTTGTTTCACTGCGATATTATGCTCTTCGCTACCAGTGAGTAAGCTGTATAGCAGCAGCAATGTTGAGATGATGATGTCCATTTTGCTCTCTCCCCGTTAGCTATTCTGTTCAAATTATAAAGCAGATGGCAGGTCTGGGTCATTAACTTTTTTGAAAAAACAATAAAATTAAAGGTAATTATTTGACTGTAGACTGAAAAAAAGGTGCTTCGCTAATGATGATATTCAATACGAAATGGTTATAGAATAAACAAAAAGCCAGCCGAGTTTGTCTCGACTGGCGCATAAATAATCCGTGTGTCCCGCATTGTCATTGTAACAAAGCTTCTCTCTGCTGATTGCAAATACTATGCTGCACAATTTCCATTGCGTCAGCTGGCTCGAGTAATGCAAGTCCATCACGCAGCACAATGCTAATGTCCAATTCGCGTTTCGTAAGAAAAGGACTGAGCTCTGGGGCAAGCTTCTCTACAATTTGAGACAATTTGACCGTTTCCATATCCACTTGAGCCTCACCCTTTCATATCTAATGTTTAGGGGAAATCATATGGCAAGAAACCAAACTACGGGATACAAATATTATAGCAGGATCATTTTCAAAAACATAGGGATACGGCGTAAAATCCATACTTGCGTATATGGATTAGTCTTTTGGTTTGCGAAAATCGCCAAAGACACCAACCGTCTCTACGATGTTAATGAACGCTTGCGGGTCGATTGTGGTTACTGTCTTGCTTAGCTCAGCTAACTCATATTTTGTCCTAACCGTCATCAGCATGTCTCGTTCGACCGATGAATAAGCACCGCGTGTTTTTATTATTGTAATTCCGCGGGGGTGGGAGAGCAGTTTTGAGAGCAGCTCATCGGTCTTCGTTGTAACGATGAATGCTGTTAGCTTAATATGCCTTACATGGATGAGATCTATTACTTTGCCAGCAGAAAAAATCGCCACAAGTGAGTACAATGCTAAATCCCAATTTTGTGTAAACATGACCAATACAGCAATGACAACACCATTTAATAAGAAAATGATCATTCCTATTGGCCAATCGTGTTTTCGTGTTGCAATGGAGGCAATAATATCGAAACCGCCAGAGGAGCCGCCGTATCGCAGTGTTAATCCACTGCCAAATCCGATGATAAGGCCGCCGAATACTGCGCCGAGTACAAGATCATCAGCAATTTTGACGACTGGAACCAACTGAATGAACAAGGTAGAGACGACAACAGTGTAGACGCTCCATAAAATAAAGCGGTGACCTAATACGAACCATCCCCATACTAAAACCGGTAAATTGAGGATAAAATAAAGCCATCCGATGTTACCACCGGTAATATAGCCGATCATCATGGAAATGCCAGATATTCCACCGCTTAACAACTGATGCGGAATAAGAAAAAAGTTGAAGCCTAGTGCGATAAGTAAGGATCCTATGGTCATCATAGGTATGGTGAAAAGGTAACGCAGGGAATGCGGATTCAATATTATCGCTCCAATGCAACCGACTTGTTTAACTCCTTAATTTTGGCATGCTTAGTATGGCTTTAATTGGTTTACTGGTATTCACGATTGATTGTGTGCTATAATGATTTGGATATTCTTAAGTAGGCTGCAGATAAAAGGAGTTTGAGAAAAGTTTGAAAACATTTGCTGAATTTGGCTTGGAACCAAAAGTGTTGCAAGCAATTACCGAACTTGGATTCGAGGAATCTACCCCGATTCAAGACAAAGCTATCCCTATTGCTATGGCAGGGAAAGATCTAATTGGCCAAGCACAGACGGGTACAGGAAAGACAGCGGCATTCGGAATTCCGCTCATTAACAAAATTCCGACAAGCGAGGAACGCATTGTCGCATTAATAATGACGCCAACCCGTGAACTCGCTATTCAAGTGGCTGACGAGATCGGGAAGTTAACAAGGTACAAAGGTCTTCGCTCGTTGCCGATTTATGGTGGACAAGAGATTGGTCGTCAAATCCGTGCATTGAAGAAGAAACCTCAAATTATTATTGGTACACCAGGACGTTTGCTTGATCATATCAACCGCAAAACGATTCGTCTTGAAGATGTACAAACTGTTATTTTGGATGAAGCAGATGAAATGCTTGATATGGGTTTCATGGAGGATATCCAATCCATCCTGAAGCAAGTACCAGAAGAGCGTCACACCATGTTGTTCTCTGCAACTATGCCTACTAACATTCAGAAGCTTGCACATCAATTTCTGAAAACCCCTGAGCATGTTTCAGTTATTCCGAAACAAATCACAGCTCCACTTATCGAGCAATCTTATATTGAAGTGCATGAGCGTCAAAAGTTTGAAGCTCTTAGCCGTTTGCTTGATATGGAATCCCCTGAGCTTGCAATCATCTTCGGCCGTACTAAGCGCCGGGTTGATGAGCTTAGTGAAGCTCTTCAAAAACGCGGATATACTGCAGATGGTTTGCACGGTGACTTGTCGCAGAACCAACGCGATAGCGTAATGCGTAAATTCCGTGACGGCAGCATCGACGTTTTGGTAGCGACAGACGTTGCTGCTCGCGGACTTGATGTGTCGGGCGTAACACATGTTATCAACTTTGACCTTCCGCAAGATCCTGAGAGCTATGTTCACCGTATTGGTCGTACAGGTCGTGCAGGTAAAGAAGGTACAGCTTGGTCATTCGTTACACCTCGTGAAACGGATCACTTGCATTTCATCGAGAAAGTTACGCGTCAGAAGATGAACCGTAAGCCGCTTCCAAGCATTGCAGAAGCGATTGAAGGCAAGCAACGCATCACTGCTGAGCGTCTTCTTGAAGTCGTTCAAAACGAAGAATTCACGGAGTACAAAGCGATTTCTATTCAATTGCTTGAGCAATATGATTCCGTTCACTTGCTTTCCGCAGCAATCAAATTGCTGACTGGCGAGAAGAAAAACGTAGAAATCGAATTGACACCGGAAGATCCGCTTCGTGCGAAAAAACGCAAGCCGGATATTCGTTCGAATGGTCGTCCATTCAACCGCAGCGGCTCATCATCATACGGCGGCAATCGCGGCAGCAGCACTGGCGGCGGCGGTGGATATCGCGGACGCGATGACAGACGCAGCAGCGGCAGTACTGGCGGCAGCTCACGCGGTGGCTATGAGTCCCGTGGCGGCAGCAGCGGCAGCGGCTATGCAGGTAAAAGAAGCAGCGAAGGACGTCCAGAAAACCGTCGTCCGAAAAGCTCTTCCGATGGTTATGTAAATAACTAATAAATCGTTACCCTTGTATATCCAAAAAAAATCGAGGAAGTCCGTGATCCCTAACGGGCATCTGGACGACCTCGATTTTTTTTAATATTATTGTATTGAGAGTCATAATACAAAACAGATATGCTAATTCCGCTATGCAATGTAGTCTGGTGGGAGTAATCTTACTTTTCTGGAGGCAGATCCGATGGAACCAAGAGGGCTAATGGGTGGGTTTTACAAAATTTCTGAATGGATCATGAGGTTAGCCGTTATTAATGTTTTGTGGTTGATATGTTCGATTCCATTCGCTTTTTTTTCATTGGGATTGCTTTTATCGCAGGATGTTAATCAAATCTATTCCGCTCTAATTGCAATGGCAGTTGTTGCACCGTTCTGTTTATTTCCG
Source organism: Paenibacillus sp. J22P15 (assembly GCF_056269345.1). Taxonomy (NCBI): domain Bacteria; kingdom Bacillati; phylum Bacillota; class Bacilli; order Caryophanales; family Paenibacillaceae; genus Paenibacillus; species Paenibacillus sp. J22P15. The sequence goes on from NZ_JBWDNT010000004.1 coordinate 204,095, forward strand.
GCTACTGCAGCGATGTTTGCGGTTGCCCGCAAATGGGTGATGGGCGAGGTTGATGTCCCTCTATTCAAAACTTATTTCCGCGGCTACAAAGAAAATTATAAACAAAGTATGCTTGGCGGTATTATTTATACGTTACTGCTGGCGGTTATGATTGTTGACTTTATTGTATATCGTGAACAATTGAATTTGCTTTCATACATTTTCATAGCGTTTCTGTTGCTGCTTACTGTATCGCTATTTAATTTTTTCTCGATGCTTGTCCATTATCATATGAAAACGTTTCAATTACTGAAAAACGCTGTTTTGATTACGATTGGTAAACCTTTCCGGTCGTTATCGACTGCGCTTATGTGCGGTGCGGTGATGTATTTCAGTACAAAATTCACTTTTCTTATCCCGTTTTTCATGGGAAGTATCATTGCATACTTAGCGTTTTGGAACTTCAACTTGATTTATCAAAAGCTGCAGGACCAAGCGGAGAAAGCGCGTTTGGCTGAGGAAGAAGAAGCGGAGAAGGCAGCTGAGCTTGATCGGATCGATTTGGTTAAAGAAGATTCGAGCGGGTCCAGTAAATAACAGCCCATCAAAGTTTACTTTTTCATTTGTTCAGTCTATAATAGCAATACCTCCTGCGATGCTCGTTACGGCTTTACGCTGTTTTGAACCAATGGCTGTTTCACGGGAGACCAATATCGAGACGCAGCTGACATGCCCCCGAAAGGGGATCTCAAAAGCGGTTCTGCGGTCACCCACCTGCGTAAGCGGGTTCAGAAACATGTGAGTCGGACGGCATAGGCGGGTTCTCATTTTCAAATAAAGAGCATTTGCTGGTAAAATCCAGTGATAGCTCTTTTTTCATGGGACAAATCATGGTATCATATAGAGTAATGTACATAGATGCCGGAGGGGGAGATCGTTGTTGTTGAAGCGGACCTTGATCGGGCTGCTGCGCAGTCATGAACAGACTGGTGACAGGGCTAAGGATCCAATGCTCAAATCTCATTTCTACAAACTGTCGAAAGATAAGGCTTGGGAAGAAGTGATATCGACTCTTAAGAAAATGCAAGGATATAAGGTGTTGCATGAAGTGCAATCCGTTGGGGAGATTGTGCTGGAGAAGCGCACGGCATTTGGAAGAACGATGGACATTACCGTATCGGTTATTAGCGTAAATCCGCTGCAATCAGCTGTTGATATTTATTCAGCATCTCGCGGCTCGCTGGGGGATCTTGGTTCTAATTACAGAGTCATCTTGGATTTATACCGCACACTAGATAAGAAGCTGGTTGCATTTAAAGTTTAATCATTCATTCATAAACAAAGCGAGGAAGGGTATCCTTCACTCGCTTTGTTTGCAATATTTACAAAAAAAGTTTGTTGTTCGAATTACACGAGCGCTTTGACTGCATTAATTGCTTGTTCATAGTTCGGATGCTCAGTCATTTCGCTCAAATATTCAACATACTGAATCGTGTCATTAGCATCGATAACGAAGATCGCGCGGTGATCCAGGCCAAACTCTTTTATATATACGCCGTATGATTCGCCAAAGCTATGTGTCTTGTAGTCAGAAAGCAGCACGACTTTGTCGATTCCAGCAGCTCCGCACCAGCGTGCTTGTGCGAAAGGAAGGTCAACGCTGATAGTCAACACGACAACGTTGTCACCGAGTGAATCTGCAGATTCATTGAAACGACGAGTTTGTGCATCGCAAACTCCTGTATCAATAGAAGGTACAACGCTGATTAGTTTAATTTTACCGGAGTAGTCCTTAAGAGATACATTCTCAACGAGCGATTTGTTAAGATTGAAATCTGGTGCTTGATCTCCTACTTTTAGTTCTGGTCCAACTAATGTGATCGGATTGCCCTTGAAAGTAGCAGCTCCATTACGTTCTTGTGTCATTTGTGAATTTCCTCCTCTAAATTGTATGTTCAATACCAGATTTATTATAATCGTTATGAAACAAACTTGTCCAATTGTTGGATCGAGAAAGGGGAGGATCTAATGATCTTCTTACGCTATGAGAGCTTTCGCTCCTATTTGAAGCTTTATCCGGTAACTTCAACCTTGATTGCTTTAAATATCATTTACTTTATTGTGATCATTTTGAATGGCAATCCTAACGATTATTTGCATGCGTATCAGTTTGGCGCATTTGCTACTGACCCTGTTAATGATCCGTTTGGGCTGCAGCAGCCATGGCGATATTTCACAGCTATGTTCATGCATGCAGGATTTGAACACTTGTTATACAATATGTTTGCTTTGATGGTATTCGCACCTCCACTTGAGTATCTACTTAAATCATTCAGATATATTATGTTTTATTTGCTTTGCGGGGTTGCTGGCAATGTAATGAGCGCTTTAGTCAATGTGATTCAAGATGATCCCTACGGTCATGTAGGTGTAGGGGCCTCAGGTGCGATTTATGGCGTGTATGGTGCGTTTCTGTATATATCTCTGTTCCGTAAGGCAGAGCTCGATGAGGGCTCGCGTAAGACGGTGTACACGATATTGATTTTTGGGGTTATCTATTCCTTTCTTGTTGCAAAAGTTGATCTATGGGCACATGTTGGTGGTGCTCTGGCTGGCTTCTTGCTTTATAACGGCTTTGACCGGATAAAGAGACAAAAGAAACAGCGATACTCTTAAAAATTATGTATATACGGGAGAGAATCTAACCGGTATGGAACTTCGTCAGCTTTATTATTTTGTAAAAGTAGCAAAAAAAGAGCATGTAACACAAGCAGCGGAAGAACTGCATGTTGCACAATCTGCAGTCAGTCGCCAAATTCACCAGCTTGAAGAAGAGCTTGGTGTGAAGTTGTTCGTTCAAAAAGGAAGAAATCTACAGATCACGCCCGTCGGTCAGCTTTTTCTAAAGCGTGCTGAAGTTATTTTGGCCGATTTGGAGCGTGCTGTTATTGAAATACATGAATTTCTTGATCCTGAGAAGGGTGAGATAAGACTTGGTTTCCCGCATAGTCTAGGGATATCCTTAATTCCACAGGTTGTAGCAGCCTTTCGCAAGCTGCATCCGAATGTAAAATTTAAATTTAAACAGGGTATGTACCCCTCGCTCATTCGTGACATGATTAAAGGTGAAATTGACTTGGCATTCATATCTCCTTTTCCTAATGAACATGAATCTGTTTGTGGCGAGGTTTTACTGACAGAAGAGCTTTATGCAATTATTCCGCCAGGACATCGTTTATCGGACAGAGAATCAATTGCCTTGAAGGAACTGGAGCAGGAGACGTTCGTATTGTTTAGTGAAGGGTACTCGCTGCGACCAATCGTCTGGGACGCTTGCCAAGAGGCTGGTTTCACGCCGACGATCGGATTTGAGGGTGAAGAAACGGATACGATTCGCGGGTTGGTTGCTGCGGGAATGGGCGTGAGTCTGCTTCCGGAGATGGCGCTGCACTATACAGGTCCATTGCAAGCAACTAAGGTACGGGTAATAGAGCCGCAAGTGACGCGAACGATTGGACTTATTCAGAGATCAAATGAAAAATTACCCTTAGTAGCGAAAGTGTTTCATGGCTTTCTGCTACGTTATTTTCAGGAAAATAAGTAGCAGACAGTGAAATGAAACGAAAGAGGGGCAGCTCCGATCGGTCGATTAAGACCGATCGGGAACTGCCCCTCTTTTATTTGTTTATTTAGCTATGTTATTCCTGACGATTGCCGCCTACAAAGATTAAGATGTATCGAACTAGCTCCAGTAACGATAAGAGGGCTGCTGCTACATAAGTTAATGCTGCTGCATTAAGCACCTTTGCAACCCCGCGTTCTTCATCATTCGTAATGAATCCTTCTGAAATCATGATGTCCCTAGCGCGGTTGCTGGCATTAAACTCGACCGGAAGTGTAATTACTTGAAAAGCTACTGCTACCGAGAAGAAGACGATACCTAGTCCAATTAGATTCATTGCTGAGAAAAGGATGCCGGCAATGAAAAGGAATGGGGCTATGCCGGAAGCGAAATTTACGACTGGGAAAATGCGATGGCGCAGTACGAGCATCGGGTAATGTTCAGCATGCTGGATAGCGTGGCCGACCTCATGACAAGCGACGGAAACCGCAGAGATTGAGTTTTCATAATATACAGGCTCCGATAAACGTACAACACGATGAATCGGATCGTAGTGATCAGTAAGGGTTCCGCGTACAGGCTCGATCGGCACATCGTGCAGACCGTTGGAATCAAGCATTCGCCTTGCTGCTTGGTAGCCGGTTAAACCGCTGTGAGCTTGAACGGATGTCCATTTCTTAAATGTTCCTTTGACCCGGAATTGAGCCCAAATTGTTAGTATAAAAGCAAGTATGATTAAAACATAAATAAATCCCATTGAGTCATTCCTCCGTTTTTTATGATGAAATATTCAGCTACATTAGGGAGCTTTTGTTGATGAGAAGCATAAGTGCCTCGATACATGCTGCAGTCTGCGGCATGAGACGGGTGTAGAGGTGATTAGCTTGACGAGGCTTGAGCTTTTTAATAACAGGCTCTAGTTCCTTCACTTCACGCTCCAGCTGGCTAAGATGATACTGTAAGTCCGTCAGCTTGCGAGAGACCTGCTCCTCAGGAGTTATTTTGCTCCAGCTATCAATAGCGGATTTAATCTCATCTAATGTATATTTATCTTTTTTCATCTGTTCAATACGTTCCAGGCGCTGCAAGGTTTCGTCGGAGTAGAGGCGGTAGTTTTTGGCAGAACGCTCTGCAGGCTCTATTAGACCGATTGAAGTGTAATAATCAATTGTTCGTGGACTGATTTGCGCTAGTTTGGAAAGTTCTCCGATACGATACATTTTCAAGTCCTCCATTCGTTCATTTTACCTCTAATGATAATAGGAAAGTAACCATACAGTCAAACGTGTTACATGGTTATACAATTATTGCATCAAATTCGTATCTATAATGCTTTTTATTTTCGCTTCTACTATATAACGCATTTAAAGTCACATGAAACAGTAAACTTCCATGTTAGGTTTCTCGTGTTTGTTCTTATAACAGTAGGAAGGAATGCCTATAAGCAATAAAAATGCGAAGAATTTGGTGCGGCAGTGAGGTGTTTTGGGACGGAAATGCCCTATTTCTTAACGTTCGTGTTAGATTATATGCCGAACGTTTGATTTTTTTTGTAAAAGCAGATAAAACGTATTGTCAAATTGAGGATTTCTGACTATAATGACATTAAGTCTTTCAAAACATGTTAGAAAACATAACATTCAGGGAGTGGTCGTAATGATTAAGAAAACGATGTTAGCTTTAGGAATCTTTACCTTATTGTTCCCGGTAATGGCGTTTGCAGAGGATCCATCCGCAGGAACGTTGAACATGGGTCTCAACTCACTCTGGGTTATGCTCTCATTTATTCTCGTACTTCTTATGCAAGGCGGATTCATTCTTCTTGAAACAGGCTCTACACGCATGAAGAATGCTGGTCACGTTGCCGGCAAAACAATCTTCACAACAGGATTGGCAGCACTTATCTATTGGGCATTCGGCTACGGCATTGCTTTTGGCGGAGACAGCGGAATAAATGCTTTAATAGGTTGGGGGAATTTCTTCTTTGATCCAGCACTTGCTGCTGGAGAAGGCGATAGCTATCCGAGCACTGTATACTTCTTATTCCAATTAGCCTTTGCAGCTGTATCGCTGTCCATAGCATGGGGCGGTTTCGCAGAAAGAGCTAAACTATCTGCATATATTGTATTTACAATCTTCTTTATTGCAATTATCTATCCTGTAGTTGCACACTGGATTTGGGGCGGTGGCTGGTTGGCTGAAGATGGGGCACAAGATTTCGCGGGCTCCACAGTTGTTCATTTAACAGGTGCTCTAGCAGCGTTTGTTGCAACCGTGCTGCTTAAACCGCGTATCGGTAAATTTAACAAAGATGGTTCTGCAAACGAAATTTTGGGACATAACCAAGTATTTACAGCACTTTCCGTATTGCTTCTATGGGTCGGTTGGTTTGGGTTCAACGCAGGAAGCACAGTTGCTATTGGTGATGGGTTCTTCGGATACGTAGCATTCAACACGATGCTTGGAGCAGGTGCAGGCGGCGTTGCAGCATTGCTTATTTCTTGGGCAGTCACAGGTAAAGCGGATATTACAACTATGCTTAACGGTACGCTTGCTGGTCTTGTTGCCATTACAGCATCATGTGCATTCGTTGATCCTTGGGCAGCAGTCGTCATTGGTCTAGTTGCAGGCGTTCTTGTATTCTACAGCGTGAAGTTTTTCGAGAAAATTAAAGTGGATGATCCGATTTATGCTTTGTCTGTTCACGGCGCAGCTGGTGTGTGGGGTACGCTTGCTAATGGTATCTTCGCAACGCAAGAACTTGCAGATAAAGTAGGAGTGGGCACAGGCGGTTTGATCGATACGGACAGTTGGAAGCAGCTTTGGGTTCAATTTGAATCCGTTGTAGTTGTTGGCGCATTCGTGCTCGCAGCATCCTTCCTTGTTCTTGGTCTGATGAAGCTCATTATGGGCTTCCGTGTTACGGAAGAGCAAGAAATTATCGGTCTTGACCTAAGTGAGCATGGGGCTTATGGTTATCCTGAGCAAATGAAAAAAGCTGGTCAAAATATTCAAGGTTAATTGTGAAAAAGAAGATGGCCTGACCGAAGGGAGAGAGCGACGCATGAATGATCCGGTGCGATTGCAGCTGCTCAAGCAGATTGGTTCAGCCGATCATGTGGATAGGCTGCGAAACTTACGGGATCAGGTTCACGAGCATATGGAAGCTCTTCTCCCAACGCGTTCAGTCGAACAATTTAATGAACATCTGAATGAGGTGCACGATGCGGTAATTCAACGCTCGATTATCCTCGCAGAAGCGGAAATGGCACGGATGGGGATAGGTTCTCCTCCCGTGCCTTACGCATATATATTGTTCGGCAGCGGCGGTCGAAAAGAGCAGACTTTGTCAAGCGATCAAGACAGCGGAGTTGTCTATCAGGATCCAGTGACTGATTCGGGAGAAGTAAAGGGTTATTTTTTGAAATTGTGTACATTTATTGTTCAGAATCTTCAGAGATCGGGATACCCGCCTTGTGAGGGGAATGTGCTGAGCAGCAACACTGAATGGTGTCTGTCCTTATCAGAATGGGGAAATAAACTGAATCACTGGTTTGAGGAGCCTGCGTGGGAGGCGGTTCGGTATTTACTGATCATAGCTGACGGCCGCTGTATTTATGGTGATCAACAGCTGGTTGATAAGCTTAAAGATTTGTTTTTTATCGATATGCTCAATCATCAGATTATTTTAAAGCGGATGCTCGAAAATACAATGCGTCACAAGGTACTGCTAGGTTTTTTTGGTCAATTATTGAAGGAGCAGTACGGCGAAGAAGCCGGCAGTCTTGATATTAAATATGGCGCCTATATACCTTTGGTGAATTCAATTCGATTGATGTCCATTCAAGCAGGCATCCGTGAAACATCTACGCTAGAGAGAATTAAAATGCTAGTGAAAGCTGGGAAGCTGTCACAGTCAGATGGGGTCATTTACGATCAGGCCTTTCGCATTTTCCTTCGGCTTCGATTAATGACAACTGAGCAGAATGAAGATGGAATGTATGCCAATAATGGCAAGCTGTCGAGCCGTAAATTAACGAAGGAAATGACGGATGAATTAAAGAGCGGTCTCCGTCTTGGTAAGAAGCTGCAGCGTGCGGTTTTTAAGCAAACAATGGGCAGGCTTAAGTAAGGCGGTGGAGAAATGAAGGATCAAAAAGGCGTCGGTCGCATGTGGAACCTATATAAAATGGGAGGATTTACGCCTGCCATCGCTTCTATGCTAGGCTCACAAAACGCACAGCAAATGGCGTTTATTCGTAATGCAAATAAAGAGCAGCGTAAGCAATCGATGTTCGATATGCCTCTTCGAGAGCTGGAGGTTATTGTATTTGATCTGGAGACAACCGGCTTCTATCCGAATAACGGTGATGAGATTATTTCATTCGGCGCTATTTTGTTTCGAGGTGGAGAGCTTGTTGAGAATGAGACCTTCTATAGTCTCGTTAATCCCAAACGTACAATCCCAAAAGCAATTATTGAATTAACGGGAATTACAAATGAAATGGTTCAGGATGCTCCTGATCTTATGCAGGTGCTTCATGATTTCATGGAATTTGTTGGCAGACGATTGCTTGTTGCGCATGCTTCTGGACACGATAAGCAATTTCTAAATGCTGCGCTCTGGCGAACATCAAAAATTAGTTTAAACCACAGGGTGCTGGACTTAATGATGGTAGCCAAATGGCTGGAGCCGACCCTTGATGGATACAGTCTCGATGATTTACTTGAGAGCTGCGGTATTCCAATAACGGATCGGCACCATGCATTGCAAGATTCAATGATGACAGCAAAGCTCTGGCGGAACTATTTGAACCGTATCTTGGAGAGAAACATTACGACGCTTGGCGATTTATATGCTTATTTAAGTAAGCACTAGCTGAAGCGGGATAAATGAACCCTCTGAGAGGCGATATGGCTTTACGACAGGCGCTTCGCTGTTTAGCAATGAAACAATCCAATAGGAAAGTTCCGATGCTGGTAAGAAACCCTGAGTGTCGCTAGAAGACGGGACTGCCTCAGTACTAGGATGAGAATGGAATAAGCCGACAAGCGTTTGTCGGTTTTTTTGCATTTCAAAATATGCAGTTGTCCACTCAGTCGGATCAAATGAAAATGAATGTTGAGGATCGTTATGTATATTTGAAATGGGAATAACGATATCTATTACGACGGTATCTTTTTCATGTGTTTGATCAGAGGAAGGATTAGGTAATGATTGGCTGCTTGCCAAAATTCCACATGCCTCTAAAGGACGAGTGTCCATACATATTTGTATTAGTCGCTCGTATGCCATCTTGGTTATGCAACCACTCGTTTGCTGCGATTCCATATTAATGCCTCCTGAATAATGTGAATGAGTTAAGTATAACGAAATAAGTGCATGGGTGCTAACTCCTAACTTTTGGAGTATGAACAACATTCATTTAACCGATAATAGGAAGAGCGACAACTCAAAAGTTATTTTTGAAAAATGACGTTTTTATGGCTAATTTGTCCTGTGTATTGAGCTTCTATACGGTGCATGATACCATGTAGCCATATGAGCATGATGATATTGTGAGAGAAGGAAGGAACTTCATGAAGCGCGTTGCAGCTCTTTTCACCATTGCATTGCTGTTTGCCGGATTAGCTTTTTTTCAATATAAAGATGATGATTCTGACTCCGTAACTTTAGCGGCAACTACGGAAGGCTTTAAGCCTAAAGCGGGATTTGAAGCGACGACCTTCAGTCTGCCGGACTTAAATGAGCAATCCTATGAAATAGGGGGTAAGAAGGACAAGCTCAGCTTCGTTAATTTCTGGGCTTCCTGGTGTGGACCATGTGAGCTCGAAGCACCGGATCTTCAGCGCTTGCATGAGCAATATGGAGATGCCATTTCACTTTATGGCGTCAATGCTACTAAGTATGATAAAGAACGTGCTGCCCGGGAATTTGTGAAGGAATATGAATTTACGTTTCCGATATTGATGGATCGTGTAGGGGATGTAACGAAGCAATATAAAGTAGATACGTTTCCGACAACGTTCTTGATTGACAGTGAAGGTGTTATACGTGAGCGAATCAATGGTGTCATTCCATATGAGGAATGGGAACGTCTCATTGAAAAGTGGATGTAGCATATGAATCGTACTTGGGCTAAAGCAGCTCTGAACGAACAAAAAGAGTCGAGCAGGTATTGATAACCTGTTCGACTCTTTTTGTTGTGTACGCATCATCAGCTTCGTTCTAGTTAATGATTGATAAGTCCGATGCGGTCGTGTGAGTCCCCATGAACGCTATCGACTTTGACCATGTTAAGCAGAGCATAACGTATACTGTCTACGAGAGCTTCCCAGCTTGCTTCAATAACGTTGCTCGATACACCGACAGTACTCCATGTATTATCGAGACCAGTGGACTCAATTAAAACACGAACCTTAGCGGCTGTAGCGTCCTTCTCGTCGATTACACGGACTTTATAATCGGACAGATGAATTCCTTCAATCTTCGGATAAAACTGCACCAGTGCCTTGCGCAGCGCGTTATCGAGCGCGTTAACCGGCCCGTTTCCTTCAGCAGCCATATAAACCTGCTGACCGCCAACGTTGATTTTTACGATGGCTTCGGAAATCATTTGCCCGTTTGTTCTTTCTACGAGCATTTTGAAAGATTCAACTTTAAACAATTCTTTAGTCTCGGAGCCGAAGGCTTCACGAAGCAATAGCTCCAAGGATGCATCGGCACCTTCGAATTGATAACCTTGATGCTCGAGCTCTTTAATCTGATCCATGATAAGCTTTGTCTTTTCATTATTTGCGTTAACGTCGAGTCCAAGCTCTTTCGCCTTTGAAATAATGTTGCTTTGTCCTGCGAGCTCAGAGACAAGAATGCGTTGTTTATTTCCAACAAGCTCAGGCTGAATATGCTCATAGGTTTTTGAATCCTTCATAATCGCAGAAACATGAATACCGCCTTTGTGAGCGAATGCGGCATTGCCGACATAAGCTTGACCGACAGGCATGTGTACATTAGCAATTTCACTGACGTAGCGGGCTGTGCTAGTCAATGTGCGAAGCTTGTCCTCGGGCAAAACGTCATATTTCATTTTGATTTGCAGGTTAGGTATGATGGAGCATAGATTTGCGTTCCCGCAGCGTTCTCCATATCCATTAATCGTACCTTGCACTTGGCGGGCACCGGCTTCGATTGCTGCTAATGAGTTCGCGACAGCAAGCTCACAGTCATTATGAGTATGGATGCCGATAGGAGCCGTTAATTCCTGTTTGATACGGGTAACGATCTCATGGATTTCACTAGGCAATGTACCGCCATTCGTATCACAAAGGACTAGCCAATTTGCGCCAGCATCCTGTGCTTTCTTCAGCACCGAGATCGCATATTCCGGATTGTTCTTGTAGCCATCGAAAAAATGCTCGGCGTCGAACAAAGCTTCCATGCCGTTTTGTTTCAAGAAAGCAACCGAATCATAAATCATCGACATATTTTCTTCTAAAGTGGTTTGCAGGGCTGTATGTACATGGAAATCCCAAGACTTGCCGACAAGCGTAGCAGCCGGTACACCGGACTCTACGATGCGAACAAGGCTGGCATCATGCTCAGCCAGACTGTTTTTGCGACGGGTACTGCCGAAAGCGGTAATTTTGGCGCTCAGGTTGAATGCTTTGATCCGTTGAAAAAATTCAATATCTTTACTGTTACTTCCAGGATTGCCGCCTTCAATATAATGAACGCCCAACGCGTCGAGCTTCTGGGCAATTTTTAATTTGTCATCTGCCGACAAGCTGATCCCTTCACCTTGAGTACCGTCACGCAGCGTCGTATCGAATATAGAAATGTTTTTTGTCATTAACGGGACGCCTCCTTCACTGAATGCCTTTTCAAATTATAATTTAACATTATAACACTTGTCGCCTTGAAAGTAGAGGGGGCAAAAGGAATTTTTGTCAGCTTGTGAGCACTTCGTTGACTTGACCCTAGTGGAATTGTATGCTTGGGGTGAATAAGCTTATGTTAGCTTATGGCTTAGATTAGGCGGTGTGTCACGCGAATATGACGAATGCAAATGAGTTCTATCCGGCCAAGGGCCGCGTTATCATTCATTTAGATATGAATGCTTTTTATTGTTCCGTTCATGAGGCAGAGGAGCCGGACAAGTACAAGGACAGGCCAACCGCAGTGTCTGGCAGTGTCGAGCAGCGCAAGGGTATCCTTGTCACTTGTTCGTATGCTGCAAGGAGCAGGGGAATAAAGACGGGAATGACGGTCAGACAGGCACTAACATTATGTCCTGAGCTTATACTAATAAAACCTGATTTTTCGTTATACCGCAAATATTCACATGGCTTTATGGGAATAGCAAGACAATATACTCCGCTTGTAGAGTCTGTCTCCATAGATGAGTGTTATATGGATATTACGGGATCGAAAATGTTCGGTACTCCGCTTGAAATTGCTGAGTCGCTTCAGGCGCGCATCAAATCCGAGTGGTCACTTCCTTGCTCGATCGGTCTTGCTCCAAACAAGCTGCTGGCGAAGATGGCTTCAGATATGAAAAAGCCTAATGGACTTACTGTGTTACGGATTCGAGATGTACAAAAGGTACTCTGGGATAAACCATGCGACCATTTGTTTGGGATTGGAAAAAAAACAGCTGATAAGCTGACAAAGCTGAACATTCGTACAATTGGTCAGCTGGCAGCTGCGGATGAAATAATGCTGAATAAGCATTTCGGCGTCGTTGGCTCCTGGATGAAATCTGCAGCACACGGACTGGACCATTCCGAGGTTAATCCAAATCGGGAAAGAAATAAATCAATTGGACATACGACGACGCTTCCGAGTGACATCACATCGCGAGAAGATGTTTACCGAGTGCTGCTAAATTTGGCGGATCAGACAGGACGCAGGCTAAGAAGGCAGAAGATGGTCGCGACAACCGTTCAGATTACGATTCGCAAACCGGATATGACGACGATTTCCCGCTCTCATACGCTCCCTGCACCGACACAAGCGTCTGAAGATTTCTACAGGGAAGCTTGCAAGTTGTTCGATAGGCATTGGAGGCTAGGCGAGCCGATTCGCTTACTGGGAGTAACGCTGCAGAACCTGAGTTTGCTTGCGGAAACTGCTTTGCAGCTCGATATATTCAGCTACGAGCAACAACCGCGTAAGGAAGCGTTGACCAAGGCGATGGATCTGCTCCGTGATAAGTATGGAGAGGACGCTGTTTTGACGGCGGGAATGCTTGGAGATGATCCTTCAACCTTAATAAGGAATAAGCGAATTCGAGGAACATCCTTGCAAAAGGACGACAGTTTGTTATATATTGATGAATGAAGCTTGACTGTACTAAAACGAGATTATTCCGTTTATTTATTGGGGAGGGAATTTCCATGGGTAAGTTTACTTGGGTAGAAAAAGATACATGCATCGCTTGTGGAGCTTGCGGAGCTACTGCGCCTGACATTTATGATTATGATGACGAAGGTATTGCAGAGGTTATTTATAAAGCTGATGGCAATACAGGCAACACAGAAATTCCGGAAGATTTGTATGATGATTTGCAGGATGCAGCTGATGGCTGTCCGACAGATTCGATCAAAATCGCAGATGTTCCTTTCAATTACTAATTTTTTATCAAGTGAAAAGGCTTCTCTCTACCAGCTTATGCTGTGGGGGAGGAGCCTTTTTTTTGTTTATTAGATGAATGAAATGGGAGCGGGGGATACAAACAAACTCCATACCTGCCGATAAAGAGGGTATACCAGATGTTGGGAGGATGGGGGATGGACTCTCTAGAAGACATGTTTTATTTGAAGCAATTTGTAAAGCAGCACCCCGATAACCAAATGGGATGGTATTTGTTAGGCAAGCAATACAAACTTGCCGGCAAAGATGGCAAAGCAAATTATTGCTTCTTGCAGGCGGGCGAGGTATATGATGCATTCGAGCATGAAAGTCATCCATTATCGGAAAACCATCTGCAATTGCTAAAGGATTGGGATTTGAAGCAGAAGAAAAAAAAGTTCATGCGTAAAAGAAGTGCATTAGCGCTATTGTTTCTACTCTTTATTGTTCTTGCGCAAGCGGACGGTGCAATTTTCAAGGAGAAAGCTGATCAGCCGACAGCGGTTGTATTTGGTGAAGTGGCTCCTATTGGCGTTGTATTTGTCCCGCGCAAGGAACGAAATCCGATCGGCAGTGCATGGAATAGTCTCATTGCAGCTGGGAAACAAGCTCCGCTGCTCACCATCGCAGCACGACTGGAGGAAGATGCTGGCTGGCGCAAATGGTCAGGTAATACAAGACTGCTCATGTCCATCGAGAAGGAAAGCGGCAGCGGTAAGCTAGATGTACATATGCTTGATCGTCTAGCTTGCAAATGTGAGCCTTCAGATGCAGCCTCAACTGTTAAGCAATATGAGGAGTGGATCAAGCAGCAGGAGATGCATTGGACGCTTGCAAGCGGAATTTACCAATACGAGAAGAGAAACAAAAAATGGCCGGAGAAGCTGGATGACCTCATTCGTTCATACCCAAATAATGTTCTCTCCGGGGAAAGAGGAGGCATGCGCTTCATGTTCTCTGCGGTACTGAGCAAGCTGAAGACCGTGGAAGAAGAAAAGAAGCGTGAGGCAGCAGGACAAGTACAAACAAATGTGGAAGGAACTAAGCCGCAAGAGGCTCTTGAACCAAGAATAAGCACGATTGTAGGGACGAACGGGATTTTGGATGAACAGTGGAGCCGACCGCTGGAGATTGTTGTGGATAAAGCGAATTATAGGCTTGCCATTATTCAAGGGGATATAATTGTACGCAGCTATAAGGTGGGGCTTGGAGGCGATGAGACACCAGAGGGAAGCTTTTATATTAGTGAGAAGGTAAGAAATCCGAATGGGCGAGACGAAGGCATATTTGGAAGTCGAGGCATGACATTATCAAACACTTTATATGCTATCCATGGAACGGATGAGCCGGGTAGTATTGGTAAAGACGAATCACTAGGCTGTATTCGTATGGGGAAAGCGGATGTTGAAGAGCTATTTGATATGGTGCCGCTCGGCACTATTGTAAAAATAAAAAATGGGACGCTTCCGACTAAAGTGCAGCAGCCAACCGAACGCTTTAAGCTGGAGCCGCTTCAGAACGAAACCAATCCCTCGAAAATTTATAAATGGTTGACGTAGCCTGCTTACGAAGTGAAGATAAGAAGCAGCGCAACTGCTACAACAACTACGCCTACGATTGAACCAATCCAAATGAGTGCTTTTTTATTCACTTCTTCCTTCGGCTTTACTTTCATTGTTGCCGGTCTTCTTTTTGGTGAACTCATCGACAATCAACCTCTCTATTTCATAGTCATAAATAATATGTTCTCATTGTAATCGTTTTCTAGACAAGCCGCAATACAATGCATGTGGGTATCCCTAAAGTAGAGGCAACTGATAATCCGGAGCTTTAGAGGCACATTGGCGGAATGGGCAGCATGATAGGTCTAGTTTCTAGATCTATTTGTGTAGAATTGATCGTTTTCAGGGAAATAGGTCTAGTTTCTAGACCTATTACTGATAATCCGGCGCGTTAGAGGCACATTGGCGGAATGTGCAGCATGATAGATCTAGTTTCTAGATCTATTTGTGTAGAATTGATCGTTTTCAGGGAAATAGGTCTAGTTTTTAGACCTATTACTAATAATCCGGCGCTTTAGAGGCACTTTGGCGGAATGTGCAGCATGATAGATCTAGTTTCTAGACCTATTTGTGTAGAATTGATCGTTTTCAGGGAAATGGTGCTGTCCCAAAAGTCATCAAAGATGACGATGGGATAGCCCCTTTCTATTCAGAATGTGGTTCCCAAATTCACTAGGCAGTCGAATGTTCTTCCGATCGCTGTTGTTCGTGGATGGACGATCGATAAAATCCAAAAACGGCCATGCGGGCTTAGACCTGCAGGGCCGTTTTCGTGATATTTCAAGGCGACTCAATCGTAATTAACTTAAAAAGTTTACCCCTTTTGAGACGGCCTCTCTTTTCTTTTTGCTGCAAAAACGATAAACTGTCAGATAGAACATACATCTGAGATCGGAGTGAGTAAGTTGCTTTATTCTTCAATTTTAAAACCTATTTTTTTTCGAATGGACCCAGAGAGGGCTCATCATCTTGTTATTGACGGCTTAGCCGCAGGTGGTGTCGTGCCTGGAATGAATGGTCTAATGCATGCAATGTACGGCGTAGCAAAGTCGCCTGAGCTTGCTACAGATCTATTCGGTTTACATTTCCCGCATCCAGTGGGCTTAGCTGCTGGACTAGATAAGAACGGTAAAGCAGCAGATGGGTTCTCCAGTATAGGCTTTGGTTTTGCCGAAGTTGGGACAGTAACGCCAAAAGGACAAGCTGGTAATGAACAGCCGAGATTGTTCCGTCTTTCAGTTGACGAAGCGCTCATTAATCGAATGGGCTTTAACAATGATGGAACAGCTGCAATGGCAGAGAAATTGTCGCGTCGCAAAATAAATCGGATTCCGATTGCTGTTAATATTGGGAAGAATAAAACGACGCCAAATGAACTCGCTCATGAGGACTATCAGACATGCATACGGGATTTGTATACATATGGCGACTTTTTTGTCGTCAACATTAGTTCTCCAAATACGCCAGACTTGCGCGACTTACAGCATGGAGAAGAGCTGAGAAATCTACTTAGCGCTGTAAAAGAGGAAATAAACTCTCAAGCGGCGAAAATAGGAGCGAAAGCAAAACCAGTTCTCGTCAAAATTGCTCCAGATATGACGAATGAACAGCTTGAACTAACTGTGGCTACCATAATGGAAAGCGGAGTTTCGGGTATTATCGCAACGAATACAACACTATCACGAACGGGTCTTCAGCATTCTAACGCTGGTGAAGCAGGCGGACTTAGTGGCAAGCCGCTACGTGATCGTTCAACTGAGGTCATTCGCGCAGTGTATCGTCAGACGGGAGGAAAGCTGCCGATTATTGGTTCAGGCGGCATTTTTACTGCACAGGATGCATACGATAAAATCCGCGCGGGGGCTTCCCTAGTTGAGATTTATACAGCGCTAATCTACAAAGGGCCGGGTGTGCTCCGTGAGATTACGAATGGCCTAAAGGAATGTTTACGCAAAGATGGCTACCGCAATATTGCCGAAGCAGTTGGTGCAGATCACGTTTAAGAACAGGAGGCGGCCGGATGGACGGTAGAGACTGGAATCTTTTTTTGCAGCCTTATGAACAAGCGGTTGAAGAACTGAAAGTAAAGTTTAAGACTATGCGGGTTGAACTGAAAATAAGAGAGGCGTACGCGCCTATTGAATTCGTCACCGGCCGGGTTAAACGAGTTTCAAGTATTTTGGAAAAAGCCAAGCGACTGAACGTTCCATCGGACCAGCTCGATACTGGAATTGAGGACATTGCGGGTATTCGCATTATGTGTCAGTTTGTGGATGATATTCACCGCGTTGCTAGCCTGATACGTACACGGAAGGATCTTACCCTTGTATACGAGAAGGATTATATAACAAATTTCAAAGTCAGCGGCTACCGCAGTTACCATATGATTGTAGAATATCCGGTGCAAACGGCGATTGGATACAAGATCGTGTTGGCAGAAATTCAAATTCGCACGTTAGCGATGAATTTTTGGGCAACGATCGAGCATTCCTTAAACTATAAGTTTAAGGAAAGCTTACCGGAGGATGTCCGTGAGCGGCTGAAAAAAGCTGCGGAGGCTGCATCGCAGCTCGATACGGAAATGACTAGCATACGCAAAGAGATACTGGATGCGCAAACTGAATTCGAGGAACAATCAAATGTGGTCTCAAAGGCGCTTAAAGGCATTCAAGACTTATATTTCTATAATCGGGTTCGTGAAGCTGCTCAATTTCAAATGAAATTTAATGAGAAGTTTGAGAAAGAGGATTATCATGAGCTTAATCAGCTGTCGTTAGATATACAAGCTGCAATTGGTAAAGCTAAGAAAGCAAGCCAAAGCTAGCATGATATGTGATTAATGAGGCTGGAACGAGTTGAAGTAAAGGTGTCTCTGGAGCGATTATGCTGCCGAGGCACTTTTTTTGTTACAGCTATGATAGGAAAGCAGCAATAAAAAAAACTGTCCAGCAAGGCCAATTCTGGCCCTGCAGGACAGCTTCTGCTGTTACTGCTTGTTACTTCGGAAAACTATTGACTTGTTTTCTTTGGCTTATACAAACGGTCGATTTCAGCGCGGATTTCATCCGTGGTCTTGCCTTGCTTGTTTAAGGCGATTACTTGCTCCATTTCTTTCTTACAGATGCCGCAGCCGGTACTATGGTTGGTCCAAGTGACGCTGCCGTCATCTGCTGGATGTTCGGCTACATAACATCGAAGAAGCGAGTCATGAGGGGTTTCAACGGCTAACCCATCCGAGCAGCCGCAATAACATGTGATGCCGCTCATGATATCTGCATGGTCATGGACTGCTTTGTACATCTCACTCGTATACGGTGTATAGTCCGATAAAAAACTAGGCATTTCATCATACGATGAGGTTGTCTGCCAGGTTTCAGAGCCGTGCTGATGCTCAGCGCCTGCCTTATCGTCATCCGCTAAGCCGCATGCGGTAAGGAAAGTGATGAATGCAAATGCGAGCAGCAAGGCATACATGATACCGCGAACGCGGGAGTTTCTTTGCTCCTCGGCGATCTGTTCATCTGATTGGCGCTGACGCTTCATCATTTTGTTTCAGCTCCTGAATGTTTATTGAAAAACGCTCGGAAATCATCTAGTGTATAGCCTGTTGTTCCTTCTTCAGCAAGGCCGCCCTCTAACTTATCGATTTGAACACCATCTTGGAAATAGGCAAGCGTAGGTGTGTACTCAACATTATATTTGTTGAAGTAGCTTTCAAACTCTCTCAAGTTGAATTGCGGCAGATCAATGCCCAGCTCGTCCACTAGCGGCATAAGCTGTGGCGTCGTTCTTTTGCAATGCGAACAATCAGAAGCGAATAGATAAACGAAGAAATCTTCCTTGTCAGCAACCTTCTTGTCTAATTCAGCCGGTAATATGATATTCTGATAATTAGGATCATCAAGCAGCTTTCGGGTCTCTGGGTTAAGATCGGAGACAGGTTTTCCATAGACGGCGTTTACCTTGCCGCTGTTGTTAAGTACAGATATTAAGCCAAATAATAGAACAATAATTCCGATATACACATAAATCATTTTGAATTTCTTTTTCTTCTTCATTTGCGTGAATACCTCCAAAACAAGTTTTTAGTGGGCATGTTTTTTGATGAGCGGCATGTCCTTACTTAAATATATTATATAACAAAGTAGCATGAGTATGTAAGAGCATTGGAATCGTTCATATTTGGCAGGAGGAATTGAGCATGATCGGCAATTTGCCGCGTAATTTCACAGAAAAAATGGAAAAACTGCTAGAGGACGAATATGACAAATTTATGTCATCCTATGATGCTCCAAGAGTTTATGGTCTAAGAATCAATCGTTTGAAGCTAGGGGTCGAGCAATGGAAAGTATTATCATCGATGGGCGAAGGGGTTCGTAAGATTCCATGGGCGCCAGATGGTCTATATTACAAGGATGGCGAGCGGCCAGGCAAACACCCTCATTATCATGCTGGTCTTTATTATATTCAGGAACCGAGTGCAATGGCTCCGGTTGAATTGCTTGATGTGCAGCCCGGTCAACGAGTGCTTGACTTATGCGCAGCTCCTGGCGGCAAATCAACACAGATCGCAGGAAAACTGCAAGGTAGAGGTGTGTTAATTAGCAATGACAACGCGAAGGAAAGAACGAAGGTTTTGGCCAAAAATATAGAGCTTGCCGGCATACGCAATGCTGTAGTGCTGAACGAGGAGCCTGAGGCTATCGCAGCTGTGTTTCATGAATGGTTCGATCGAATTCTCGTCGATGCTCCATGCTCAGGCGAAGGCATGTTCCGTAAAGATGATTCAATGATTGCGGAATGGGAGAAGCACTCGATTGAGAGATGTTCTGTCATGCAGCGCGATATTTTGCGGCATGCGGCAGCGATGCTTGCGCCGGGAGGGCGTATTGTTTATTCAACTTGTACATTTTCCCCTGAGGAGAATGAGCAGCAAATTGCTCTTTTCCTATCTGAGCATGATGATTTTATTGTCGAAGCCATTCCGCTCCAATACGGATGGCGAGCGGGCAGAGCGGATCTAGCTGCTGGGACGACACAGCTTCAAGCTGAACGGCTGCAAACGATTGAAGGTACAATCAGGCTATGGCCGCATTTAGTTGAAGGGGAAGGGCATTATGCAGCTGTGCTAAGACGCAGCGGTGAGCGGGTGATCGAGCATGCGGACACAATATGGGCTGCAGCGTCAAATGATCACGCAAAAACGCAATCGGTAAGTGGAAGCTTAAAACGCGAGTCAGGGTATAGTGACGGGAGAAGATCAGACAATAAACAAGCTAATAGAGATGAGCGGCACGCAGGCAAGCGCCAAACACGAAATGATTGGGCAAGAATGGTGCAGCCAGCAAATAAACGAACAGCAGGTAAAAGTCGTGATGGTGCGTCGGTGCACGCTGCGAGGGAAGCTAGTCCAATTGAGTTGTGGCAGCAATATGCAGAACAATTTGCAACGGATGCACTTAGCTGGCCGGGGCGCGTGGTAGCCTATGGTTCCCGCGTATATATACAGCCTTCTGAGCTACCCTCGCTTGATGGATTGCGAGTATCTAGAGCCGGATGGTATGTGGGAGAAGCAAATCGCGGCCGATTCGAGCCTTCACATCCGCTTGCGATGGGATTAACGCGCGAGTCAGCAGTCCGTTCGGTAAATTGGAGTTCAGATGATGAACGGACTATCCGTTATCTCAAAGGTGAAACCTTATTTGTAGAAGAATCTGAAATCATGGTGCATGAAGGTGTATCGTCAAAGGGTTACGTATTAGTTTGTACAGATGGATTCCCAGTAGGTTGGGGGAAATACGTCAGTGGTATGATCAAAAATGAACTGCCAGCAGGATGGAGATGGATGTAAATGGGTAAACGAATTCGTATCGATAAGCTAATCGCCCATATGGGACTAGGAACGCGCAGTGAAATAAAAAGAGCAGTCAAGCTCGGCAAAGTAGTTGTCGACGGCAAATTAGTGAAGGACAGCGGTCTAATTGTTGACCCGGATATCGCGAAGGTGGAATTTGACGGAGCGCCAGTCGTTTACCGAGACGTCGTATATTTTATGATGAATAAACCAACAGATGTTATCTCTGCTACGGAGGATAGTCGTGAGCGGACGGTAATCGACTTATTGGAGCTAAGTGATCGGCAGCGGGAACCGTTTCCGGTCGGACGACTGGATAAGGATACGGTGGGCTTATTGTTGCTTACCAATGACGGTCAGCTTGCTCACGAGCTGTTGTCCCCTCGCAAACATGTTGCGAAGACATACGAAGCGCAAGTTCTTGGCGATGTCGGCGATGAAGATAAGCAAATTTTCTCAGCTGGTGTTACATTGGATGATGGGTATGTTACGATGCCTGCAGATCTGCAAATCATTAGTAAAGAGCAGCGAGAAGATGAAGTCTACTCGAGCATATCGCTTATGATTATGGAAGGTAAGTTTCACCAAGTGAAAAGAATGTTTGGAGCAGTAGGGAAAAAGGTCGTATACTTAAAGAGAGTCGCAATGGGGCCGCTTAAGTTAGATGAATCGCTCATTGAAGGCTCATATCGAGAGCTGACGGAAGAGGAAGTGGAGCTTCTTCGAACACACAAGCATCGCTCAGAATAATAGATTTAATCATTTCTTCTGTAGTATCGAAATAGAGAGAAACTTATAAAGAGAGTGGAACGGGAGTGAAGACATGAGCTTGCATTATGATTTAATTGCTTTGGATGTAGACGGTACACTGCTGACTGATGATCATGTGCTGACAAAGGCCATTAAAGAATCAGTACAAGAGGCAGCAGATCGCGGCGCTCAAATCGTTTTATGTACAGGCCGAGGGCCGTCTGGCGCACTTCCGGTGCTTCAGGAACTTGGACTTGGCGGGACAGTGATTACTCATAACGGAGCGGCAACGATTAATGCGGATGATCGCTCAGTGATCCACCAATTTGATATGCTTCCTGAACATTTATTAAGTTTTATTCAATATTGCCGAGAAAATGCGATTCATTTTGATTTGAACACAGCTTTTGACATGATGGTCGAAAGTGTAACGCCGGAAGCGCAAGCTATGTATGGTCATTTTAATGCAAATCCTTTAGTTCAAGATTTTAGTTCGGGCTTGCCGAATGGGCTCGTGAAATTCACAGTATTCGGAAGCAAGGAAGAGATTGATGTTGTGCAAGCAGAATGGGCAGAATGGCCAAAGCATCTTCATTCGATTCGCAGCGGTGATTTTTTTATTGACGTTCATCATACGGAAGCAAATAAGGGCAAAGCATTGCAGCAGCTTGCAAAAATTAAAGGTATAGATCGAAGCCGAATTCTCGCAATCGGCAATTATCATAATGACATTACGATGCTGCAATTTGCAGGCATGGGCATCGCAATGGGAAATTCGCCAGATGAAGTTAAGCTCGCTGCTAATGCAGTTGCGCTTTCGAATAGCGAGGACGGCGTGGCAAGAGCACTTTATGAACACGCATGGAGTTAGAAACAACAAAAAAAGGGGCTGTCCCAAAAGTCATCAAAGATGACGATGGGATAGCCCCTTTCTATTCAGATCTATTTGGTTCCCAAATTCACTACGCAGTCGAATGTTCTTCCGATCGCTGTTGTTCGCGGATTACCTACTGCGTCCGCCGCCGCGTGGTTTATTGAATGTGCTTCCAGCGCGTGAGCTTCTGTTGCCGCCTGATGGTGCACTGCTGCGCTCGCCTGGAGACGGTTTGCCTCGTTTGCCGCCGCGTGTGCTTTGTTGTTCGCCGCGGTTGTTTGCTCTGTTAGCATCGTTGCGTGTAGATTCCCATGGGCTGTCTACCTTGGAAGCTGGACGTCCTGCAACATGCTCAGCACCGCGCGGGGCACCAAAGCCGCCGCTGCGAGCTGCACCGCCGCGAGCGGAGCCTCCACGGCTTTCGGGACGTTGACCACCGCGAGCCGAACTGCTGCGACCTTCGGAGCGTTCACCGCCGCGAGCTGGACTTGCACTTTCGAATCGCTCACCGCGACGTGCTGCCCAGCCAGTGCTCTCGCCAGCTGTTTCGGAAGCTTCTCCACGAACCTCAGCTGTGCGACCGTTACGTTTGCCAGCTGCAGGACGGAAAGTCTCGCGTTGGCCTCTACGACCGCCTGGCTTAGCATTGCGATCAGATGAAGCGGAGCGGTCACGACCGCCGCGACGTCCACCTTCGGACGGCTTGCCGCTCGAACCGCGTGAACCGCCTTTGCCAGCTGCGCTGCGAGCACGCTCAGGCCGATCGCCGAATTGGGCCCGCACAGATGTTTCCACACCTTCACTATCGATCGCACGACGAGTCAGCTTAGCATTTATGCTCTGTTCAATAAGGAGCAAATGGTTTTTGTCGTAAGGTGTTGCTAGTGTAATTGCTGCGCCATCTTGACCAGCTCGTCCTGTTCTGCCGATACGGTGGATGTACAGCTCACCATCCTGCGGAACGTCATAGTTGTAAACATGAGTTACACCTTCAACATCTAGTCCACGGGCAGCAACATCGGTCGCTACGAGAACTTGCAGCCTAGCATCTCTAAAGCGCTTCATGACTTGCTCACGTTTGGCTTGCGTCAGATCGCCATGCAGCTCATCCGATTCAATGCCAATTTCTTGAAGCTCTTTGTTAAGTTTCTTAGCGCGTACCTTCGTCCGGCAAAAGATAACGGCCAAATAAGGCTGATGACGCTCAAGCAAATGTACAAGTGTCTGTTGTTTGTTTCTATCTGTCGTCTCATATACGATTTGCGTGATGCTGTCTAATGTTACGTTTGTGCTGCGTACGCGAATATCGACAGGGGTTTTCATATAATCCGCTGCCAGTTTACGAATCGCATCCGGCATTGTTGCGGAGAAGAGCATCGTTTGACGAGCCTTAGGCGTTTGTGAAATAATGCTTTCTACATCAGGCAGGAAGCCCATGTGAAGCATTTGATCGGCCTCATCGAGTACGAGCATTTGCAGTTTGCCAAGGCTGACGGTCTCACGTTTCATATGATCGATTAGACGACCTGGCGTAGCTACGACGATATGCGGCGAGCGCTGCAGCTTGCGAATTTGAGCATCAACGTCTTGGCCGCCATAGGCAGCAAGCACGCTTACGCCAACAGCAGGAACTAACTTTTTGAGCTCGCTCGTAATTTGAATAGCAAGCTCCCTTGTAGGTGTTAATATGAGAGCTTGTACTTGCTCTTTCTCTATATTAATACGTTGCAAAATAGGCAAAGCAAACGCAATCGTTTTGCCTGTGCCCGTTTGAGCTTGCGCAATGACATCCTGCCCATTAAGCAGGAGTGGAATCGCTTGCTTTTGAACCGGAGTCGGTTCGATAATTCCATCATGGTGAAGCAATTCGCTTAGCTTGGGAATAATACCCAATGAGTTAAATCCGTTAGACATTAATATATTTCCTCATTTCGTTTACATCTTTTGATGTTAAGTATAACAGCTGTCCTTATAATGTGCATCTTTACTTTGCTTATGCTATGCTAAAAGCCGACATTAGAGCAGCAGAGGAATGATAAATATGAATGGAACAGAGCGCTCCGCGATCAAAGCGGGCCTACAGGTAGACATCGTTTTAAAGCAGGATCAACGTACTGGCAAGCTGACACGAGGTGTCGTGAAAGATATTTTGACTAATTCGCCCAAGCATCCACACGGCATTAAAGTAAGGCTAGCAGATGGCCAAGTTGGCAGAGTCAAGAACATTCTAGCCTAAAGAATCATAAGGATGACCGGTTTCACCATGATCTGAAATGTCTAAGCGCTAAGGAGCGAGATAGTATGGCATTCGGCATAAAAAGAAAAGAGATGCAGCAATGGAAAGAAGCGGTTGCTCGCGGTGAGATTGCTTTTCTGACGCATTACTGGCTGGACCCAAGATTTCCAGATATGCGTACGGTGACGAAGGTAGGCTGCTCCGATATGGAGAAGCTCTCGCGTTGGTGTTATGATAACGGACTTAACCCTCGATATATTCACGCTAGGTCGGAGTATCCACACTTTGATTTGCTAGGGCCGATGCAGCGTGAAATACTAAAGAAGGCAAATCAGCTTGACCAGCTTGAACGATTTGGAATGTTATGAAATAGGATTCATAATCGGCTGCCGATTAGGCGGCTATTTTTTCGTGTAGGGAACAAAAACATCTCGCTACTCATTGGTTTATTTCGTATGATAAATAAATGTATGGATGAGTTTACCAATTGATATAAGGAGATGGAATTGCAAATGTCTACTGAGAAAGAGCAGCTGCTTCGCACCTTTGGTGGATGGATTACGTTTGTAACGAATTTGGCAAGCTATGATGAGCGGATTTGGAATCAATCCGTGACAGTCGGCAAGTGGCAGGTTCGTGAGGTCGTTGCGCATAT
Organism: Paenibacillus sp. J22P15; assembly: GCF_056269345.1. Lineage (NCBI taxonomy): Bacteria > Bacillati > Bacillota > Bacilli > Caryophanales > Paenibacillaceae > Paenibacillus > Paenibacillus sp. J22P15. The sequence continues at coordinate 229,258 of NZ_JBWDNT010000004.1, forward strand.
TTTGCGGTGGGATGATTATTTTTTTGCAGAGGCGATTCAAAAGGTGCAAGCAGGCTTACCGCTTACGGTACAGCACTTAAATTTTGATGAGTTTAACGAAATAGCGAAAGCATATGCGAGCTCTGCTTCCATAGATGAATTAGTCAGAAACGCAATCGAGAGTCGGCAGCGGATTCTGGACACAATAGCGAATTTATCAAATGAGCAATATGATGCATCCTATGTGGATGCGGACGGGCATCCGTTTAAAGTGGAGCAGTACTTGTACGATTTTATTTGGCATGATCAGCATCACATTCAGCCGATTAACAAAATGCTTCATTTTCGAATGGAGGAAATGAGTCTAAATGGCTGGCCAGCTTTACAAACCGTCGTGTATGATGGTTGGCTTCTTCGTTTTGCGGAAGGATATACAAAACGCTCTAATTCGATCAATCCAGTATATGGCCACACGCTGGAGTTGGATGCGAAAATAAGAGCCTGTGAGGATTTATACGAGCGGAAAGGCATTCGACCAGTGTTCAAAATATCACCCTTCAGCCTGCCAGCCACTCTAGATGATGAGCTGGCGAAACGCGGCTATGAGCTTATCGATCAAACCATCGTGAAGACGGTTCCCTTATCCGATGTTTTATCACCCTCCCATGCGGATATTTGGCTTGAGCAGGAGCTTACAGAGAGTTGGCTCGATGCCATCACGGTGTTTAGCGGTTTATCTGATAAGCAAAGAGCGATAACAAGCAGTCTGCTGGAACAATCTCCGTTAGAGAAGTGCTTTGCTCTTCTACATGATAATGGAATACCAGTGGCCTGCGGATATGCCGTGATCGAGGATGACCGGATAGGGCTGTATGACATCGTAACTGACCAGTGTAATCGGAATAAAGGGTACGGCGAGCAGCTCGTATTGCATTTGCTGCAATGGGGCAAGGGAAGGGGAGCGACCGAGGGTTATATACTTGTAGTGAAGGATAATGCGTCAGCCAATCGGTTGTACGATAAAATCGGATACGTTCCGCAATATGAATATTGGTATCGTGCAAAATTGAACGAGTAGATTTTTGTAATGCACAATTAGTGTAGGTATAACCGCCCTTGTCGAATGGGATAGACGGCTGCATGGTAAACGAAACATCTTAGAATGAACAGCATGAGAAAGAAGGATTTTGCTTTGAAAATCAACAGTTCAAATTTGTCAACAACAACATCTACGACGCCGATTGCTAATACAAGCTCTTGGCTATTGCTTCTTGGTATTTTACTTATCGCCGCTAATTTACGCGCACCTCTAACGGCGGTCGGACCCATTGTATCTGAAATCCAGCATTCATTCGGTATTTCCAGCGCAATGACAGGTTTACTGACGACCTTACCGCTGCTCGCATTTGCACTTATTTCACCTCTTGCACCACGTATTGCTAAGCGTATCAGTATGGAAAACACGTTGTTTATTGCGATGATTGTACTTACAGGCGCAATTATCATCAGATCTCTTCCGACGATTGCTGCTTTATTTGCGGGGACGATCTTGCTTGGCATGGCGATTGCGGTGGCAAACGTATTGCTTCCAAGCTTGATAAAAAGAGATTTTCCGACGACAGTCGGCTTAATGACTGGTTTATATTCGGTATTAATGAATTTATTCGCAGCTTTGGCATCGGGATTTAGCATACCGATTACAGAGCAGCTTTCCTTCGGCTGGCAAGGAATGCTTGCCTGTTGGGCTATCCTTGCACTCATTGCTACCGCAGCTTGGGTGCCTCAAATTCGCTCACTATCTCGCAAAGGTACTAGCAAATTAGCGAAAAGTGAGAAAGGGGTTAGTCTGTTAAGCTCAGGTCTCGCATGGCAAGTCACGATATTTATGGGACTTCAATCTTTTTGTTTCTATGTTAATATTTCTTGGCTGCCTGAAATCCTGTCTGATCGGGGCATGAGTCACGCTGATGCAGGCTGGATGCTGTCGTTACTGCAGTTCGTCAGTTTGCCAGCCACATTTGTCATCCCTATCATTGCTGGAAAGCAAGCTAGTCAGAGAGTGCTTGCAGTTATTACGTCAATAATATTAATATGCGGTTATCTGGGACTGCTTAGCGGTAACCTCGATATCATTCCTATTTGTATGATTTTACTTGGTATTGCCGGCGGGTCTGGCTTTAGTCTAGCGGTTATGTTTTTTGTACTTCGGACGAGCAGTACTGCGCAGTCAGCACAGCTGTCAGGGATGGCGCAATCACTTGGCTATCTGCTCGCAGCTGCCGGACCGTTGTTGTTTGGTTTGATTCATGATTTTACAAATGATTGGACGATATCATTAGTTATGTTAGTTGTGGTTGGAGTTATTTTTGGGTTGATTGGCCTTGGGGTAGGCTCAAATAAAACATTATCTAGTGCACGAGGGAAATAATGATTAGTTATGGATTGAAATCGCGAGCTGAAGTTATCTTGAGATCCCTTGACACCGAACCGAGTGATCTTTATAATCGAAACTAACGATTTTTTTGTATATGGAGCGTTGAAGAGGAACAGTAATTTCGTAAGTTAGGCCTAGAGAGCCGGTGATTTATGGTGGAAGCCGGACCTGCTGCGAAATGAAGCTCGCCTTGGAGCTGTGCGATGAACGGGCCGATGGTATTATCGATTGTCCCGCGAACAAAGCACCGTTTGGCCTGCGATAAGGGCGACAAGTGAGCGATGGGCAAAGCATGTCTGCCGCTAACTAGGGTGGTACCACGGGAGAATAACCTCTCGTCCCTAGCGATTAATCGCTAGGGGCGAGAGGTTTTATGTTTTTTATACGAATAAGCATACAGCACCTATTTTGGGGAGGATACTAACAATGACTCAAGAACAGCAATTTCATGGCTATAATCCGCTTGTTGTCGAACCGAAATGGCAACAATTCTGGGATCAAAACAAAACGTTCCAAACGACTGAGGATGCAGAGAAACCAAAGTTTTACGCGTTAGATATGTTCCCTTATCCTTCAGGAGCCGGTTTGCACGTAGGCCATCCAGAGGGCTATACAGCAACGGATATCGTATCCCGCTACAAAAGAATGAAGGGCTACAACGTGCTTCATCCGATGGGTTGGGATGCTTTCGGATTGCCTGCGGAGCAGCATGCGCTTGATACTGGGCAGCATCCGCGCGATATTACATTTGTAAATATCGATAATTTCCGCAGACAAATCAAATCGCTTGGTTTCTCGTATGATTGGGATCGTGAGATCAGTACAACTGATCCTGAATATTATAAATGGACGCAATGGATTTTTATCCAATTGTATAATAAAGGACTTGCATATGTTGCCGAAGTATCGGTGAATTGGTGTGAAGCTCTTGGAACCGTACTCGCTAATGAAGAGGTCATCAACGGTCTAAGTGAACGCGGTAATCATCCAGTCGTTCGTAAGCCAATGCGTCAGTGGATTTTGAAAATTACTGAATATGCTGATCGTCTATTGGATGATTTGGAAGATCTTGATTGGTCCGAAAGCATTAAGGATATGCAGCGCAACTGGATTGGGAAATCAAAAGGTGCTGAGGTTACCTTTGAGATTGAAGGTCATGATTCGGCATTGGTCGTATTTACGACTCGTCCGGATACATTGTTTGGCGCAACTTACTGCGTATTGGCACCTGAGCATGAACTGGTTGCACAAATCGTAACTGCGGAGCAGAAAGCTGCTGTTGAAGCATACCAATTGGCGGCATCTCGCAAGAGTGATTTGGAGCGTACTGATTTGGCGAAAGACAAATCCGGTGTGTTCACAGGCGCTTATGCGATCAATCCAGTAAATGGCGAGAAAACACAAATCTGGATCGCAGATTATGTACTCGCTGGTTATGGAACTGGAGCTATTATGGCGGTACCGGGTCATGATGCACGTGACTGGGAATTCGCAAAGCAATTTGATTTGCCAATCATCGAGGTTGTTCAAGGCGGAGATATAACGAAGGAAGCTTATGCAGGTGATGGTAAGCATGTTAATTCCGATTTCTTGAACGGCCTGACGAATGCGGATGCGATCGCGAAGATGATTGAGCATCTTGATGAATCAGGTAAAGGTAAAGGAAAAGTAACTTACCGTCTGCGCGATTGGTTATTCAGCCGTCAACGCTACTGGGGAGAGCCGATTCCGATTCTTCATCTGGAGGACGGCACGATGAAGACGGTTCCTGAGGATCAGCTTCCGCTCTTGCTGCCTGATGTTGATGCAATCACACCTTCAGGAACGGGCGAATCACCGCTTGCGAATGTTACGGAGTGGGTAAACACGATCGACCCTGAGACAGGTATGAAGGCAAGACGCGAAACAAATACGATGCCGCAATGGGCAGGCAGCTGCTGGTACTACTTGCGTTTCATCGATCCTAAAAACGACAAGCAGCTTTGCTCACCTGAGAAGCAAAAGGAATGGTTGCCGGTTGACTTGTATATCGGCGGCGCTGAGCATGCTGTTCTTCACTTGCTTTACGCTCGTTTCTGGCACAAGGTGCTTTATGATATCGGTGTAGTAGATACGAAAGAGCCATTCCATAAGCTCGTCAACCAAGGTATGATCCTTGGCAACAACAATGAGAAAATGTCCAAATCTCGTGGAAATGTCATTAATCCAGATGACATCGTAAACGAGTTCGGCGCAGATACGCTTCGTATGTACGAAATGTTTATGGGTCCGCTTGAGGCGACAAAACCTTGGAACACGAATGGCGTTGAAGGAACATATCGTTTCCTTAGCCGTGTATGGCGTTTGTTCATTAATGAGGATGGCAGCTTGAATGCCAAAATCGGAGCTGGGGACACGAGTGACGCGTTCAAACGTACTTGGCATCGTTCGATCAAGAAGATTACAGAAGATTATGAAGCTTTGCGCTTCAACACAGTTATCAGCCAATTGATGATTTTTGTCAACGAGGCCTACAAGACGGAAGTACTTCCGCAAGCAGCGATGGAGCATTTCGTTCAATTGATTTCTCCAATTGCCCCGCATATCGCGGAAGAACTGTGGGAGAAGCTGGGACGCACGGATTCTCTTACCTATGCAGCATTCCCGACGTTCGAGGAAGCTTGGACCGTCGATCAAGAGGTTGAGATCGTCGTACAAGTTAACGGTAAAATCGCGGATCGCGTCTCCATTGCAGCCGATATGGATGTTGCTGAAATGGAAGCCTTAGCGAAAGAGCTTGAGAAAGTTCAAGAGCTGATTGTTGGCAAAACGATTCGCAAGGTCATTGCAGTAAAAGGTAAACTAGTCAATATCGTTGCAAATTAAGGCAAACAGAAGAGGTGAACGGGCTTTAGCTGAAGAACAGCTATTGACCGTTCACCTCTTCGCCTATAAAGGTAGTCGAAACTTTAATGACATCTTCATCGAACTTCGCATGAGTTGTGCGGATAAGCTCATTGAATACGCCCTCTGTCTCGCTGCGCAGTAAATTTAACGCTTGTGCTGTAATTCCGCCTGGGACAGCGACTCTCTCCTGAACCTCCGCTGGCGACAAACCGCCTTCGGTCAGCAGCAAGCCTGTTCCAAGCAGCATGCTGCTTGCCACTCGAAGAGCTTCGTCTCGGCCGATGCCAGTCTCTGCGACAGCTGCATCAACAAATTGCTCAAGCAGGAAAGAGATAAAGGCAGGTCCACAGCTGGATAGATCCGATACGATGCGCGTGTAGCTTTCATCTATTCGCAGCGGCTGGCTGATATGGGATAACAGGTCCTCCAGCTGAGCTTGATCATTTTCATCAATCCTTTTGCCATAGATGCAAAGTGATGCTCCACTCCATACATAATTCGTAATGCTTGGAATGACCTTTGCTACCTTGCAATTGAGTTCGCCTTCAAGATGAGAGATGAGTACGGGACTCGTAATAGAGACGACTATCTGATTAGGTTTAATGTTTGCTTTCAGATCGTCGACCACTTTTTTGAACTCCACAGGCTTTACACACAAAAAAATGATATCGCAGCCGCAGGCAGCCGCGTCATTCGTATATTCGGCTCTTATGCCGGAATAACGGTTGGCCAAAGCTTGCGCTTTTGCAAAGGTGCGGTTGCTGACGGCAATTTGTTTTGGAGATAAAGCACCTGATGCTATCAAAGCTTCAATGAGCAGGCTTCCCATCGTGCCCGTCCCGATAAATCCGACATTCATGCTGAACCCTCCTAAAGGTTTGGTTCTCGTATAACCAGCTTCAAGTCATGGATAAGGATTATACGGGAACAAATCCCGAGTCAAAAACTTCTGTACATGTATTCGTTGTTTGTGCTCTCTTACCTTATTCCGAAGGACTTGTTTGATATGTCATCTGTTTCCAAAAAAAATGTTTCTTTCAAAGGGGATGTTGTGAGGTGAAGTCCAAAGCTCATAGATTATCTGGCAAATCTTTTTTACTTGCTTCTATATTAATCGTGGCCGCAGTTGTTTTGATGGCACTTGCTTTTAAGGAGCCTAAGCGGACGGATACAGGGGAGTGGGTGCCATTAAATGATGCAGTAGAAACTGCAATAGCATCGCTTGAAACAGAGAACGTCATACCATCAATCACGGAAAGTAAATCAGAAAAGCCCGGAAAGCAGGCTTCGCATGTGGAGGAGCGCACGGAGCCTGATGAGGATTCTGTTATTAAGATTGAGGCCGTATCCGCAGCAGAATCAGCGACTACAACAGATACTAATGCAGAAGCAGACTTGAAGGATGCAGGAAAGCTGGATATAAACGCAGCATCAGCAGCCGAACTCGATGAGTTGAAAGGGATCGGTCCATCAAAGGCTCAAGCTATTATTGAAGATAGAGACAAAAACGGCAAATATGTCTCAGTTGATGATTTGCTCCGTGTCAAGGGAATTGGAGAAAAACTATTACAAGGAATACAAGACAGCATTGTAGCTCGTCCATAATTGTGAGAGAATGGAAGGGAGCGGGCGTTTTATCCACCGCTTGCCATTATCTATTAACTTACTTGAAGGAGTCGAGGAAATGTCTGAACAACGCAAGCTTTCTCTTGATACACTATCCGTCCACGGAGGTCAGCAAATCGATCCAACTACGTTGTCTCGTGCGGTACCTATCTACCAGACAACATCTTATGGATTCAAAGATACAGATCATGCAGCAAATCTATTTGCATTGCAGGAATTCGGCAATATCTATTCTAGAATTATGAACCCGACATCGGATGTTTTTGAGAAACGTGTAGCAGAACTTGAAGGCGCTCCTGCTGCCTTGGCAGTTGCATCTGGTCAATCTGCGATTACATATGCAATCCTTAATATTGCGGGTGCCGGCGATGAAATCGTTTCAGCAACAAGCTTGTATGGCGGTACATACAATTTATTCTCGATGACACTTGCGAAGCTTGGCATTACGGTGAGATTTGTAGACCCGTCAAATCCTGAAAACTTCCGTGGTGCTATCAACGAGCGCACAAAAGCGGTATATGCAGAAACGATCGGAAATCCGAAGGGCGATGTTATCGATCTTGAGGCGGTTGCTGCAATTGCACATGAGAATGGAATTCCATTTATCGTTGATAATACGTTCCCAAGTCCATACTTGTGCAGACCAATTGAGCACGGTGCGGACATTGTTGTGCATTCTGCTACAAAATTTATCGGCGGCCATGGAACATCCATTGGCGGTATCATCGTAGACGGAGGAAAGTTTGACTGGAAAGCAAGCGGTAAGTTCCCTGGTCTTACTGAGCCGGATCCAAGCTACAATGGTGTTGTTTATACGGATGCAGTTGGTCCAGTTGCTTATATTATTAAGGCACGTGTACAATTGCTCAGAGATATGGGAGCTGCAATTTCTCCATTTAACTCCTTCCTCTTGCTGCAAGGACTTGAAACGCTGCATCTTCGGATGGAACGCCACAGTTCAAATGCACAAAAGGTAGCAGAGTATTTGGAAGCGCATGAAGCGGTTGAGTGGGTTAATTACCCAGGGCTTCCAAGCCATCCAACTTACGAGCTTGCGCAAAAATATTTGCCGAAGGGCAAAGGCGCTATTATGACATTCGGCATTAAAGGCGGAGTTGAAGCGGGCAAGAAAGTGATCAACGCGGTAGAGTTGTTCTCGCATTTGGCTAACGTTGGCGATTCCAAGTCGCTCATCATTCATCCAGCTAGCACTACGCATTTGCAATTGTCTGTTGAGCAGCAAGCGAATGCAGGCGTTTCCCCTGGTATGATTCGTCTATCGATCGGAACAGAAGGAATTGAAGATATTTTGGCAGATATCGAGCAGGCAATCGCTGCGAGCCAACAAATCTAAACGACATATACTACGCAACTAGAACATCAGATGCAGCATGAGAGAGGAAGTTGAAGTTATGAATACCCAAACGAAGGATGCCGACCGCAAGGACTGGGATACGTATTTTATGGATATCGCTTATATGGTTTCGACGCGTTCGCGTTGTCCGCGCAGACATGTTGGTGCAGTGCTTGTGCAAGGGAAGAAACTGCTCGGCACAGCCTATAACGGAGCACCGATGGGCGTGCAGGACTGCTTAGAAGCAGGCTGCATGATAGCAGAGGAAGTTGAGATGAAGCTGGTTGATGGCAAGGAGCAGCTGTTCAAGAAACAGCGCTGTATTCGCACAATCCATGCAGAGCAAAACTTACTGCTGTTCACAGCTCGTACAGATCGCGAAGGATCAACGGTGTATGTAACCGATCAGCCTTGCTGGACCTGTGCCAATATGCTTGCCAATAGCGGTGTCATTGAAATCGTCTACCATCGCAGTTATCCGAAGGATAGCGAAAAGGTGATCAGCCTGATGGCTCAGAAGGGCATTACATTCCGTTGTTTGGATCATTTCGAGCCGCCTGCTCAAGCACATATGGATGTAACATCTTAGGATGTCTTGTTGAATAGTTGGAAAGAGGAGGAACCTCTGATTGCATCTTTGATGCGTCAGAGGTTTTTTTTATTTCGTTTACCGATTAGAGAATAGGGGGAGCTTAACGTGAATCGACGTCCTTTGATATGGTTTGCGATTTGCTGGGTAATAGGAAGCGCCGCAGCTGCGGGATTAAGCAGCCGCGGCGTTTTGCTTGTAGGCGGAGCGGCTGTGTTGCTCGCGACCGCTGCTGTATTGTGCAGGCAGGCGTCTTGGCAGCTTGCGGCTGCCTGTGCTCTTGCAGTAGGCCTTGCCGCAGGAGAACGTGTATGGGCGGATGCCCGGAACGTGACTGAGCTGCCGGCGCTGCTTGCCGCCGCTGAGGCGGATGGACCGCGAGCTGCGTATGCGGCGGAGGCGGTCGGTACGATTGTGTCCGCGGTAGAGGTCGATGGCGACCGCGCCATGTTTCGCGTGGAGGCGAATAGCATCCACGTGGAGGGCGAAGCCGCAGCGCGAGTCGTGCGCGAGCGAGTGCTTGTGCGTATCCGGCTGGCGGAGCAGCCGGAGCAGGCCATCGCCGCGGCTTGGCAGCGCGGCGACATAGTGCGCATTGCCGGCGAGCTGACGCGGCCGGCTGGCGCATCTAATAGCGGCGGATTCGATTACCGCCGCTATCTGAGCAGCCAGAGAATCCACTGGCTGCTCAAAGTGAAGGGCACCGCCGCCGCCAAGCTGGCGCCGGGCCCCAAGTGGACCGCGGCCGCGCTGCTCGGCCGCGTCGACAACGCGCGCGACTGGCTTGGCGCGCGGATGGACCAGCTGTATCCCTCCTCACAGTCAGGATACATGAAGGGGCTCGTCCTCGGCATTCGCGAGGACCTCGATCCGGAGCAGTTCCAGCAATTTTCGCGACTTGGTTTAACGCATATTTTGGCTATTTCAGGGCTTCATGTCGCGGTGTTCCTCTACGCACTTAGTGGTATGCTTCGATTTGGACGCATCAGCCGTGAACGAATACTGCTGATCCTCATGCTGTCTGTTCCCCTTTACGTGCTTCTTGCCGGTGCCTCGCCTTCGGTAGTTCGTGCTGGACTTATGTCTGTATTAGGTCTGTTAGCGGCGCGGATGGGAAAGCTGAAGGACGGTCTTCATCTTCTTGCCGCCGCCGCAGTCCTTATGCTGATATATGATCCCTTCTTTATAGAAAATGTAAGCTTTCAGCTTTCTTTTATCGTAACGATAGGATTAATTGTTGGTGTTCAACCTGTCAGGCAAACGATGCCGCAGTGGCGCAGAGGCAAACCGTTACTTGACCTAGCTGCCGTTACAATTGTAGCTCAGATAGTATCTTTTCCGCTAACCATCTACTACTTTAATCAGTTTCATGTACTGTCTATGCTCGCAAACTTTGTACTCGTTCCATTTATTAGCTTTATCGTCATGCCGCTCGGCGCAGCTGCGCTTCTACTTGCCATTCCTTGGGAAGCAGGAGGCAAGCTGCTCGCCAATGCTTCACATTATGCGAATGATTGGACTTTTGCGTTTGTTGATCAGTTGTCTGGGATGGATTCGCTTCGAACGATATGGGCAACACCCCCTCTGTGGTGGGTTGCTGCATGGCTATTCGTGTTTGGCGCCATCTTCCGCATGTTGCGTCTTTGGGCAAGGCGTAAAGCTGCAATTCTAGAGAAAACTGCTGCCGCTTCGGATGAAACTGTACCACTCGGACAATTCGATCCATTCCTAAATGTGAAAGAGAATAATAGAAAAATATGCATTGGTTTATTCGGACTTCTATTTTTAGTTATTATGATGCTCTTTTACGCGTATGAGCCGGATATATTAAATAAAGATGCAATGGTTAGCTTTATCGATGTCGGTCAAGGCGATGCTGTACATATCCGTACGCCAAGCGGCAAACATGTTTTAATTGATGGCGGCGGGACGTTGTCTTTTATCAAGCCGGGTCAGGAATGGAAGCAGCGGAGCGACCCTTTTGAAGTGGGCAAAAAGGTGCTGGTCCCATTGTTAATGAAAAGAGGCGTGAGGGAAATCGATATTCTCATTATTTCTCATTTGGACAGCGATCATATTCGTGGACTGAAAGCGGTGATGGAGACGATACCGATTCGCAGCATTTGGTGGAACGGTACGGTCAAGGAGGCGGATGATGCACTGCAGTTGATGAAGCTAGCACTTTCTTTGCAAATCCCGCTCTATCATGCAGCAGCAGGGATGGATTATCAATTAGATCGAGAAACAACATTAAGTGTATTATGGCCGATGCCGCAGTTGGAGAGAGATGTCATGCACCTGGAGGAGCAGAACGAATCAAGTATAGTCTTGAACGTGCAGCTTTATTATTCTAATTTCTTATTTACTGGCGATATTAATTCTGCTACGGAACGAACCATTATTCGTAATGATCAGAGACAATCGTTAATACGTGCAAAGCAGTCGTCAATCAATGTTATGAAAGTCGCACATCATGGCAGTCGTAATTCTACTAGCAAGGAGTGGCTTGAATATTGGCGATCACTAGGGGCAGTAGCGTCGGTAGGCGCTGCGAATAGCTACGGTCATCCGAGCCCGGAAGTGCTGTCTAGGCTAGAAGACGCAGGAACTGCTCTTTGGAGAACAGATCTAGATGGCGAGGTTCGGTTTACAGTTACGAGCCAAGACCTATATACTTATACCAAAAAATAATGAATCTGATAGAACTTAACTGTGGCGAAGAAATTTGTTGAATAGGTATGTTGGAGTTAATGATTCGAATTTCATATTATTTATAAATCATTTTTAGTTATTGTTCATTAGAGAAATTCCGTTGGTCTTTCAACTGTGTTCTATATACGGAGTACTGGAAATTTGGTATCCTTTAATGTGGAGTAAATTTCGAAACATTCACAGCGCAGCGAGTATCTGTATATTTTTTTATCTTTTTTACCTGTTTAGTGAATCGTAATCAGTCCCGCTAGGGGACAATCGCTCTGCTGGTTAATCTTACTAAAAAAAATAAAGTGATTTTTCTAATCTATCTGCAACATTTAACGCAACCGGTTCGTCAGAATGGTTGCAAGAGAGGGGGATCCTTCGTGGTGGAGCCGGAGCTTATAAGAGCCGCCCAATCGGGAGATCGCGATGCTTTAATCACTCTATTGCGAGAGATTGAAACACATGTTTATCGGACAGCCTATTATATATTAAATAATGAACAGGATGCTCTCGATGCAGCGCAGGAAGCGCTCATCCGCATTTATACAAAAATAGGCTCGTACGAAGAAAAAGCGCAATTTAAAACATGGATTCAGCGTATTGTAACAAACATTTGCATTGATAAATTTCGGAGAAATAAACCGACCGTCTCTATAGATGAGCACGACATGGTATTCCACGAAAAACAAAACGTGGAGGACGAAGTAATGTCTGCTTATGCTGTTAAAGACATTCAAGCTGCTATCGATAAGCTTCCAGAGCATCATCGAGCGGTTGTCGTCCTTCGGTACTTACAGGATTTCTCTTACAATGAAATTGCAGATTCGCTTGATTTGCCGCTCAATACGGTGAAATCTTATTTGTTCAGAGCTAGGCAACAGCTGCAGACGTTACTTCATGATTATCAGAAAGGTGGTGTCCGGGGATGAAATGTCAAGAGGTGATGGAATTAATGCAAAGACAGCTAGACGACGATCTCGATGAAAGCGAGAAAGAAGTCTTGATGAATCATACTAGACAGTGTCCGGACTGTGCAGCCATGTTTGAGCGGTTACAATTGTTATCCGCCGAACTTACAAGTTTGCCAAAGGTTATGCCGAGCTATAGCTTGGTCGATGCGATCATGCCACAGTTAGAGCAAATGGAGCTGTTTGGTAAACCAGAAGCGGAATCTCCGTCCATTCTCAGCAGGACGGAAGGTGGAAAGCGTCGTTCGAAGCGTGAGAGGCGCTGGCCGTCCATGCGTGCAATGAGCGGCATTGTAGCTGCCGGAATTGTGGCAGGACTGTTTTTAGTTACGTATAATTCGGGTTCGATGGGCGATATGAGTGCTACGCTATTTCCTGCGAACAAATCGGATAATTCTGCTGCTGATATAGTAAACGATACGCCAGTCGGGATGTCGTATAATTCGGATAAGAACGCGGCTAATGGCGCATCGGAGGTTAGGACCGAAGCAGCAGGTGTTGAACGTAAAGCTGAAGGCCCACAAGAATTTACGACTAAAAGCGGTTCGTTTAAATCTCATCCTGCTGCCGACGAACAGTCTATTGATAAGCAAATCATTGATGGTGAAGAAAATTCCATAAAAGGCGTCACTTCGACTTCGAGCGAATCTGAGGGTTTGCATAAAAACCAAGATCAGAATGAACATGGCATTACGGCTAACAGCACGGCAATTGTATCGCCAGATGGGCGCTATAGCGGGAAAGTTGATAACTTTAAGATTATCGTGAATGTTGTATCGGATCAGTCGATAGTATTCACATCTTCCCGTAAAAACGGTCAGCTTATGAATTTGAGTTGGTCGGAGGATAGTGCGACACTGACCTACGAGGTTCATGTTGAGCAAGGGGCAATTGAGAAATATGTGATTGATCTTGCCACACTCAAGGAGCAGAAGGCTACACGTTAATTTGAAATATAAGTCAAGCAACGAGATGCTGCTTGGCTTATATTTGTTGTATAATACAATCGACGGTGCATCGTAATTTGCTGTAATAGGGATATTTGTGCACACATCCATCGATTTATGCGTATAATGTTAGCAACGATAGTGTCTGCGACAAACCATTAACGTCGTATGACCATCCGCAGGGCGGTACCATGGACCTGCCTGTGTATGTTTATATAGATGTTCGGTAAAGGGATGAGGCTTTAAATCGCTCATCCCTTTGTTGCCGTCTAATTGTACTTACTCGCGACGAGGTGAAGGTATGGATGCAAAGGAAGCATTAAAAGAAATAAAGGGCGGACGATTTCGTCCAATCTACGTGCTCTATGGTAAAGATCGCTATCGGATTCAGCAATTCATAAACGTGTTGACCGAAGCGATGTTTACGGCTGAGGAGCGAGAGCTTGGCATCGTTAAATTTGATACAGCAGAAACTTCGATTGAAGAAGCTGTGCTTGAAGCGGAAACATCGCCGTTTTTCGTTGAGAGCAAGCTTATATTAATTCGTGATGCGACCGTTCTTTGTGCAGGAGGTAAAGAAGGCGGAAAGCTTGAGCATCGTCCAGAGAAACTGATTCAGTATATGGAAAATCCTTCGGAGACATCGATTATCGTCATCTCTGTTCAAGCAGAGAAGCTGGATGAACGTCGGAAACTTGTAAAGACGTTAAAAGAAAGAAACAGTTTAGTTCCCTTTCCTGAACTGGATGCTGCTCAGCTTAAGCAATGGATGATCAAGCGGGCAACCGACCAACAACGGACGTTGTCTGCAGATGCGGCGGAGCTGCTTCTCTCTCGTGCAGGTGCCAATATGCAGCAGTTATCGCAAGAAGTGGACAAGCTCTGTTTGCATGCGGGTACAGGAGGTGTCATCGATGTAGAAATTGCTTCGATGCTTACATCGGCAACCGTAGAGGAGGACGTGTTTGCGCTTGTGGATGCGATTGCTGAGCTTCGTATCGATCGTGCTATACGTTTGTATAGGGAGCTGCTTGTTCGCCGTGAGGAACCGATTAAGATCGCTGCGCTGATCGCAAGACAATTGCGGATTATGCTGCAGATTAAAGAGCTCGAGCAGCATCAATATTCCCCTCAGCAAATGGCCGGTCAATTGGGACTGCATCCCTATGCCGTGAAGCTGGCTGCAGAGAAAAGCCGCAAGTTTCAAGTAGCTCGACTGGGCAGATTGCTTGCATCACTCGCAGACCTTGATTATAAGATGAAGACCGGAGCTATTGACAAAACGCTCGGTTTGGAGCTTTATTTGCTTTCACTTGGCATGGAGAAGGGCGCTTAGCGTCTTCTCCATTGCCTTTTTTTTGCGAAAATGAGAAATCACAAAAAAGCTTCACCGCTCGATAAGAGCAGTGAAGCTTTTTTGTGTGCTAAACGAATGGTTGTCATTCGTTTAAGCGAGTATCCTGCTTAGGCTTGAGCCGAAAGGGCATTCAATCTTTTAGCAAGACGTGATTTTTTGCGGGAAGCCGCATTTTTATGAATCAGGCCTTTAGTTGCTGCTTTATCCAACTTTTTCGTTGCAGCGATAAGAGCTGCTTTAGCAGCATCTACATCAGTACCAGCGATAGCTGTATCAGCAGATTTAACGGCCGAACGAAGTGCAGATTTTTGGGATGCATTTAAAGCACGACGCTTTTCATTTGTTTTAACGCGTTTAATCGCGGATTTAATATTTGGCATGGAATTCACCTCCTAAACTATTTACAAAGGTTTATTTACATCATAAACCTAGACAACACAACTTAAAGTATATTAACACGGCGATCCCCAAAAAGCAAGAGCGGAAGGTGCCTTCCGAAAACTGTATTCGATAAGGTTAAAGATACAACGAGGAGTATGAAAATAATCCATCTGCAAACAATAACTTCAGAACTGGTGTTTGAAGGGAGAATGAGCAATGGATAATGATCTTGATTTGCAGAAATATAATGTCAGAACGGATCTGGCTCTTGAAGCTAAGGAAATGGCTGAGGCACCGCAGGGCGGGCCGATTCCAGGCATACAATCCGAAACGACAGAGGATGAAGGTATAACTATAACACAGCTTCATGTTCAAAACGAGCAGGGATCTCAGGCCATTGGGAAAATGCAAGGACATTATGTGACAATTGAGGTTCCAGAGCTAAGAAACGGCGATACAGGTTTGCAGGACCGAGTGGCGACGCAGTTCGCCAAACATTTTGAAGCCTTTCTTGAAAGGCTTTCGATTAGCAAAACTGCTAGAGTGCTTATTGTCGGCTTAGGAAATTGGAATGTTACGCCGGATGCCCTCGGTCCGATTGTGGTAGAGAATGTGATGGTGACTCGCCATTATTTTGAGCTTATGCCTGATCAAGTGGCGCCTGGTTACCGTGCCGTAAGCGCGGTTGCTCCAGGCGTGCTTGGCATAACGGGGATCGAATCAAGTGAGATCGTCCATGGCATCGTCGAAAAAACGAAGCCAGACCTCATCATTGCAATTGATGCACTTGCTTCCAAGGCAGTAGAGAGAGTCAACACGACGATTCAAATTGCGGATACGGGTATTCATCCGGGTTCAGGTATCGGCAATAAACGAAAAGGGCTTACGGAGGAAATTTTGGGAGTCCCAGTTATTGCTATTGGAGTGCCAACGGTTGTTTATGCCTCGACCATTGTCAATAATACGCTTGAAATGATGAATAGCCATTTTAAGAAGCAAAACGGCAATCCGGATCAGATCTTGGGATTGGTTAATCAGATGGAGGAGAACGAGCGGCTGCAGCTTGTTAGAGAAGTTCTCAGTCCGCTTGGACACGACCTGCTGGTTACTCCCAAAGAAATTGACGAATTTATTGAGGATATCGCTAATATTATTGCGAGTGGTTTAAATGCTGCGTTGCATGAAGCGGTAGATACCGAGAATGTAGCTGCGTATACTCATTAATTTTATACGAGCTTCACATACGAGGCTGTCCAGAAGGCTAAGCGCCCTTTGGAACAGTCTCTTTGTTTTGCAATGTCTATAATCTCTATCCCTACTCTATCACCTGCGATTATTAATATAGATATGGTTCTATGAACTCTATCACTCTCATAGTTTAGTAGTGACCAAAAGCCACTAGCGCTATGAAGCGGGAGGTAATAAAACTAATGAAACGAAAAATCATGCTGCTGGATGTAGGGAAAGAAAGTAGACGAATAAGACAATTGCTAGTAACGGGACGTACGTTCGCGTTGCTCTCTTTTTGCTCTATGCTGTTTTTTTTGTTGCTGGGTGCAGCGGGAATGGCGCATCAGCAAACGACGGCTTCGCCGGTTAATTCGATGAAAGGATTCGCTGCTGCTGTATCGAGCGGATTTTTTGGGGATATGCTAGAGATGGAAATGCCTGCTTTTCAAAGCAGTCGAGATACGGAATCTTTTACATCCAAACAAATAAGCGCGTTTCTTATGAGGGCTTTAACGGATATAAATCCTAACGATCCAAAAAGCTTGCTCGCTGGTGAGCTGCCTGGCATGAGCGTGAATGATGCGATCTTAATCCGTAAGGGTATAGGCACGGATACAGCGGTAGGGCCAGAGGACAATGCTCCGATCACGTATGATCCGCTGGGGGATCTTCATGAGGACAATGGAACGAATGTACCAAGCAACGGAAACGATGCGGGAACGGAAGAGGAACAGAAGCCTGTGCAGACAGAGAAGCCGCCAGCAGGAGTTGGCAATGGAGATAAGGGGGAAAAGGATAAGCCTACAACAGGCGGCAAGAAGGTGGCTTTTATTTATCACACGCATAACCGCGAATCCTGGTATCCTGTCCTGACCGACAAAAAGAAGGACCCGAACTCCGCAACAAAAAATATTACATTGGTTGGCAAAAGGCTCGCCCAGAAGCTGGAGGAGAAGGGCATAGGTGCGCAGCATTCCAACACGGATTATCCTACTGCCATTAAAGATTACGATTGGAATTATTCTTATAAATATTCGATGAAGACGGTGAAGGAAGCGATTGCGAGCAGCAAGGATTTGAAGTTTTTCTTTGATCTTCACCGCGATTCACAGAAGCGGAAATATACGACGATCGATATCGATGGCAAAAGCTATGCGCAGGTTTATTTCATCATTGGACATAAAAATCCGAATTGGGAAAAAAACGAAGCGTTCGCGACGAAAATACATGAAGCGCTCGACAAAAAATATCCGGGCATCTCGCGTGGGATTTGGGGTAAAACAGCCTCATCCGGCAATGCTGAATACAATCAATCGCTTGCTGAGGATAATGTGTTGATTGAAGTAGGCGGTGTAGATAACACATTAGAGGAATCGTATCGTACAGCGGATGCGCTTGGCGAAATCATTTCAGAAATCTATTGGGCAGACGAGAAGGCTTCGGCAAACTAGAGTCCATTATATAAATCCAAGGAGAGGGTGAATGAATAGATGAAAATGAATGGCCTGAAATGGGCGGTAATTGGCGGTGCTATGGCGATTATCATTATGTACGGGATAGAAAGATCCTCCGTAGGTATTGAACGGATTTACGGACCAATAGAAGGTGTTAACGAATATACAGAGATTGACCAGGCAGGGCAAACTGTGCAGCCAATTGATGACGTTCAAACGGAGCAGCAGAAAAGAATTGCAAGGCTTGAGAAGGAGCTTATGGAACTAAAGCAACTTGCAGAGAGTGGAGTCGATTCGAAATCGTCTGAGACTGCGGAAAGCTTGCGGGTGGAGAATGAGCGGCTGCCTGGACTTCCTCTAGAAAATGATCAGCCAGCAGTGAATAAGATCGCAGATTCTACATCTGGACTGCTGCAAAATATGTCCAGCGAAGGCATTCGGATGGTCGTATCCATATTCGATGGCTTGACGAAGTGATAATGAACATTGCTGGTATTCCCCTTAACTGATATAATAGGAGGAATGAATAGCATTATTGGAAATTGTGGGGGTTAGGCATGACTGACGTACGTGACCGACAAAAGAGAATTAGGAATTTTTCCATTATCGCGCATATAGACCACGGAAAGTCTACGCTTGCTGACCGGATCTTAGAATTTACCGGCGCATTGACATCTCGCGAGATGCAAGAGCAGGTTCTTGACAAAATGGATTTGGAGCGGGAACGCGGAATTACGATTAAGCTGCAAGCGGTACGCTTAGCGTATACTGCAGATGACGGGATCGAGTATATACTCAATCTGATTGACACGCCTGGACACGTCGACTTTACATACGAGGTTTCACGCAGTCTCGCTGCTTGTGAAGGTGCTTTGCTCGTTGTTGATGCTGCGCAAGGCATTGAAGCGCAGACGTTGGCTAACGTATATTTGGCGTTAGATAACAATTTGGAGATCGTACCTGTTATTAACAAGATCGATTTGCCAAGTGCGGAGCCTGAACGGGTAAAGCAGGAAATCGAAGATGTAATTGGATTGGACGCCAGCGACGCGGTACTAGCTTCCGCTAAAGCGGGAATCGGCATTAAGGAAATTTTGGAGCAGGTTGTTACGAAGATGCCTTCACCAGAAGGAGATCCGGATCAGCCGCTTAAAGCGCTTATTTTTGACTCCCATTATGATCCCTACAAAGGCGTTATCGTTTATGTACGGGTTATGGATGGAAGCATCAAAGCAGGCAATAAAATTAAGTTTATGGCAACGGGAGCAGAATTTGAGGTCATCGAGGTTGGGGCATTCATGCCGAACATGTCGATCGTGAAGGAGCTTGCGGTTGGCGATGTTGGATTTGTCGTTGCGGGCATCAAGAACGTGAAGGACACACGTGTCGGCGATACAATTACTGATGCGAAGAAACCTGCACCTGAGCGTCTGCCGGGATATCGTCAGATTAATCCGATGGTATTCTGCGGACTCTATCCGATCGAGACGCAAGACTATAATGATTTGCGTGATGCCCTTGAGAAGCTGGAGCTTAACGATGCATCACTCAAATATGAGCCGGAATCGTCAACTGCTTTGGGCTTTGGCTACCGCTGCGGATTTCTTGGCTTGCTTCACATGGAAATTATTCAAGAACGGATTGAACGGGAATTCAACATCCCGCTTATTACAACAGCACCAAGCGTAGTTTACAAAATAACAATGACGAATGGCGATACGTTAGAGATTGATAATCCATCGAACTATCCTGAAGCTGGCAAGCTTGACTTCGTAGAAGAGCCCTATGTTAAGGCGGCTGTCATTGTACCAAATGACTATGTCGGCGCAATTATGGAGCTTTGCCAAAACAAACGCGGCGAATTCGAGAATATGGAATATTTGGATTTGAATCGTGTAACGCTTACTTATCAAATCCCGTTGTCAGAAATTGTGTATGACTTCTTCGATCAGTTGAAATCAAGCACGAAGGGTTATGCATCGTTCGATTACGAGATATCGGGCTATCGCAGGTCCAATCTGGTCAAAATGGACATTATGCTCAACAATGAACAGGTTGATGCTTTGTCTGTCATTGTCCACCGCGATCGTGCTTACCAACGCGGCAAGGTTATTTGTGAGAAGCTGAAGGAACTTATTCCACGTCAAATGTTCGAGGTGCCGATTCAAGCATCTATCGGCAACAAAATCATATCGCGTGAGACAGTAAAAGCAATGCGTAAAAACGTTCTTGCCAAATGCTACGGCGGTGACATTAGCCGTAAGCGTAAGCTGCTTGAAAAGCAAAAGGAAGGCAAGAAGCGGATGAAGCAAGTAGGTAGTGTAGAGGTGCCGCAGGAAGCGTTCATGGCGGTACTCAAAATCGGCGAGGATTAAAACGTACGAGGATGAGGGAGGGCGCAGCTCTCCCTCTTTTCTATTCATAATAAATGAATAAATTGATTATATTTCAATGCGAGACGATACCGCACCGTGAGGAAGCGTGTCAACTGTTTACGCTTGAAGGAGAATGTTAACGATGACCATAACGCAATCACCGCGCGCTTTATATATACACATTCCTTTTTGTACGAATAAATGCCATTATTGTGATTTCACTTCATACGTACTGAAGGGGCAGCCAGTTGATCAATACCTGGATGCGCTTGAAGTAGAAATGCAGCGTACGGTAGCAGAATGGCCGCCAGTTGAAATTGATACTGTATTTGTCGGCGGCGGTACGCCTACAGTACTGACTCCTCCGCAAATGGAGAGATTTCTAAAATCAGTTCGCACATATTTCCCGCTCTCTCCAGATGTAGAGTTTACGATGGAAGCGAATCCTGGAACAACGGATATTGATAAGTTGACGGCTATGAAGGAAGGCGGCGTGAATCGGATCAGCTTCGGGGTTCAGTCCTTTGATAATGGCTTGCTGGAGCGTATTGGCCGCATTCATAGTGTTGATGATGTTTATCGCAGCATCGATAATGCGCGTAAAGTCGGATTCACCAACTTATCGATCGATTTGATGTTTGGTTTGCCAGGTCAAACGGTAGAACTGCTTAAAGATAGTGTGAACAAAGCGATGGAGCTGGGCTTACCTCACTATTCCATCTATAGTCTTAAAGTAGAAGAAAATACGTTGTTCCATAAGCTGTATGAACGCAACGAGCTTCCTTTGCCACCAGAGGAAGAAGAGTTTAATATGTTCATTCTATTAATGGACATGCTGAAGAAAAACGGCTACGCGCATTATGAAATTAGTAATTTCGCTGAACCGGGCTATGAAAGCCGCCATAATTCCACCTATTGGCGCAATGAGCCTTACTACGGCTTGGGAGCGGGAGCACACGGTTATGTGAATCGGATGCGTCACGTCAACCTAAAAGGGATTACTCCATATATCGAAGCAGCGAAGGAGAAGTTACCACGTCTTGAATCGTTTGAGGTGCCTATTGCTGAGGCGATGGAGGATTTAATGATGGTAGGGCTTAGATTGCTAAGCGGCGTTCCAGCGTCGCGCTTCTCTAATCAGTTTGACGGGCAAAAGCTAGAGGATAAATTTGGCGATGTTATTCGTAAATTGATGAGTGATGGCTTATTGGAAGCTGAGAAAACAGAGGATGACATTATTTATCGTTTGACAGACAAAGGCGTGCTGCTCGGGAATGAAGTTTTTGGCGCATTTATCGGATAGATTGGCTAAAATACTCTTGAGTTAAAATTCGTTGTGGTGTATATTTATTCATATTGATTATGAACTTGCACCGGGTGGAGGCGAATGCATAAATGCAGACTGTACAAGTCGTATGTAGAAAAGCGACGTCAGACGATATCGAAATTTTGTTTCAATTAATTAAAGGTTATGCAGAGAAAGGCATTATGCTGCCTCGCACTCGGGAAGCGCTCGAATATATGATAGATACATTCGTCGTCGCGGAAATCGGAGAAGAAGTCGTCGGCTGTGGCTCGCTTACGAGACTCGGTAATGAGTTAGTCGAGATTCGTTCGCTAGGCATGTCCGAGGGCTACAAAGGCCTTGGAATCGGGAGTAAGTTGGTAGATGCGTTGATTGAGCAGGCTCGGGAGCAGAAAATTCCGAAAATTATGGCTTTAACGTATGAAGTAACCTTTTTTGAGAAAAATGGCTTTAAAGTCGTTAATAAAGAAATTTTCCCCGAAAAGGTATGGAAGGATTGTATCAACTGTCCGAAGCAGCTTGCATGCGACGAGATTGCCGTGTTGAGAATGCTGGACTAATTGTTTTTTGTGAAACGATCTTTCTTTTACAAACAAGACCACTCTCCTTTAGCGCTTGGATAAGACTATCGGGATTGTGGTTTTTTTGCTGGTTATGACCATTAAGTCATTTTGTCCGAACTCGTTGATAGTAATGCAGCGCGTTTTGGTATATAGTCAAGGTAGATGTTTATTGTCATATAGAGGAGAAATAAAAAATGAGCCAAAGAAAAGATCAAATTGTAGCTGTAGAAGATAAGCTTAAGCATGTAACAACGGTGCTTCTGAAGAAATGGGCAGGATTTAGCGGTTTTTATGGTTTTAAAGCGATGGGGTATGATGAACTGTTCGCTTTGCTAAACACAAATGGCTGGAAAGTTATTATAGATGACTCCGTTTCTCCGTTTCGAATCATCGAGCTATATCAAGGTGAAACACGCGTAAGAAGAGAGAAATATGCAGTTGATGAAGCTGGAAGAGTACGTAAAGTATAGTTCCGTGAATAGAACCGCTATACCATTTGATCATTTCAATGGGTATGGTGGTTTTTTTGTTGAAGAAATCATTAATGAAATGTTAATGTTTTGGTTTGAATATTGAAATTGGCGCACGAAAAATGCCGAACTGACTTGACAATCGACAAGTTGGTTTGGTATTTTTGTAGTAATGATTAGCACTCGATCGGATTGAGTGCTAACGAAGGTACATCGAAATAACGGATTTAACATTTACGTAGGGGGAATTCGAATGCTGACGGAGAGACAACGGATGATTTTACATGCAATAGTGGATGATTATATTCGCTCGGCTGAACCAGTCGGCTCACGCAGTATTTCGAAGCGCGGTGACGTTGGCTTTAGTCCAGCTACCATTCGCAATGAAATGGCGGATCTGGAGGAGCTAGGCTTTCTAGAGCAGCCGCACACGTCAGCAGGGCGTGTCCCATCAACGAAAGGCTACCGTTATTATGTCGACCATTTAATAAAGCTTAGCGAAGTGGATGAGAAGGACATTGGTGTGGTTCGCTCGTTCGTAACGGACAAAATGAATCAAATGGAGCAGGTTATTCAACAAACGGCGATGATCCTTTCCAATTTAACCAATTACACATCCATCTTACTTGGACCGGAAATGTTCAGCACATCGCTTAAGCATTTTGGCCTTGTGCCGCTTGATCAAACATCGGCAGTTGCTATTATCGTAACGAACACTGGACATGTTGAAAATCGGACGATTTCGATTCCTGAAGGCCTCAAGATGGAGGAAATGGAGAAGGTCGTTAACATTTTGAACACGAGATTGGTTGGCGTTCCGCTAATTCGTCTAAGGTCGAAGCTTTACACTGAAGTTGGGCAAGAGCTTGAGCGGCATGTTGATCATTATGAGCAGCTGTTACAGGTTCTGGATCATGCGCTGCAAAATGAAGATGAGCATCGGATCTTCTTAGGCGGTACAACAAATATGCTGACACAGCCTGAATTCAAGGATGTAGACAAAGTAAAAACGATATTAGATTTGCTTGATGAGACACCAGCCATTATGAAAATGTTTACCGGCCTTCCGTCAGGTATACAAGTACGTATTGGGACAGAAAATGACCATAAGGCAATTAGCGATTGCAGTCTTATCACAGCAACCTATGCCATTGATGGCCAATCGCTGGGAACGATCGGTATTCTAGGACCAACACGAATGGAATACGGCAAAGTCATTAGTTTATTGGATATTATGTCCAAGGATATGGCGGTCCTTCTTGGCCGCTGGTATAAGTGATTGAAAATAATGATTACTATGCCAAGTTTGCTTCGTAAACTTTTTTAGGAGGTGATTGCATGAGTACGAAAGAACAACATAATGAAGCCGCTGAGGCAGTGGAAGAAGTAGTATCTGCTGAGCAATCAGAGCAAGCATACGAGGATACGGCAGGTGAGGTAGTGGAAGAAGATACGCGTTATGCGGAGCTTGTGAAGCTGGCAGAAGAGAAAGAGCAGCGCATCCTGCGCGTACAAGCGGATTACGATAATTTCCGTCGCCGTACTTTGAAGGAAAAAGAAGAACTTGGACAGTATGCTTCGATGAAGCTGATCGATCAACTGCTTCCAGTTGTAGATAATTTTGAGCGTGCTGTAGCTGCTGCATCTGTAAACGGTGATTTCGAATCACTCGCGAAGGGTGTAGACATGATTTTCCGTCAACTTGAGTCAACGCTGGAGCAGGAAGGTCTTAAAGCCATGAACGTTGTTGGCGAGCCATTTAATCCTGAATTCCATCAAGCGATTATGACAGTGGACTCCGATGAGCATGAAGAAGGCATCGTTGTCGAGGAAGTTCAGAAGGGCTATATCTTGAAAGACAAGGTATTGCGTCCAGCAATGGTTAAAGTAAGCAGTTAAATGGTACACTTTCTCTCCTAATAGGAGACGAAGCGAGCTGTTATTACGATAAAATATAAAAATTTGTAGGAGGAACTATAGCTATGAGTAAAGTAATTGGTATTGACCTTGGTACAACAAACTCTTGCGTAGCAGTAATGGAGGGCGGAGAAGCAGTTGTTATCCCTAACCCGGAAGGCAACCGTACAACACCTTCAGTAGTAGGTTTTAAGAAAGACGGCGAACGTGTAGTCGGTGAAACGGCGAAACGTCAAGCGATCACAAACCCGGATCGTACAATCAGCTCAATTAAACGTCACATTGGTACGAACCATAAAGAAAAAATCGATGATAAAGATTTTACTCCACAAGAGATCTCTGCAATCATCTTGCAAAAATTGAAAGCTGACGCAGAAGCTTACTTGGGTCAAACAGTAACGCAAGCGGTAATTACGGTTCCTGCTTATTTCAACGACAGCCAACGTCAAGCTACTAAAGATGCTGGTAAAATTGCTGGCCTTGAAGTATTGCGTATTGTCAACGAGCCAACAGCTGCTGCACTTGCTTACGGCCTTGAGAAAACTGAAGATCAAACGATTCTTGTATATGACCTTGGCGGCGGTACGTTTGACGTATCCATCCTTGAGCTTGGCGACGGATTCTTCGAAGTTAAAGCGACAAGCGGTGACAACAAGCTAGGTGGAGACGACTTTGACCAAGTTGTAATCGATCATATGGTTGCTGAGTTCAAAAAAGAGCAAGGCATCGATCTATCCAAAGACAAATCAGCTGTTCAACGTCTGAAAGATGCTGCTGAGAAAGCGAAAAAAGAACTTTCCGGCGTGTTGACTTCAGCTATTTCACTTCCATTTATTACAATGGTAGATGGCGTTCCTCAGCATTTGGAGCTTAGCCTTACTCGTGCGAAATTCGAAGAACTTGCTGCTACTCTTGTAGAGCGTACGCTTGGACCAACTCGTCAAGCGCTTAGCGATGCTGGAATGTCTCCATCCGATATCGATAAAGTTGTCCTTGTAGGCGGATCGACACGTATTCCTGCAGTACAAGAAGCTGTAAAAAAATTGATCGGCAAAGATCCGCATAAAGGCGTTAACCCGGATGAAGTTGTTGCACTTGGTGCTGCTGTTCAAGCGGGTGTATTGACAGGCGATGTGAAAGACGTTGTATTGCTAGACGTTACTCCATTGTCGCTTGGTATCGAGACTGCTGGCGGTGTGTTCACAAAAATGATCGATCGCAACACAACGATTCCTACAAGCAAATCGCAAGTGTACTCCACTTACGCAGACAATCAGCCAGGCGTTGAAATTCACGTCCTGCAAGGTGAGCGTTCGATGGCAGCGGGCAACAAAACACTTGGTCGTTTCACTTTGAATGATATTCCTCTTGCACCGCGCGGCGTTCCGCAAATCGAAGTTACTTTCGATATCGATGCGAATGGTATCGTAAACGTATCAGCTCTTGATAAAGGTACAGGCAAGAGCCAAAAAATTACGATTACTTCATCAAGCGGCCTAAGTGAAGATGAAATCAATCAAATGATGAAGGATGCTGAGCTTAACGCTGAGGAAGATCGCAAACGTCGTGATCTTGTAGAAGCGAAAAACAGCGCTGACCAATTGATCTATTCTGTTGACAAAACGATTAAGGATCTAGGCGATAAAGTTGATGCTGCTGAAATCGAAAAAGCTAACGTTGCAAAAGAGAAAGTAACTGCGGCGCTTGCAACAGACGATCTTGAGCAAATCAATGCAGCAGCTGCAGAGCTGACTGAAATCGTTCAACAGCTTTCCGTGAAGCTTTATGAGCAAGCTGCTCAAGAAGCTGAAGGTGCTGGACCGGATGCTGGTGCAGCTAAAGGAAAAGATAATGTTGTAGATGCTGATTATGAAGTGGTTGACGATAATAAATAAAGTGTAGCGAGCGAGAGGTCAAAGACAGGCGCTACCTGGCTTTGACCTCCTTTCGTGCGCAAATGCATGAGGAATCATATGATAAATAGTGGAGGTGAGAACAGGTGGCAAGCAAACGTGATTATTATGAGGTGCTTGGTGTTGGCAAGGAAGCATCGGCAGACGAAATTAAAAAATCATACCGTCAGCTGGCGCGTCAATATCATCCCGATGTGAACAAGGCTGCAGATGCAGAGACGAAGTTCAAGGAAGTTAAGGAAGCTTACGATGTACTCAGTGACGACGGAAAACGTTCAACGTATGACCGATTCGGCCATGTTGATCCAAACCAAGGTATGGGCGGAGGCGGCGGTGCTGATTTTGGCGGCGGCTTCGGCGATATTTTCGACATGTTCTTTGGCGGAGGCGGCGGACGTCGTGATCCAAATGCACCGCAGCGAGGCAACGATCTGCAGTACACGATGACAGTTGAGTTTAAGGAAGCAGTATTTGGCAAGGAAACGGAAATTACGATTCCACGCACAGAAACATGTGATACCTGTCATGGAGACGGAGCGAAGCCGGGTACGAAACCGGAAAGCTGTTCCGTTTGTAAGGGCAGCGGTCAGCAAGAGGTCGTTCAAAATACGCCGTTTGGCCGTATGGTCAACCGTCGTGCTTGTACAAACTGCAGCGGCACAGGCCGTGTGATTAAAGATAAATGTTCTACTTGTCACGGCGCAGGTAAAGTGAAGCGTCAACGCAAAATCAACATTCGCATTCCAGCGGGCGTAGATGACGGTGCACAAATCCGTATGTCTGGCGAAGGTGAAGGCGGTCTTCGCGGCGGTCCAGCGGGCGATTTGTATATTGTTATCCGTGTGAAGGCGCATGAGTTCTTCGAGCGTGAAGGCGACGATATTTATTGCGAGGTTCCGCTCACATTCGTACAGGCCGCGCTAGGCGATGAAATTGAGATTCCTACATTAACCGAGAAAGTGAAGTTGAAGGTGCCAGCAGGCACACAAACAGGCACTTATTTCAGGCTTAAAGGCAAAGGTGTACCGAAATTGCGCGGTTACGGTCAAGGCGACCAGCATATTAAGGTTACCATCGTAACGCCGACTAGCTTGACGGATGATCAGAAGGATCTTCTTCGTCAGTTTGGCGGACTAAACGGTGATTCTGCATCAAATGATTCAGAGCATCATGAAAACATTTTTAAAAAAATGAAAAAGGCGTTCCGTGGTGAATAACCCGGCACGTCTTTTTTTTGTATTCAGTTGTATAGAATCAGGCTTAAAAACATACTCTATTCGGGTAGGAAAACCATACATCAACAAACAACCGGAGGGAACTAATAACATGACAGACAATAACAACAGCTTGGAAAAAGTAAACTTTGGCAACTTGCCGATTGGTAAAAATGAAGATGTAGAGTTTTCCGAGGAGCTTGCAGACGAAGCAGATCGCAAAGCAGCAGAGCGTGCAGCGCAAGCAGATGCGCGCAATGAGCAGGGATAATGAGTCAAATTGAAATTCAAGCAACCTTCGAGGGTGAAGGGGCTGCTCAGGAAACCATGCGCAAGCTTCAAGCGCTGCGCGCTATTGAAGTGAATGGATTGTTTGATAGCGGTCTGCTGACGGCAACTGTAGATGATGAAGTCGCTGAACGAGCACTACATCTTATTAAACAAATGGGCGGCAACGCTAATACGACGATTACCTAAACATAAAAGGGACTGAAGGCTAATATCGCCTTCAGTCCCTTTATTACTTTTATACGATTAAATATGAGTCGATTGTGTCATTATTTTGTGTAAAGGCACTACTCTGGTGTACAATAGAGGTTAGGTTTTTAAAGCGAAACGTTTGTCTAGTCGACTAAGGTCGATGATAGCCGTTTACGATTGGCATTGGAGGATATTACATATGAAATGGTTTGAACTTACGATCTCAACAACTGAAGAGGCACAAGAGATGATATCCAATTTCTTGCATGAATATGGAGCAGGCGGTGTATCCATTGAAGAGTCGGGCACGCTCAGCAAGCAGCGCGATACATCTTTTGGACAATGGTATGAGACTCCGCTTAATGATATTCCAGAAGGCCAAGCAATTATCAAGGGCTATTTTGGAGAAGACACGGATACGGATGCGCTTGTAGCAGCAATTCGTCCTCGTGTCGAAGAGCTTCGTGAATTTGATATCGATCCAGGCATAGTTGAATATATGGTCGCTACTGTTGATGATGAGGATTGGGCGACGGCATGGAAGCAGTACTTCAAGCCGATCCGTATTTCGGATTCCTTAACGATTAAACCAACTTGGGAAGAGTATGAAGCTGGACCGGATGAAAAAATTATTGAGCTGGACCCAGGGATGGCATTCGGAACGGGTACACATCCGACGACATCACTCTGCTTGCAGGCGCTAGAGTCTGTTATACGTGGCGGAGAAGAAGTAATCGATGTTGGTACAGGCTCAGGCATACTTGCAATTGGAGCTTGTCTCTTAGGAGCGAAGAGCGTCCTTGCAGTTGACCTTGATCCTGTTGCTGTATCAAGTGCTAAAGAGAACGTTGCGCTAAATAATCTTTCAGAGCAAGTCGAAGTACGGCTGAGCGATTTGCTTGGTGTAATTAAGGAAGACAGTTCAGGAGCAAAGCAAGCATCTTCTAATGGTGCGTTCAGAGTTACGGTGCCGGTAGATCTCGTAGTTGCTAATATTTTGGCTGAGATCATCTTGTTGTTTGTGGATGATGTGTACGAGGCGTTAAAGCCAAACGGAATATATATTGCATCGGGGATTTACAAAAATAAAGAAACAGATGTAGAAGAAGGTTTAATTCGTCACGGTTTCGAAATTGTCGAGAAGCGCCGCGATGAGGATTGGATCGCATTCGTAGCGAGAAAGCCACAGGTGACTTAATGGACTTACAAAGCTTTGTAAGGTTTCCACTTGAGGATTTGCCATTTGTCGTCTTATCTCTAATTATTGCTTTTACGGTGCATGAGTTTGCTCACGCCTACAGCGCTTATAAATTCGGAGATGATACCGCTTATAATGCTGGGCGAGTTACGCTTAATCCACGTGTGCATCTAGATGTTCTGGGAACGCTGCTCATTCTATTTGCTGGATTTGGATGGGCGAAGCCCGTCCCTGTAAATCCGAGCAAATTCAAAAGTCCGAGAATCATGAGCATTATTGTTACTGCAGTAGGGCCGCTAAGCAACTTGCTGATGGGAACGATAAGTATTTTTATTTACGTTGCTATTGTTGCTTCAGGTGTGCTGAACGGCGCATCTGTAGGTGTCGATGCCGCTGTACATCGGTTTTTTGATTATTTTATTTGGTATAATTATTTATTGTTTATTTTCAATCTTATCCCGTTACCTCCTTTAGATGGCTATAGAATTATCTCAGATCTATTACCGCTTAAGATACGTTACAAAATGGATCAAAATGTGCAGTGGGGAATGTTTATCTTTTTATTAATCGTATTTATTCCGCCGCTTCGTGAAGTTACGCTTGATCCTGTACTTGGTTTAGGTTCAGATTTAATGATAAATACGTTTGACTGGGTTTCCCGGATTTTTAATTTAAATATTGTCAGTCATAGTGGAACTTCTGGCAACGGTTTCTGATAGATTTAGTGAAGACAAACATGTTATTATGAAGGATGGAATTTGTTTAAGGGTGGTTGGATAACGATAATGCAACGATATTTCATAGCGGCGGAGCAGTTTGGCGACTCCGAAATCCGTTTAGTTGGCGAGGATGCGCATCACGCCGCAAGGGTCATGCGATCAAAGCCAGGTGATAAATTTATTGTTAGCGACGGTAAGTCGCGCACTGCGCTTGTGGCAGTGCTTGAAGCAACTCCGATACTTTTAACCGCAGAAATAGTTGAAATGCTAGGTGCAGACAGCGAGCCGAAGTGGGCGATAACGATCGCACAAAGCTTGCCAAAGGCCGACAAAATGGAACTAGTAATACAAAAAGGTACAGAGATCGGTGCTTTTGCCTTTTTACCCTTTGAATCCGAGCGTATGGTCGTTCAATATGATGCCAAGAAGGAAGCAAAGCGTATAGATCGCTGGAGCAAAATAGCGAAGGAAGCGGCAGAGCAGGCACATCGCAACCGCATACCTACGATTGAGCCGCTTCATAGCTGGAAAGAGCTTGTGAAGTCAATGACTAATTATGATTTAGTATTGTTTTGTTACGAGCGCGAAGGGCATCTAGCCCACGGCAGAGGAGTTAAGACAGCGATTCGCGAGTGGACGCAGCGATCGGCTGCGGTCAGTTCGCCGAAAGTACTGCTTATCGTTGGTTCTGAGGGCGGCTTCACTGATCGTGAGGCAGCAGAAGCAGAAGCGGCAGGTGCTGCGCTGGTCGGATTAGGCCGACGAATATTACGAACGGAAACAGCAGGTATCGTAGCATTAACCTGCTTATTATATGAATCCGGAGAAATGGGAGGAGCGTAACAACGATGGCAACAGTCGCATTTTATACGCTAGGCTGCAAAGTGAACTTCTATGATACAGAAGCGATATGGCAGCTATTCAAAAACGAAGGTTATGAGCAGGTCGATTTCGAAGAGACCGCTGATGTTTATTTAATTAATACTTGTACGGTAACCAATACAGGGGACAAGAAGAGCCGTCAAATTATTAGACGTGCTGTTCGACGCAATCCAGACGCTGTCATTGCAGTAACTGGCTGTTACGCTCAGACATCTCCGGCAGAGATTATGGCAATTGAAGGCGTGGATCTTGTCATTGGCACGCAGGATCGCGAGAAAATCATGACCTACGTCAATCAAATTCAAGGTGATCGCCAGCCGGTTAACGCTGTTCGCAACATCATGAAGACACGCGACTTTGAAGAGCTGAATGTACCTGATTTCTCGGAGCGCACGCGTGCGTTCTTGAAAATTCAAGAGGGATGCAACAATTTTTGTACGTTTTGCATCATTCCTTGGTCACGCGGACTCTCTCGCAGCCGTGCTTCGGAAAGCGTTCTGGAGCAAGCGAAGCATCTTGTTGCTTCCGGCTATAAAGAAATTGTACTGACAGGTATTCATACGGGCGGCTATGGCGATGATATGGAAAATTATAATTTAACAAGCCTGCTGTGGGATTTGGACAAGGTAGAGGGGCTTGAGCGTATACGAATCAGCTCCATTGAAGCGAGTCAAATCGACGATGCCATGATTGACGTACTGAACCGCTCGAGCAAAATGTGTCGTCATTTGCATATTCCGCTTCAAGCAGGTGAAAACTCCGTGTTGAAGCGTATGCGCCGTAAATATACGACAGAAGAGTTCGCTGCAAAAATCAAAAGGCTGCATGAGGCAATGCCAGGCGTTGCAATTACAACAGACGTTATCGTCGGTTTCCCTGGGGAAACAGAAGAAATGTTCGAAGCTGGCTACCGTTTCATGGAGGATTTGAAATTTGCTGAAATGCATGTGTTCCCTTATTCTAAACGGACAGGTACGCCTGCTGCTCGAATGGATGAGCAGGTGGATGATGAAGTGAAGAATGAGCGTGTTCATAAGCTGATTGACTTGTCCGAGAAAATGCAACTTGCGTATGCTGAACAGTACGTCGGCCATGTTCTTGACGTTATTCCAGAGCGTGATTATAAAGGTGCACCGGGAACGGGCCTCGTTATGGGCTATACGGATAACTATATTCAGGTTGTATTCGACGGTACTGAAGCTCTAATTGGCAAGCTATGCCGTGTCAAAATCACAGAAGCAGGCGTAAACGAATGTCGCGCCAAGCTTGTTCGCGTGATGGACGATGTTCCTGCAGCTGGGAGCGACATGGAGCAGCATAGTTTCGTGCTAGAGCGTCCAGAAGCGATAAGAGCATAAATATAGTGATCAAAACGCGGGGATTCCTTTGCTTATCGATTCCTTTTCTGGAAAAGATGGAGGAATCCTTTGCTGCATATACTATCTGTTTAATGCTGCAAGGGGGAAACGGGTCATGAAGGAAATTTCAGCAGGCGGTGTCGTTTATCGCCGCACCGAGGAAGGGAAGCTGCAAATTCAGCTCATTCAGGATCGTTATGGAAAAGTATCACTGCCAAAAGGTAAAATGGAACCCGGTGAAACGATTGAACAAACCGCTTTGCGAGAAATCGTTGAAGAAACGGGTCTTGAAGGCGTGATCATTGCTCCGATTGACCAAATCAAATATAAATATGAGCATGATGCTTATGGTACGGTAAACAAAGAGGTGCATTATTATTTGGTTGAAGCCGTTGGCGGCTCCTTGCATGCGCAAGTAGAAGAAATCCGCGGCGTTGACTGGTTTGAGCCGCAAGAAGCTTGGAGACGTCAGAAGCAGTCCGGTTATGATAATAATCATCGTATTGTTGCAGGGGCGTTCCAGTTGTTAGGCTTGCAAGCGGACTAGCCTTAGGTCGCAGGATCGAGGCGCCGAAATGCCGGCAGATAACAAAACGGCAATGCAAACAATGAACTTAGAATGTTGAAAATCGTTTGTGTATGGGCAATTTGGCCAGCGGCGGACGAAGATAACCATTCTGAAATTGTTGCAAGCTCGCCGATAAATGGCATAAAGAGCAAAGCTCCTCCTGCATTCAAAACGACATGAGACCATGCGACATATTGACCGGCCTTAGAGCCGCCAATTGATGCAAGCAATGCCGTTGCGCACGTGCCGACGTTCGCGCCAAGCACAACCGCGATGCCAAGCTCAATGGGCATTGCGCCTATCGATACGAAGCCCATAATAATGCCAATCACTGCTGCGCTGCTATGAACAGCAGCAGTAAGCAGCGCGCCAGCCGCGAGTCCCCACCATAAGCTATCGTTAGCTTTGCTTAGAAACCATCCGAACATGGGACTTTCTTGGACGGCTGGTCCTACGCCCTGCATCATTGTCATACCGGTTAGGAGTAGTGCGAAGCCGCACACAACGACCGAGATGGAACGAAGCGTCTGAAGCCAGCGGGCATTGTGTACTGCTGGCAATAGCCGTAATTCGCCGAGCAGTGCAGTTGCTAGCCATAATACAATAGATAGAATCAATAACGGAACGGAAAGCTTATTTAAATTTAAGCCGATAATTTCTGTTGTAATACAAGTCCCAATATTGGTGCCGAGAATGATGCCCAGCGTGCGAGGAAAGGTGAGTAAGCCGGCGTTGACCATCCCAATCGATATGACAGTTACTGCCGTGCTGCTTTGAAGGAAAGCTGTCGTTATTGTACCGATTGCCAGCCCGTGAATAGGTGTTGCAGTTGAACGCTTTAGGATTTCGGTCAAATAGGGACCGGCTAATCGATGCAGCGCAAGCTCCATCAGCTTCATACCGCACATAAAAACAGCGAACCCCAGCAGCATGGGGATGAGTATGGATTGAACCATCGTATGGACTCCTTATTATTTATTTCGTGTTTTGATTCGTAAATATACATATGCTGCAAGTAAGACAAGCATGACTAGCAAGTCCAATGAGGGGAAGAGAGATAACGTGAGTAATCCAAAAATATTTTTACAAAAGGCTAGAAAGAAAAGACTTGAACAAGGACATCCTTGGGTTTATGCAACAGAGATTGATCGATTGGAAGGCGCTGCGGAGCCTGGTGATTTGGTAGATGTCGTCAACCATCAAGGCCGCTACTTGGCGACCGGCTACTGGAATCCAAAATCACAAATTACTGTTAGAATCGTTGCCTATGAGCCAATTGCTGCAATGGATGCTGACTTCTTCCGGAATCGTCTGCGTCAATGTCAGGAACATCGCCGCCGTTTCGTCGCTGATGCTGATTGCCGCCTTGTATATGGAGAAGCAGACTTCCTTCCAGGGCTCGTCGTAGATCGTTTCAATAATGTGCTGGTGCTTCAATTTTTGACACTGGGAATGGATGTTAGAAGAGAGGCATTAATCGAAGCGTTGATTGATGTATTCCAGCCTGCAGGCATTTATGAGCGCAGTGATGTAGGTGTTCGAGTGCTGGAAGGACTTGAAGAGCGGACGGGTGTGCTTTATGGCGACTGTCCATCGATTATTGAAATTGAGGAAAATGGTTTGAAGCTAGAGGTTGATATTGTTGAAGGCCAGAAAACAGGTTATTTCTTCGACCAACGCGAAAATCGCGCAGCCATCGCTCCGCTTATGAAGGGCTGGGGTGGACGCAGTGGTATTCAACTCGTTGATCGTGATACGCTGGAATCAGACTCCACTAGTGCTGAGGGCAAAACTGCCGTTCAATCAGCGG
Source organism: Paenibacillus sp. J22P15 (assembly GCF_056269345.1). Classification (NCBI taxonomy): domain Bacteria; kingdom Bacillati; phylum Bacillota; class Bacilli; order Caryophanales; family Paenibacillaceae; genus Paenibacillus; species Paenibacillus sp. J22P15. Next base: position 263,936 of record NZ_JBWDNT010000004.1, read on the forward strand.
CTTCATCCAATCTTGTGCCAGTTAACGCGAATGGGAAAATGGTTACTTTTCCTTATTGGGACGGGGCGTCCGTGCTTGAATGTTTTGCACATACCGGCAGCTTCACGCTTCATGCCTGCAAATACGGTGCCAAAAAGGTAACTTGCCTGGATGTCTCGGAGCATGCTATCGATACTGCAAAACGGAACGTTGAGCGCAATGGTTTCACTGATCGGGTGGAATTTGTTGTAGCGGATGCCTTTGCTTATTTACGCGAGCAAGTGAAAGGGAACGATGAAAGAAAACAGCGTGGACTTGGCGGTGTTGATACCTCTAAGAAGATGGAAGGTTCAGTAGGACGGACTTGGGATGTTGTTATTCTTGATCCGCCAGCCTTTGCAAAAACCAAAAGCGCAGTTCCGGGCGCATGCCGCGGCTATAAGGATATTAATTTACAAGGCCTAAAGCTTGTGAATGAGGGAGGATATCTGGTTACGGCAAGCTGCTCGTATCATATGCGTCCAGAGCTGTTTTTGGAAACGATCCAAGAAGCTGCAGTAGACGCTGGCAAGCTTCTTCGTTTGGTCGAATGGCGTGCCGCAGACAAGGATCATCCTCAACTGCTCGGTGTAAATGAAGGCCATTACTTGAAATTCGCGATTTTTGAAGTGCGCAGCAAATAAATGAGTGATACGAATAGACGGGAGAGTTGCACATGTCGCTTCGCTTTGTCATCGGGCGTTCAGGAGCCGGTAAAACATCCTATTGCTTGAATGAAATAAGAGAGCAACTGCGTGATCAACCAGACGGTCCGCCGCTCGTCATGCTCGTACCCGAACAAGCAACTTTTCAAACCGAATACGCGCTGCTTCAAAGCGGCGATTTAAACGGTACGATCAGGGCACAGGCGCTTAGCTTTAGGCGTCTGGCCTTTCGGGTCATGCAGGAGACTGGCGGTACGGCGCTCGTTCCGATCAATGATACGGGGAAGCATATGCTTCTCTATAAGATCGTTCATCGGTTAGGACAGCAACTGGAGTTGTTTCAAAGCGGTGCGGAGCAGCCGGGATTCATCGATAGGCTTGCTGAGCTGTTAACGGAGTGGAAAAGGTACGGAATAGATTCGGAGATCTTACAGGGCAATCAGGAAGCTTCAGAAGCAGGAATAGGCCATTCCACATTATTAAAGCGTAAGCTGCATGATTTGCAGCTCATTTATAGTCAGATGGAGCAGGAACTCGCGGGCATGTATATTGACGCCGAGGATTATTTGCGTTATTTGCAAAACGGATTTGCCGATGCACCAGCTATGAATGACGCCCAAATATGGGTGGATGGCTTTTTTGGATTCACGCCTACAGAATATGAAGCTTTAGGTACGTTGATTGCTTCATCCGCTCAGGTGACCGTTACCCTCACGTTAAACAGAGCATATGGGCAAGGAGAGCAGCCTCATGAGTTAGATCTGTTTCATCCCACAGCTGAAACCTATAATAAGCTGATGGAGCTGGCTGCAAAATATGACGTAGAGATTAAGCCCCCGGTTATGTTAGAAGAAAGTCCTCCCATTCGATTTAAAAGCAGTCCAATGCTTGCACATCTCGAGAAGCACTACAGCGAACGAATCCCGATGCTCATTACCGACAAAGCTGTATTAAATAGTGAAGATTCACGCTGCGGGGTATCGTTGCATGCCGCAGCGAATCGTCGCGCTGAGGTTGAGGGCGTCGCTCGCGATATCGTTCGCAGAGCGCGGAAGGAAGATCTCCGCTGGCGCGATATCGCTGTAATGGTTCGTAATGCGGAGGATTATACCGATTATATCGGACTTGTATTTGCTGATTATGGCATTCCTTATTTTGTCGATCAGAAAGAGAAGGCTGTTCATCATCCGTTGATCGAGTTTATTAGATCTGCGCTCGAAACGGTATTGTTTGGTTGGCGTTATGATGCGATCTTCCGCTGTATCAAGACGGAGATGCTGTTCAAGGTAGACGGAAGCCTGCCTAGGGAATGGTTCGATATGCTGGAAAACTATGCGCTGGCTGCAGGTATTGACGGTTGGAAATGGCTCGATGATAAGCGTTGGTATCCGCTGGTACCCGTATCGCTTGAAGATGACGAGGAAATAGAGACTAAAATCAGTGAAAAAGCACAACGCGAATTCAATATTGTGCTTGCTGCGAGAGAGGTCATCGTACCGCCGCTTCGCCGCTTCGCAGATGCTTTAAATAAGGCGGACAATGTCCAAGAGATGTGTGAGGCCTTGTATCGCTTACTCGATCAATCGGATGCGGCAGATAAGCTGGAACGCTGGAGTATTCATGATACGCATTCAGGGAAAACGCAAAGAGCTAGAAGTCATAAGCAGCTGTGGGACAGCGTCATGCAGCTGCTCGATCAATTAGTGGAGCTTGCTGGTAAGCAAAATGTATCACCCGAGTTGTTCGCAGGTATGATTGAGGCAGGTTTAGACAGTCTGAAGCTTGCCGCTGTGCCACCAGCGCTAGATCAAGTGCTGATCGGCAGCATGGATCGGACGCGTTCCGGTCATGTTCAAGTATGTTATGTGCTGGGCGCAAATGATGGCGTTATGCCGATGCGAGTGAAGGAAGACGGTATTCTAACCGAATCGGAACGTGAGCGCTTAGCTGAAGATGGAATAGCGATGGCACCAGGTGTGCGTCGGCGTTTGCTTGATGAGCGGTTCATGATCTATAACGCTCTCACGACGCCTAGTCGGCACTTATGGCTTAGCTGGGCACAAGCAGATGAAGAGGGGAAAAGCTTGCTTCCCTCTGAGATCGTGCGTCATGTTCGTCATTTGTTTCCAGGTATTGCTGTCCAAAGCGTTGCTGCAGAGCCTTCGTCGAGCTTGTCACTATCTGAGCAGAGAAAATTTGTGTCGCAGCCGCAGCGAACGATGTCTTATTTGATTGGCGCTATTCGGAAATGGCAGCAGGGAGCGGCAATCGCTCCTTTCTGGTGGGATCTGTACAATTGGTATGCGGTTCGGCCGGAATGGCAGCATAAGCTGCAGCTGCTGACAAGCTCATTAACCTATGAGAACCAAGAGTTGTTTCTATCCAAAGAAACGGCTGGTGAACTTTATGGAGCACGGCTGCAAGTAAGTGTATCGCGTATGGAGAGATTCGTCTCCTGCCCGTTTCAGCATTTTGCCATCCATGGTTTAAAGCTAAGGGAAAGAAAGCTGTATCGTCTGGATGCTCCTGATGTAGGACAGCTGTTTCACGCGGCACTAAGCAAGCTGGCGACGAGTCTCGGGGGGCGCTTTGGGAAGACGTCCGAAGCTGAACTTAAAGCAGTCGTCTCACAAACGGTGGACGATTTGGTTCCTAAGCTGCAGTCACAAATTTTATTAAGCAGCAGCCGCTTTAAGTATATTGCGCGCAAGCTGAAGGAAATCGTAGGACAGGCAGCGTTAATGTTAGGTGAACATGCACGCAGGGCGCAGTTTCAGCCTGTGGGCACCGAGGTTGATTTCGGTCCAGATGGTACACTTCCAGCTCTTCGCATTCCGCTTGAGGCTGGCGGTGAAATAGAAATTATCGGCAGAATAGACCGTGTTGATGCGGCGGAGACAGAGGAGGGCCTGCTGCTGCGTGTGCTTGATTACAAATCGAGCTCGACTCAGCTTAGGCTTGAGGAGGTCGCGAATGGTCTTTCGCTGCAAATGCTGACCTATCTTGATGTATTGGTGACGCATGCATCTGCGTGGCTTGGACAGCCGACTTCGCCAGCCGGAGTTCTCTATTTCCATGTGCATAATCCAATTCTCGCAATGACCAATAGCATCAGTCCGAATGAGGCAAGCAGTCAGCTGTTGAAACGATTCAAAATGCGCGGTCTTGTTACTGCAGATGCAGAAACGGTTAGGCTTATGGACGATGAATTAGACACTGGCTATTCAGAGCTGCTCCCGGTTGCACTGAAGCGGGACGGCAGCTTTTACAGCAGCTCTTCAGTCGTCTCTAATCAGCAATGGGATGTACTAAGGCATTCTGTCAGAAGTACGATTAGCCGAATCGGCAGCTCGATTCAAGCTGGGGATGTTTCTATTGAACCCTATCGCATGGGAACGAAAACACCATGTCAATATTGTGATTACAAAGCGGTTTGCCAGTTCGATGCTCAGTTTGACGGAAATGAATATAGGAAGCTGAGCAAACCTTCGAAGGAAGATATTTGGCAGCAGCTAGAGAGGGAGTAATGGATGATGCATACTGTAAAGGATTCGCCCAAACCGGAAAATAGCACTTGGACCGATGATCAGTGGGATGCGATCGTCACAAGCGGCTCGAACATCCTTGTAGCAGCTGCAGCAGGCTCTGGTAAAACAGCAGTCCTCGTTGAACGAATCATTCGAAAAATATCAGCGAATGCCGATGTCGATCGTCTTCTCGTCGCAACCTTTACGAAAGCGGCTGCAGCGGAAATGAAGGAACGAATTAGAAATGCGTTAGAGCTGGAGCTGGAGCGCCAACCGGAATCTGAGCATTTGCGCCGTCAACTAGCGCTCATGAATCGTGCATCCATTACGACGCTTCACTCATTTTGTATGGATGTCATCAGGCGTTATTATCCGCTAATTGGACTTGATCCTGGCTTTCGTATTGCAAACGAGACGGAGAGTGAGCTTATGCGCCTCGATGTACTCGATCAACTATTTGAGCAAAAATACGAAGGAGCCGGCGATCAAGGTGCTTTTCTCCGTCTTGCAGACCGCTATGGCGGAGAGCGCGGTGATGAGCCTTTATATCGGCTTGTTCAACAATTGTTTGATTTCTCGCAAAGCCATCCATGGCCGGAGTATTGGCTTAGGGAAACAGCTGAAGCATTTAATATTTCGGATGTTACAGCCTTGCAAAGCAGTGAATGGGTCGTCAGTTTAGTCAGTGATATTAAACTCGCCTTAGAGGGTGCTGGGTCGCTGCTTCATCAAGCGTTGGAGCTCACGCGTGAACCGGCTGGTCCTGCGCCTTATGCAGCAACCTTCGAGGAGGATTTGCAGGTTGTTAGCGACCTCTCGGAAATGGTCCATTCAATGCCTTGGGATTCATGGATCGAGCCTTTCCAATCGGTTCAATTCGGGAAGCTGAAGGCAATGCGCGGCGATGAATATGACAAGTCGCTGCAGGAGCAGGCTAAGGAGCTGCGAGATCAAGCGAAGAAGTTGATTACATCGCTTGCTGAGGAGCTCTTTGGCCGGACAGCTGAACAATTTTTGGAAGAGCTGCAGGAGCTGGCTCCGCTAATGCAAGCTTTATCTGAGCTTGTCATTGAATTCGGACAAGGCTATGAAGCAGCGAAACGTGCGAAAGGGATGCTGGATTTTGGTGATTTGGAGCATTATTGCTTGCGGATATTGCGCGATCCATCCTCTACGCCAGAGCAAATGTCACCATCGATAGCAGCAATAGAATTCCAGCAGCAATTCGATGAAATTTTGCTTGATGAGTACCAAGATACGAATATGGTACAGGAAGCGATCGTTTCGTTAATTGAGCGTCCTGGCGTTGGAAATCGATTTATGGTTGGCGATGTAAAACAGAGTATATACGGCTTCCGACTTGCTGAGCCTAAGTTGTTTTTGCAAAAATATAAATCGTACCCCTCTCGTCATGAGGCAAGTAAACTGTCTCATGCGGACCAGCCAACCGCGCTGCGGATTGATTTGGCACGCAACTTCAGAAGTCGAGCTGAGGTTGTGGACGGGGTCAACGCTGTTTTTCGCGCCTTAATGCGTGAGAATGTGGCAGAGATGGATTACGATGAGCGTGCAGAGCTTGTGTGTGGCGCATCCTATCCGGACACCGTGCCGCTGGATCGCTGCCAAGTTGAGTTTGCTGTACTAAACAAAGCGGATTCGGATGATGATGAGACGGATTCAAGTGAAAGTTCAGAGACATCCGAGTTAGCCGATGAGGGCGAACAAAGCGTGAATGGAGTGCCAGTGGAGTCTGCTTCGGAGCTTAAGGCAGCACAGCTGGAGGCACGCTGGATGGCCCAGCAGTTGAACGATTTGGTTGAGAGCGGCTTTCAGGTATATGATGGCAAGCGCCGTGAGAATCGTCCATTGCAGTGGCGAGATGTAGTGATCTTACTGCGTGCGACCCAGCAATGGGCTCCAATTATTATTGAGGAGCTTCAAGGAAGCGGCATTCCAGCTTATGCAGAGCTGAGCAGCGGCTACTTTGAAGCGACAGAAGTAGAGACGATGCTGTCATTGCTTCGAGTTATCGATAATCCGTATCAGGACATTCCGCTTGCTGCTGCTTTGCGTTCGCCGCTATTTACGCTAAATGCGGAAGAGCTTGCCCGCATACGTATTCAATCAGCTAAATCCACCTATTACGATGCTGTTCTTAATGCAGCAGGTGATTTATTTGTAGAGGAAGATACACGCAGAAAGCTTTCGCTGTTCTTGGATAGTCTGGATCGCTGGCGCGAGGAAGCAAGGCAAGGTTCGCTTGCAAATCTGCTTTGGGAAATCTACCGTGAGACAGGTTATTACGATTTTGTAGGAGGCTTGCCAGGTGGCACGCAGCGACAAGCGAATTTACGTGCGCTGCATGACCGGGCGCGTCAATATGAAGCGACATCGTTCCGCGGCTTGTTTCGTTTCTTAAGATTTATCGAACGAATGCGTGATAGCGGCGGCGATTTAGGTACAGCAAGAGCGCTTGGGGAACAAGAGGATGTTGTACGCATCATGTCCATTCATAAGAGTAAAGGACTTGAGTTTCCAGTTGTATTTGTCGCAGGCTTAGGGAAGCTGTTCAATCAACAGGATTTGCGGAGTGCCTTCTTGAAACATAAGGAGCTTGGTTTCGGGCCTCGATTTGTTGATCCTGCACTGCGAATCAGTTATCCGACACTGCCCTATCTGGCCATTCGAAGAGCAATGCGCAAAGAGATGCTTGCTGAGGAAATGCGTATTTTATACGTTGCTTTAACTCGGCCAAAAGAGAAAATGTTTCTCGTTGCAACTGTTGCAGATGCGGATGCCAAGCTGAGGCGCTGGTTATCTTCCGTAGATGATTACGGCAAGATGTCTGATTTCAGGGTGGCTGCTGCTCGCTCCTTTATCGATTGGCTCGGACCGCTGGCCGCTAGACAAATTGACGATAAGCAGCTAGCTCCTGCAAATGCTCCAAAGTGGCAGGCAGGTGTGGTATCAGCTTCTTTATTTGGCACTGAAGCTGCCGCTGGGACAGAAACGCTGCAGATTGATCTTGATATGGAGGGACGGCTCCAAGCAGTAACTACACTCTCGCTTCTCGACCATGTCGAGGTAGAGGAGGAGCTGCGCGAGAGGTTAGAATGGCAATATCCGCATCAAGAGGCAGCAGCGCTGGCAGCCAAAACATCGGTTACGGAAATGAAAAGGTTATATTCGGATATGCAAGAGGATGCTGTTTCATTGGACGAGCTGAACCATCAGGCTGAGGTGATGAAGCAAGCAGGTGATACGGCAGCTCCAGAGGTCCTTGAAGCGCCGAGTACATTCCGGCTGCGCCGCCCTGCCTTTATGGAGGAAAAGTCACTTACAGCGGCAGAGAAGGGTTCTGTTAATCATTTGCTTATGCAGCTTGTCTCTCTCTCTGAAGCAGCTGACGAAACGAAGCTCTTACAGACGCTTGAAGCTATGATTGAACGAAAACTGTTGACATCGAAGCAAGCGGAAGCCATAGATTTGCCTAATGTCGCTGCGTTTTTCGTAAGCGAACTTGGACAGCGGCTGCTTAACGCCGACTGGGTAAGAAGAGAGGTGCCGTTTAGCTGCATGTTCCCAGCAAGCCGCGTATATCCGAATACTAGTGAATTGCTTTCGGAGGAATCAATCTTAATACAGGGTGTTATCGATTGCTTGTTTGAGGATGCTGCCGGTGTTGTATTGTTGGATTACAAGACAGATCGAATTTATAAGCAGCAATGGGCAGAGGCGGCAGAGCGACATCGCTTTCAACTGGATTTGTATGCAGAAGCAATCGAATCCGTTCTTGGCCGCAAAGTGAATGAATGCCACGTCTTTTTCTTTGATGGCGGCCGATCGGTGCAACTGGAGAGAACGAACAAAATTTAAAGGGAGGTTGCGAAGTTGGAACCAAAGCAAACGGGCAAGCGCTCAATTGCGCTGCCAATCACACTTGTTCTTTTAGTATTCAGCTTAATAGGCAACGTTTTCTTGTACTCGCAATTTTTACAACAGAAACAGGAAAACAATTTTGAGAAAGGTCAAAGGATTTTCAAATCAGCTGTACTATCTAAGCAATATGTGGATGAAATGATTCCTCAGCTGGATGCTTTGCTTCAAAGCAAAAGCTTAGAAGATCGTTATGCAATTGTATTTGAACTCAGCAAGGTGGCTGCGAATGGACAGGCTTTGGCAGAATTTACCGCTGAAGCAGCAAGTGTAAGCGCACAGCCAGAAAAAATAAATGCAGAGCTGCCCTTAGCTTATGCAGATGATCTCAAAAATGGGCTGCAATCCATTGGCGGCTACGAAGGTTCATTGAACGAATCCGAAAGTGCGTACATTCGCGGACTGAAAAACTCGTTTGAATCATTTTCCGGGATATTAGAAGGCTTCAACATGAATATTGGGGATAGCCGCACCGCCATGATTCGATTGTCCAGCGGGCTAGATTGGGTTGAGCTTGTTGAGCAGCTGCAGCAGATTATGACCGAGCAATCGGCTAAATTTTCTAAGTAGAAGCAGCAGCTCTAACTGGATTTTTGGGAAATAGACGACGAAATTTTGCGATGTTAGTATAATGATTGGACGAGCGGCTAAAAATTCGGTATGATATGGTAAGGAAAGCGAATAGGGGGTGAAACCTATGGACTGTATTTTCTGTAAACTAATCGAAGGTGCTATACCGTCGAATAAGGTATTTGAGAATGACAGAATTCTCGCGTTCCACGACATACAGCCAGCTGCTCCAGTACATATTCTAATCATTCCGAAGAAGCATATTGCTACGATGAATGATGTTACCGATGAGGACTCTCCAATGATAGCTGAGCTGTTCGCGGTAGCGCGTCAAATCGCCAGAGAGCAAGGAATTGCTGAGTCAGGCTATCGTCTGGTCAACAATGTTAACGCCGACGGAGGACAGCTTGTATATCATCTGCATATCCATCTATTAGGGGGAACGAAACTTTCTCCTCAGGTTTGCTGATATCTAAAGTTGACACTGCCTTTTGGTTTGACATATAATGAAATTTGATAAACCGTGTTATAGCTCTGGACGGTCTGTTTCGGAGGGAGGGAAAACTGGTGTCTGAAACTAAAGTTCGCAAAAACGAAACTATTGATGCTGCGCTTCGCCGCTTTAAACGTTCCATCGCTAAAGATGGTGTTCTAGCTGAGGTGAAAAAACGCAAGCATTATGAAAAGCCAAGTGTAAAGCGCAAGAAGAAGTCTGAGGCTGCGCGCAAGAGAAAGTTTTAGGAGGATCCTTCCATAATGAACCTGAGCGAAAGATTGACCGACGAAATGAAGCAAGCCATGAAGAATCAGGACAAGTTTAAACTTTCCGTTATTCGTATGATGCGCGCGTCAGTGAAAAACTTGGAAATCGATCTCAAGCGTCCTTTGGACGATAAAGAAGTGCTTGATATATTGAGTCGTGAAATCAAACAACGTAAAGATTCCCTCCAAGAATTTAAAAAAGCCGGCCGTGATGATTTAGTAGCGGGTCTTGAGGTCGAAATTGAAATTATTAGTCAATACCTTCCCGAACAGCTGACTGAAGAAGAGATTCAAGAGATAGTAACGCAGACCATCCAAGAACTCGGTGCTTCTTCCAAAGCCGATATGGGAAAAGTTATGAGTGCCCTTTTGCCTAAAACAAAAGGTCGCGCTGACGGTAAACTAGTAAATCAGCTCGTTCAGCAACATCTTAACTAACTAAACATTCGGACTCACAAAACACCCCCTAACGGGGGTGTTTTTTTGTACGTTATACGTATGAATGGTATGATATTGAAATTGCTGTCTGAAACGTTTTTGCGGGGGTAACGTAGTAAGGAGTAAAAATGAGAAAAAGGAGGAACCTTCTTGCACATGAATCGATGGCGAAGAAGATTGTCCGTCACTCCTATCGCATTGGTCGCAGCGGTGTTGATGGTGACGCTTGCAGCGCTATTTGGATCTCCAATGGAGAACGCGAAAGCAGCGAATGATGTTGGCCCGGCTGTATATGTCATTCCAGTTAAACAAACAGTTGAATCTGGGCTTCAATCCTTTTTGGAGCGAGCCTTTAAAGAGGCTGAAGAAGCAAAAGCCGAGCACGTGGTTCTCGTGATCAATACGTTTGGCGGTAAAGTAGTGAATGCGGAAGCTATTGGGCACTTGATAAGGGAGAGTAAAATCCCCACTACTGCATTTGTTGAGGGTAAGGCTGTATCAGCTGGCACATACATTGCTTTAAATGCTGACAATATTATTATGCAGCCTGGCAGCACGATCGGTGCCGCAGCTGTTGTAGATGGCTCAGGAACATTAGAGAGCAACCCCAAAACCATCTCTTTCTGGACCTCTGAAATGAGTGAGTCTGCTGGATTGCAAGGTCGCGACAAAAATATCGCAGTAGCTATGGCGGATCCTAATGCAACAGTGGAATTAAAAGACAAGTTGGGCAGAGATAAGCTTAAAGGAGATATTTTGACCCTATCAGCAAGTGAAGCTGAAAAAGTCGGTTACTCTGAGCATACAGCTGCTAACGTTGACGAAGCGATTAAATGGCTTGGATTAGAAGGCCGTACTCAGATCGAGATTGCTCCGTCACTTGCAGAGAATGTAGCTAGATGGCTGCTCAATCCAGTCGTCATGACTATTTTGCTCATACTTGGAATTGCAGGTGTCGTCATTGAACTGTTAATACCAGGCTTTGGATTCCCTGGAATCGTCGGTATCATATCGTTCGCGCTATATTTCTTCGGTCATTATGTGGCTGGATTTGCTGGAATGGAATCCGTAGTGTTATTTGTAATTGGGATAGCCTTGTTAATTATCGAGGTATTTGTACCAAGCTTTGGCATACTAGGACTACTCGGTAGCGCAGCTTTAGTAACGGGTGTAGTTACGGCGGCATCCGATCCGATGACAGCATTCATCTCCATTGTTATTGCACTTGTTGCAGCGATCATTCTAATCGTTATTTTTGTTAGAATGAACAAATCAAAAGGGATTTGGAATAAATTTATTTTGCGTGAGAAGCTAACGACGGAACAAGGCTTTGTATCGGCTGATATAAAGGATTCTCTGCTCGGATTGCAAGGGATGACATTAACCCCTCTAAGACCGGCAGGAACCGTCGTTATTGGCGACAAACGTATTGATGTAGTTACTTCCGGCGAGTTTATCGATACCAATCGAATGGTAATGGTAATCAAAGCGGAAGGTACTTGGGTTGTTGTTAAAGAAGTGCTTAAATAAACAAAACTATATATTCAAATGGAGGTTGGAATCAATGGATCCAGTCGTATCGTTCTTAATTTTAGCTGTCGTTGTCATTATTGTGCTGTCTGTGTTTCTAAGCTTTTTCCCAATCATGCTGTGGATTTCTGCTTTGGCATCGGGCGTTAGAGTAGGTATTATTACACTCGTTGCAATGCGCTTGCGCCGCGTCGTACCAAGCAGAATTGTCAATCCGCTAATCAAAGCGACAAAAGCAGGACTTGGTCTTAATATTAATCAGCTTGAGAGTCACTTCCTCGCCGGCGGTAATGTCGATCGCGTTGTTAATGCTTTGATTGCTGCTCAACGTGCTAACATTCCACTTATATTTGAACGTGCAGCTGCGATTGATCTAGCTGGTCGTGACGTACTGCAAGCAGTACAAATGAGCGTTAACCCGCGTGTTATTGAGACGCCAATTGTTGCTGCAGTTGCCAAAGATGGTATTGAGGTAAAGGTAAAAGCGCGCGTTACCGTTCGTGCTAATATTGAACGCTTAGTCGGCGGTGCTGGTGAAGAAACAATCATCGCCCGTGTCGGCGAAGGTATTGTAACGACAGTAGGTTCTGCAGGCTCGCATAAGGATGTTCTTGAGAATCCAGATATGATCTCTCGGACTGTTCTTGGCAAAGGACTAGACGCAGGCACGGCGTTCGAAATCTTGTCCATCGATATTGCGGATGTGGATGTAGGTAAAAACATCGGTGCACATCTTCAAACTGAGCAAGCAGAAGCGGACAAGAAAATTGCTCAAGCAAAAGCGGAAGAACGACGCGCAATGGCCGTTGCTCATGAACAGGAAATGAAAGCGAAGGTTGTTGAGATGGAAGCGCGAGTTGTAGAATCGGAATCACAGGTACCGCTTGCTATGGCTGAGGCGCTTAGAAGCGGGAAAATTGGTGTGATGGATTATATGAACTTGAAAAACATTGAAGCGGATACGCATATGCGCAGCTCCATTGGCAAGCAGGATAATCCTTCTGATACAAAAGACGGCCGCTAACAGTTATGGCCATGCTAGTTGCATCGAATTGTGCGACTGCTCCATGGAGGTGAAGGCAAGTTGAGAATTATTGAATTTTTGATGAATAACATATTTATCGTTGTCATTATATTTGGAGCTTTAGCTTCTCTATTTGGCAAATCTGGCGCGAAGAAGAAGCCAGGCCAAATGCCTGACTTCGGAGGCGGAGGTTTGCCGCGAACATTGTTCCCGCAAAGCGGAGACGAGGAACGTGTGCAAGAGCGTCCACAGCCTCAGCCAACAACGGGGCACACTGTTTATCGTTCACTGACTGAACAAGAACGCTCTTCTGAGACGCCGCAGTTAGCGCCTAATCAACGAGAATCTCGAAGTGTGGTATCAAGTAGTGTTAATGTCCCGGTCGCAGTAGAACGCAATTATGGAAGCGAGAGCACTGCCGTCGTATCCGTTCGAGCAGAGGATTTGCGAAAAGCAGTGATCTGGGCAGAAATATTAGGCCCGCCTCGCGCTAAGAGACCCTTTCGAAAATAACATAGAACCGTCTGAGCTTCGTGCTCAGGCGGTTTTTTTTATTTACAGCCATATTTACCGAGCTGTTCGCATATTTTGGTATAGTACATGAATTTCCTTTGCTTTACTTTAACAAACCTTGAGGGAGGCAAAGAATCGTACATGCGCCACATAAAAAAGAGATTTCGCAAAATGACAGCAGAGCTGCTTGATATGCCGCATGACGTCGTATTTGATCTGCCGCGTTTAACGATGATTGGGGACTGTCAATTATATATCGAGAACCATCGAGGAGTCGTTCATTTCTCCAGCGAGCGTCTCAGACTAGCTTTAAGTAAAGGACAACTTGAAGTTACAGGAACTTCCCTTGTCATTCGCACGATCTGGACAGAGGAAGTGTTTATAGAGGGGCAGATAACGAACATCCAATTGATCCCATCAGATACATGAAATAAAGGAACGAAGCACTAATTTATTTGGAGAGAAATGAAATGGAGGGGAATGGACTTGAGCGGACAAGGGGCGAATTGGTTAAAGGGTATGGTTACCATTCATATACGGGGAGGACAACCTGAGCAGCTCGTCAACCGTGCTCTTGCTGGCGGGCTGCAGCTGGCTTCCATAAGATGGACAAGCAGCGGCCTGCTCGAATGCGAGGTGTCGATTAGCGACTTTTTTGGCCTTCGTCCGTATTTAAAGGAGACAGGCTGCCGGGTACATGTTACAAAGCGCAAGGGTCTTCCTTTTCTGCTCGTTAAGGCAGAGCGAAGGAAGTTGTTTGCAGCTGGGATCGTACTGTTCTTTGGAATCATCTTTATGCTATCTTCACTCATATGGAGCATCGATGTGCAGGGGAATGTAAAGCTGACGGAAGATCAGATAAGAGCTGCGGCAAAGGAGGAAGGTTTATTTCCAATGCAGTGGTCTTTTCGTTTAACTGACGCTGATGTGCTGTCCAAGCAGCTCGTGCGCAAGCTTCCTGGTTCTACTTGGGTTGGCGTGGAGAAAAAGGGAACAAAGATTATTATTCAAGTGGTTGAATCCACGATCCCTGAGCAGGCATCCTTAAATACACCACGCCATCTGGTAGCATCTACCGATGCTGTTGTTACGGAGATTATAGCAGAGGCGGGACGGCCCGTCGTTCGAAAAAATACAAGGGTTAAGAAAGATCAAACCTTGATCTCTGGAACGATCGGGGGAGAAATGAATATGCGTACGGTCGTTGCCAAAGGGAAGGTGCGCGGGCTTGTCTGGTACGAGTTCGACATTACTTCACCGCTAGTGCAACAGGTTAAGGTATATACGGGAGATAAAAAGACGAAATGGTTCGCTGTGATCGGCTCGAGAGCACTGCAAATTAGCGGGTATGGAGATTCTTCATTCGACAACTCTGAGGCGATTCTGCATGAAGAGAAAGTCTCGTGGCGCAAATGGTCTCTGCCTATCGGCAGAATGAAGGAGACCGTCATGGAGACACGGATGGAAGAGCGAGCAATTACGGAAGAAGAAGCGAAGAGCGTAGGAATGCTGCAGGCTAAAGCTAATCTGCTCATAAAAGCAGGCAGTGATGCAGTCATCCGCGATGAAATTGTTTTGCATGAAAAGGCGGACAATGGTAAAGTTTATATGAAAGTTCTTTTTGAAGTCGAGCAATCTATCGTTAAGGAAATGCCACTAGTCCATATGCAGGGAGAATGAGGATTGTTGCAAATTGAAACGAAAGTAGTAAAGATACCGCTCGGCAACGCAGCGGAAGGACTTGGAGTATTCGGACCACAGGATAATTATTTGCGTTTGATTCAATCGCAAGTGGAATCATCGATTACTTCGCGGGAAGCCGAAATTGTTATATCGGGCCGAGCTGAAGAAGTTGAATCGTTAGAGCAGCTTTATAATGTGCTGTTGCAGCTTGTTCGAGGCGGCTATAAGCCCACAGAGCGAGACATCGCATATGCTCTTGAACTCGCAAAGACCATGCAGGCAGAAGAGCTGCTAGACTTGTTTAAGAAAGAAATTACAACTACCTATCGCGGAAAGCCGATTCGTGTAAAGACGATCGGACAACGTCATTATGTGAAGACGATTCGGAAGAAGGATGTCGTATTCGGAATAGGACCTGCCGGAACAGGTAAGACATATTTGGCAGTCGTGCTGGCTGTAGCTGCGCTGAAGGAAGGTTCTGTGAAAAGAATCGTCTTGACTAGACCTGCTGTTGAAGCTGGTGAAAATTTAGGCTTTTTGCCTGGGGATTTGCAAGAAAAGGTTGATCCATACCTACGACCGCTATACGATGCACTGCATGACGTGCTTGGTCCAGACCAAACGGTTAAGGCGCTTGAGCGCGGCATGATCGAAATTGCTCCGCTTGCCTATATGCGCGGCCGTACGCTGGATGATGCGTTTATTATTTTGGATGAAGCACAAAATACGACACCAGAACAAATGAAAATGTTTCTGACAAGACTAGGATTTGCCTCGAAAATGGTTATTACGGGAGACGTTACGCAAATCGATTTGCCACGAGGAAAGAACTCAGGCTTGATTGAAGCTCAACGGATCTTGAAGGATATTGACGAAATTGGCATTATCCTATTCTCAGAGCAGGATGTCGTTCGTCATTCACTCGTTCAAAAGATCATTGTTGCCTACAACTGGGATGCTGAAAACAAAGCCTAGAAAGGGATGTCTGCTGCATGAACCCATACCAGAGTGGAAAACAGGGGAACTTGCTGCCGTCAAAAACGGTGGGTTGGAAGCAGAGTTCAGCCGTTCGCTCAGTGCTGATGTTGATGTTTGTGCTGCTGTTTTATTTCAGCCTATCTCCGCATCTCGTTCCTGAAACCTATGATATTCAGGAGGGTACCGCTAGCGAAAAGGACATTAAAGCACCCTTCCAAATTAAAGACGAGAAGGCGACCAGGCAAGCTGAAGAGGACGCTGCTGACAAGATCGATGCTATATATTCAATAGTACCGTTACGTAACGAGGTGTTGGTCGACCAGATCTTTGTTCGTATTGAGCAATTGAATCAGGACGATCAAGTAACCTTACAAAATAAGATTGATATTTATCGCAATGAAATTCCAGGCCGTTATTCGGAATATGTTGATACTTTTGTTAAGCTAAACAAAGGTAGGGGGACATATAATGACACATTGCTAGAGGAAATGGCGCTCATTGCCAAAGAGCAGCAGTATACCATTCCAGAAGAAACTTTTTACAAAATGCCTAACTTATCAACAGAATCGCTAACCGAGATGCGCGAGGTAGCTCGGGATATTGTGCGTAAACTGACGGTCGAACAGCTGCGCGAGGCTGAGACCGCTCGCACACAGGTCGCTGAACTCGTAAACGCCAGCACGCTTTCAAGTCGGACAAGCCGGGAAATTGTACAGGAACTGGCGAGATTCGCCATCATGCCGAATAAATTTCTTGATAAGGAAGCGACGGACGAGGCAAAGGTACTTGCTAAGCAGAATACGACGCCAGTTGTCATCAAAGAAGGCGAGCTGATCGTGAAGCGCGGTCAGATGATTACTCCTGATTTGTATAAGCTGCTCGTGGATTCCTCTCTCTTGCAGGATAAGAAAAATTATTGGCCGCAGTTCGGTCTGTTGATTATGTCCTTAATGTTTATCGTCGTAATCTATGCTTATTTGCATCAATCGGGAAGTATTAACGGAATTAAGCCAAAATATAACAATGCATCGCTGTTGATGTTGTGGCTTATTTTCCTAATCAATATTATTACGATTGAGATTATTTCTTTGATACAAACAGATGCTGCCCCTTATGCAGGTTATTTGGCACCAGCTGCACTAGGTACGATGCTGATTACATTGCTGCTGGATATGCATCTTGCTATGATTAGTTCAATTCTATTCTCAATAATGGGCAGTATTATATTAAATACAAGCCAGCATCAAATCTTTGATTTTAAGTACGGCTTCGTTATTATTGTCGTATCGTTTGCTGCTATTTTCTCCATTCACAGAGCAAGTCAACGATCTACAATTTTAAAAGCAGGAATTATGGTAAGTTTATTTGGCTCATTATCGGTTCTGACGATATTGCTGCTATCTGAGCAGCTCGAGCGCGCTCCTTTTATTTATTCCGTTGCATTTGCATTTGCAAGCGGATTAATAACTGCAGTGCTCGTCATCGGATTGATGCCTTTCTTTGAAGTTACATTCGGTATTTTATCAGCACTAAAGCTGGTTGAATTGTCTAATCCGAATCATCCGTTGCTTCGCAAGCTGCTGACAGAAACACCAGGAACCTATCATCACAGCGTAATGGTTGGTAATTTGTCTGAAGCGGCAGCGGAAGCGATAGGCGCTGATGGTCTGTTATGTCGTGTTGGATCGTTTTACCATGATATCGGTAAGACTAAGCGGCCAAATTATTTTATAGAGAATCAATCCAATATTGAAAATCCTCATGATTCCATTGATCCGAAGCTGAGCAAATCAATCATTGTTGCGCATGCAAGAGATGGTGTAGATATGCTTAAAGGACATAATATTCCTAAGCCGCTTCGGGATATAGCTGAACAGCATCATGGGACTACATCGCTTAAGTTTTTTTATTACAAAGCGGTAAAGCAGGCTGAAGAGCAGGGTATTGAGCCTGCCTTCACGGAAGATGATTTCCGCTATCCTGGTCCAAAAGCACAGTCAAAGGAAGCTGCTGTTGTTGGCATCGCAGATTGTGTCGAGGCAGCGGTTCGAAGCTTGCGTAACCCGACCGTGGAGCAGGTAGAGGCTATGATTCACAAAATTATAAAAAACAGGCTGGACGATAATCAATTTAATGAATGTGATTTAACGTTGAAGGAATTAGACAGAATTGCGCAGTCACTAAAAGAAAGTGTAATTGGCATCTTCCATTCTCGTATCGAATATCCGGATGATGTGAAAACAAAGGAGCGTTTGGCATGAGCTTGCAACTAGGCTGGAGCAATGAACAGGACAAGATGGAAATACCTGATGAGTGGATTGCGAAAATTGAGCAACTGCTGCAATTGGCGGGTAAAGCGGAAGGGATTTCGGATGGCGAGGTATCGCTTACGTTTACAAACGATGAGGATATACACCAACTGAACCTTGAATATCGCGGGATTGATCGTCCAACTGACGTATTGTCTTTTGCTATGCAGGAGGATGGAGTAGAAGAACTTGATATCATCTTCGAGGTAGAGAGCGAGGATGAGGCAGATCCGATTTCTGGCATGCTTGGCGATATTATCATTAGTGTCGATACGGCTCTTGCACAAAGTGAAGAGTATGGACACTCATTGGAACGTGAGATCGGATTTTTGTTCGTGCATGGTTTTCTGCATTTAATCGGTTATGATCATCAGGATGATGAAACTGAAGCAGAAATGACCGCAAAACAAGAAGCGATTTTGCAGCAAGCGGGCTTGACTCGTTAATGTATAAGTTTATCAATAGCTTCGCAGTCGCAATTTCTGGTATCGGCTTTGCTATTCGGACTCAAAGACATATGCAGTTTCATATGATTGCTGGGACAGTTGTATGTGGTATAGGATTCATAGTGTCACTTGAACCGTTAGAATGGGCGATAATCTTACTTGCGATTGCAGTAGTTGTTAGTGCCGAATTGATTAATACAGCAATTGAACAAGCGGTTGATCTTGCAAGTCCTAACATTCATCCGGTTGCTAAAGCCGCGAAGGATGCTGCTGCAGGAGCCGTATTAATTGCTGCTGCCATTTCTGCTATTATAGGGCTGCTCATACTTGGGCCGCCCTTATGGCATTTAATAATGGATTAAATAAACAAACTGAGAATGGCGGAATGTTTATGTTGATATTTGAAGGGTTATCCGAGTCTTATTCCGTACTGATGCATGCGGCGAAGGAAGCGATGTCACGTGCATATGCCCCATACTCAAATTTTCAAGTTGGGGCAGCATTGCTTGACGATGAGGGTCAAGTGCATTATGGTTGCAACATAGAGAACGCGGCTTACAGCCCATCAAACTGTGCGGAGCGTACAGCTTTATTTCGTGCAGTAGCCGACGGCAAACGACCGGGACAATTCCAAGCTATTGCTGTTATCGGAAATACGGATGCACCAATTACGCCATGCGGCGTTTGTCGGCAGGTATTAGTTGAGCTGTGTTCACCGGAAATGCCCGTCATCATGGGGAATTTAAACGGTCAATGGACGATCTCGACCGTATCAGGCATATTGCCGGATGCCTTCACGCCGGCTTCATTAGATAATAGGGAGCGTTAAACAAGAATATGAATCAAAAAACATCAAATGATCGCAGCAGCAACAAATTTCGATCCGGTTTCGTCGCAATAATCGGAAGACCGAACGTAGGAAAATCAACTTTAATGAACCATCTTATCGGACAAAAAATCGCGATCATGTCAGATAAACCGCAGACGACACGGAATAAGATCCATGGTGTTTACACGACTAACGATACACAAATCGTGTTTCTTGATACGCCAGGTATTCATAAACCGCAATCTAAGCTCGGCAACTACATGATGCAAACTGCGGAAAGTGCACTTAGAGAAGTAGAAGCGGCATTGTTCCTTATCGACGCATCTGAAGGACTCGGCGGCGGAGATCGGTTTATTATCGAGCAGCTTAAGAAGGTAAAGACACCAGTCTTTCTCGTGATGAACAAAATCGATAAGGTAGAGCCTGAACAGCTGCTGCCAATGATTACACAATATAATGCATTGCATGAATTCGCTGAGATCATTCCAATTTCAGCGCTCAAAGGAAATAATGTAGAAACGTTGCTTGAACAGTTGACTCGTTATTTGCCTGAGGGACCTCAGTATTATCCTGCGGATCAAATTACTGATCATCCTGAGCAATTTGTATGTTCGGAGCTTATTCGTGAGAAAATTTTGCATATGACACGCGAAGAAATTCCGCATTCCATCGCAGTGACGATTGAAGATATGCGCGTGAAGGAGAACGGTGTTGTCTATATCGGTGCCGTTATTTTTGTAGAGCGCGATTCTCAGAAGGGGATCATCATTGGCAAAAAAGGTGACATGCTGAAGGAAGTTGGCAAACAAGCTCGTAAAGATATTGAAGCACTGCTTGGCTCACGCATATTCCTTGAACTGTGGGTAAAAGTGAAAAAGGACTGGCGCAACCAAGAGCGTGTGTTAAAGGATCTTGGATATCGGAATGATTAATCATAATTGACGTATTTTGTTAAGGATAGACATGAGCGGTTTATCGCATCCTATTACCGTCTGAAGCAACATTTCAGGGGACGGAAAGGGATGAATACGTATGCGGAATTTTTCGTGGAAGTATTTTACGTTGACCGGGGATGTCGAATCTTTCATGTTATACAAGGAAATGAACCAATACGGAGCAGAGGGCGGCTCCGATGCGTTGGCAGGAGAACAAGATGAGCTTCCCGAGCTGGACTTGGAAGACACATCAGTCTAACGCATCAATGTCATTATTGAATCGCTTGATCATGTATAGAAGGTTTGAATGTTTTTAACCGCTAAACGTATGTTTGCCGCCATGGGACGGTGAACATACGTTTCTGCTTTCAGGGGAGAGTTTGAACTATGTTGCATCGTGTCGAGGGGATAGTTCTGCGAAGCATGGACTATGGGGAAGGCAATAAAATTGTTACACTGCTCACGAAGACAAACGGTAAAGCGGGAGTACTAATACGAGGCGCAAAAAAAGTGAAGAGCAAGCATTCTTCACTCGCACAGCCGTTTACATATGGAGAGTTCGTTTATTTCAGAAGCAGCGGACTTGGCACGCTTAATCATGGTGAGATTATTGAATCTCACCATGATTTGCGTGAGAAGCTAGATTTGGCGGCCTATTCATCATATGTATGTGAACTGACTGATCGCTCATTGCAGGACGATGAGGCGACTGGTTTTCATTTTGAACAGCTAAAAGCTTGCCTCTCCGCATTTCAAGAGGGCAAAGATCCGCAAATTGTGTCTCATCTCTACGAAATGCGGATATTGGATTTATCAGGCTATGCGCCAGAGTTGGATGAATGCGTGAGCTGCGGTAATGTAATTGGTCCATTTAAACTTTCTCCTTATACAGGAGGAATATTATGCTCGCGATGTACTGGAAAAGACCCGCATGCCGTTCAACTGGGCGAGGGTGCGTATAAGCTTCTTCGATTATTCCGCAAAATGGATATGAGAAGGCTTGGCTCCATTCAAGTTAAACCTGAGACGAAAGCTGAGTTAAAGCTTTCCATGCGTAAGTTAATGGACACTCATTTAGGTTTACAATTGAAATCGCGTAACTTCCTCGATCAGCTGGATAAGCTTATGTAGTGTTATTTCATGAAATGAACTGATGATGAGCTCATGGAGACGAAATTCGTGCTCACTAATCGTTATGAGCAGTTACTTTAGACACAAGTTTGACAATTTGCATAAAGAAGCATAAAATAATGCAATATGAATATTGGGCATTGATGGAGAGAGTAATCGTTTATGTTGACATTATTAGCGAGCTGGGGGTAGTGAAAGCCCGGATGGACAAAACGATGAAAAGGCACTCCGGAGTCGTATGAAAGCAAAGAGGGTTTGCTCGTAAGGAGTGAACCAAGTAGGGTGGAACCGCGGGATTATAACTCTCGTCCCTACGTCTGGGAGCAGGCGTAGAGACGGGAGTTTTTTGCGTATAAACGGCTTTGCCTGCTTCGCATTATCGGACAGAAAACAGAAGACGAAGGAGAGGGTCAGTAATGAATTTTCAAAAAATGATTTTGACGCTGCAACAATTCTGGGCGGAACAAAATTGTATTCTAGTACAGCCTTATGATGTGGAAAAAGGTGCAGGAACGATGAACCCTATGACATTTCTACGTTCGATTGGTCCTGAGCCTTGGAATGTTGCTTATGTGGAGCCTTCCCGTCGTCCTGCGGACGGTCGCTATGGTGAAAACCCGAACCGTCTATATCAGCATCATCAATTTCAAGTAATCCTAAAGCCATCGCCTGACAACATTCAGGAACTTTATTTGGAAAGCTTGAAGCAACTAGGCATTGATGCACTAGAACATGACATTCGTTTTGTAGAGGATAACTGGGAGTCACCGACACTAGGCGCTTGGGGTCTAGGCTGGGAAGTTTGGCTGGACGGCATGGAAATCACGCAATTCACATATTTCCAACAGGTGGGCGGCATTGATGCTAATCCTGTTGCTGTAGAAATCACATATGGTATGGAGCGCCTTGCTTCTTATATCCAGCAAAAAGAGAATGTATTTGACCTGGAATGGGTTGAGGGAGTAACTTACGGAGACGTCTTCAAACAGCCAGAATACGAACATTCGAAATATACTTTCGAAACTTCGGATACAGCGATGTTGTTCTCGCTGTTTAACATGTACGAGCAAGAAGCTCAAAAAACGATGGAGCATAATCTCGTGTTCCCTGCTTACGATTACGTATTGAAATGCTCGCATACGTTCAACTTGCTTGACGCGCGCGGTGCAATAAGTGTCACCGAAAGAACGGGCTATATTACGCGAGTAAGAAACTTAGCGCGTGCTTGCGCATCGACTTATTACGAGGAAAGAGAACGTCTTGGATTCCCTTTGCTGAAGAAAGGAGTGGAGCAGCATGACTAGAGATTTATTGCTTGAGATTGGACTTGAGGAAGTGCCTGCTCGGTTCGTACGCGGTGCTATGAACCAGCTTAAGGATAAAACGGTGAAATGGCTGTCAGATTCAAGAATCGAGCACGGAGAGGTAAATGCATATGCTACACCTCGCCGGATTGCTGTTCTTATCAAGGATGTGGCAGAGAAGCAGTCGGATATGAACGAGGAAGCCAAAGGGCCTTCGCGTAAAATTGCTCAGGATGATCAAGGGAACTGGAGTAAAGCTGCACTTGGGTTTGCTAGAAGTCAAGGCGTTGATCCCGAGCAGTTGTATTTCCAAGAGCTAGCTGGCGTAGAATACGTATATGCTAACAAAAGCAGTATTGGTACAGCTACGGCCTCTGTCTTGCCAGATGGCTTGCTGTCGCTGATTACGTCGATGTCTTTCCCGAAAAATATGCGTTGGGGAACTCACGAGCTTCGCTTTGTAAGACCAATCCGCTGGTTAGTAGCATTGTTCGGTCAAGACGTTATTCCATTTGAGATTACGGATGTAAAAACGGGGAACGTTACACGCGGGCATCGCTTCCTTGGCAAGGATGCTACCATTTTGGAACCTGCACAATATGTTGAGCGTTTGCGTGAGCAAAATGTGCTTGTAGATGTTAGCGAGCGAGAAGAGCTGATTGTTGCTCAGATCGATCGCTTAGCGAAAGAAAAAGGCTGGGAAATTGCAATCAAGGAAGATTTGCTGGAAGAGGTTGTATTTCTGGTTGAATATCCAAACGTATTGATTGGCGGTTTCGATCCAGCATTTCTTAACATACCGCAAGAGGTTCTTATTACATCGATGCGTGAGCATCAACGTTATTTCCCAGTGTTCAACACGGAAGGCGAGCTGCAGCCGTACTTCGTAACTGTACGCAATGGAGATCTTAAATCGATTGAGCTTGTCGCAAAAGGTAATGAGAAAGTGCTGCGCGCTAGACTTTCGGACGCAAAGTTTTTCTACGAAGAGGATCATAAGCTG
The DNA here is from genome assembly GCF_056269345.1 of Paenibacillus sp. J22P15. Lineage (NCBI taxonomy): Bacteria > Bacillati > Bacillota > Bacilli > Caryophanales > Paenibacillaceae > Paenibacillus > Paenibacillus sp. J22P15. The sequence goes on from NZ_JBWDNT010000004.1 coordinate 287,537, forward strand.
ACGATTGAGCATGCTCTCTCCAAGCTTGAAAATATCGTATACCACGAGGAGCTAGGCTCGGTCGCTGACAAAGTAAGACGTATTCGTGCGACAGCAGACCTTTTAAGCAAGCATTTGCTTATTGATGAGCAAATTTCGAGCGATATTAGCCGGTCTGCCGATATATGCAAATTCGATCTTGTATCCCAAATGGTATACGAATTTCCGGAGCTGCAAGGCATTATGGGGGAAGATTACGCTCTTAAAGCAGGAGAGCGCACATCAGTGGCGAAAGCCATTAATGAGCATTATCAGCCTCGCTTTGCTGGTGATTTAGCCCCATCCGAATTGACTGGAGCTATTGTAAGCTTAGCCGACAAAATCGATACGATTGTTGGATGTTTCTCAATCGGCATTATCCCAACTGGCTCGCAAGATCCTTATGCACTGCGCAGACAAGCTGCCGGTATCGTTCAAATCATCTTAGCCCACGGCTTAAAGCTGCAATTAAATGATTTGTATGATGCTTCTCTATCCATTCATGAGAGCCGCGGTCTGAAGCGTGACGCTTCTGATATTCGCAAAGATCTTTCCGATTTCTTTGCTCTTCGAGTTAAGAATGTGTTGTCTGAGCAAGGCGTTCGATATGATGTTGTAGATGCAGTTATGGCTTCGGGCTTTACTGATTTGAAATCAACGATTGAACGTGCTGGAGTCGTTCAAGCCTTGGCAGCTGGCGATGATCATACAGAATTTAAGCAGACGGTAGAACAATTTAACCGAGTCAGCAATTTGGGCTCTAAAGCGACAGCTGTAACGGTTGATCCTGCTTTGTTCGCAGAACAAGTGGAAACAGATCTTTACGAAAATTGGCTAAAACAGCGTCCAGCATTCCTTGCTGCGACTGATAGTGGAGATATTTCAAAAGCTGTACAATCTTTATCATCATTAAAGCCTTATATTCATAGTTATTTTGAGAACGTTATGGTTATGGCGCCAGATGAAGCTGTTCGTGCGAACCGATTGTCAACACTTGCCGGTATCGCAGAGGACATCGCGATCATCGCTGATTTCTCGAAGCTCGTTTGGTAATCGAGTCAGTTAGGAGGATGATGGTTCATGTCTCGTTCTAATCCCGAAGTAATCGTCTATGTCGTCTCCGATGCAGCTGGGGATACAGGGGAGCTTGTTGTACGTGCGGCAATCGCGCAATTTCATCCACTCCAAACAGATATCCGCAGAGCTCCCTTTATTACAGAGGAAGCTGGATTATTGCGAATTATCGAGCAGGCTAAGCAAGTAGATGCGATCGTGATCTACACACTCGTTATACCTAATCTTCGCGACAGCATGAGAAAGTTTGCTGAGGCTTACAGCGTTGCTGCGATCGATCTTTTGGGATCTTTCATTGAAACGCTGGAGATGCGGACGGGCCGTAAATCTCGTCAGGAGCCTGGTCTCAATCATGTACTGGACGCAAATTATTTCAAGAAGGTTGAAGCGGTTGAGTTTGCGGTAAAATACGATGACGCGAGAGATACATCGGGAGTTCTAAAAGCAGATATCGTGCTTGTTGGTGTATCACGAACGTCGAAAACTCCTTTATCCATGTACCTTGCGCATCAGAAGTTTAAGGTTGCTAATGTGCCGTTAGTGCCGGAGCTTAAACCTCCGGACGAATTGTTTAAGCTTCCAAAGAGGAAAGTAATTGGGCTAACTATAGGGGTTCCTTATTTGAATACGATTCGGAAAGAACGTCTTAAAGCATTGGGGTTGCCGAATAATGCATCCTATGCGACTCCTGATCGTATTGAAAAGGAGCTGTTATATGCAGATACTATTATGAAACAGCTAGGCTGTGTTGTTATTGACGTATCGCATCGTGCTGTTGAAGAAACAGCAAGCTTGATTATGGAATATGTTCGTACGTCTTAGAGCCATGTGGAAGGATTTTTTGGAGTAATGCCGTATATAATAGTATAGGATAAGAATTTGAAATCGAGCGGTGATTTTCTATTCGTCAAGTGAAACCTACCATTGTGGTCGACGCGGATGCATGTCCAGTCAAAATGGAAATTAGCGAAACGGCAAGACTCTTTTCTGTTGGTGTGCTTATGGTCGCTTCTCATGACCATCGGCTGGAGCCGCAGCCAGGTGTTGATATTGTTCAGGTGGATCGTAGTAATCAATCTGTCGATCTATATATTGTGAACCATATTGCTCGTGGAGATATCGTCGTTACACAAGATTTTGGACTGGCGTGCATAGCGATCGGCAAAGGCGCTATCGTATTGTCTCCTCGCGGAGAACAATATTCCGATGAGAACATTGATTATTTGATGGAACGCAGGCATGAGCTTGCGAAACGTCGACGTACCGGAGGCAAAACAAGAGGTCCGAAAGCGATGAATAATGACGATCGTACCCGCTTTCTACAAAAGCTGACAAAAGTTTTGCGAAATGAGCAGGAGAACCATGACGTATAGCGAATATTATTTACGTGTAACTAGGATGAAGGTGATGAACGATGACATACGGTAATAAAATACCGGAAGAGGTTATTGATGCGGTTCGCAAGCATCATGACATCGTTGAGACGGTCGGGAAATATGTTCATCTCACGAAGCACGGCAAATATATGAAGGGGTTATGTCCGTTCCATTCGGAGAAGACTCCCTCTTTTACAGTAACGCCGGAGCTCCAAATTTACCATTGCTACGGCTGCGGTAAGGGCGGCAACGTTATTCGTTTTTTCGAGGAAATGGAAGGTTACTCCTTTCCTGAAGCCGTTCGAGTGTTGGCGATGGATGCAGGAATGCCCATCACTTGGGCTTCGCCCGATGGGTCGAAATCTACGCCGCATGATGCAGACCGAGCCAAGATCATTGAAGCGCATGAGCTTACGATTAAGCTTTATCATCATGTGCTTAATAACACTAAACAAGGACAGACCGCAAAACAATATTTGCGGGATCGCGGACTCAGTGATAAGCTAATTGATCATTTTATGATTGGTTATGCTCCTGAAGAGTGGGACTTGCTGGCTCGTTTTTTGACGAATCGAGGATTTGATCTGGCATTGATGGAAAAAGGCGGATTGCTTTCAGCTAAATCTGACGGGAGCGGGTATGTGGATCGGTTTCGTAATCGCATTATGTTTCCCATATGGGATCGAGACGGCAAAGCTACCGCGTTTGCGGGTCGCATTATAGGCGAAGGACAGCCGAAATACTTGAATACCTCGGAAACGATGCTGTTTACGAAAAGCAGAACACTTTACAACCTGCATTATGCGCGGCCAGCTATTCGTAAGAGCAAGCAGGTCGTATTGTTTGAAGGCTACATGGACGTCATTAAATCATGGAACGCTGGCGTGAAGAACGGAATCGCGACAATGGGAACGGCACTTACAGATGAGCATTGCGCAATTCTAAAACGACAAGCCGAAGAAGTTATCGTTTGTTATGACGGTGATGATGCAGGACAAGCAGCCGCATTCAAATCAATTCCAATGCTTGAGAACGCAGGTCTTAGAGTATCGGTGGCGATGCTTCCGAAAGGTAAGGATCCAGATGATTATATAAGCGAATATGGTCCAGAAGACTTCTTGCGAGAGATTATGGATCAGCCGGTATCGGTAACAAAATTTAAGCTTATATATTCAAGGAAAAACCATATACTGCTAAAAGAAGAAGGCAGAAAGAATTATTTGCTTGAGGCAGTGCAAATTGTTGCAGAGCTTGATTCATCAACAGAACGCGAGGTCTACCTGAAAGAAATTTCCCGTGAGTTCGATATCTCCCTGGATGCTTTGAAACAGGACTGTCATCAAATCAGACAGGAGCTGCAAAAAAAGAAACCGCAAGGGGATAATAACGACAATTCGTGGAATAATGGTAGAAATGAAAAGCCCCGAAAGTCTGGACCGCCTACTCTTATGCCCGCTTTCACTCATGCAGAACGAAGGTTGCTGCATGTTATGATGAGGGATCGAGATGTAGCGCAAGCGGTTCATGAACGACTCGGTGATGCGTTTAATGTAGAGGATCACGCAGCTCTTGCTGCTTATTTATATGCTTATTTTGCTCAAGGCTACGATCCGGATGTCAGCCGCTTTATTGCAACGCTGCACGATGACCGATTAGAACGCACAGCAGCATCGATTTTGATGATGGACGGAGATTTTCCGTTCGATGATACGACGATGGACGCATATATCCATGACATTATTAAAGTTCCGCAGTATCGTGATATTGAACGCAAGAAGGAAGAAATGGTGCGTGCTGAGCGTACTGGAGATTTTTTGGCAGCAGCACAAATAGCTAGTGAGATTATAACCCTAGAGAGACAGCTCAAAGGACGACAGGAAGATCGTTTCTAGGGGGGAGGGAGTCGGAACATGGCGAATGATCAACATACTGAACTAGATACCGAACAAAAATTGGATCATGTGAAGGATCAACTGATTGAACAAGGCAAGAAGAGGTCATCTTTGACGTATAAAGAAATTATGGATAAGTTGGCTCCGTTTGATCAAGACCCTGAGCAAATTGATGAATTTTTCGAACAGCTCGATGATTTTGGGATTGAGGTACTGAACGAAAACGACGAAGAAAATCCACTCGCTGCCCAAGGGGAAGAGCAAGAGCGCGAACAGGACGACTTCAACTTTGACGATGATCTTGCTTTGCCGCCGGGTATTAAGATTAATGACCCGGTACGAATGTATTTAAAAGAAATCGGCAGGGTCCCGCTTCTTTCTGCGGATGATGAGGTTGAGCTTGCACAGCGCATCGAGAATGGTGATGAGGAAGCAAAACGTAGACTTGCGGAAGCGAACCTGCGCCTTGTTGTTAGTATTGCAAAACGCTATGTAGGCCGAGGCATGTTGTTCCTTGACTTGATTCAAGAGGGTAATATGGGTCTGATCAAAGCGGTGGAGAAGTTTGACCATCAAAAAGGCTTTAAATTCAGTACGTACGCAACCTGGTGGATTCGTCAGGCGATTACTCGTGCCATTGCTGACCAAGCTAGAACCATTCGTATCCCGGTTCATATGGTGGAAACGATTAATAAGCTGATTCGGGTATCACGCCAATTGCTCCAAGAACTTGGACGCGAACCGACACCGGAGGAAATTGCTGCAGAGATGGAGCTTAGCACAGAAAAGGTTCGCGAGATTATGAAAATTGCTCAAGAACCGGTATCATTGGAAACTCCTATCGGGGAAGAGGATGATTCCCATCTGGGCGACTTCATTGAAGATCAAGAAGCGCTTGCTCCAGCTGATGCTGCCGCATACGAACTGCTTAAGGAACAACTTGAGGATGTACTCGATACATTGACCGAAAGAGAAGAAAATGTTCTTCGTCTTCGCTTCGGTCTTGATGATGGACGTACGAGAACGCTCGAGGAGGTTGGCAAAGTGTTTGGGGTTACGCGTGAGCGTATTCGTCAAATCGAGGCCAAGGCTCTTCGCAAACTTCGTCATCCTAGCCGCAGCAAGCGGTTGAAGGATTTCCTCGAATAAAAACTTTATGATAGATATATTGACCTTTCTGCTCTTGCAGCGAGGTCTTTTTTCTAAAGTGCAAGCCTCATACATAATGACTTGAGTACATGCAACTCGAAACCGGAAGGATAACGGAATTCTATGAATCAGGATCGTCGGCAAATTATTGTCAAAGAAATTGATCACTGGCGCCGAAGCAAGCTTCTGCCAGATCAATATTGTGACTTTCTGCTGAATTTATATGCTGATCAAGATACGATCCAAATAACCAAAGAACAGCATCATACAGTAGGAAAAGCAATAGCCGCTGTTCAACGAGCAACAGGTATGCAGTGGCTCCTTACATTTGGAACTTTTACCTTAATTTCCTTTGTTGTGCTTTATTTTAACGAATTTCATCCGTTATTGCAAATGGCTGTTGTAGTCGGTGCAGCAGCTATTTTTCTATGTACTGGGCAGCGGCTTCGGCGTCGTAATGAGTCAGCTGGTTTAGCCGTTACAAGTACGGGAATGCTCCTCTTATTGGGTGGTGGATTGTACATGTTGAATGTGCATGGTATCGATCAATGGGGCTGGAAAACAGGCTTACTTGGCTTTTGTTCGCTCTTCTGGGTGATATACGGAATAAAAGCTCGTATACCTGCTCTGCATTTAAGCGGGTGGCTTGCAGCTATTCTTGTTTATGCGTGGTTGTTGTCACAATTTATGGTGGATTCAAAATGGTATGAGGTTCAATTATACTGGCTGCCGATCGCATGTTTGTTTGGCTGGAGCAGTTGGTTTGTGCACCGCTGGTCTAAGCCTGTGTCTGCGGTGCTTTTTGCAACGTGCGCACTCGTCTGGTTTATGCCTGAGCTGTATTCAATCATGTTTGTCAATGATGCGATCTTGTTGCAGATGCAGCTAATTGTTAAAATAGCAGTTGGCGGCGGAATATTATTTTCAATGCGAAAACAATGGATGGTGTGGATTGTATAATGTTAAAGCTATCAAAACGTCTGCAGATGATTGCGGATTATGTTACTATGGGGTCGCGTGTTGCTGATATCGGTTCAGATCATGCCATGCTTCCGGTTTATTTGCTCCAATTGGATAAATGCCCTTCTGCGATTGCAGGCGAGCTGAATCGTGGTCCTTACGAAGCGGCTAAGAAGCAAGGGGCAGCAGCAGGACTTTCTTCACGTTTGACGATACGCCAGGGTGATGGTCTGAGCGTGCTTTCGCCTGGTGAGGCTGATACAGTCACAATTGCCGGTATGGGCGGCAGCTTGATGAGTGACATCTTAGAGGCTGGATATGCGGCTGGCAAGCTAGAAGGGGTCGTAGAGCTCGTGCTGCAGCCTAATGTAGGTGAAGAGGTCGTAAGAGAATGGCTTTTGAAACATAATTGGTATTTATCTGCAGAGAGCATCCTTGAAGAAGATGGTAAAATTTATGAGGTTTTGCATGCTATTCGTACGGAAGATGCAAAAACTCGTAATAATGAACTGTATGATGGCCGTTTCTTGAAGCCTGATCTAGAGACGGACCAATTATTTGGCATATTGAAGCAAATGGGTCCTCACTTGCTGCGAGAGCCTCAGCCAGTTCTCATCAAAAAATGGCGTCATGAGCTGAACAAGCTAGAGCGTATTTGTGACCAGCTTGCGGGTTCAGAGCTTGCGGAATCAGCGGTGAAGCGAGAACAATTTCTTGCGGAGATGAACATAATTGAGGAGGTTTTGCAATGCTTGCCCATGGACAAACCGTTATCCAGTTAATGGAGCAGCTTGCTCCTAAACATTATGCGGTTGAGAATGATAAAATTGGTCTGCAGCTTGGTACTTTAAATAAGCCGATCAAGAAGATCCTCGTAGCGCTGGATGTAACGGATGCTGTTGTTGATGAAGCGATTGATCAAGGGGCTGAGCTGATTATTGCTCATCACGCGATCATTTATCGTCCTTTAGCAAAGCTGGATACGTCAACAGCTGCAGGTCGCTTGTATGAGAAGCTAATTAAAAACGACATTGCCGTTTATATTTCGCACACTAATCTTGATGTAGCTGACGGCGGTATTAATGATTGGCTTGCAGATCTGATTGGAATCGTGCCGGATGCGCGTCAGTGCTTGGAGGAAGTTCATACGGACAAGCTGTACAAGCTTGTTGTATTCGTTCCTGAGAGTCATCATGAACAAGTGCAAGAGGCGATTTGGCGCGCAGGAGCGGGCGAGATTGGAAACTACAGCAACTGCAGCTTCAACATAAAGGGAACTGGTACATTCATTCCTGGACCTAACACAAATCCTTTCATCGGTGCTCAAGGAAAGCTCGAGCGTGTTGAGGAAGTTCGAATTGAAACGATTGTCCCTCACAGCGTGCATCGCAAAACGGTTCAGGCGATGCTTAAAGCACATCCTTATGAAGAAGTAGCTTATGACCTTTATTCGGTTGATTTGAAGGGCCGCTCATTCGGTTTGGGACGAGTCGGCAAGTTGGCTGAGCCAATAACTCTTGGCGAGCTTGCAGAGCAGGCGAAGCAAATATTCGATGTTCCTGCTGTTCGAGTCGTAGGACCGCTTGACCTTGTAATACGCAAAGCTGCTGTACTCGGGGGGGCTGGTGCCAAATATGTTCGCCATGCTGTCTTTGCGGGTGCTGATGTACTTGTTACCGGAGATATAGATTATCACACGGCTCATGATGCGCTTGCAGCGGGAATGACGATTATTGACCCAGGTCATAACATAGAAAAGGTCATGAAGCAGCAAGTAGCCGATTGGCTTAATAAACAGCTTACAAGCAGTAAATATGAAACAACAGCGATAGCTTCTTCCTTGAATACAGAGCCGTTTACTTTCGTATAAAATAATTAAATATGAATTGGTATTTCTTTCAGGGTTGAGCTTTATCGAAATACCTTGTATACTTAACGATGCCACGGAAAGTTTGACAGACAATCGCTGGCGGCCTTGTTGCCGCGAGAGGAAAGTCCGGGCTCCGCAGGGCAGGATGCTGGATAACGTCCAGTCAGCGCGAGCTGAAGGATAGTGCCACAGAAATGGACCGCCGATGGCCGGCTTTTAGCCGGAACAGGTAAGGGTGGAACCGTGGTGTAAGAGACCACGAGGAGCATAGGTGACTATGTTCCTGGTAAACCCCATCTGGAGCAAGACCGAGAGGACGCCGCAGCCCCTAAGCTGCAGCCTTAGCCTGAGGCGCGTCCGGGTTGGTTGCTGGAGCCGTATAGCAATGTGCGGCCTAGATAGATGATTGTCGCTTCATCGTGGGAGGGTCGTTCCCGTTTGAACCACCAGAAGTACAGAACCCGGCTTACGACAAACTTTCCGCACGATTTATACAACAAAAACAAAGAGCACCCATCGCTTGCGATGGGTGCTTTATTGTTGTTTGCTGAATGTTATTTTCCGTATTTAATAGCAATTCGATCCAGTCTTCTTTTCACTTGATCGGGAAAGGTTTGCAATGCGCCTCCGAATTTCGATGCGGCCTGCAGTGCTTTGTCAACATCGATTTCACCGTAGCCAAAATAGTCGTCTTTTCCTTTTGTTCCCAAGTCAATGGCTGATTTTCTCATTATCTCCATAACCTCAACATTAGTGAGCTTCGGATTGACGGAACGAATCAAACCAGCTAAAGCTGCAACATGCGGACTTGCCATTGATGTACCTGACAATGCTGCATATTGACTGCCAGGATAGGTGCTTGCGATGCTGTCTCCAGGAGCTGCAACGTCAATATAATCACCGTAATTAGAGAAAGAAGCTTTTTCCTTGCTGCTGTTAGTGGCAGCTACAGCAAATACTTCCGGATAAGCAGCCGGGTAACCCGGGCGATCCGTATTGTCATTGCCGCTGGCTGCGATCATAACGACATCATGCTCATATGCGTACTTAATGGCATCATGTAGAAAATCTGCCTGAGCATAGTTGCCTAAGCTCATATTAATTACTTTGGCACCATGATCAACTGCCCAAATAATGCCTTGTGCAACGGAATAGGTTGAACCCGCGCCGCTGCTGTCCAAAACTTTGACAGGCATAATATTATTGTACCAAGAGACCCCTGCAACTCCTTCATTATTGTTTACCTTAGCGCCAATAATTCCAGCCACATGCGTGCCGTGGCCAACATCATCATCCGGTGCAGCATTCTCATCTACGATATTGGTGCCTTTGATAAGTTTACCCTCTAGATCAGGGTGATTGCTTTGAACACCTGTATCAAGCACGGCAATAATGACTTTGTCACTGCCTTTATTTATACCCCAGCCCTTTTCCGTTTCAATTGAAGGCAAATTCCATTGATATTCAGAATACAGTGCATCATTTGGAACGATTGCTGCTGAAGTCTCGTTCGTCAAATATAAGTAATGAGGCTCCGTATATTCTGTATTCCAAGTTTTCTTGAAATATTGAACGAGCTGCTCAGTTTCCATATTTCTGGAGCGGAAGATAAAAGTATCACCGACATGTTTAACTGACTCAGCATTAATATCACGTTTTACTCGTTCAAGCTCGTTAGTCGAAAGCGGCTTAACGAAATGAACAACGACATCACGAACATGATAGTGGCTGGCATTCCCATTGTCCTCACCGGTGCGAACTGTTGTATCCTTTGTAGAATTCGGCTTCACTGATTCAATTTTGTAATTACCTTCTGCAGGGTATGGAACAAGTCTAAGGTTGCGCATTTGATGCTGTTCCACTGATTTCAAAATGTCTTGCTTGATGACGCCAACAACACCAATACCGCTGTGCTTGGAGTCTGGCACTCCCAGCACCATATAGCGGCTTCCATTTTTAGCAGTAAATGAAGGAGATTCAAACCTCGCTCCTTTACTTACTTGTGATTTGGCATCAGCTACATAAGTTTGAACTTGGTTATTTTCAGTTGGCGGCAAGGTTCCGCGGTTCACGCTTCTTTTACCTGAGATCCAGCTAATGTAGGACATGTGCATATGTTCATGCATCATTTGCTTAATGTGTTGATCCGCTTCATGCTTGGAGCCCATACTTGAGTTCATCAACTTCTGAAAATCTTTGGAGCATTCGGTTGAGCATAACATAGCAGTTCCTTTCATGTCCGACTGCAGCGCGGAAATTTTGAGGGTTTGCTCACGCTTAGTGGAGAAGCTTGACGTTTTTGGCGTCTTTTCGACCTCCTTTGGAGAAAACATTGGTGTCATTGGTATTAACAGCGCGGCTAAAGCTAAAATTGTAAGGCCGCCAATCCATTTTCTTTGCATGCTGGAAACCTCCATTGATCGTTCTAAATTCGAGCTAAGTCTACTGAGTAGGTTCGGATTCCAAGGCGGAAAATATGCGAGCGAATCGTTTAATCGCCAGTACCACTTAATTGTAATTTGTGGTACGATAGTTATGATTGTAGATTTATGTGTGTCTGGATTATGAAAGGGGAACTACCTATATGGCAACTGCTAACGTCAAAGCACTAACGGAATCAACTCGCACAAAGCTAAAGGATGCGTTAAGTCAACTTGAACCGTTTCTTAATAACAATTCCTTGATCCAATTAACCAGCGAAGATGATGGAGAAGAAGCACATAATTTTTACAAAGGCCTACTATCTGATTTGAGACATTTATTGGTGTTTTCTGAAGTCTCGGTTGAAAAGCTGGGTGTATTGCTCAGACGCCCCAATTTCGATACAGATTATGCAGAACGCGTGCTGTATGAAGTTTATCATCAATGCGTAAGCGCGTTTTTCTACCCGAAAAACGAATGTTATTCCGAAGATGGCCGTTACGCATATACAGGTCAGGATGCGATTCGTTTCCGTTTTAAACCGAATCGTGATTCGCGCGGTATCGTACTTAACGTTTCTAAAGTATTCGAGGAGCTGCGTGATGAGTTGGCGTATTACGAAAATGACTACATGACTCAGCGTCGTATGCAAGGACAAAAATAAGGCAGAATGAATCACCTTCGGTCAGGGAAACTTGATAGTGGAGGTGATTTTTTTATGCCAAAAGGCGTGTCTTGTAGTGTCGCTAACTGCAGCTTCTGGAAAGAAGGCAACAATTGTGGAGCTAGTGCAATCAACATCGAAATCGATCAACATGCAGGCGCCAATTTAAATGAAGAGTTTGCCGGAGATGACCTTGGACTATTTCATCAGGATCAAGCTGAGCAATCAGGAGCAACATGCTGTCTTACCTTTAAACCGAAGGAGTGATGATCGATGGGTGAATATGATGACGATAATAAATTATTGTTGGATAATCGAGATCGATCAGAACGTTCAAGCCATCCAGTTGTGGGGACAGATAGCTTGATTGATGCGAATGAAGAAATGGCTGCTGATTTTGCAGTCAGCAATCCTGTAGTACATGCGGGGCGGAGAGAAGACCGGTATGAGGAAAGTGAAGAGCGAGTAGATGCCCATTCGGGCGGCTATGCGCTAGGCTGGGTAGCGCTTGTATTTGCAATTGCGTCTTGGTTCATATGGCCAGTATTGATGGGTGCTACTGCAGCCGTACTTGGCTATATGGCTTACCGACAAGGCGCACGCGGGCTTGGCGGTTGGTCTATGGCGATCGGAGCTATTGCTTTAGCATTAAATTTAATCATCGTACCTCTTTATTACGCAATAACCTAACACACAAAAAAATGTCCGATACGCAGCAACAACGTTTCTTTGGAATTAATCACTCATAATAATAAAAAAATGACCATCCAATTGCTTTGAAATTGGATGGTCATTTTGCATTAAGAAGTACATATGGTTATCCATTTCGATCTTAGTATGTTCATGCGAGCTGGATTACGTTTATTTGAGTGCTTGCTCACGATGCTTCTGCACCTCTACATTCAAAGCAAGCATCTCTCGATCGAGCAAATGAATCATGTCGGCAGAGCCTTTGAGCTGCTGCTGTATGTGTGGCGGAATTTGTTCATTAAATTTATAATAGATCTTATGCTCGAGACTAGCCCAGAAATCCATGGCGATCGTACGAATTTGTATTTCAACGAGAACATTTTCTGTACGGTCTGTTAGAAACACAGGTATTTCAATAAGTAAATGAATACTCTGATAGCCATTGGGCTTCGGATTAATCACGTAGTCCTTCAGCTCAACGACACGAACATCACTTTGCTTGCTAATCATATCAACGATTTGATAAATGTCTGTAGAGAAGGAACAGATGACGCGAACACCGGCAATATCACGGATATGCTCTTTTGCGTCCTCAAGCGTAATCGGCAGCCCTTTGCGCTGCAGCTTCTGCATGACGCTCTCCGGCGCTTTAATTCGGGTCTTCATATGTTCGATTGGATTGTAGTCGTGAATAAATTGAAATTCTTCATTTAAAATGTTAAGTTTCGTTTCTACGGCATCAAGCGCAAATTTATAAGTTAGAAAAAAATGAGCCCATTGCTTTAATTGATTCGTCTTCATATGCAAATCACTCCTGATATAACAAATATATATATGTGTAATTAGTACGTTGAACGGTTTCGACAAGGTGAGAATCGTTGTATTATTATAATGGTCGATATTATATGCCAAGTCAAATTTTATAGCCAGCTCAAATGTAAACTGATGGGAGAGTTAACAATGATGATAGACATCCAGAACGTTTCATGGGAACAAAACAATAATAAAATACTGCAGCATATAAATTGGAAAGTGCGTAAAGGTGAGCATTGGAGTCTGCTTGGTCTTAACGGCTCCGGGAAAACAACGCTGTTGAATATGATCAATGGTTATATATGGCCATCCGATGGCAGCATGTCGGTACTTGACAATAAATTTGGTGAATTTGATTTACGCGAGCTTCGTAAAAGTATTGGCTGGGTGAGCACATCGCTGCAGCAGAAGCTGTATGGATCTGAGACTGCAATAAAAACGGTACTTAGCGGCAAGTTTGCCACCATTGGATTATATGATCAAACGGATTCGGAGGATTTGAGCCAAGCTGAAGCTTTAATGAGGTCGCTTGGATGTACGGCCTTTATGGACCGTTCATATAACACGTTGTCACAAGGAGAAAAGCAGCGTGTATTAATTGCAAGAGCGCTAATGGCTTCGCCAAAGCTGCTAATATTAGATGAGCCGTGTACGGGTCTCGATGTATTTGCACGCGAGCAGCTGCTGCAAATGGTTGCTGCTGTAGCTTCGGGGGAGAATGCTCCAACCGTTATCTATGTTACCCATCATGTGGAAGAGATTTTACCTTGCTTTACAAAAACATTGTTAATTAAGGACGGGGAAGTATTTGCGGCTAATAACACCTCTGATGTACTGACATCTGAAGTGATGAGTAAGTTTTTTGGAGTAGCAGTAGATATCGAGCGGCGTGAGGGGCGAAACTGGCTATCTGTTAAGGGCGACTTATGGAATTAGTGCTGCAAGAACCGCAGCTGCAGCCAGAGCCTCCGAAATCGAGCAGATTGAAAAAAACGAAAACTTGGTTAAGCAGTCGATATGTGCTGAGGAATGAACGAGACCACTATGTATCACGTATAGCTACTGGGAGCACAGCGTTATTCGCTTCATTTGCTATAGTGACTGCAGCGTTAGGCATGCCAACAGGATTAGGTACAGCTATTGATATACTTATTTTTTTGATTCTTAATATTGCCGCTATGAGTATATCAGCGATATTGTTATCATTCGTATTTAATATGATGTATATACCGATTCCAAGAAGATTTGCAGCAGTATGGACATACGCGACAATAGAGACATACTTGATTTTATATTTTGCCGAGCTGGGCATTCTCATGTCGGCTATTATAGCGCTAGCTTTCACGGTAACAGGCGCTGTTGCAGGATTCCTAATGGGCGGCCTTTCGAAAATGAAAATAAAGCGCTGGGGCAAGTTAGTCCTAGTGCTTGGAACAGCCTCAGCTGCAGCTGTGGGATATGTGGTCGTTGATTGGCCTGGTTACGCAGTAGAGTCACAAAGAGCGGATGTACAATTGGATGTTAATTCCGATCATGTGACGACGATGACTGCTGCGAATCCAGCAGAGCTCGGGGCATTGAATTTTCAAACGTTCAGTTATGGAAGCGGCCTGGACAAGCATAGAGTGATTTTTGGAGATGAGGTTGATGTTACGTCATCTGTGGTTGATGCTTCAGCATATATTTCGAAGTGGTCAGCACTGAAAACGAGGTTTTGGGGATTCGATGAGCATGCTTTGCCTTTGAATGGCCGTGTATGGATGCCGGAGGGTCAAGGACCTTTTCCGATTACACTCATCGTTCATGGCAATCATCTCATGGAGGATTTCTCTGATGCGGGTTATCGTTATTTAGGAGAGCTGCTTGCTAGTCAAGGGATAATAGCTGTTTCAGTGGATGAAAATTTCTTGAACTATTCCGTGTGGTCAGGTATTCCGAATAATGATATGAAGGTGCGAGCTTGGGTACTCCTTAAGCATTTGCAGCAAATTAAAACGTTCAGTGAAGAAGAAGGAAATCCCTTCAGCGGACATGTAGATATCAAACGGGTCGCTTTGATCGGACATTCCAGGGGTGGACAAGCCGTTGCTATGGCAGCTGATGCAGATCGATGGTTTAAAGAAGATAAATCATTGGAAAGTCTAAACGAGATTGATATCGAATCTGTAGTTGCAATAGCACCAACGGATAAGCAAGTTGATGATAAATCTGCTCGCTTGACTGATGTTAATTATTTGACGCTTCAAGGTGCGAGAGATGCTGATGTGAACAATTTTTATGGTGATCGCCAGTACAGCAGAACGAAGTTTGAAGAGCGATCAGATCAATTTAAGGCAGCTTTGTATATTGCGGATGCCAATCATAGTCAGTTCAATTCAGACTGGGGAAGAATGGATGAGCGTCCACCTGGAGGTTTGTTCTTAAATCGAAGAAATTTGTTGAAAGCTGCCGAACAGCGTCAAATTTCCAAGGTGTATGTATCAGCTTTCTTGCAAGCAACCTTGCTCGGAGAAACGGGCTACAGGCCTCTTTTTGAAGATTATCGATCTGGATTAGCTTGGCTGCCGGATACCGCTTATTCAAATCGTTATGAATCTTCCGAGTTCAATGAGATTACTCGGTATGACGACGGAAGGCAAAAAAATGCGCTTAAGGGCGGCGGCAAAGCCAGTGTTACAGGAATGACGGAGTGGAAAATTGCTTCTGCTGAGGACCGTGACGGGAAAAGTAAAGGTACGAAAGGGATCGAGCTTGCATGGTCTGAGCCTGGTGCGGAGTATGCACTCGATATTACTGCAAAAACGAACGAGGAAACTGCCGCACTAGCGGATGGCAACCTAGTATTCTCGATGGCAAATCTTGAGCGTGATTTGATCGAAAAAGAAGAAAAGGCAGCATCGTCAAATGATGCTGTAGCGGAGCCCGAGCAGCCGCCGCTTCCAATCATTGAAATCGAACTGACTACGACTGAGGGGGAGAGCCGAGAACTGGTGCTGGACGAGGTTATGCCGGTGGCTCCGCCAACATACACAGCGTTTATGTCAATTCCGTGGCTGGAGGAACGCGTAAAGGAGGAAAAATATAAGGAGTCTACTGAACCTGTATTTCAAACCTATATGCTGCCGCTTGAGCTATTCAGTTCTGACGTATTATCGATCAAAGCAGATGAGATTAGCCGAATTACGTTTCGTTTCGTCAATGGCCCAGGTAAAGTAATGCTTGATGATATCGGATTTATGTCATAAGTAAGGATAAAATAAGAAAGCGGGATGCCTGGCAGAAGGCATCCCGCTTTTACAGCTTTATATGAATATGCAGCGTCCTTGGCTTATGAAATAGCTTAGCTCGCTGCGCTTTCCTTTTCATCTTTAAAGGTAAAGCTTCTTGCTGCGTATAAGAATGGTGTTGAACAAATCGATACGATAAATTTAATGACATAAGTCGACAGAAAAATGGAGAGCCAAAGCTTGCTGTCGTATCCTGGCGCACCTGCGAAAGCAATGGTGCAAAAAATAAAAGTATCAACAAGCTGACTGACTGCAGTGCTTCCATTATTGCGAATCCAAAGCTGATTCGGAGCAGGGCACAATCGCTTTAATGTCGAATAAATTTTGACGTCTAGGAATTGGCTGACAAAATAAGCACATAAACTCGCTAAAGCAATTCGTGGCATTAACCCGAATAAGGTTTCCATAGCGCCTTGAACCTGAAGCGGGAACTCTTCGTTTAAAGGATTAAACAGAAGTGCCATTTGCATAATAATGGTCGTAGTGATAAGTGTAAAGAAACCGAACCAAACCGCTTTTTTGGCTGCTTTCTCACCATACTTCTCATTAAGTAGGTCTGAGGCTAAATAAATTGTGCCGTACATCGTGTTGCCGAGCGTAATTGCAATGATCATGCCGAAAGCGTGGATGTCGATTGTTTTCACAACTTGAATGTTAGCTAGCACTGTCGCCATGCCGATCCAAGCATAAATGCCGATCCGACCAAAAAAACGATAGGAAAGAAGAAATAACGAAAAATGCACGAGCATGAAGATCGCACCGAACCATAAATTAAACATATTGCATGTTTCCTCCTAGTTTTGTTAACGCGGGAGTTTTCGAACCGCGAATAGTATGACTGATGTGTATGTTGACTTGTTTTTCTGCCTTTGTCATTATAAACGCTTCTATGGAGCGGGGCAATAACTTTTCAAAGCTGTATCAATTGGACGACAGAAGATGGTAAAATGGATGATACGTTTTAAAACATGGTATGCCAAAGACTTGGTTAACCTTACTAATAAGCTAAGGGGTGGTATTGTGACTAATTCTAATGATCAGCTGGAGCAAGAGCAGCAGCGTGTAAAAGAAGTGACGGATATCATTCGCACTCGCATAGAACAATTTAGCGGTCAAATTAGCGGTATGCGCGAGGATATCGTTGATATTCGGCGTAATTTCTGGGATGATGTAACACTTAATTTCGAGGATGTGGCTGAATCAGCAGAATCGCATGCTAGCATGAAGCAGCAAGCAGAAGTGCTCTCAGAGCGAGAAAGAAGTCATCGGCACGCGGAAGAACAGCTGAAAACACTTTATAAGCTGGAGCATTCCCCTTATTTCGGAAGAATTGATGTGCAAGAGGAAGGCCAAGCGGAATCAGAGGCGATCTATTTAGGTGTAGGCTCTCTGCTGGATGAAAGTTGCGATGAGTACCTGATCTACGATTGGCGCGCGCCTGTATCAAGTCTTTATTACGATTATGGTCCTGGACCTGTGAAATATGAAACACCAAGCGGGTCAATCGCGGGCGATATGTCGCTCAAGCGTCAATTTATAATACGTGATGCCCAAATTCGCAGCATGTTTGATACAGGCGTCACAATCGGTGATGAGCTGCTTCAGGAAGTACTAGGCAAGCAGTCTGATGCCCAAATGAAGAGCATTGTAGCTACGATTCAGCGTGAGCAAAACCGTATTATTCGTAATGAAAGTGCAAGACTTCTCATCGTACAAGGCGCTGCCGGAAGCGGGAAAACATCTGCAGCTCTCCAACGTGTTGCCTATCTGCTTTACCGTTATCGCGGTTGGTTAAATGCCAATCAAATCGTTTTGTTTTCTCCTAATCCAATGTTCAACAGTTATGTGGCAACGGTGCTGCCTGAGCTTGGCGAGCAAAATATGCAGCAAACGACGTATCAGCAGTATTTGGAGCACCGACTAGGCCAAACGTTTGCGCTGGAAGACCCTTTCTCACAGATGGAATATACGCTGGCAGCTGTTGAGGAACAAGGCTATGATGCTAGGATTGCTGCTATTACTTATAAATCAAGCCTCTTATTTATGCATTTAATCGATCGTTATGCAATTGAGCTAGGTGAATCGGGCCTCGCCTTTAAGTCGGTAACATTTAAGGGCCGCACCTTAATTTCAGCATCAGCAATCGCAGAGCAATTTTATTCGCATGATCGTTCAATCTCAATTGGCAATCGTATGCGCTTTACATCGGAATGGATGCTAAGAGAGCTGACGAGACTAAGCCGCGAGGAACGCGAACAGGACTGGGTTCAAGATGAGATTGAGCTGCTTGATCAAGAAGCCTATGTGAAAGCATTTGAAGATCTCGAGAAAAAGAAACATTTCGCGGGAAATTCCTTTAATGATTTTGACGCAGAAAGAGATTATTTAGCAGCAATGGTAGTGCAGCAGAAATTCAAAAAGCTCCGTAGAAGAGTGAAGCGTTTAATGTTTTTGGATGTGCCGGCCATTTATAAGCGTATATTCGAGGATGACGCGAATAGGTTAGAAATATTTGAGAAAAGTGAATATAATCTTCCTGATAAATGGAAAGAAATTAGCGAACAAACGATTGCAAAACTAGATAATAAAGAAATTTATTACGAGGATGCAACACCGTATTTGTATTTAAAGGAAAAGCTAGAAGGGTTTCAAACAAACACATTGGTTAAACATTTATTTATTGATGAAGCACAGGACTATTCACCATTTCAATATCATTATTTAAAGCGTATTTTTCCGAATTGTAAAATGAGTGTGCTCGGAGATCTAAATCAATCTATATTTGCACATGCAGTGACAGGAAATGGATTTGAGCCATTGTCGGAGCTTTACAGTGAGGAAGAAACAGAGAAGATTGTACTAACAAGAAGCTATCGCTCAACTAGACCGATTGTGGCATTTACGAGTCGGATGATTGAAGGTGGCGATCAAATTGAGGCTTTTAATCGAGACGGTGCTGAGCCAACCATAACTAAAGTGGAGAATGATATTCAGCTCGTGAGCAGCATTCAGGACCGAATTAACCAGCTGGTTATGAGTGGATATCATTCGATTGCAGTCATTTGCAAAACGGCGGAAGAAAGCAAACGTATGTATGCTTCATTGCAGTCGTACTTCCCTAAACTCCGCCTTGTGGAGAAAGAAACCGTGACGTTTGAGAAAGGGATCATTGTGATTCCTTCGTATTTAGCCAAAGGTGTCGAGTTTGATGCTGTTGTAATCAGCAATGCAAGCAATGAATATTATGGGCGTGAAAGCGAAAGAAAATTATTTTATACAGCTTGCACGAGAGCGATGCATGAGCTCCATCTTTTCCATACGAAGGAGCTCACCGCCTTTGTCCGTTAGTTTTACCTTCTAATCTCTGACCATATTTCATGAACGTCCACTTGAAGCTCCGAAGCAATCAGCTCTGCTGTGAGTCTTTGGGGCTTCAAAATTTTTCCGTTTCGCAGCTTGGAAATCGTCTGAATGGAAATCCCAGTTAAAGAGGAGAGGTAACCGACGGTTATATCTCGTTTAGCCATCCATATTCGAAGCTTCATCGAGGCTTCTATCTTGTCATCTACAGGACGCATATCCCAAATGACGAAAGCAAACTCCGATACATCTCCAAACCCATCGATAATAGGAGTGAATGAGGCGGACAATTCAAACTCGACCCCGTCCAATTTGCTCGTTCTAAGGGTAATGCTTCTTTCTTTTTTTAGCAGATGGGCTTCTTTTATAATGTTGAGTATTTTCCCATGATCTGTATCGGCAATGAATTGCAGCAGCGTTTCGTGTTGCATTTGTTGGTAAGATTCTGTCATAAAGGGAGATAGATTGTCTCTTAGAAACCAAACATGGTGATGTCTGTCTATAATTCCGCTAATCAATATTTTATTTATTTGTGATTGTTGCTCGATCCACTTGTAAGGAGTTAAATCCTCGAATATGATAAAAGCGTGGTGGTGTGTTTCATCACTGCTTCTCGGCAACGGGTGTAGATCAATCCGTACAGAAATTTTCCGTTTTAGCTTCGTATAAATAATGACTTCGCTCTTCATAACTGGGTGCCTAATGTTGATTTGATATTTATGTAGCAAATAGCTGCTCTTTTTGGATTGCAGCTCTTGAAGTGAATAACCAGATAACCTTAGAAAAGCTAGGTTCGTATCCACGATGCGTACCTCTTGATCGTTTTGGCTCATTAGAATCATCGGCTGATTCATTAATTGGAAAATCTGACTATAAATCGACAATACGGAACACTCCTCTTAAGCCCATTCCATTACCTCGTAATAAAGTAAAAGTATAAAATAGACGGACTTAACAAACAAGTCAATGATTATGAAACTTTGGCGAATGATTAAAAAGTGAAAAATGAGTTTAATTAATTAAACTTGATAGCAGTATGTATACCTATTTGGTGCATAATGTCATTAGTTGAAACTTAACCAGCTGTAACACTCTTACAGCAGACTTTATTCTAATTCGGTTTCCCGATACTATTGTAGGACAGCTAGAATGATCTAAACTTAGCAATGGTATTGTAGGAATCTATGAAAACAACTGTGTTTTTTTTCAAAACCATGTATAATGTGGTTAATGTAATTTGTTTATCGATGAATATCGTACTGGACATTGATTATCCAACAAGGGGTGAAACCAAGAATGGTTCAAACGGCACCTATCGGATTATCCATTAAAGATTTATATTTATTCAACGAAGGGAGCTCGCACCATAGTTACCGTTTTATGGGTGCTCATCTTGTCCAAATGGACGGTATAAAAGGTGTTCGCTTTACAGTGTGGGCACCGAACGCAGCAGACGTTCGTGTCATTGGGGAATTCAATAAATGGATTGGCAAGCGTCATGTTATGGTACGGATTGGTACGACGGGTATTTTTACCTTGTTTGTACCACGTATTGGTGAAGGCGAATTGTACAAATACGAGATTGTGACACCCGCAGGCAAAACGATTAGAAAGGCCGATCCGTATGCTTTTTTTGCTGAAAGGCGACCGGGAACAGCTTCCATTGTCACGGAACTTGGCGGCTATGAATGGGCAGATGAAGAATGGCAGCGTAAGAAGCGAGAGCTTCCTCCCTACACCAGTCCATTGCTCATTTATGAGGTTCATGCCGGCTCGTGGAAAATCAAAGGCAAAGAGGATTATTATACGTATGAGGAACTGGCAGACGATTTGATTCCTTATACAGCTGAAATGGGCTATACGCATATCGAGCTTATGCCACTTTCAGAACATCCATTAGATCAATCCTGGGGCTACCAAATTACAGGCTTTTATGGAGCAACGAGTCGTTATGGCTCACCGAAGCAGCTAATGAAATTTGTGGACAAATGCCATCAATTTGGAATCGGTGTAATTTTGGACTGGGTGCCTGGACATTTTTGCAAGGATGATCATGGCTTGCGTCTTTTTGATGGGACGCCTATTTTTGAAGGTGCGGATGCCAATCGTGCGGAGAAGCCGCTTTGGGGAACGTTATCTTTTGATTTTGAGAAAAAAGAAGTTATTAGCTTTCTTATATCCAATGCAATTTATTGGATGGATTTATTCCACATTGATGGTTTGCGTGTTGATGCTGTCGCCAGCATGATCAATTTACATATGGACAAACCGCCTGAAATGTTTACATACAACTACCTCGGCGGCCCTGACAACCTAGATGCTCTCCGCTTCATAAAGAAGCTCAATGAAACAGTGTTTCATTATTACCCCGATACTTTGATGCTCGCAGAAGATTCTTCCGCATGGCCCGCTGTTACATCACCAACCTACAAAGGCGGCCTCGGATTTAATTTTAAATGGAATATGGGCTGGATGAACGATATGCTGCGCTATATGGCGCTGGATCCGGCTGCACGTCCATATCATCACCATCTCATTACTTTCTCACTCCTATATGCTTTTTCAGAAAATTACGTTCTACCGCTATCCCATGATGAAGTTGTACACGGAAAACGCTCATTGTTAAACAAAATGCCTGGCAGCTATGAAGAAAAATTCGCGCAATTACGGTTATTTTACGGGTTTTGGATGACTCATCCCGGGAAGAAGCTATTATTTATGGGCAGCGAATGGGGGCAGTTCGATGAATGGAAGGACGCCGACATGCTGGACTGGATGGTGCTTGAGTACGATTTGCATCACAGCATGCACTATTATGTGAAATCATTGAATCATATGTATCTCGATCAGCCTTCGCTTTGGGAGAGAGATAGTGAGGCGGATTGCTTCGAATGGATTGATGTAAATAATTCAGCACAATCTGTTATTTCCTTTATCCGCCGCGGCAATTCTGATTTCTCCATCGTGATTGCAAATTTCTCTAGAAATGATTACAAGCCGTTTCGTATCGGTGTTCCAGAGCCTGGTTCTTATTGCTCTTTTATAAATAGTAACGACAAGCAATATGGCGGTACGGACACACAAGTAAAGCAATGCTACAGCAGTGAAAACGTCGCTTGGCACGGTCACAATCAGAGCATTATGATTCACTTACCCCCCCTGACAATCCAGATCTTCAGCTTAGATCCGGGGACCACAATATGAGAGGGAGTTGGTGTCCATGGGCCGTAAAGAAATGATCGCTATGCTGCTTGCAGGAGGCGAAGGTAAAAGGCTGGGTGTGCTTACAAAAGATTTAGCTAAGCCAGCAGTTTATTTTGGCGGAAAATACAGAATTATTGATTTTACGCTAAGTAATTGTGTACATTCTGGAATTGATACCGTAGGCGTTCTAACGCAATATCAGCCGCTAGAACTCAATCGTTATCTTGGCATTGGCAGTCCTTGGGGACTTGACCGCCGTGATGGAGGCATGACGATATTGCCGCCGTTTATGAAGCAAAAGGGCGGTGTATGGTACAAAGGCACAGCGAACGCCATTTATCAAAATATCTCTTTCATCGAACCTTACAATCCTGAATATGTACTCATTATTTCAGGCGATCACATTTATAAAATGGACTATGATCTGATGCTCGAGCACCATAAGAGATCCGGTGCCGATGTGACGATTGCAGGAATCGAGGTCGATTGGAAAGAAGCGAGCCGTTTTGGTGTCATGCACATCGACGATGAGGATCGAATTACTTCCTTTGAGGAAAAACCGAAAAACCCAACGAGCAACATCGCTTCAATGGGTGTATATATTTTCACATGGTCCGAGCTGCAAAAGTATCTGATCTATGATGAGGCAAGCCGCACCTCTAGCCATGATTTTGGCAAGGATCTCATTCCTGCCATGATGAGAGACGGAAAAAATTTGCATTCATATCCGTTCAAGGGTTATTGGAAGGATGTTGGAACAATCGAGAGCCTCTGGGAAGCGAACATGGATTTACTTGCCGATGAGCCGTCTCTGGAGCTTGCAGATTCCGATTGGCGCATTTATTCCGTTAGTCCAAATCAACCAGCTCAGCATATTGGAGCAAGTGCGGAGGTATCTTCTGCTTTGATTACAGAAGGCTGTATGATCGAAGGCATTGTTGATCGATCCGTATTGTTCTATGGTGTAAAGGCTGAAAAAAACTCTGTCATTACAGAATCAGTCGTCATGCCTAACGTAAGAATAGGCGAAGGGGCGCGAATATATAGAGCTATCATTGGTGAAGGTGCAGTCATTCAAGCGGGCGTAACGATTGGAAGTCCGGATGATGATACCATTACTGTTATCGCAGTCGATCAATATGTGACGAATGAACATTTGCTGCAGGAGGTGGAGCACTCATGAAGCACAAAGTCATGGGCGTCATTAATTTAATTCATGAAACTGATGAGCTTGAGCATTTAACACAGGGTCGCTGCCTTGCTACAGTTCCCTTTGGTGCTCGCTATCGATTAATAGATTTTGTATTATCTAACATGGTGAACTCAGGAATATCGAAGGTAGCCGTGTTTGCTCATACGAAATATCGCTCTCTGATGGATCATCTAGGCTCAGGCAAGCATTGGGATTTGCAGCATCGACAAAGCGGATTATTCGTGCTCCCGCCCGTAACCGACGATATTCAGGAGATTAGTCGTGGGGATTTATACCATTTCTATCAGCAGCGTGATTATTTTAATCGTTCATCTTTAGATTATGTCGTTATTACACGCAGCCATATGGTGTGCAATATCGATTTCGAGAAGGTCATCGATTTTCATTTGGAGCGCGAAGCTGACATCACAGTTGTATGCAAGCAGCAGGCGGATTTATTAACGGGCAAGGCTCGTAAAGTAAAGATGAATGAGGAAGGCCGTATTGTCGCTATTCAGGATCATTATGGGCGCATGACTAGTGATATTAACTCTATGGAAATGTACATCATGCGCAAAGAGCTGCTTATGGAGCTGGTAGAGACTTCACTCGCGCAAGGTCATGATCATTTAGTTAGGCAAGCTATATTTTCTAGGTTAGATCAGCTTAATGTATATGGATACATGTATGAGGGTTACTTGGGTGTGGTTAACACACTCAGCAGTTATTACCGCAATAATATGAATTTGCTTAAACCGGACGTTTGGAAGGAACTATTCTACCAGCCGGGATCGATTTTTACAAAAGTAAAGGATGAACCTCCTGCCCGGTATTTGGGGAATTCTAAAGTTACGAATTCGCTTATTGCAAACGGCTGCCGCATTGAAGGTACGGTTGTGAACAGCATTATATTCCGAGGCGTACACATTCAAAAAGGTGCTGTAGTCAGCAATAGCATCGTTATGCAAAATGGAGTTATTGGCGAAAATAGCTTTTTGCAGCATAGTATTTTGGACAAAGATGTCCGCGTCGAACCAGATCGTGATATTAGGGGAGCAGCCAGCTCGCCATTCTTAGCTGGTAAACGCAAAATTATTTAATGTAAGTTATCGTTTATTTGATCATATTCTATTATTTTGCCGCGAAAAATGCGATATGCCACGATCGGGAATCGGTAATCGATTCCAATTGGGTTCATACATTGCTGATGCGGCGTCCATGTGAAAGGAGAATCCTATGAACATTTTGTTCGCAACCTCAGAAGCGGTGCCTCTTGCGAAGACAGGTGGACTCGCCGACGTTGCAGGGGCGCTCCCTAAGGCGCTGAATAAGCGGGGCGTTGATACCAGAGTTGTAATGCCGAAATATGTACAAATTCCTGCTGCTCTTGTTGGCCAATTCGAGCAGGTTGCACATTTTACTGTATCAGTAGGCTGGCGTAATCAGTACTGCGGTTTGCTTAGAGCTGAGCTGGACGGTATTACTTATTATTTAATTGATAACGAGTTTTATTTTAAGAGAGATGGCCTCTATGGTTACGGGGATGATGCTGAAAGATTTGTCTTCTTCTGCTTAGCAGTGATGGAAGCTGTGCGTTATATGGATTTCCATCCTGACATCGTTCATTGTCATGATTGGCAAACCGGACTCATCCCTTTTCTCTTAAAAACGAGATACTACTTCGACCCTGCTTGGGCCTATACCAAATCGGTCTTTACGATTCATAACTTGAGATATCAAGGTTTATTTGGCATCGAGCTCCTGAAGGATTTGCTTGGCGCCGGAGATGACATGTTTCTTACTGACAGCTTGGAGTTTCACGGAGCAGGCAGCTGTATGAAGGGCGGTCTCGTCTATGCCGATAAACTGACGACGGTCAGCGGTACGTATGCGGAAGAAATTCAGACCGAATATTTCGGGGAAAAGCTGGATTCGCTGCTTCGATATCGTTCAGGTGATTTGATCGGCATTGTGAATGGCATCGATGATGAATTGTTTGATCCCATGAATGACGCGGCACTTACTATTCCATATCGCAACGCATTGAATCGCAAACGAAAAAATAAAGTGGAGCTGCAGCGCGAGTTAGGGCTTCCGCAATCGGAAGATATTCCGCTTATCGGAATTGTCTCCCGTTTGGTGGAGCAGAAAGGCTTTGATTTAATTAGAGCTACATTCGAAGAGCTGCTTCAAGAAGACGTTCAATTTGTAGTATTAGGAGCCGGCGATGGGCAATATGAGCATTTTTTCAATGATGCAGCATATCGCCATCCCGATAAGGTTGCCGTATGGATCGGTTATGATGACAGACTTGCACGCCGAATATATGCAGGCTCGGACATGTTTGCAATGCCTTCACAGTTCGAGCCGTGCGGTCTAAGTCAACTTCTTGCACTGCGCTATCGTTCCGTTCCAATTGTTCGGGAGACAGGCGGACTAAAGGACACGGTACAAGCCTATAACGAATATACTGGCGAAGGTAACGGCTTCAGCTTCACAAATTACAATGCACACGACTATATGTATACCGTGCGAAGAGCTTTGGCTCTTTATCGTAATCAGGAAGTCTGGAAGCAAATCGTGAGTAATGGCAGCAATGAGGATTACAGCTGGAATCGGTCTGCCAAAGCCTATATATCCGTTTACTCACAACTTTTAGCGCATGGGAAGGAGAAGGAATCATGGCCCGTCATCTTGTAATCGGCAACGGAAAGATGCTCTTAAATTTAGATCAACATTGTTATATTCGGGATATTTATTATCCATTCGTGGGTCAGTTAAACCATGTAGGCGGACAGTACTGCCGCTTAGGCATTTGGGTTGAAGGTGCCTTTAGCTGGCTGGATGAGCCGGGGTGGAAGTTTGATCTTGATTATCTTGAGGATTCTTTAGTTACGAATATTACGGCTAAACACGATGGATTAGGCATCGAGCTTAATATGAATGACGGGATTCATCAGCGAGAATGTATTTACATTAAACGGGTAGTTATTCGAAACAAAACAAATGATACGAAAGAGGTACGTTTGTTTTTTCACCAAGATTTGATGATTGACGGTACGGAGGTTGGTGATACCGCCGTTTATTATCCAGAGAATCATACCTTGTATCATTACAAGCGTAATAATTATTTCATGTTCAATGGTTTCTCGGATGAAGGCGGCATGACCCAATATTCAACGGGCATAAAGAGATTTCAATCCGCTGAAGGAACATGGCGTGACGCGGAGGACGGCGTGCTTATGGGCAATTCCATTGCACAAGGTTCTGTTGATAGTACGATCAGCTTCCGCACAGTCGTACCTCCTAACAGCGATAAAACGATTTATTATTGGATGTCTATTGGTCAGAACCTAGAAGAAGTGAAAGAGCTGAACCACTATGTGCAGGAGAATCATCCGGAGAAGCTGCTTAGCCGAATAGTGATTTACTGGAAGCATTGGCTTCGCAGAGCAGAGTCAGATCTTGGTGATTTGCCGCATGATGTGGTTAAGATGTTCAAACAAAGCTTGCTTCTCGTAAGGACGCAGGTGGATGAGCGAGGAGCGATATTGGCTGCGAATGATACCGATATTTTGCAATATAACCGGGATCATTACAGCTATATGTGGCCGCGCGACGGCGCTCTTATTGCTGACGCTATGTCCATGGCGGGGTATCAGAGCGTGATTTCTCCATTTTTCCATTTCTGTGCACAAGCCTTGTCACCTGAAGGTTATTTGTATCATAAATACAATCCAGACGGTACGGTTGGCTCCAGCTGGCATCCTTATATCGTGCAGGGCAGCAGACGATTGCCTATTCAAGAGGATGAAACCGCACTTGTGTTGTTTGCTCTATGGAAGGACTACTCACGCAACCAAATCATTGAGCTGCCGCAGTCATTATATAGCAACCTTATTCGGAAGGCTGCTACTTTTTTAACCTCATATATGGAGCCTTCCTTGTCGTTGCCGAAGCCTAGCTACGATTTGTGGGAGGAGCGCTACGGCATCTGGACCTACACCGCGGCATCCGTATACGGCGGTTTGATGGCTGCTTCATTCTTCACGGATCTATTCGGTGATTATGAGCGCAGTGATCTTTACAAGAGCACTGCTGAAAAGATCAAACATGGAATTATAACGAATCTGTGGGATGAAGAAACCGGACGATTCGCAAGAGGACTGATTCAGAAGGATAATCGTTGGGTGAAGGATATGACGCTTGAGAGCAGCTTATTCGGCGTTCTGGAATTTGGGGTGCTTCCCGTTGATGATTATCGTGTTGTGCAGACGATGCATGCGATCAAGGATGGACTTCAAGTCAAAACCCACATCGGAGGAATCGCTCGTTACACGAACGATTATTATTTCCAGCAATCTGGCGAAATTGATAAGGTACCTGGAAACCCATGGATTATTTGCACGCTTTGGGTAGCTAACTTTGAGATTGATTCTGCTATAACACTTGAAGAGCTTGAGGGACCGCGCAGCACGCTGCAATGGGTTTCTGATCATGCGCTGCGTAGCGGCTTGCTGCCGGAGCAGCTTAATCCTTACGACGGCTCACCATTATCGGTAGCTCCGCTTACATGGTCGCATGCGACCGTCATTCACAGCGTGATCAAGTACGCAGAGAAATATAAACGTCTTAGAATGGAACTGGAGTCACATCAATAACTTTTGAGTGAAGCCTGAGTTGTAAATTAAAACAGCCGAGCATAATTTGCCGGCTGTTTCCTTATATCTGAGGGAGTTTATGAGCTGTATTTTTTTAAAATCGTTGATAGAGTGAGAAGGGGCCATATATAGTTATTGCTTGGATAATGAACATATACGCTGCCAGGAAGCGCAGCTCCAGTTGGGTAGGTGTACGTCCAATCTCGCCGTTCAAGCGATTGGAGCAAAGCTTCGACTCCTCTTTCCAAAGAGGCATTCGGTTTTGCATATACAGCTGTAAGCGCATCGAGTGCCCATGCCGTCTGAGAAGGTGTACTCGCGTGGAGCGGGACATAATGCTTCACTTTATCGCTCAGACAGGATTCACCCCAGCCTCCGTCTTCGTTTTGGATGTTTAACAGCCACTTTACGCCCTTCTGAATAGCAGGATGGTCAGCGGGTACACCAACAGCTGACATCCCTTTAATTGCAGCACCTGTGCCATGGGTATATGCAATTCCCCACCGACCATACCAGCTACCATCTCTCTTCTGCTGCGAGAGAATCCATTGCACGCTGTCATCAAGCCAGCGATGGCCGATCGTCATATCGAGCTCATCTCCCAGAAATCCAAGCACACGGCCTGTTAAGTCTACTGTTGAAGGATCTGTAGAGATGTCAGAGGAACCTTCGAAAGTAAAGAAGCTTGCGGGCAGCTGGTTGCCTTGGCGCTCAAACGCAGGCCAGCCCCCATCATCATTACGCATCGCTAATACCCAGTTTAGACCTCTTTGCCAGTTGGCATGTAAACCATTGGCTTCGGATATATAGGGACGTATAGCGCGAAGAACCGAGGCGCTGTCATCGACGTCAGGGTACAGCGTGTTTACATCGGAGAAGCCCCAGCCTCCCGCAGGCGTATTCGGCAATCGCTTTGCCCAATCCCCCATACGAACTTGCTGCCTTGAGAGCAAATAAACACCAGCTTTCTGGGGAGCAGGCATACTGGGTGAGGCCCCAGCCTCTCGCAAAGCGTAGGCCAACATTGAAGTGTCCCATACTTCAGAGGATGCGACCTGAAGATGGGGTCTATCGATGCACATTACAGAGAAAATACCAGACAATAATCGGTTGATAGCAGGTGAATCAGCGGAATAACCTAGCGATAATAAAGATAATATCATCAAAATAGTCGCAGTAGAGAAGGTCAGCAGTGTGCCGTTTGGCTCCAGTCTTTCGAACATAAATGCCTCAGCTTGCTCGTATGTAGTTTTGGAGCTGGAAGGAAGCAGGCTTGATAAAGGCAAGCTGGAAATAAATTCATTCAAAGCGGATATCCATGTGGTATCATTCGAAAAAGCACGTGAGGTTCCGGCAAAAAGATAAGCTAAATCCGGCATGTTTGCCGTTATGCGTACAAATTGTTTGTTAGCCATTATTAAGGTTGGGACAAGATGGACGCGTGCATGACCGGAAAGAGAGAACAAGTCTAGACCAATCCCAATATCTGAGAAAAAA
The DNA here is from genome assembly GCF_056269345.1 of Paenibacillus sp. J22P15. Taxonomy (NCBI): domain Bacteria; kingdom Bacillati; phylum Bacillota; class Bacilli; order Caryophanales; family Paenibacillaceae; genus Paenibacillus; species Paenibacillus sp. J22P15. Next base: position 317,665 of record NZ_JBWDNT010000004.1, read on the forward strand.
GCTTCAAGCGGGATACGCAGCAACCGCGGCCATTCTGCTTGACCAGCAGCGGCAAAGATAACCTGCGTAAGCAGGGATCTAACTTCAGCTATACCGCCGCTTTTCAGAATAAACTGCTTAGCCCTTAACATACGAGGATCAGACTCGTAATAAAACCCCGCATACAGCAGTGCAAAGTAGGCCTCAGCGGTCGCATCCAAGTTGCCTTCGATCTCGTCAGGAAAAACCTTCCACACACCATTTTCCTCCTGCTTAGAAGCTACTCGTGCCGCAAGCATATGAATCAAACGTTCATCTGCTCTTCCTAATAGACGAAGTAAAATAATCAAGTAACTATCGGTCATCGTCCCTGAATCAAAACACATTCGCCATGCACCATCCTGCGACTGCTGCCCAATCAGATCGGCAGACATTTCATCTATCCGTGCACGGATTCGTTTCATATCCATTTGGCGCATTCATCCTTTGCATCCTTAGTTGCTTAATGTATATGCACCTAGATGCCAACACAGTCGGAGACCGCAGATAGGGAATGTACCGTGTAATGATTCCGCTTACTCACTTTGAGTCAGCAGTCGTTGAAGCAGCATAGCGAGAGCCATAGAATTAGCGCCATCTTTATGGCGAATGATTGAGAAATCACGTTCAAAGCGCTGCTTATTCAATCGAAGCTGAATCAATTCCCCCGTTTCTACTTCTTTTCTTACGACCCAGCGTGACAACATGGCTATCCCTAATCCGGATACGACAGATTCTTTCACACTTTGACTGCTATTGAAAATGTAAGAGCGTTTTTGATTAATTCGCGCATCACGAAAAAATTGATCGCTAAAGGCCCGTGTACCAGAGCCGCTCTCTCTCAGAACCCAAACTTGATTTTGAAGCATTTCAGCGTCAACAAAGCGCTCCGCAGCAAGCGGATGAGCAGCTGGGGCAATTAGAATCATTTCATCTTTCATATAAGGCGTAACAACTAAATCAGTTGACGTTGTGTCGCCTTCAATGAGTCCAATATCGAGTTCATTAGATCTGACGGCTTGTACAATTTCCTCTGTATTTCCAATTGTGGTTTGCAAAGTTACTAACGGATATTGGACAGCAAATTCAGCGAGCCGCCTTGGAAGAACATATTCACCTATCGTAAAGCTTGCACCAATTCGCAGACTTCCCGTTACTTTATCCTGCAATAGCTGAATGTCTTGCTTAGCTTCCTCATATAAAGCCAAAATTTGCTTGGCTCGTTGATACATAATATGCCCGGCTTCAGTAAGCCGAACTTGCTTCGGAGAACGATGCAGAAGCTTAGCGCCAAGCTCATTTTCTAAATTACGAATATGCAGGCTTACGCCTGGTTGAGAAATATTCAATAAATCGGCTGCTTTTGAGAAATGGCTCTGCTCCGTTACAGTAACAAATACCCGTAATGCCTCGATAATCATCATAATCCCTCATTATTAAACTCGATTTTCACCCTATGTAAAGTAACATTATGACAAAAATGCGATAAATGCAATTCAATCATAAGTATTACTAATGATTAAGATAGGGAATAGGTATTTCACATTGTAGGTTGGGTGCCTTATAGTGAATGCAACAAGGTTAAATCAATTAAGTTTTGAGGCAGAGGTGATGGTCATGATAATAAGAGAAGTTATAAGGAGTCATAATAATAGAGGATCAGGTTTTACAATTGGTGTAGCCTATACAATAGTGATTGCCATTTCCGCGAAATGTATCGCAATGCTTCCTTTATTTAATGTTATGGGGCAGCTTGTAGTAGCAATATTGCTTGGCATCGCATTTCGAGCATGGATAGGTATTCCAGAGCAGGCGACGAGCGGCATATCATTTTCAAGCAAAAAACTGCTGCGATACGGTATTATCCTTCTTGGACTCCGACTGAATTTGAATGATATTTTACATGCGGGGCCGAAGGTGTTTGTCATTGCTGTAGTAAATATTATATTCACAATTTTCGTTGTATACGGGATTAGCAAATGGTTGAAGATCGACAGAAATCTAGGACTCTTAACGGCTTGCGGCACGGCAATCTGCGGTGCTGCAGCTGTAGTAGCAATAGCACCGCAATTGAAGGCAAGTCAAATTGAAACGGCAATTAGTGCGGCGACAGTTGCCATTTTAGGAACAATCTTTACATTAGCATACACGGTATTATATCCGGTGCTCGGGCTGAGCGATACCGGCTATGGAATTTTTGCCGGGGCAACGCTTCATGAGATCGCACATGTCATTGCTGCCGCTGCACCTGGAGGGCAAGAAGCGATAGATTTGGCTGTAATCGTAAAAATGACTCGAGTAGCGATGCTTGTCCCAGTTGCCATAATCATAGCAATTTTGAATGGGCGCAAAGCTCAGAAATCAGAAAAAATCAATTTGAAGCAACTGCCTATTCCATGGTTTATCGTCGGATTTCTTGTCATGAGCGGAATCAATACATTAGGTGTCATTCCAGCTGAAATTACCACAAATCTTATTGTTGCCGCTTATTTTCTCATCGCGATGGCGATGGCGGGTCTCGGGCTTGGTGTCGATATCGATGTATTCAGGAAACGCGGAAAAAAACCTTTTATCGCTGGATTTATCGGTTCGGTCCTATTGGCTGGACTAGGTTTACTGCTCGTGCATTGCTTTCAATTGGCTTAATAAGGTGGAAAAAAAGTCCGCAGGGCAATTGCAGCCTAGCGGACTTGGTTCGCTCATTCACTATCTAATTACATCTTAAAGGAGGAGAGGAATTTTGCTGCGGGTATTGCCGAATATGCTTGATCCGTGATTCTGCATTTAAGTTAACGCCATTGCCGATCTGAATGCTGGCAGCTGAGCCGGATGCAATAACTTGTATGTATCCGACCGTAATATTCGGTGAACAGTTAGTTCTAAACAACGCGAAGTTCTGAGTATTGTCAAATTCGGGATCGAGGAGAATGGGCAGCGGCCTTGAGAAGATATCATAGGATTCAAAAAAAACTTCACCTGAAGTCAAATGATCTTCCTTCCGTTGAACGGCTAACGCTCGAAGCTTAGCTTTCGTATCAGCTCGATCTCCGAGCTGTACAATACCAGACTGAGCGACGCTTATAATGCGAAGGAAACCGACCGTCGCTGTTCGTACGGGGTACGTATTTAGAGATTGGTCATTTATCCGATTCATTGTTTTACCTATGACGTGCCAAATGTACTGCTCGATTCCTCAGGCTCTGGAAATGGAGCAATCGGACCAACAATGACTGATTCCGGTGGTGTATCGAACATGGAGTATAACGCGACGTTATCTGTATCGCCTACTTGCAGCATAGATGCGCTAGATACGCCGAGCACTTCAATTTGACCAACACTTAAAAGATGATTAACGACTTTGAAATAAAGCATTATGACATTCCTCCAGTTGAAGGGGAGCTAGTTTGCAGTTGGCGCATGTAAGCGAGCAGCGCTGCGTCCGCATCCCTTATTGTTTTGGCTAATACGCTAGCTGTAACTGCAGTGTGATCATTCGATGTCCGCTTTGCATCATCGCCTTGACCTGCCTTTTGCATATAATGTTGAATACGTGTGGGTACTTGTTTACGAACATCATTAATAACGATCTGTCGATGATAAGGATCTAATGGAATTTGAAGCTCTTGTTCATAGGAAAGCAATCTTTGTGGAGCTTCCTCATCCAAAAAGCGAGTCATTCCATTAAAAATATCGTTGTATAGCCCGTTTTGCGGCGGAATAGATGAACCCGCAGTCGGAAAAACAGGCGTCTGTGATACAGCCTGCTGTTCAATGGTACCGGGAAATGTATCGTCACTCATACCTGGTGCGGTCATCCCGATATTAAGCGTGCCATCAAGCTTCTCAACTTTCAATTGATCAAAATGATATTGAATGCCTTCTATATTGTAAGTAGGACGCGCTTCGAGCTGCTTAACCTGCTCGCATAAAGCTGCTACTTTTGCTTCAAGCGCTCCGAGCCGCTCTTGCTGCTCTTTAAGCTTATTTTGCACTTCAAGAGACCACATTTGCCAAGGGGAAAGCGGATTAGGCTGCTGCATGTGACTTGCTCCTCCTACTCATAATGAGTTCGAATTTATCGCTTAGGTAGGGTTTGGCAGAGGTACGAAAGAAAGCGGGTTATCGGCGGCCAGCTCTGGAGCGGGCTCGGTGAACCCGCCGCTATTATAGAGCTGTGACAATGAGCGAATGGATCCAGCGCTGCCGACCTGTAAGACAGAGCTGTTCGATACGCTGTCGACACGAAGCTGATGGATCGTAATTTGTTGATGAATGGTTAAGCTCATATTGCACTCACATCATTATTTGAATTATCTTGCAAGTCCGGGTCAAGGGTGTTTGTTGCGCTGACAGCATTATTTGAGTTCGTTAGACTGCCTGTCAGGAATGATCCTGATCCTGCATATGTCTTTGACGAGCTATTTGGAGACACTTCCAAGGTGTCACCAAATTGAATAATGGAGCCGGAACCAACGCTAACAATTTTGACAAAACCGACGACAGCTGGCATGAGCATCCTCCCTTTTTATAGTTGATTTTTTTATGATTAGGCGATTGTGGTATATCTTATGCGGCATTCGCCCAGAGGTTACCGTGGCGAAAGTATCGCTAATGCCACTAGGCGCATATGCTGTTAGAAGTGCTGGAAGGCGGGTGTTTGCTTGTGGCATCCAAATGGGATGAAATGGAACGATGGATGGAGAAGCAGCAAATGCCTAAGGGCTTTGAGCTGCTGCGTGAGCCGGATTGGGTGGAGCAATATGTGCGGAAAATGTTGACCAAGGCGCTGCCAGAAGCGGCTGGCGTAATGATCGGAGGCGGATCAGCGACCTTTTCTGAGACACGTCATTTCTTGAGTGTAAAAATTAAATTGCCGGAAGGCTTTAATAAAGAGCAGTTGCGGTTGTTCGTAAGAGAGGATCGGCTGCGCCTGAGTGGTCTGCCGAGTGAGAAAGAAGAGACGATCAAGCTGCCTAAGCTCGTGAAACCGAGGGTCTGCAAGACGACGGTGAAGGACAATGTGCTCCATGTAAAGCTTCAGAAGAGAGCGACCAATCGTAATTATCACGAAGCGATTATTCGTTGGTAGATTAGTCATGCTAGTATAGGAGGGCACGTATCTAAACGAGATGTGCTCTTTTTGTCACGAAATCGACAGGGATTACAGCTGGCTAATGGTTTCTCTATCCCTTATAATGTCTAATGAACATGTACATATTAGTAAAAAAGGGAGTGTGTTCAGTGTCATTAGTCGATGTAAGCAGTGTTTCTGCTAACTTATTTATACTTGGAATCGTCTTTCTAATGCTTATTTTCGGTTTACTCAGCTTTGGCATCTTGCGAATGTTTCAGCAAAAATTTCGTACGGGCTGGTTTAGCTTTGCAGGCGCGGTCGTGAGTTTCGTTGTCTTTATGTATATACTAAATAAGTGGTATCTATAGTTTTATAGCTGATCACGACCGGAGGTAACGGCTTGACCTGGACAATTATATGGTTTTTTATTAACATGCTGTTTGTCATTTCCATTATCAGCTATATGTTTTTGCATCGTACATATTCGGAATCGAAACGGCTATCCAATGATTCCTCACTGGTCAAAAGACTGAATACAAGGCGTAAGCTGGTTGGGTTTACTAGTATTGTGTTATTTGTAGCGATGTGTGCTAGTTTTATGATCAATATGAGATTAAATGGTTAAATCGAGGCTCTCATTGACGAGAGCTTTTTTTTTCGTCATTATGGAGATAAACAATTTTTTAGTCCGGAGGTTCGACAAATGCATACTATGGAAGACATTATAAGACGCATGTCTAGTCAAGGATTGAGAATAACGGATCAGCGGAAAACGCTTGCAAAGCTATTTTCAGAGACACCAGGCTATTTGGCGCCGAAAGAAGTCTATGAATATATGGGGAAATCGTATGCAGGCTTAAGCTTCGATACAGTATATCGTAATTTGCGAGTCATGGAAGAGCTCGGTGTATTGGAGCAGGTAATATTCGAAGAAGGCGGCAAATTCAAGCTGCATTGCAGGGAGCATGAGCATCATCATCATATGATTTGTCTGCAATGTGGAATGACTTATCCCATTACTTTTTGCCCAATGGAGCAAACGAGCGTTCCTGATGAATTTCGGGTCGTGAAGCATAAATTCGAGGTGTTCGGCTATTGTAAGGGATGTATTCAAGATGAGCCTGCAGTAAGCGAAGCCTAATGACGAAACCACGCGTAATGCAAAGGGTAACGAAGGCTCCGATACTCTTCTATCGTAAAGTTATTTCACCTTTGACGCCGCCCTCATGCCGTTTTTACCCGACCTGCTCTATGTATGCGCTGGAAGCGATTGAGAAGCATGGTGCGGCTAAAGGCTCTTGGCTCGCGATCAAGCGAATCGCACGTTGCCACCCATTTAACGCTGGCGGATTTGACCCTGTCCCGCCTGTAAGTGAAGACAAGATAGATGCTCCTTGACAGAGGGGGTTCTATTTGGGTATATTTTGATTTATAAGCAGTATAATAAATATTGGATTTCTTTATATGTCCGTGGAACGGATAAGTACAATAGTAGACCCTTTGCAGAGAGCCGGGAAAGATGGTGCAAGCCGGTAAGGGACATGATTGGAAAATGGTCCGGGAGGATTCGCTTTCAAGCTGCAGCGTTATTGCTGAGTAAGGGAGCGACGCGAGGCTGGCGTTAACGGCGTAAGCCGCCTGTTTGGCGGCACACGAAGCTTTCTAGAAATTTCGGCTCAGCCGTTCATTTCTAGATTGAAATTTGGGTGGTACCGCGTGAGTTCTAACTCTCGTCCCATGATGGACGGGAGTTTTTTGCGTTTTTTTTAGACTAATTTATTTTGGAGGGCTTCTGATGACGAAAGAAAATACATTTTATATTACGACGCCGATCTATTATCCGAGTGATAAGCTTCATATCGGTCATGCTTATACGACGGTGGCTGGGGATGCAATGGCTCGTTATAAGCGCCTTCGCGGCTATGATGTATGGTATTTGACTGGAACGGATGAGCACGGTCAGAAGATTGAGCGCAAGGCCAAGGAGAAGGATCAAACGCCGCAGCAATTCGTTGACGACATTGTTGTTGGCATTAAAGATCTGTGGTCGAAGCTTGAAATTTCGAATGATGATTTCATTCGGACGACCGAGGAGCGACATAAGCTTGTTGTAGAAAAAATATTTGCTCTGCTCTTAAAGCAAGATGATATTTATAAAGGCACGTATGAAGGCTGGTATTGTACGCCTTGTGAATCGTTTTTCCTTGAGCGTCAGCTAGAAGATGGCAAATGTCCGGATTGCGGTCGCCCAGTTGAGCTTGTGAAGGAAGAAAGTTATTTCTTCCGTATGAGCAAATATGCAGATCGTTTGTTGAAGTACTATGAAGATCATCCTGACTTCATTCAGCCTGAATCACGTAAAAATGAAATGATCAACAACTTCATAAAGCCAGGTCTTGAGGATTTGGCAGTGTCACGCACAACGTTTGATTGGGGAGTAAAGGTTCCTGGAGACGCCAAGCATGTCATTTATGTGTGGATTGATGCGCTGTCAAACTATATTACAGCTCTCGGATACGGCAACGAAGACAATGATCAAAAGTTCCGTGATTTTTGGCCTGCTGATGTTCATTTGGTAGGGAAAGAGATTGTTCGTTTCCATACGATTTATTGGCCGATCATGCTGATGGCGCTTGAATTACCGCTTCCTAAAAAAGTATTTGCACACGGCTGGCTTCTGATGAAGGATGGCAAGATGTCGAAATCCAAAGGTAACGTTGTTGATCCAGTAATGTTGATTAATCGTTATGGACTAGATGCACTTCGTTATTACCTCTTGCGCGAAGTACCGTTCGGAGCAGATGGTACATTTACTCCAGAAAACTTTGTAGAGCGTATCAACTTCGATTTGGCGAATGACCTTGGCAATCTGCTCAACCGAACAGTTGCGATGATTGATAAATATTATGACGGTATTATTCCGCCATTCGCTGGAGCAGTAACGGATTTTGATGAATCCTTACAGAAGCTCGCGAGTGAAACGATTGTACAGGTTGAAGCTGCTCTAGAGAACATGGAGTTTTCTGTTGCCCTTGCATCGCTTTGGCAGCTTGTGAGCCGTACAAACAAATATATTGACGAAACACAGCCATGGGCATTAGCGAAGGATGAGTCCAAGAAAGATCAACTTGCTTCGGTTATGCATCATTTGGCGGAGTCGCTGCGTATTGTATCTATTTTGCTGCAGCCGTTCTTGACGCATTCCCCGCGGGAAATGTGGAAGCAGCTTGGACTTGAGCAAGGTGAATTAACTTCATGGGAGAGCACTAAGCAATTTGGCTTGCTTCCTGGAGGAACCAAAGTAAGCAAGGGCTCACCGCTGTTTCCTCGTCTTGATACAGCAGAGGAGTCTGCTTTTATCGCTGCAGAGATGGGCGGCGGAGCGCAGCCAGTTGAACAGGCTGTTGCTGTAAATGCGACAGAGAAGTCTGCAAACGATACTGCAGAGCCTGCAGTAGATAGCAAGGAAGAAATTGCGATTGACGACTTTGCAAAGGTTGAACTGCGCGTGGCTCAGGTCATTGCCGCTGAACCTGTGCATAAAGCTGATAAGCTCCTAAAGCTTCAACTTGATTTGGGTTATGAGCAGCGGCAGGTCGTCTCTGGTATTGCTAAGTTCTATACCCCGGAACAAATGGTGGGCCGCAAAGTCATATGCGTAACGAACTTAAAGCCTGTGAAGCTGCGCGGTGAATGGTCGCAGGGCATGATACTAGCTGCATCCCATGGCGATCAGCTTACTCTGGCTACAGTTCCTGAGAACATGCCAAATGGTGCGGTAGTTAAATAACGTTTCATGTTTTTGAGTAGAGGTGCTTCAGAAGTGATATAACTTCTGAAGCACCTCTATTTTTTTGTAACGGAAAATACGTTAATCCAGCACCAATCATATTTCATTCGAATTTGGTCAATACAAGTAATCTATGAGGTTGACAGTCTATTTCAGGTCGTCGTATAATACTAAACGTAATAGTAACGATTACGAAGAAGACTGAAAGAATGAATGGAGAGAATCGCAATTGAATACATTGAAATCATTGACAAGACCTGTCGCACTTAGTTTTCTACTTGCAGCATTGCTGCTGTTTGCCGCAGCTTGCGGTAATAATACCGACGACGTAAATACTCCGATTAAAGATAATGGAGGGGATACCGCTAATCAGGTTAGTGTCGTTACCAGCTTCTATCCACTCTATTTTCTAGCAAACGAAATTGGCGGAGAGCATGTCAATGCAGTTAATCTTGTTGCTGCGGGTGTTGAGCCGCATGACTGGACGCCGAAGAGCCGAGACCTAGACACCGCCTCGAAAGCGCAGTTGTTTATGTATCATGGAGCGGGACTAGAGGGATGGGTGGATGGTTTCCTGAAGGGCCTGTCCAATGATAGCACTGTAGTGACCAAAGAAATGAGCGAAGGGATTACGTTAATCGAGGGTAGTGAGGACGACAACGAGCACGAAGATGAGCATGTTCATGAGGAAACGGAAATACCCGCTCATGAGCATGACGGTGTTGATCCACATACGTGGGTCAGCCCCAAATCAGTGCTTATTTTAGCTGAGAATGTTAAAAATAGCTTAGTAGAAGTTGATGGCAATAACAAATTAGATTACGAGAAAAACTATGAAGCGCTAAAAGTTAAGCTGGAAGCTATCGATGCGGAATATACAACAAAACTTACGCAAGTAAAAAATAAATATATGGTGACCTCGCATCAAGCATTTGGTTATTTAGCACGAGACTATGGCTTGAAGCAAATCTCGATTATGGGACTTAGTCCAGATGCAGAGCCTCGTGCACAGGATTTGCTCAAAATTTCGAAGTTTGTTAAAGCGAATGATGTGAAATATATCTTTTTTGAAGAATTAGTATCAAAGCAGCTTGCAGAAACGCTAGCTGGCGAAGCTGATGTTGAGACGATGGTGCTTAATCCGCTTGAAGGGCTAACGCCGGATCAAGAAAAACAGGGTGAGAACTTCTTCACGCTAATGGAACGAAACTTGCAAAATCTTGTGCAAGCATTACAATAGATCAAAAGGTAAGCCTGCGGAGCAGATCTATGCTCCGTATTGCTATGAGGAGAGAAATTATGGCGCAATCAAATCAAATGACAAATGCTGAGGCTAGCTGCCACCAAGAGGTTATTTCATTGGAGGACGTCTCCTTTTCTTTTCAACAGCAGACTGTCATTTCGAATCTGAGCTTCGCGGTGAAGGAACGAGATTTTATCGGATTGATCGGTACGAATGGCGCTGGGAAAACGACTTTACTGCGGATGATTGTTGGGTTGTTAAAGCCAACCAGCGGCACGATCCGGCTGTTTGGAGAGAAAGTAGACAAATTTAAGCAATGGGAGCGAATCGGCTACGTTCCACAGAAAAATACGTTGAATCCATTATTTCCGGCTACCGTTCGAGAAGTAGTTTTATCTGGACTTTATGGGCGGAACAAGCTGTTTAAAAAAATAAATAGGATGGATCATAAGAAATGTGAGGATGCTCTGCATGCAATGGGCATTGAAGATATAAAGGATAAACGTATTGGACAGCTTTCGGGCGGTCAGCAGCAGCGTGTATTTCTTGCTAGAGCACTGATTAATAATCCATCGCTGCTTATATTGGATGAGCCTACAGTCGGGATAGATACCGAGACGCAGGAGAGCTTCTTTCATATGATCAAGCACATGCATCAGCATCATAATATTACATTTCTAATGGTTTCTCATGATTTGGAAATGATACGCTCCTATCTGGGACAAGAGCCGGCTGCAGGAAATGGGAAATTGAAGTTTCATATTAAACACTCGCACGAAACGCAGGACTGTGTAGAAAATGATTTGGCACATAGTCTGAAAGGACTTAGGGAACAAATGGAGAGCAGGAAAGAGGTTGTTTTGATTGGAGATCGTAACTAGTGAATTTTTTCAAAGAGCTCTAATTGGCGGTCTTCTGATCGGCGTAACAGCTCCCCTAATAGGCTTATTTCTTGTGCTTCGCAGACTTTCGATGATTGGGGATACGTTATCCCATGTGTCTATTGCCGGCGTAGCGCTAGGTTTCTTGATTGGCGTTTATCCGATAGCAATGGGATTTGTATTCGCAATAATCGCATCCTTTGCTATTGAAAAACTTAGAAAAGCATATAAATCCTATGCTGAGTTGTCCATCGCTATTATTATGTCAGGCGGGGTTGCACTAGCGTCTTTATTATTTACGCTGGGAAAAGGTTTTAACAGCAATGTAAACAGCTATTTATTTGGAAGCATTTATACGCTCAACATGACAGATCTTTACGTTATAGGTTTCGTTACGCTTATCGTTCTTATTGCGATTAGACTGCAAGTGAAGGAGCTTTTCTTGCTTACCTTTGACGAGGATGCTGCAGCAGTTAGCGGCTTGCCCGTCAAATTTTATAATGTTATGATTAGCGTGCTTACTGCACTTGTTATTAGTGTATCTATTAAAATTGTAGGTGCGCTGCTTGTTTCGGCATTGCTGACCATACCGGCCGCATGCAGCTTGGTTATCGCTCGCAGCTTTCGTCAAAGCGTTATAACAGTCGTCATTATAGGCGAGATTGCTGTTGTATTGGGCTTGCTCATCGCTGGTGTTTGGAATTTGGCGCCTGGCGGTACAATCGTATTGCTGCTAATTACTGTGTTGCTATTGCTGCTCGTATTCCGCAGAGGTGTGCGTCCAGGCAGTTAATTAGAATTGGGGTGAAAGGGTTTGTCAGACATTAACATTTGGCTGGCATTTGGCGCGGGTTTTGCTTCATTCATATCTCCTTGCTGTTTGCCGCTTTATCCCTCGTATTTGTCATACATAACGGGTATTTCTGTGGCCGATTTGAAGGGGAACACGAATGCAAAACCAAAGCGTATGCGAACGATGTCACACACGCTGTTTTTCATTTTGGGCTTCTGTACCGTGTATTATGCATTAGGGTACGGAACGAATGTGTTCGCTGAGTTTTTTAGTGAGTATAGGCAGCTTATTAGACAATTATCCGCAATCTTAATTATTTTAATGGGATTATTCCTAATCGGACTATTTCAACCGCAGCTGCTCATGAAAGAAAGAAGAATGAATCTTATTCCGAAAAAAGCAAACTATGCAAGCTCGTTTATTTTCGGAATTGGCTTCTCAGCCGGCTGGACGCCATGTACGGGACCGGCACTGACGGCGATTTTGGGCCTTGCTGCGTCTGAGCCAGGTACTTGGTTTCAGTTAACGACAGCATACTCATTAGGTTTTGCCATACCTTTTTTTGTATTAGCCTTTTTCCTTGGCACAGCCAGATGGATTCTCAAATATTCCGCAAACGTTATGAAAGTTGGCGGGGTAGTGATGATTTTGATGGGTGTTTTATTATTTACGGATCAAATGACGAAAATTACGATTTGGCTAAATATGATTACACCAGATTGGCTTAAGTTTTAAGCGAGATTCTACGTAAAATATTCAATTTTCGCTTCTGGAAAATGGTCGAAGATGCGCTCCGATATATACATGCGGAGCGCATTTGCTTGTTCATCGGGGTAAACGTATTTGCCTTGTCCCCAGCGTCCCCATTTGTATTTTCGTTTTTCAATGTCCATTTCAAGCTTTGTACGTGGATATCGTTTTTCAATGACCGTTTTTGCTGTTTTCGTAAACCGATGCTGAATAAGCTCAAATGTCAGATCGTTAGTTACATCCTGCGGGAGCTTGTCTGCAAGTGAGGATATAAGCTCTGCATAGCCATCCTCCCAGCCATCATGCCAAATAATAGGGGCGATGATAAAGCCCATTGGATAACCGGCTCTAGCGACCTTTGCAGCCGCCTCAATTCGCTGGTCAAAACTTGAAGTAGCTGGCTCGAAATGTTTGATCACATGTTTGGCGTTTACGCTAAACCGTATGCGCGTATGTCCATTGTGGCTCGCATCGAGCAGGGAATCCACATGGTGAAATTTGGTGACGAAGCGGAGCCGGCCATGCGCTTGTGTTCCCATAAAATCAATAAGTTCGCGAAGACTGCCTGAAATGGGCTCAAGACCGACAGGATCAGAGGTGCACGCCGCTTCGAAGCGGGTAATTTCAGGTTTTCGCTCATCGATGTAACCTTGCGCTGCCTGCAGGATGTCGTCAATATTGACATAGATACGAATATAAGGCTTGGCGCCTAATGTAGTTTGCAAATAACAATAATGACAATGTGCCATGCAACCTGTTGCAATGGGAATGGCATACTCAGCCGACGGCTTAGATGTGTCGAATTTCAATGTTTTTCGTAAACCGACGACGAGTGTTCTTTTGGCGAATTTGTATTGTTCAAGTTCGGTATCGCCAGGTAAATTAGTGATTCGATTGTGGGAGGTCGTCATGCGATACGGAATGCCTTCTTTTTTGACCCATTCAAAAATTTTTTGCCCTTTGGGATAATCGAGCGCAGATGGTTCAAAATAAACGAGCTCAGGAACGAAGGAGAGGGTGGAACGATTTTGTTTGGGACGATCGACGATAATTGTGCTCAATGGTCATTCCTCCAGATTATTAATCAGTAGCAGTATCCATCTATTGTGCGGAGAATGAGCGATGCTGAAACTGGTAAGATTAAGTGACATTTATCATTTGAAATCCATTTTGAGAAGGAGATAAAGTTGCGGTGCATACAATGAACAGTGTATGATACAATGAGTAACGCCTGCGAAACAAGGTGAAGAAGTATGGTTAGGGGGTTCTTCAGTGCCGACACCGAGCATGGAAGACTACTTGGAAAGAATTTATAAGTTGATTGATGAAAAAGGTTATGCACGTGTCTCAGACATAGCAGAAGGACTTGAGGTGCATCCATCCTCGGTCACTAAGATGATCCAAAAGCTCGATAAAGATAATTATTTGATCTATGAGAAGTATCGCGGACTTGTGCTAACCAATAAAGGAAAGAAAATGGGCAAAAGGCTCGTTGACCGGCATCAGCTGCTGGAGTCATTCCTTACGACTATTGGCGTACAAGATGAAAATATTTATCAGGATGTTGAAGGGATTGAGCATCACCTTAGCTGGGACTCTATAACCTGTATTGAAACATTAGTTGAATATTTCCGGAGAGACTCTCAGCGGTTGGACGAGCTTCGCGCATTGCGGACGGAAATGGACGGCGAGTAATACATATTAAATCGAACAATAAGAAAAAGGTCTGCGGCATTAATGCCGCAGACCTTTTTCTTATTGTTAATGATATTTGGGGGTGTCTTCATCTTCCTTGCCGCCATCAATAACACGAAACGGAACGGTTTTGGAACGAGACTTGTTATACTTCGATTTTCCAGCGGCAGTGCGCTTTGGTATTACATGTGTTCGATCCTGCTGCGAGCTGTATCCTCTTAAGAAAGAAGGCGGATATTTATAAAGCCAGAAAATGCCGCCAAGCACCACAATGGGAATAATAAAAGTTAACGGACTCTTGATAACGCTGTATACGAGACCGATTACCAGCAGCGCCAAAAACGAGATGGACCATACATTCCATTTGCTTGGGATTCTGCTCATTGTCATACCGCCTTTCCATAATCATTAGAGATTATTTCATTTGTTTGTCAAGTTCCAGCATGCGTTTAAAGGAAGCGATGGATACTGCCACTTGTTCATCACGCGGTTCTTTCGTTGTTAGCAGCTGCAGCCATAGACCCGGATAACCGAGGTAGCGAAGCACTGGGATATCACGCAGAGCATTCGTCCAGCGCAGCACCTCATACGAGAGACCCAGCACTAGAGGGAGCAGCAAGATACGGATATAGACGCGTTCCCATATCGAATCCCAAGTAAAGATAGGAAGCGAGTAGACAACAACACCGACTATTACGGTGAATACGATAAAGCTTGATCCACAACGATAATGAAGGCGGCTGTATTTCTGTACATTTCGTATCGTAAGCTCTTCGCCGGCTTCATAGGTGCTAATTACTTTATGCTCCGCTCCATGGTATTGGAACAACCGTTTGATGATCGGCGTCATGGAGATGAAATATAAATAAGCAAGCAACAAAATGATTTTGATGAGTCCTTCTAACAAATTATGACCGATTTTACTTTCAAATACCCCTGAGAACAAAAGCTCTTCAAGTGCAGCAGGTGCTGCGGTAAAAATAAGTTTTCCGAAAATAAAGGATAAAACACCGGCGACGGCTACGCCAACGACCATGCTGAGGCTCCAGCCCTGCTTTTTCTCTTCCTTGACTACGGCAGCAGGTTCAGTCTTGAGCGTTTCCTTTTCCTCACCAGCTTCGTCCTCCGCATAAGCTTCCATAGAGAAGTTCAAATGCTGCGAGCCTTTGGCGCTAGACTCTAGAATGCCTACAACACCTCGGACGAGCGGGATTTTCTTTAGAGCTTGAATCCAGCTCTTGGTTGTACGCGGTACCTCATAAAATACGATTTCATCATTCTTGCGCCGGACAGCTGTTACGTTAACATGTTTACCTGCAAACATAACGCCTTCAATAACTGCTTGTCCGCCATATATGCTTCGGGAGTCTTGCGGCAAGTGCTTGTCACCTTCCTTGAGTGGAATATCGTCTTAGCTGTTACGACGAATGTACCTATAACTTAGTAAGTCTATTGTACTTGATCTATCAGTCAATTGCCAACGTCAGCATAAAGGAAGTGAGAGGCGTAATAATGGTAACATGCGGTTACGGTTCGTCATTATTTCACATACTAATTCGGACAACAATGGAAATAGAAATGGAGGTGTTGCATAATGGCCAATAAAAATCAGCGAAATCACAATGATCAGGAAGAGCATGTAACAAATCCATGGCTTTACTCACTCCAAATTGGTTTTTTTGCAGGCTTAATATGGGGTGTAGTACGCTGGTTGTTTTACGAAATGAATTTTACGAAGGTGCTGCCGGGCTTCGCAGCAGATCCGTTCTTTAAGGAATCCTTTCTTAAGACAGGCTGGGGAGAGGTAGTGGGAATAGGAGCCTTCGTTATTTTTTCAATAGCTGCAGCTTTCCTTTATAAAATATTGCTTGGCAAAATGCGAGGACCTTGGCCAGGCATTGTGTACGGGGCGGTGTGGTGGGCGATACTTTTTATTGCAGTAGGCCCAATGCTCGGCATAATGGAAGGCATCACAAAGGCGGGCTGGAATACCCTTTTCACGGAGCTGTGCGTCTTTCTATTGTGGGGTGTATTCATTGGTTATTCCATTGCTTTTGAGTTCACAGATGAAGCAGAGAGGGAGCCAATTAGAGCTCAGTAAAGAGTTCTACTTCTCAAGCGGCAGACATTTGTGGTAAAATGGCTAATGATCTTTGAACATATGATGGATTCGGTTGCTTGGGAGGTGCATTCATGCACAAAATTGTTGTTTTGAACGGACCGAACTTAAATATGCTCGGCATTCGTGAGCCTAGTGTATACGGGACAGAAACACTTGCAGACATCGAATCGCTCTTGAAGGATAAGGCCGAGACGCTTGGCGTCTCTGTTGAGTTTTTCCAAACGAATCATGAGGGCGATATGATTGATCGAATACATAGTGCGTACGGCAAGGCAGACGGTATCGTCATTAATCCTGGTGCTTGGACCCATTACAGCTACGCGCTGCGCGACGCGCTTAGTACGGTTGGTTTGCCGATCATCGAGGTGCATATGTCGAACATTCACAAGAGAGAAGCGTTCCGTCATGTGTCCGTCGTTGCTGCAATTGCAGTCGGTCAAATTGCTGGATTTGGGTCTGACAGCTATGTGCTTGGGCTTACCGCGCTCGTTCGTCACTTGAACAAAAAGCAATGAGTTAAGAAAGGGTGATGCGGTTATGGCAAACGATAGAGTAAAACGACTTCGGCAGCTGATGGAAGAACATTGCTTTGAAGCGATACTAATTGGAAGCGAGTATAACCGTCGCTACATAAGCGGATTCACTGGTTCGTCAGGTATGGTGTTGATCACACAAAGTGAAAGTTATTTGCTTACGGATTTCCGCTATCGCACGCAAGCGCCGCAGCAGGCGGTTAACTTTCAAATTGTTGAGCATGGGGCAAACCCGCTTGCGGATGTGCTCGAGCTGTTAAGACAGCAAAAACTGTCGAAGCTTGCTTTTGAACAAGACCATGTTGTATTCAGTGAATTTACAGCTTGGTCGAAGACATTAGACGGCATCACTCTTGAGCCTGCATCTGGCTTGGTTGAACAGCTCCGATACATTAAGGACGAGGCTGAGCTGCAAATTATGCAGGAGGCTGCTGATCTTGCGGACAGCACCTTCAATCATATATTGAAGCTGATCCGTCCAGGAGTCCGTGAAACAGATATCGCACTTGAAATGGAAGTTTATATGCGCAGTCATGGCGCGACTTCTTCTTCCTTCGATACGATTGTAGCATCGGGTGAGCGCTCGGCGCTGCCGCATGGAGTAGCAAGTGATCGTATTATTGGTAATAATGAGTTTGTAAAGCTTGATTTTGGAGCTTATTTTAACGGCTATTGCTCTGATTTGACTCGGACAGTCGTGGTCGGAATACCGACAGCTAAGCATCTCGAGATTTACAATATCGTGCTTGAAGCGCAATTACACGCTCTTGAGCATATTAAGCCAGGCATGACCGGTCGTGAAGCGGATGCGCTGACTCGCGATATTATTACGAAATACGGCTATGGCGATCTATTTGGACATGGTACCGGACATGGACTAGGCATGGAGATTCACGAAGCGCCTAGATTGTCCAAATTTAGCGAAACGATTTTAACCCCCGGCATGACAGTTACGGTAGAACCCGGCATTTACGTACCAGGCTTCGGCGGCGTGCGCATTGAGGATGACATCGTTATTACTGAAACCGGTATTAAAATATTAACCTCATCCCCGAAGGATCTAATCACTCTGGGTTAAGGACTATTCATTCAGGAGGGAATCAGCAATGATTTCAGTAAACGATTTTAAAACAGGCTTGACCGTGCAAGTAGACACAGATATTTTTACAGTTCTTGACTTTCAGCACGTTAAGCCCGGTAAAGGCGCTGCATTCGTTCGCTCTAAGCTGAAAAACCTTCGCAACGGAAACGTTGTTGAGAAAACGTTCCGTGCAGGCGAGAGCATTGGTCGCGCGATTATCGAAAACCGTGAAGTACAATATTTGTACAACTCTGGTTCAGAGTACACATTTATGGATAACGAGACGTTTGACCAATTCAACTTGGACAAGAAACAGCTTGAGTGGGAGCTTAACTTCCTGAAAGAAAACATGAACGTAAACATTTCGAGCTATCAAGGTGAAATTCTTGGTATTCAAATGCAAAACAGCGTAGAGCTGAAAGTTATTGAAACAGAGCCAGGCGTGAAGGGCAATACAGCGCAAGGCGCAACAAAAACAGCTAAGGTTGAAACTGGCCATAACGTTCAAGTTCCTCTGTTCATTAATGAAGGCGACGTTTTGCTGATCGATACTCGTGAAGGCAAATACATCTCGCGCGCTTAGCAGGCAGCTTGATTAACCGTCCGTATATATTCGGACGGTTTTTTTGTAAGAGAATATACCCAATGAGGACTTCAATGTGATATAATATTGACTTGTATGTACATGTCAGGGTTAGGAGTGAATCGGCTTTGTCGTTGATAGTGATGAAGTTTGGCGGCAGCTCTGTAGGAACGCCGGAGCGGATGCAGCGTGTAGCGAAACGTATAATTGAGAGACAGCAAGAGGGCAATGATATCGTTGTTGTCGTTTCTGCCATGGGCGATACGACAGACGATTTAATCGATCAGTCGAAGCAGCTTAATCCAAATCCGCCGGCGCGGGAAATGGATATGCTATTAACCGTAGGAGAGCAGATTTCGATAGCTTTGCTATCGATGACTGTAAACCAGCTTGGAGCCAAGGCCGTTTCCTTTACGGGATGGCAAGCAGGTATTCGTACAGAAGCGATGCACGGAAAAGCAAAGATGACTAATATTCATCCAGAGCGCGTGTTCAAAGCTCTTGAAGAAGGTAATGTAGCCATTATTGCAGGCTTCCAAGGGATGACGGAAGATGGAGAAATCACGACGCTCGGTCGCGGCGGCTCTGACACCACAGCAGTTGCAATGGCAGCTGCGATGAAAGCAGATGTTTGCGAGATTTATACCGATGTTGATGGCGTATACTCTACCGATCCCCGCATAGTTAAAAATGCACGCAAGCTAAACGAGATTTCGTATGATGAAATGCTTGAGCTTGCTAATCTAGGTTCAGCAGTATTGCACCCGCGTGCAGTTGAATATGCGAAGCATAACAATGTTAAGCTGGTTGTGCGTTCGAGCTTTACTCAAAACGAAGGTACATGTGTGAAGGAGGAAGCGGTCATGGAGCAAGGCGTGGTCGTTCGCGGCATCGCGTTTGACAAAAATGTAGCAAGAATAAGCATTATGGGTGTTGAGGACGTTCCTGGCGTGCTTGCCAATGTGTTTGGTGCTCTAGCAAGCAATGGCATCGACGTCGACATTATCGTACAAAGCGGTGTACAGGACGGCAAAGCTGATTTCTCCTTCACTGTTTCAGGTGATGACAAGGATAAAGCAATTTCAGTAATCGAAGGAATTCGCGGCATCGTTCCTTTCCGTGAAACAACATCGGAATCGGATCTTGTTAAGATATCTATTGTAGGTGCAGGCATGGTAAGCAACCCAGGTGTAGCAGCGAAAATGTTCGCGACGATTTCTACACTTGGCGTAAGCATCAAGATGGTGAGCACTTCTGAAATTAAATGTTCATGCGTGATTAACGCAGAGCCACTGCGAGATGTTGTGCTTGCGCTTCATACCGCATATGGTCTTGATACAGCTGAGCAAGCTTTTGTCGGCGGACCGCAGGATCGTCGTTAAACGAATAAGCATAATAAAGGCACGTTCCCCATTTAGGGAGCGTGCCTTTTTGTTGTTGTCTGCTTTTCCATGCAGCCGATCATGATCTCGTTAGTTGATCCCCATTCAAACGCGGAACTTCTCGGAAAATATCGATAGCAGAACATGCCTCTATATCTTTTTTCATCCCGAGCTTCATTATTTTTTTTCCTGTCATTCCGTTCATAATGGTTTCTTTCACATGAGCAGATCGATTCCGATACAGAGCGAGCATTGCAGAGCCGAAGTCATCCATCTCTATTGCAACATGGCTTATAGCTTGAAGTCTATCAAGTACAAGACCGGCGCATAAGCCGTCCTCAATTGCAAATTCATCATGACTTCCCGCGCACAAAATAACAACGTCCCTCCGCAGTTCAATTGCCGAGCGAGCGCATGCCTCCGCATTTAGCAGGGATGCTGTAAGCACATGATCGGCTCTCATTGATTTATGAATCGCTCTAGTACCATTCGTAGTCGTCAATACGATTCTTTTGCCTGCGACGACCTGTTCCGTATACTCCTCAGGCGAGTTGCCAAGATCAAAACCAGCGATTTTACGGCAAAAACGCTCACCGCCAAGCAAATCTCCCGGACGCTGAAGTGCGCGGGCCTCCATCACCGTTTCGGCGGGAATAATGCATAAAGCTCCTGCGGCGATAGCGGTTACGATCGTGCTTGTCGCTCGCAGCACGTCGATAATAATCGCTGTTTTATGAGTAAATCTTGCGGAGCTGGCCTCGTTTACACTAGATATTACCTGTACTTGCATCGTAGTTATTCCGCCTTTCTCAAACTAGGTGCCATATCATATGCGCCTATCTATCTGCTGGTGTCCGGAATGAAAGGCAGACAAGCCAGCATATGATTAAACAAAAGCGGTATTGATGAAGGGAGGTTATCTTTCCATGCTTAATAAAGTTGTAATGACGATGGCATCGCTTCGGCTGACTTCAGGAACGATCGAAATTTGCGCTGCTCTGCTGATGCTTCGGATGAATCAAATTGACAAAGCGTTAGTTGTAAACTCTTCGCTTGCTTTAGTAGGCCCGCTCATTCTCATTGCGACAACAACCGTCGGACTGGTCGGGATGTCCGATAAGCTGTCTCCTTCGAAGTTTCTTTGGGTAGGGGCAGGTGTAATTTGTTTGATGATCGGTATTTTAAAAAAATAATAGATTCAACTCTAGCAAATGTGAAACGGAGCAGACATATTTTCGCAATACAAGCATACAAATAGGAACTACGAAGGACAAACATCCGGAGGAGTGATCACATGCTGGCACGCGTTGTACACTTATTGCCTTTGGAACTGAAGACGCTGCTAGAGCGCCTTCCTGAACAAATGCAAGAGCAGCTGGAGGAGATTCGGATTCGAGAGGGACGACCGCTTGAAATAGGATTACGCGGACAGTCTCGATTTATGATGATTGACGGGACGCTTAGACAAACGGCAGATGGAGCATACAAGCCCTCTGCAGATACATGCCGCAAGCTTCTCGAACGCATTACCAACTATTCCTTGTATGCAATGGAGGAGGAGCTGAGGAGAGGGTTTATAACAGTCTCGGGCGGTCACCGGATTGGACTAGCTGGCAGGACGATATTGGATAGCGGGGCCGTACGCGGGATTCGCGATATAGGCGCATTCAATATACGTGTAGCCAGAGAGGTGGTCGGTGCGAGCACGCTGCTCTTGCCTAAGCTGCTCGACCGTACAAGGAAAACGTTGCATTCCACTTTAATACTAGCGCCGCCGCAGCAAGGAAAGACGACACTCGTACGGGATATCGCCAGATCGGTAAGCTATGGCTTGTGGCCTACACTTGAAGCAAGCGGTTGGCAAGGAAGAAAGGTAGGAATTGTTGATGAGCGTTCGGAGATCGCAGCCTGCGTTCGCGGCATTCCTACATTTGATGTCGGGCCAAGAACTGATGTGATGGATGCTTGTCCCAAAGCTGAAGGTATGATGATGCTGCTCCGTTCGATGTCACCGGAGGTGATGATCATCGATGAGATCGGAAGACCTGAGGATGGAGAAGCCATTCGTGAAGCAAGTCATGCAGGAATTAGCGTGGTCGCCACTGCCCATGCCTACGATTTACAGGATGCCAAAGGCAGACCCGTGCTGCTGAAGCTGCTTGAAGAAGGAGCGTTTAAGTACGTTGTTGAGCTGAAACGTACTGAACAAGGAATCATGCACCGCGTTGTTCCTGCAGAAGCCATCGCTGAACGAGCTCCATCTAGAGTGATTACGTCCTCGAATCGCTCGCTAGTGGATCCTGCTCCTGCTTTCTCTGGGCGATACCGAGCTGGTGACCCGTGATTAAGCTGCTAGGCGCCGTTTTGATTTTATTTGCAGGCACGATGATCGGCTTCCAGCAAGCATCGAAATTCGCAGAACGTCCAAGGCAGCTAAGACAGCTCGCACATGCGCTGCAGCGGTTGGAGACAGAGATTGGTTATGGTCATACCCCTTTGCCAGAGGCACTAGAAAGAACAGCGGCGGCCTCTCCAGAGCCGCTGGCGACCATATTTCGTAAGGCGGCAAGCGGTGTCTGGGAAACCGAAAGCTTCACTTTCAGCGACAGTTGGGAGCAAGCGATAAAGTCGCAATGGGATATAACATCAATGCGACTAAACGAGCAAGCCATACTCATTCGACTTGGCTCGACGCTAGGGATAAGCGATAAGGAAGATCAAATCAAACATATTCATCTCGCGTTATTGCAGTTGAAGGCTGAGGAGGACTCAGCGAGAGACGATCAGGGGCGTTACGAGAAAATGTGGAAAAGCCTCGGTATTTTGATCGCTGTGCTGGTCGTCATTTTGATGGTGTAGTGGGGTGCCGCACTGATGAACATGGATGTGAGCGCCATTTTCCAAATTGCCGGAATCGGAATTGTTATCGCAATGATACATTCTGTGCTTAAGCAAATGGGAAAGGAAGATATGGCGCACTGGGTAACACTAATTGGTTTTGTTGTCGTGTTGTTTATGGTTGTTCGAATGCTGAATGAGTTGTTCCAGGAAATCAAAGCGATTTTTTTGTTTCAGTAGACGTCGTAATTTAGACGAGCATGCAAGCAGGTGAGCGAAATGGAAATGATTCAAATCGTTGGTCTGGGTCTGATGGCAACGGTACTCATACTTGTCGTTCGAGAGCAAAAGCCGATGTTCGCTTTTCTGCTCGCCGCATTTACAGGATTGTATATATTCCTGTATTTGATCGGCAAAATCGAAATTGTCATTTCTGTGCTTGAGGATCTGGCTAATCGATCAGGTATCCCTTCCATTTACTTAAAGACAATCTTGAAAATAATCGGAATCGCGTATATCGCTGAGTTTGGAGCGCAGATCGTCAGAGATGCAGGACAAGAGGGAATTGCATCAAAAATCGAATTTGCCGGCAAAGTGTTTATTCTCGTAATGGCCGTTCCTATTATAAGCGTCATTGTCGAGACGGTGATCGGGCTCTTGCCGGAGGGGGGGTGAAGCGAATGATTAAGCTCACTCCTGCACGAGATCGAGCCAAGCTGTTGCTGTTCATCTTGATGTCAATGCTCCTTTTCTCCATCGCTCCTACGGTCACTTATGCGATAAGCGGCGAGAGCGCAGAACCAGCTTTGGATAATCAAGTCCAAGCTGAGAAGCTCTCTAAGGAGCTGGCGACTCAGCAGCTTGGCGCACTAGAAACGAATGCGGTTGAGACCTATTGGAATAATCTCCGAAGCGAATACGGCGGTTATTTCCCAGAGCAGAAAATTCCAAGCTTTGTGGAAATGATTATGCCAGGCGGCGAGGGCCTTAAGTTTACGGACATGCTGAAAGGACTGCTGCGGTATTTGTGGCATGAGGTGCTCTACAACGGCAAGCTGCTTGTAACTATTGTCATGCTGACAGTGTTCAGTATGGTTCTGGAGACGATGCAAAATGCTTTTGAACGGAATGCAGTCAGTAAGGTTGCATACTCCATTACGTATATGGTGCTGATCATTATCGCGGTAAATAGCTTCCATGTTGCGATTGGTTATGCCAAAGGCGCAATCGAAAGCATGATTCAATTTATGCTTGCAATGGTGCCGCTGCTGCTTACCCTGCTTGCATCCATGGGCAATGTGGTCACCGTTTCCGTATTGCACCCGTTGATCATATTCATGATCCATGCCGTTGGAACTCTAATATACACGCTCGTATTTCCACTGCTGTTCTTCTCGGCCGTGCTTCATATCACAAGCGCCTTATCGGAAAAATTCAAAGTTACCCAGCTTGCCAATCTGTTGCGTAACATTGCAGTAGGCGTAATGGGTGTGCTGCTGACGATATTTCTAGGAGTCATTTCCGTACAAGGTGCGACAGGAGCAGTAACCGACGGGGTCACGCTGCGAACGGCTAAATTCGTAACAGGTAATTTCGTTCCTGTCGTAGGGAGAATGTTCTCCGATGCGGCAGATACGGTAATTTCGGCTTCTATGCTTGCAAAAAATGCAATTGGTTTAGCAGGTGTTATTATTCTGCTATTCATCAGCGCATTCCCTGCACTCAAAATATTGACGCTGGCGCTTATTTATAACATTGCAGCTGCTGTCATGCAGCCGCTGGGAGATTCGCCGATTGTTACCTGCCTAGAGACGATCGGCAAGACGATGATTTTCGTATTTGCAGCTTTGGCTGCTGTCAGTCTAATGTTTTTTCTCGCGGTTACAATCATTTTGACTGCAGGCAATGCAGCGATGATGGTCAGGTAAGGAAGGAGACGAGAGCTGTGGTTGCTTGGTTAAGCGATTGGCTGAGAGACATCATCGCAGTGATTCTGCTGGCAGTGTTCGTCGAACTTCTGCTGCCGAACAAAGCCATGCAGCGCTACGCTCGTCTTGTAGTCGGTTTGTTCATTCTGCTCACGATACTCTCTCCCATATTAAAGCTCATACAAAGCGACATTGGAGCGAAGCTGGATGAAGGAATGGAGAACTGGAGCAAAACGGCTATGTCGGGTGAGATACAGATGAACGGGCTAAATCAAATCAAGCAGGATGCCGAAGCCATGAGTCAGAAGCGAAATCTAGAAGCTGCTAGATTGATGGAACGAACATTGGAAGCATCTATTCGAAATGAATTGCTCGAACGAACGGCTGCTCCTGTTGCTGAGGTGGATGCGATGCTGAAGTGGGTTTTGGTGCAAGGTAATCAAACGCCATATATCAGCCAAATAACAGTTACTCTTGAAGCGATAGATAAGAAAAGTGGATTAACGAAGGAGGGTGCTGCTGTGGAAGCTGTACAGCCTGTGATTGTGGATGTTGAAATCGCGCCAATGAATGATAAAGGTTCGTTGCCAGTTGGAAAAGCAGAAGAAGACGATCTGAACGTATCAACGGAAAAGGAGAAAACGGATGGGCGTTGGTCAAGGGCTGATCCTTCTGTATCAGCTGCGATTAGCAGCCTGATTGCAAAGGGCTGGGGTGTCCCTGAAGAACAGATTGTTATAAGGCAGCCGGCAGATAAACAAGCAGTGAAGTAAGAGGATAGGAATGGAGAGGAGGTAAGGCGCGGTGGCCAAATGGCTCGAAGGCATAGAATCAGCGGTTGGCGGCGGTCCCAGCGGTCCAAAGCGAGTACGGACGCTGCGAATATTGCTAATCGTTGGGGGGATTGGCGCAGCGCTAATGATTATGAACTCTTTTTTAACATATAAGCAAGTTGAACCCTCTGTGCAGGACCCGAATCCGCCGCCTCAAACCGAGGCTGCTTGGAATAATTCGGTGTCATCCGGCAGCTCCTTGTTCACTGCAATTGAGCATCCTTTAGAGGCGAGGCTGAAGGAAATACTCGAAAAAATTGTCGGTGTGGGAACAGTTGATGTGCTCGTAACGGTCGATTCTACGGAAGAGATCATTTATGAGAAAGATGGGCAGGTATCCGAGCAGATAACAGACGAGAATGATCCAAACGGCGGCAAGAGGCATATCACCTCGATAACCAAAGATGGAAAGGTCGTGCTGTACGAGGTATCGGGAGATCAGAAGCCAATCATCGTTAAAACGATTAATCCGCGTATACGCGGTATTCTCATCGTCGCCAAAGGTGCTGAAAACGCAACGGTAAGACGACTCATCACGGATGCGGTGGGGAAGGGCATAAACGTACCTGTTAATCGAATTTCAGTAATACCAAGCAAACAATAAACCAATTTGAATCGATGGGGAGGGTGTTCTCATGAACACGAAAAGACAAACAGTATGGCTCGTATCAATGCTCAGCTTAATGGTGGTATTATCCGCGTATTATTTATTCACGCAAGATGTGGAAACTCCTGAAGTGCTCACTGATGGTACGCAAACAGAACAAACTGCACAAAATGCAACTGAGGCTGCGGCAAACGGTAATGGGATAGTTGCAAACGAGGTGGAGCAGCCAATAGGTGAAGAGGCTTTGAGTGAAGCCGACAAAGCGGTGCTGGAACAAATCGATTCGCAAGGTTTAGCGGCAGGCGGAGTGTTCAGCGAGCTTCTTATGAAGAGGGATTTGAAGAATACGGAAGAAGACAATCGTATCATGGCGGCTATCAACGATACGTTGAACAAACCGGAAGAGGCATCTGCTGCAATAGCTGAGCTTGAAATGTTGGAAGAGAAAAATTCGAAATTAACTAGCATTGAATCAGAGTTGTTGAAGCAGTATGAAAAAGTAGTTATCGATGAGCAAAGCAATAAATTCAATGTGGTTGTCTCTAGCGATAAATTGGAGAAAAAACAAGCAGCTGACATCATAAAGCTGGTCATGAGTACGATGGAAGTGGATGCAGAACAAGTATCTGTTCGATACATCCCATAAGCAGTATCAAATGTTCTAATATGGACAAAAGGTCTTGTCGTTACAGCAGATTAGCTGGAGGCGGCAAGGCCTTTTTTTTTGCCAGCAACCTCTATTATACAAAAAATGATTCGTGTTCAGGCTTGTTTATGATATAATGTTAAACGTTATGTGAAAGAAATGGTTATACTGACTAGGACACCATTAATGTTTACAAGTCATGAAAGCAGTCTTGCTATCGCAAATTTAAGGAGTGAAAATATTCATGTTCAAATTGAGCGAGATCAAAGAGTTGATCAAATTGGTTGATCAAACTTCCGTTCATGAGCTGGAAATCGAAAACGAAGGGACTCGTCTGCTCATTCGCAAGCCTGGCAAAACAGAAGTAGTAAATGTGCAAGCGGCTCCAATTACGCATACATACGCGCCTGCACCTTTACAAGCTCAGCCAGCCGTTCCAGCAGCGCAGCCTCAAGCTGTTCAAGAAGCAGCACCAGCTCGTCCTTCAACAGACCATTTGCATCAGATCGTATCCCCAATGGTAGGTACTTTCTACAGTTCGCCGACTCCGGAAGCAGGTGCTTTCGTGAAAATTGGTGATCGCGTAAATGATAAGAGCGTCGTTTGTATCTTGGAAGCTATGAAGCTGATGAATGAACTCGAAGCTGAAGTTCGTGGCGAAATCGTGGAAATCTTGGTATCTAACGGTCAACTCGTAGAGTACGGCCAGCCATTGTTCCTTGTAAAGCCAGAATAATGTAGAGAGTTAACGTCCGAACAGGACAATTGTCGCTTGAAAGGGGTTCCTACGTGAAATTTCACAAAATATTAATTGCAAACCGCGGTGAGATTGCTGTACGTATTATTCGCGCTTGTCGCGAGCTTGGTATTAGCACAGTCGCAGTTTATTCCGAAGCGGATCGTGATTCGCTCCATGTACGTCTAGCTGATGAAGCTTACTGCATCGGGCCTACCGCTTCAAAGGACAGCTATTTAAACTTAACGAATATTATGAGCGTAGCTACAATAACTGAATGTGACGCCATCCATCCTGGCTATGGCTTTCTAGCTGAAAATGCTGATTTTGCTGAGATTTGTGAATCCTGCAACATTACATTCATCGGACCATCACCGGAAGCAATTAACAAAATGGGTGACAAAGCAGTTGCCAAGCTGACGATGAGAACGGCCGATGTGCCAATCATTCCTGGATCTGACGGTCTTGTCGAGGATATGGATGAGGCTATCCGTGTTGCTCGGGAAATCGGCTATCCTGTTATCATTAAAGCAACTGCTGGCGGCGGCGGCAAAGGCATTCGGATTGCGGATGACGAGACAACGCTCATAGCACAAATTACGACAGCACAGCAGGAAGCTCAGAAGGCTTTCGGTAACGCAGGCGTATATCTAGAGAAATATTTGACAGGCATGAAGCACGTTGAGATTCAAATTATGGCAGATAAGCACGGCAATGCCGTTCATTTATTTGAACGTGATTGCTCCGTCCAGCGCAGACGCCAGAAGCTGGTCGAAGAGGCGCCATGCTCCGTCTTGACTCCTGGACTACGGGATCGCATGGGACAAGCGGCTGTTCGCGCAGCGTTAGCTGTGAACTACTCAGGTGCTGGGACGTTAGAATTTTTACTTGGTCCTGACGATAATTTCTATTTCATGGAAATGAATACACGTATTCAAGTTGAGCATCCCGTAACAGAGATGATTACAAACGTGGATTTAATTAAGGAAATGATTTCTGTCTCTGAGGGCAATCCACTTTCCTTCTCGCAAAGTGATCTGCAAATTAATGGTTGGTCCATCGAATGCCGGATTAATGCAGAAGATTCCGAAAGAAACTTTATGCCTTCTCCTGGATTGATTCCCTTTTACTTGCCGCCAGGCGGCGCAGGGGTTCGGGTGGATAGTGCGGTTTATCCCGGCTATACCATTTCACCGCATTATGACTCGATGATTGCTAAACTAATCGTTTGGGGTGCAACTCGTGAAGAAGCGATCGCAAGAATGAAGCGGGCATTGTCTGAATTTGCTATTGAAGGCATTCGGACGACGATCCCATTCCATTTGAAGCTTCTAAATCATCCTAAATTCATAAGCGGAAACTTCGACATTAAGTTTCTTGAGGAGCATGATATTAACGCTCCAGAATGAGGATACGACAAAGATGTGAACAAGTAGTATTGTTTGTCATATTTCTTACTGAATGTTATAGTATATTAACAAGATGCGGTTTATTGCTTGGCTTAAAGCCGGGTACGCGCAACTTTAAGGAGGTGTACAGCCATCATGAGTACGATAGCTGCGGAGTATGAGAAAACGGACATTGGCACGATTCAAATTGCACCTGAAGTCATCGAAGTAATCGCTGGATTAGCTACGATTGAAGTGGATGGAGTCGCTGGAATGAGCGGCGGATTTGCAGGAGGCATCGTTGAGCTTCTTGGACGCAAAAATTTATCCAAAGGTGTTAAAGTTGAAGTGGGTCAGCGTGAAGCAGCGGTAGATGTATCCATAATCGTTGAGTACGGCAACAGAATTCCGGAGATCGCTTCGGAAATTCAACGAAATGTGAAACGTTCTATCGAGATGATGACGGGACTCCACGTTGTTGAAGTGAACGTACATATTCACGATGTACATTTCAAGACGCCTGATAAACCGGAAGAAGAAGAAGTTCTACACAGAGTTAAATAAATAAAGATGGTTTAATTTAATCCCGTACAACCCCCTCGTGAATGGGCATGCCGCTCGGCGCAAGGGGGTTTTCATTCGGCTAGGCAGAAGGAGGCGCTACGTTTGATTAAGGTCGTGGACAAGCTGCTTTTGTTTTTGTATAGCATCGTAATTGGATGTTTATCCGTTTTTCTGCTATCCATTGGATTTGGCTGGATATCGCGAGATTTATTGAACGATTTAGTAGGCGATCTTTATCGTGTCGATTCCATACAAATTACGCTTGCAGTAGCAGGTGTTATTCTGTGTATTCTTAGCTTAAGATTTTTTATTGTATCACTTCATCGCGGTTCAGCCTCCGCTCCGTCAATTGATCAAAGAACTGACTTCGGCGACATTCGTATTTCTCTTGAAACCATTGAAAACCTGGCTTTGAAGGCGGCTTCTCGTCAACGTGGTGTAAAGGATCTGCGCGCTCGTATTCGGGCAACAGACGCTGGTTTAGATATTGTGATACGAGCGGTTGTAGACGGTGAAAGTTCCATACCTGTGCTGACTGAGGAGATTCAACGTACGGTGAAAGAGCATGTAGAGGAAATTGCCGGTATACCCGTAACGAATGTTGCGGTATATGTTGCGAACATCATTCAAACGGGCACGTATAAGAGTCGCGTGGAATAGAGGTGAGTTTGCTCATGTGGAGGGAATTCTGGGACAGCTATGGAAAGCGCGCAATAGGCGCTTCAATAGGGTTGTTTTTCGGATTGCTATATTTGTTTGTCGGTTTTTGGGACATGCTCTTTGTAGGGCTTCTCGTCTCCATTGGCTATTGGATCGGCTTACAAAAGGAAACAAGCAACGGACCTATCTTTCCATGGCAGCGGCTTTGGTATTCGTTATTGGAAAGATTTCGACCGTTTAAATGATCCTGTGGTCTCCTCCGTACTCCGGATTTCGGAAAGCCGCTTATTCGGGGCAGGGAGGAGAGCATAGGTTTTTTTTGAAATGTAACAAAGTATACGAACTATTGAGTTGATAAGAACAAAACCATTTTATCGGCATGAAACTGCCGCGGAGGTAACATGAAACGTAGATTAGCACGGGAAATAGCGGTATCAAGCTTATATCAAATGGAAATGAATGAAGTTTCGGCTTCAGATGCAGTAGACATGCTTGTGGAAGAAATGAGTCTAGATAACGAAATGGGTGCTGATCCTGCTGAAATCGGCAGCACAGATGCGTTTGCACGTGAAATTGTTGCAGGCGTTTTGGAGCACAAGCAAGCTATTGACGGTATGCTGCAGCAGTTTTTGACTGGCTGGCACATTGATCGATTATCACGTGTAGATCGTCAGGTTCTAAGATTAGCGACTTATGAAATGGTATTCCGGGATGACGTTCCCCCAAAAGCAACAATCAATGAAGCAATTGAGCTTGCGAAACATTTTGGCACAGAGGAATCCGGAAAGTTTGTTAACGGCGTACTCGGTAAATTGCTTTTGGAGATTGAAGAATTAAAATCATAATGGCAATGAAATAACCAACATTCATCGATGTAAAGGGAGACTGGAGCTATGTGTGCACAAATCATTGAAGGTAAGAAAATATCCGACCTTATCCGTGAGGAAATGATTACGGAAACTGCAGCCTTAAAAGAAAAAAATATAATCCCTGGTTTGGCCGTCGTACTCGTAGGTGAAGATCCTGCTTCAAAAGTTTACGTGGGTTCTAAGGAAAAAGCTTGCCAGCAGCTTGGTTTCTACTCAGAGGTACATCGTTTGGCTGCTGATACAAGTGAAGAGGAACTGCTTGCGGTCATTGACCGTCTGAATAATCAGTCTACGATCAACGGTATTCTTGTTCAATTACCGCTTCCAAAGCATATCAATGAGAAGGCTGTTATTGATGCCATTCATGTAGATAAAGATGTAGACGGCTTTCATCCGGAAAGCGTCGGTAATTTGGTTATTGGCGATGACAGCTTACTGCCATGTACGCCTGCAGGTGTTATTGAGCTTATTAAACGAAGCGGCGTTGACATCTCAGGGAAACATGCTGTCGTCATCGGCAGAAGCAATATCGTTGGCAAGCCTGTAGCGATGCTGCTGCTGCGTGAGAATGCAACGGTAACGATTTGTCATTCTCGTACGGCTAACATGGAAGAAATTGCTAAACAAGCTGATATTCTTGTCGTAGCTATCGGCAAAGCAAAAGCTATTGACAGCAAATTCGTTAAACCAGGTGCTATCGTTATCGATGTCGGCATTAACCGGTTGCCAGACGGCAAGCTTGCGGGTGATGTTGATTTTGACGATTGCTTAGATACAGCAGGCTTTATTACTCCAGTACCAGGCGGTGTTGGTCCAATGACAATTACGCTCCTAATGAAAAATACGATTACAGCGGCAAAAAGGGCTAACGGAATCAAGGAGTGATGGCGGGTATGGCAGATCAGCCACGAATTTATTCCATAAAAGAGCTTAATCGATATATTCGAATGAAGATGGAGTCCGATACACTTCTTGGCGATATTTGGCTGCGTGGCGAGATTTCCAATTTTACACATCATTCAAGTGGGCATATGTATTTTACGCTGAAGGATAGCGATAGCCGGATCAAATCCATTATGTTCTCATCTCATAATCAACGACTTCCTTTTATCCCTAAAGAAGGTACAAAAGTGATTGCAAGAGGGAACATAACGGTCTACGAGCGAGATGGCAATTATCAATTTTATGTGAATTCAATGCAGCCGGACGGGATTGGAAGCCTATACCTTGCGTTTGAACAGCTAAAGAGCAAGCTTAACAATGAAGGGCTTTTTGCAGAATCACGCAAACGGGCGCTCCCGCTGTTTCCTCGTGCGATTGGTGTCATCACATCGCCTACAGGAGCTGCCGTACGCGATATTATCATTACCTTACAGCGGCGTTATCCATTAATTCCGATCTATGTGTATCCCGTTCTCGTGCAAGGAACTGGGGCAGCACCTGCTATTGTGAAAGCAATAGAAGCAATGAACCGTTTTGGCGAAGCCGACGTATTAATTGTAGGGCGCGGCGGAGGATCACTTGAAGAACTGTGGGCTTTCAATGAGGAATCGGTTGCTCGCAGCATCGCTGCCTCAGAAATTCCGATTATAAGTGCGGTTGGGCATGAGACTGATTTCACGATTGCTGATTTTGTGGCTGATTTGCGTGCAGCAACGCCTACCGCTGCAGCAGAGCTTGCTGTTCCGAGTATTGTTGAATTAAAGCAGCAGCTTAATCGCCAGCAGCAACGACTCATACAAGGCATTCGTTACCGTGTTACAGACGAGAAGGAGAAGCTGCAGCGCATTCGCCGTTCGCCGTTTTTCTTACATCCGCGCAGATACTTACTTGAGCAGGCTGAACGGCTCGATCGATTGTCAGAGCGGCTATTACAGCGTACTAAGCGAATAGCGGATCGTGGTCATACACGCCTTGCAAGGCAGATGGCGACACTGGCTGGCCATCATCCAGGAGAGCGAGTTGCGTTTGCTGCTAAACGGTGGCAGACAGCAAACAAGCAGCTGGAGCAAGCAATGAACATTACTATTAAGGACAAGAGAAACAAGCTGCATAGCTCTATGAAGCAGCTGGATGCGTTAAGTCCGTTAAAAGTAATGTCCAGAGGGTATAGTCTTGTGTATGACGAGCGGGAGCAACGATTAATAAAATCGATTCACGATGTGAAGCAAGGCGACATCGTTAAGGTGAAGGTAGCAGACGGTCAGCTTGATTGTCATGTAGGCTCATTGAGAGGAGATCGAATTGATGGCAGCAACGAAGAAAAGTGAGCTCACTTTTGAGCAAGCCATGGAACGACTAGATTCCATTGTATCTAAGCTTGAGAATGGCGATGTTCCTCTTGAGACTGCTATTGAGTTATTTCAAGAAGGTATGAAATTATCTCAGCTATGCGGTGGCAAGCTTGAGCAGGTAGAGCAAAAGATTGAATTGTTGATTGAAACAGAGCAAGGCTTCCAGAAAAAAACGTTTGCGGATGCAATCGAAAATAAAGGGGAATAAGCTTGAACGAGAGGGCAGAAATAAAAGCGTATTTATCGCAATGCGCGGAGCTTATTGAAGCTTCGTTTAAACAATCGTTACCAAGTGAATGGGATGTTCCACTTCGCTTGCGTGAGGCGATGCTTTATTCCTTGGAAGCAGGAGGCAAACGATTAAGACCAGCACTTGTTCTTTCTGCAGCTGAAGCTGTCTTCGGTAAAGCAGAAACATTAAATGCTGCTCTGTCTGTTGCTTGTGCGGTTGAGTATATTCATACTTACTCATTAGTCCATGATGATTTACCTGCTATGGATAATGATGATTTCCGCAGAGGCAAGCCGACAAATCACAAGGTGTTTGGCGAGGCGATGGCTATTCTAGCCGGAGACGCGCTGCTGACACATGCCTTTCATTTAATTCCGCAAGGCGTTCGTAAAGGCGGCATTAATGCAGAGGTTGGTCTAGCCATCGTAGAGGATTTGGCTAAATTAGCAGGAGCTCCAGGGATGGTCGGCGGTCAGGTCGCTGATATGCTAGGTGAACAAGGAATCACTTCCATTAATGAACTTGAATATATTCATCTTCATAAAACTAGCGATTTAATTGCTTTCTCGGTTATGGCGGGTGGACGTATAGGCGGAGCAACAGAGGAGCAGCTTGAACTGCTGGCTCGCTATGGTCGGAATATTGGTCTTGCTTTTCAAATTCAGGATGATATCTTAGATTTGATCGGTGACGAGCAGAAGTTAGGTAAAAAGACGAATAGCGATGTACAGCAACATAAAGTAACGTATCCTTTCCTTATCGGAATAGAAGAAAGCAAAGCTCAGGTTGAGCGGCTAACCCAGGAAGCGAAGTCAGCAGTGCTCGAAGCGGAGTTTCTGGCACCTGATCGATTGCTTGAAATTGCGGATTATCTCGTTCAACGCGATCATTGAGAATGTAATGCTTTTTCCATTTCGGTTGGGAAAAAAAACTCTGTATGCTATAATAGGAAAAATGTAGATGTACATGGGACGGCAATTAGAGGCTGTCCGCGAAAGCGAGGAAAGTAACGTGCTGCTTGACCAGATTAACGGACCTCAAGATTTGAAAGCTTTGACAACCGCTCAGCTAGAGCAACTGGCCGCTGAAATCCGTCAGTTCCTTATTGAGAAGCTTTCCGTTACGGGTGGTCATCTCGCTCCTAATTTAGGAGTTGTCGAGTTGACCCTAGCCATGCATTATTTATTTAATAGCCCTGAAGATAAGTTTATTTATGATGTTGGTCATCAATCTTATGTGCATAAAATATTAACAGGTCGGATGGACCGATTCGACACTCTTCGTAAATATAAAGGTTTATGCGGATTCGTCAAACGTGCAGAAAGTGAGCATGATGTTTGGGAAGCCGGACATAGCAGCACATCGTTGTCAGCTGCTATGGGTATGGCGCTTGCTCGTGATCTGAAAGGCGAGAGCAATCGAGTTGTTGCTGTTATCGGAGACGGTGCACTTACCGGCGGTATGGCTTTGGAGGCACTCAACCATATAGGACACGAGAAGAAAAATCTAATCGTCGTCTTGAATGACAATGAGATGTCTATCGCTCCTAATGTTGGTGCATTGCATCATTATTTAGGGAAAATTCGTACAGATCGTCATTATCATAAAGCAAAAGACGAGCTGCAACAGCTGTTAAACAAAATACCGGCAATTGGCGGTAAGCTCGCGAAGACTGCTGAACGCTTCAAAGATAGCTTGAAATATTTGCTCGTCAGCGGCATTTTATTTGAGCAATTTGGATTTACGTATTTAGGTCCCGTAGATGGTCATGATCTTGAGCAAGTGATTGACATTATGCGACAAGCGGATTCCATGCCTGGTCCTGTACTTGTGCATGTATTGACTGTTAAAGGTAAAGGGTATTCTCCTGCTGAAGCAGATTCGTTCAAATGGCATGGCATCACGCCATACAAAATTGAATCTGGCCAAGTGTTAAAGGCAGTTGGGCCGCCTATGTATACCGACGTATTTGGCAAAATGCTAATCGAGCTTGCTGAGAAGGATGAGCGAATCGTCGCGGTTACACCGGCAATGCCTGGTGGTTCAGGCTTACTTCCATTTGCAGCAAAATTTCCGAATCGGATGATCGATGTAGGTATAGCAGAGCAGCATGCAGCAACAATGGCAGCAGCATTAGCTATTGAAGGCATGAAGCCAGTATTTGCTGTATACTCAACGTTTTTACAGCGTGCCTATGATCAAGTCGTTCATGATATTTGCCGTCAGAACTTAAATGTTATTTTTGCTATAGACCGAGCTGGCTTTGTTGGTCCGGATGGTGAAACTCATCACGGTGTTTATGATATTTCATTCTTAAGACATATTCCGAATTTGGTTATTATGATGCCTAAGGATGAGAATGAGCTAAGACAAATGCTTAAGACTGCAGCAGACTATGATGATGGTCCAATCGCTGTTCGTTATCCACGGATTGCAGGATTAGGCGTCGAAATGGAGGCCAACCCGCAAGCTCTTCCAATAGGCAAGTGGGAAACGGTTCGCGAAGGCGACTCCAGCGTAATTTTGGCCATTGGTCCTATGATTCAAGTTGCTGAAGAGGCTGCAGAACTTCTCAAACGAGAAGGCATCAATGTACAAATTGTAAATGCTCGCTTTATTAAGCCGCTGGATGAGGAACTGCTTCTTACACTGGCTGCAGAAGGCAGACATATGATTGTGCTTGAGGAAAATGCGGAACTTGGCGGTTTTGGAAGCTCAGTACTTGAATTTTATTCGCTCAAAGGCATTTATGGCCTGACCATTCGTATCATTGGCGTGCCTGATGTATTTGTAGAGCATGGATCGATCGAAGAGCAAAGAAAAGAAATTGGTTTAACGGCCGAAAGAGTTGCTTCCGATTTGAAGTCGATGCAGCCAAAGCGCATGAAACGAGTTACTGGTCGACAGTAACGTCTGAGGGTGAAAGATGACAACCACAACTAAAGAGCGTATAGACGTGCTGCTCGTTGAACGCGGCTATTATGAAAGCAGAGAAAAAGCAAAAGCGGCTTTAATGGCAGGTCTCGTGCTTGTAAATGACGAACCTGTCGACAAAAGCGGTATGAAAGTACCACGTACGGCGGACATTAAGGTGAAGGGTGCTCTGCATCCTTATGTGAGCCGCGGTGGATTAAAGCTTGAAAAGGCAATTCGGTCGTTTAATATCGATTTGAACGGGCGCGTTATGCTTGATATTGGAGCATCTACGGGTGGGTTTACCGATTGCGCACTCCAAAACGGTGCGACTTATGTCTATGCGATTGATGTCGGTTATAATCAACTTGATTGGTCACTTAGACAAGATGAGCGCGTACATGTTATGGAGCGTACCAATTTTCGTTATACACAGCCAGCTGATTTAGTTGGACCTTTGCCGACATTCGCTACAATAGATGTATCATTTATATCTTTAAAACACATCTTGCCTGCATTATCTACATTATTATCAGTTGGGTCTGGGATTGTTGCTTTGATTAAGCCGCAATTCGAGGCTGGCCGCGAAAATGTAGGTAAATCAGGTGTCGTGCGAGATTCTGCCGTACACAAAGATGTGCTGAGTAAAGTATTAACTTTGGCTGCGGAGCTTGGTTATTCTTTGCAGGATATTACTTTTTCGCCGATTACAGGCGGAGAAGGTAATATTGAATTTTTGGCTTACTGGCATTGGAATGCTGAGCCGAATACTGCTGTGCCAGATAATTACGCGCTAGCGGAGCTTGTGAAACAAGCAAACGTAACGTTTACAACTAATAAATAACAACAATAAACTAGGAAGGTGTCGAGCAGAATCATAGCTGCCGACATCTTTTTTTACTTTACAGCAGCATGCTCCATTTGTTAAACTATAGAAAAGCAAACAAACGTTCGGTAATTGTGATAAACAGGAATATGCCCCCGCCATAGCGAACGATTAAGTAAATAATCCATTTACGAATGGGGGATGCTGGTGGGAGCTTACGGTGACAGAATAATAATGGTGATTGCAGGTTGCTTGTTTATTATTTGGTTGTTAAGAGTGTTTTATCGCTGGCTGCACGAGCCTGGTAGTCTAAACCGGCTTAAGTTAGGCAGAGGCGGCGTACTCAAAGCAGATGATGAGAACATAATATTGTTGGAACAAGCGGGGTACGAGGTAAGCTCAGGAAAGCATTTAGTACCGATTCCAATCAAGATGGACGATGTGCCGCTTGGAAAGGGAAGTCGGTTATATATTGATTACATTGCGGTAATGAATAATAGCACGTATATTGTGAAAACTGCTCGTGACCGGATGCCAATGGACTGGTCGCCAAGCGGCGTGAGAGAGCGATTACTTGTTTATTCCCTGCTATTGCCTGAATGCGACGGTATATTGTACGTGGACGCGAAGGAAAAGCTTATCCGAAAGATCACGTTTCACATCGCAGAATAATAACTCATGGAGGTTTTCTTATGAAGGGGATTCGCCAATATCGAATCAAAGAGATCATTACCAATTTTGTCATAGAGACACAAGAGGAGCTTGTCGAGGCACTTCGCACATCAGGTATGCAAGTAACGCAAGCAACGGTATCGCGCGATATGAAGGAGTTAATGCTAATAAAGGTGCCGGCAGGTGAAGGGAAATACAGGTATTCCATTCCTCAAGAGCATCAGAAGCAGAATCCGATTCATAAGCTAAAGCGAGCTTTATTAGATCATTTTGTACATATTGATTTTACAGATAACCTCGTTGTCATGAAGTGTTTACCAGGTTCAGCTAATGCGATTGGGGCATTGGTTGATAATATGGAGTGGTCTGAGGTTATGGGGACAATTTGCGGTGATGACACAATATTAATGATCTGTCGTACTAAGACGAAAAGCAATGAAGTAGTTGAACGAATACTTGAGCTATTGAACTAAGGAGGATATCAGAACCATGCTGCGTGAGTTGTCTATCAGGAATTTAGCGGTAATCGAAGAAGTAAACGTTACATTTCATCATGGATTTCATGTGTTGACGGGTGAAACAGGTGCAGGTAAATCGATTTTAATTGATGCACTAAGCTTACTGGTCGGCGGTAGAGGCTCCGCAGACATGGTACGATACGGTTGTGATAAAGCGGAGATGGAGGCTTTATTTGACCTCCCAAGCAATCATCCAGTTTGGGTCGTTCTGAACAAGCTTGGTGTACATGCTTCTAGTGAAGAGATGTTAGTAATTAGACGAGAGCTGTCCTCGCATGGCAAGAGCAGCAGCCGAGTTAATGGCCAGTTAGTGACCATGACGATGCTTAGGGAAGTAGGAGAGTGTCTTGTTAACATACATGGACA
This sequence comes from Paenibacillus sp. J22P15, assembly GCF_056269345.1. Taxonomy (NCBI): domain Bacteria; kingdom Bacillati; phylum Bacillota; class Bacilli; order Caryophanales; family Paenibacillaceae; genus Paenibacillus; species Paenibacillus sp. J22P15. The sequence continues at coordinate 356,500 of NZ_JBWDNT010000004.1, forward strand.
ACATGAGCATCAATCACTCCTTCGTACGGAACAGCATTTAGAATGGCTGGATTTGTTCGCTGGGGATTTATTAATTGAACGCAAACAAATATATCGGAATATTTTTGCACAGCTGCAGAAAGCAAGAGCATCTCTGCGTGAACTGGAAAATTCGACTAGACATAATGTACAAATGCTTGATTTGTATCGTTTTCAGATTGAAGAAATTACGAATGCCCAACTGAAACCGTTAGAGGATGAATTACTTGCCGAGCAGCGGCGCAAGTTAATGTATGCGGGAAAAAGAATGGATGCCGTCTCAGAAGCCTATTCGCTGCTTTATGGTGGCAAAGGGCTTGATATGGTCAGCAAAGCGGTAGCTAAGCTGACCGATATTCAAACGTACGACGCTGCCAAATTAAATCCGCTGCTTGAACAGCTTCAATCTGCCTTTTATCAAGCAGAGGACGCTGCTTTTCAACTGCGTGATTATCGAGATGGAATTGAGTCTGATCCTGATCAGCTCTCACAGGTAGAAGACAGGCTTGATTTGATAAATAGTATGAAGCGGAAATATGGTGAGACAATACCCGATATACTCGCTTATTTAGAGCGGACAATTGTGGATCGCGACAAAATTGAAAATCGTGATCAACTGCTTGAGGATTTGCGTGCAGAAGAATTAAAACTTTACGATCAAGCACTCGTACTTGCACAGGAATTATCGCAGCTGCGTGAGCATGCAGCCACAAAGCTGTCTGAAGCGATCGAGAATGAGTTAGGACAGCTTCAAATGCCAGCTGCCAAGTTCCGTGTGCAAATTGATACAACGGTTGGTGGGTCAGATGAGACGAAGCAGATTCGTTTGCATACGAATGGAATGGATGAAGCTATTTTTATGCTCTCTACTAATCCAGGTGAACCGTTAAAACAACTAAGTAAAATTGCTTCAGGCGGAGAAATGTCTCGTATTATGCTTGCCCTGAAGAGCATTTTTGCAGAAATAGATCAAGTTCCAGTTCTGATTTTTGATGAGGTCGATACTGGTGTAAGCGGACGAGCTGCTCAAGCTATAGCGGAGAAAATGTCTCAGCTTGCATCCAAGTGTCAAGTGTTCTCCATTACTCACTTACCGCAGGTTGCCTGCATGGCTGATCATCATTATGAAATACGCAAGCAGGTTATTGGTGCACGTACTTCGACATCAGTCTCCGAGCTGCTGGATGAGGTTCGTATTGAGGAACTTGCTCGTATGCTAGGCGGTGTAGAGGTTACGGAAAAAACAAGGAACCACGCACAAGAAATGCTTGATTTGGCACATAGACAGAAAGGAGCGTAATGGAAGCCAATTAGGGAATGATTTTGCGGACATAAAACGACCGGGTGAGGGTAACTTAAAGGTACGCCATTGGCGATTTATCCTTCTTCGTCATGCGATGGAATTACAGGGAGCGTGAAATCATTGAACTCCAATCAAAGGAAGCGATGGTTTGGCCTGGTTCTTGTTTTCTTCATTTGCATGATCGGAAGCTCCACCCCGTTTCAACACTTTGCCGCAATCCCGAATGAACTTCGTTTATTCTCCGGGCAACTGAAACGTTTACAGTATGGAGTGCCCGTTCATGCAGAAGTAACGGTCGACCCTCAAATGCTTCAGATTAACGGATCAACCAGTCATTCTTTATCTGTAAATTTGAATGAACCACTGTCACTGCAGTCGAGTCAAAGCGGTCAAACCAAGATGAAAGTGAAATTATTTGGTAAAATTCCATTCAAGACTGTTAAGGTTAATGTCGTACCTGATTTACGTGTCATTCCAGGCGGCCAAACGATTGGGGTTAAAGTTAAATCCTCAGGCATTTTAGTTGTAGGTCATCATCAGGTAGCTGGCAGCAACGGCTTGAAGCAATCGCCTGGTGAAGCCGCAGGACTCCGGCTGGGCGATTTAATTGTTAAGATTGATGGTACAAGCATCAATCAAGTGAATAGGATTGCTGAGCTAAGTGAGAAGGCGGGCAATGACAAGAAGCCGCTTGAAGTGACGTATAAGCGAGATGGTCAATTAAATAAGACATTGCTTAATCCTGTATATGATGCGGAAGATAAAGCGTGGCGGTTAGGCTTGTATATCCGTGACTCAGCAGCTGGAGTAGGCACATTAACATTTTACGCACCCGATCAAGGCGTTTATGGAGCTTTAGGGCATGTAATTACAGACATGGACACACAAACACCGATCGATGTTGGCGAGGGTCAGATTTTACAGTCCAGCGTTACGTCCATTAACAAAAGCCAAAATGGCGAGCCAGGAGAAAAAAGAGCGCATTTTGTGAAAGAAAGCAAAATATTAGGTAATGTAGAGCGAAATACTCCGTTTGGCATTTTCGGCAAAATGAATGAAGTTCCTACTCACAGCTACAGTGATAAATCTGTTCCTGTCGCTTTTGCCGAGGATGTTAATGAAGGGCCAGCGCAAATTTTGACTGTTGTGAATGGACAGAAGGTTGAGCGCTTTGATATTGAAATCGTACATGTATCAAAGCAATCTGGTCCAGCGACAAAGGGTATGGTCATCAAGATTACAGACAAGCGTTTGTTAAGTAAGACCGGAGGTATTGTACAGGGGATGTCTGGAAGCCCGATTATACAAGATGGCAAACTAGTTGGTGCAGTTACTCATGTATTCGTCAATGATCCTTCATCAGGATATGGCTGTTTTATTGAGTGGATGCTGCAGGATGCAGGTGTTTTGTTGAAGTCGGCAAATAGTCATTTGGGTGAAGCTGCATAAGGTTAATACGTTAGAAATAACGATCGCCTAAGCTGAATCAAAGCTTAGGTGGTCGTTATTTTTTTATTTGAGCCATCTATCTAAAAAACGCGTGATCAAATAAATGAGCAATGATTTTTGTCGAAGAAGAACGAACATAATCGGTACGTGTAACAAATTATTTATTATATCGAAACTCCATAAAAAAATAAAGAAAAATAATTTTCGACAGAAGGAATTGAACTCCACATGTCGAAAACTTTAATCAGACAACTAGCGAGCGAAAACATGAATATCATTTAAGGGAGGACCACAACTTGCATAAAATCGAAGTATTATTAGCAGATGACAACCGAGAGTTTACTAACTTGTTATCGGAATACATATCCGAACAAAGTGATATGAGTGTGAGTGGAGTCGCGTATAATGGAGAAGAGGTTTTAAGACATTTGGAGGAAACAAGAAAGGTTCCAGATGTACTTATCCTTGATATTATTATGCCTCATTTGGACGGGTTAGGCGTTCTAGAGCGATTGAAAGAAATTAATCTATCCCCTATGCCCAAGATCATTATGCTTACTGCTTTCGGACAAGAGAATATTACCCAAAAAGCGGTACAACTTGGTGCTTCCTATTATATTCTGAAACCGTTTGACATGGATATTTTAGCTAATCGTATCCGCCAGCTTGTTGGAAATCCAACATACTCGTCTACGGGCAGCTTCACAACTAGTTCTTCTTCGATGAAATCAAATGTCGTACCAATCCCTAAAGGTAAAAACCTGGATGCTAACATTACGAGCATCATTCATGAAATCGGAGTGCCGGCACATATTAAGGGTTATCAATATTTGCGCGAAGCCATTACGATGGTTTATAACAATATTGAAATTCTTGGTGCGATTACAAAAACTCTTTACCCTGCGATTGCTGAGAAGTTCAAAACAACGCCTTCCCGCGTTGAGCGCGCGATCCGCCATGCCATTGAAGTGGCTTGGACTCGGGGCAACATCGACAGCATCTCTCACCTATTCGGCTATACAATCAATATTAGTAAATCTAAACCGACGAACTCAGAGTTCATCGCGATGGTGGCTGATAAGCTGCGGATTGAGCATAAAGTTAGCTGAGAGGGGGACGATTAGCGTAACAGTAAGTGTGAAGAGGTTTTGGAATGCGTTTACAGCCAGAACAATTATGGCGGTAAATATCCGAATAGGGCGTTTCAAAACGAATAAACTTCAAGATCATAAATCAACAGACACCGCATATTTATTGGTTGTTTATAACCAATAAATAACGGTGTTTTTGTTATGACAGATAAACAATTTTACTCATACTAAACTTAGAAATATTGATCCTTTTAATAGAGGCTATACAAGAACTGGATCGTGTCTATCTGATGAGATTCGAAGGATTTATTTTCAACGCAGGATACCAATAGGTTGAAAATCTATTTTTGAAATAAATGATATATATTTAAAATAAAAATAATATTAAGGTATAGATGGTATAAAATAGTTTAAATATAATTATTGATCTGAATAATTAATTGCAAGAGGTTCGGTAAAGTTAAAATTGAAAGCATGGTGCAGCAATAATAAGTATTTTTCTTGATAAATAATATTGAATGGCCTTATTTCACTGCATGTAAAAAGGAGCCCTCTCAAAAGGGTCCGCGAACAACAGCGATCGGAAGATCATTCGACTGCGTAGTGAACTTGGGAACCAAATTTGTTCTGAATAGAAAGGGGCTATCCCATCGTCATCTTTGTCTTTGATGACTTTTGGGACGGCCCCTTGTTTATAATTTCAATTACCAATCCCAAAATCAGAAATAATCTGAAAAGTAGGGACGCTCCTGATTGATCAATTGTTCAAGTATTCGGATGGAAGCGTCATCTGCCTGCAAGCGGCCGATTCGAGCCAGATAGGTTGGTCGCTTATATCCCATTAGCATCGTCGTTAAGACGGGGATGTCTACAACCAAGGAAGGGCCAATTCCTCCCTGACATATTTGACCTCTGCCGCTAGTATCAACGGTTAGCGTAAAGGTTCCTTGATTCCATTCGAGCATAGGATCATGCAGATTAATAACTAGCCGAGAGTCCTTCTCCAAACTTTGGAACGGATACTGCTCAATGAATAAAACGATGTCCACAATTCGAGCCATATAGTAAGGTGCAATCGTTTCCTTAATATCTCCATCGTCTAAAATGAATGCAAGAGGCTCATCCTTGTAGATATCCCCTTTAACGAGCGTAATCATTGAGAAATGAGCGCTGACAAAGTTCCATAATCCAGTATGCGCTTCTTCATTAATGTAAATCATTTCTTTCATATGAAAGATCTCCTCAGCTATCCAATACAGCAAATAGCCCATAGGCAAATCGTTGTTGTCATAATAAATAGCGACGGTCATGTCATCTAAATCCCAACGCAAATATTCTTCCCAAGCAAGCTCATTTCGCAGCATGGCGCCGTGGTGAAGCAAGGCGAACTGTTCATATATGGTTTTGATATCTGGATGTTCTATCGATACTCGTTCGACGTTTCCTGGCACGTTCTTCAGCTTCGGAAGTTGAGTGTCCGGCACTTCAAATGAGATTTTATCTGAAATGATCTCCCAGCCTTTGCGCCTGTAATAGGGGATGGAATAGGGGTACAAGTAAGAAATCGATTGCTTTCGTTCCCGCATTTTACTTAGTGCAAGCAGCATAAGCTTGTTCATTAAGCCTAAATTAGCATACTCGGGATAGGTGCCTACACCTGTTAGTCCGCCCATTTCGTAAATATGTCCGTAGATGTTCACTTGGAAAGGGTAGACTGCGAGCTGTGAAATAAGCTTGTCCCCATCAAACCATCCTTGAACGTCGGCATACTGGAGCACCGGCAGCTTCGACTTTGCAATTTCTCTGTTCTCCCAGCCAAAGGTTTGTAAATCACGATTAGTCACTTGAAATACATAGCGCAATAAATTGTTGAATTGCTCGCCATGCTGGGTTTCGATTTGTTTTAATTTGAGTCTTTCATGCATCTTTCGTCGACTCATAGGTGACGACCTCCATTTTTATTAACATATCTAATATGCTGAGGATGTCCTACAAACGTTCTAAATAACCGTAAACTGACCTTGGTATGTAAAGAGTGTTGATGGTGTAGAGGTTATAAAAAACGATTAAAGTGGAAGGGACGTTTACTCAAAAAAAAAAGGCCCTCATGGATGCCTCAATTGTAAATAACTCTGCGGTTTAAATAAACGTTGCTGCCATATTTCTTGATTAAACCAGTCGATTCTGCTTTTATAAAGCTATGAATTTCTTTTAACCGCTGCGACTGTGGCTGGATTGTTTCTTTTACTTTCCCATCTACGGTAACATCGAATACAATTTTCATGATTGCACCTCTTTTCTTTTGGTTAATTTCATAGTAATGCAGTTGTATGTGGAGAAAATAAATTGAACTGCCGACAATTGTAATTTTATGTGGAAAGCATCATCGCAATGTAAAATATATACGAGGAGAGATGACAGGATGAGAGCCGTCTACGCAGGAAGCTTTGACCCGATTACGCTCGGACATGTATCCGTTATTGAGAGAGCCTTCCACTTATTTAGCGAAGTTCATATTATTATCGCTAACAATCGCTCCAAAAAGCATCATTTTACGATTGAACAGCGAACAGAGCTTGTTAGTTTATCGGTCCCACAGGATGAGAAAATTCAAATCATTCCTTATGAAGGTATTGTTGCGGATTATATTAACGAGCATGACATCAACGTGGTTATACGGGGAATACGTAATGCAACGGATCTAGAATATGAATTGCAGCTTGAGCAATACATTCGTAACACAACGATGGCAGATACGATTTATTTATCACCCTATACTCATTACATGCAGACGAGCAGCTCGCTCGTTAGGATGTTTCTCATGTCTGACAAAACAGAGCTTGCAGCTTCCTACATGGTGCCGAAGGCGTATACACAGATGCTTGATTATGTTGAGTAGCTGTGGCTGTACGAATAAAGTCTATTTTTATTAGAAAAACCGCTAAGTAAGGATCGTCACGATCCCATCTTTAGCGGTTTTGATTATTAACTTTGTGGTTTTGGCGGACGAGGACGCTTTGGCTTGAATCTTGGAGCCACATAATTCCGCTTGCGGTCTCGGAAAAAAGTCCAGCCTGCGATAAAGCCTGCACCTGCGAGAAACATAATTAATCCAAGTAAAAAATTCAGCCAATGAAAGTCTGGTGTAATAGCATCATTTCCAAATTCGGAGAAATAGACAAAGAGTGAATCTTTCATCTTCAGAAAGCCGAAGCAGGCGATTAAGCCAGGAATAACAAGCATGAGGATGGCAATGAGTCGAGCAGCAACTAATTTCATAAATACAGCGTCTCCTTATCGGTCAAAATATACAGTTAGCTCTATCATACCTTTTTACAACTTTAGTGTCTATTTCGTAAAACGACGATGTCATCATCGGTAAAAACAGGTACAATAGGGATAGATGGCATGTTACAATGCGAATGGGCATGCTTGAGACTTATATAAATAGGCAAAACCAGTATATATTGATGGTTATTATGAAAGGAATGATTTTATGGCTATACAGGTGGACGTAGCTGTGCTCGGAGGCGGGCCTGGCGGTTATACAGCAGCGATTCGTGCTGCACAATTAGGCAAGAAGGTAGCAATTATTGAAATGGACAAGCTTGGCGGAACTTGCTTACATAAAGGATGTATTCCGAGTAAATCTCTGCTGCGCAGCGCAGAGGTATATTCGACATTGCTCGAAGCGAGCTCATACGGCATTAAAGTGGCAGAAGGAGCCATCTCGCTAGACTATGACAGAGTACAGGAACGTAAGGAGCAGACGGTAGAACAGCTTCATCGCGGCCTTCAAAGTTTAATGAAAAAGAATGGAATTCAGATTATTCAAGGTAAAGGAAGAGTAGTAGGTCCCTCGATCTTCTCGCCAAAGAGCGGCTCGTTAGCAGTAGAACTTCTTGATGGAGAAATGGAATCGGTTGTATCGACGAATCTAATTATAGCGACGGGCTCTAGACCTCGGTTATTGCCTGGTTTGACGCCGGATTGCGAATATATTATGACCAGCGACGAAGCGCTTGTTATGGACAAATTACCCAAGTCTATCATTATTGTCGGTGGCGGTGTTATTGGCGTAGAGTGGGCTTCATTGCTGAATGATTTTGGCGTTCAGGTTATCTTGGTCGAAGCGGGCTCACGCTTGCTTCCTGGTGAAGACACAGAGGTGTCTGCTGAGCTTACAAGAGTGCTAAGTGGACGCGGTGTACGCATCCTAACAGGCGTTCAATTACAAACTGACCAATACAAAGGAGAAAACGGCGAAGTTTCTATAGTGGCAGCTACGCAAGATGGTGATGTATTGTTGACTGCTGAGAAGCTGTTGGTATCTGTAGGCAGACAGGCAAACGTCGAAAATATTGGTCTGGAAAATACCGATATTCGTACAACGAATGGCGTAATTGAAGTAAATGCGTTCGGTCAAACAGGTGAACCGCATATTTATGCGATCGGTGATGTTATCGGCGGCGTTCAGCTCGCCCATGCAGCTGCACATGAGGGATTAATGGCAGCGGAGCATATTAACGGTGAGAAGAAGGCTGCAATCGAAGCACATCTGATTCCTAGATGTATTTATTCACGGCCAGAAATTGCTTCTTATGGATTGACAGAGGATGGCGCTCGTGCGAAAGGCCATGATATTAAGACTGGAAAAATTCCATTTCAAGCGATCGGAAAAGCACTAGTATCTGGTGAGAAGGATGGATTCGTCAAAGTAATAGCCGACAGAAAGACAAATGACATTATTGGGGTTCATATGATCGGCGCTCATGCAACAGAGCTAATATCCGAAGCGGCACTTGCGGGCATACTGAATGCAACACCTTGGGAAGTTGGCCAAATGATTCATCCTCATCCGACGCTTTCTGAGGCGTTAGGTGAAGCGATGCTTGCGGTAGATGGCAGAGCGATATCGTTCTAATGAAGACTGTTTTCTTTTTGGATCAAATGGAGTTATAATAAATATGATCAAGTCTTAGTACCAGGTTATAATAGTGCGAAAAAAAGGAGGAACACCTTATGACCCAATCTGCTTCCACTGGGCAAAATGTTCGTCATTTGGAATTAGGGCTTAGCGATGAGCAAGCAATTGATATGTATGCAACGATGGTGACTGCACGGAAATTTGATGAGCGTATGCTATTGCTTCAGCGCGCAGGGAAAATTAATTTTCACGTATCCGGTGTAGGACAAGAGGTGGCACAGGTTGCCGCAGCTTATGCGCTTAATCGTGAAACTGATTATTTTTTACCGTATTATCGGGATTATGGCTTCGTGCTATCTGTTGGCATGACATTGCGAGATCTGTTGCTGTCGGTTTTCGCGAAAGCGGAAGATCCAAATAGCGGCGGACGCCAGATGCCTGGCCATTTTGGCTCGAAGAAGCTGCGGATTGTAACGGGCTCCAGCCCAGTTACTACTCAGGTTCCACATGCTGTTGGCATCGCGCTAGCAGCAAAAATGAAAAACACACCTCTTGTTAGCTTCGTAACCTTCGGCGAAGGTTCGAGTAACCAAGGCGATTTCCATGAAGGCTGCAACTTTGCAGGTGTACATAAGCTGCCTGTTATTTTCATGTGTGAAAACAATCAATATGCAATTTCTGTTCCTATTCACAAGCAGCTAGCAGGTACGGTTGCTGATCGTGCACTTGGTTACGGCTTCCCTGGACTTCAGGTTGATGGCAATGATGCACTAGAAGTATTCCGAGTTGTGAAGGAAGCGCGTGAGCGCGCAATTGCAGGCGAAGGTCCAACGCTGATTGAAGCGTTAATGTACCGTATTTCACCACATTCAACATCAGATAATGATCTCGCATATCGCACGAAGGACGAGGTTGATCTCAATCGTGCGAAAGATGGAATTCCTAAATATAAGCAATATTTGATTGATTGCAATATTTGGTCAGAGGAGCTTGAAACCGAGCTTCAAGCCAAAATTCGCAAGCTGCTTGACGAGGCTACTGAATATGGCGACAAAGCGCCGTTCCCGACGCCGGAATCTACATTGCTGCATGTATATGCGGATGATGCTGAGCAAGGAGGAATGGAATAATGGCAGTCATTGAATATATTGATGCAATACGCCAAGCAATGAAGGAAGAAATGGAACGGGATGAGGATGTATTCATTCTAGGTGAGGATGTTGGTCTTAAAGGCGGTGTCTTCACAACGACAAAAGGATTGATTGAACAATTCGGTGAGGAACGTGTTCTTGATACGCCGCTTGCAGAATCGGCTATTGCAGGGGTAGCCATTGGCGCCGCGATGTATGGTATGAAGCCGATTGCGGAAATGCAGTATTCAGATTTCATGTTTCCAGCTACGAATCAGATTATAAGTGAAGCCGCCAAAATACGTTACCGCTCGAACAATGATTGGACTTGCCCGCTCGTAATTCGCGCGCCAATCGGCGGCGGAGTTTTCGGTGGATTGTATCATTCACAATGTACGGAATCGGTATTTTTCGGTACGCCGGGTCTAAAAATTGTTGCGCCATACCGCGCATACGATGCGAAGGGGTTGCTTAAAGCGGCTGTTCGTGATCCGGACCCGGTGCTTTATTTTGAAAACAAAAAATGCTATAAGCTCATTACGGGTGAGGTTCCAGATGATGATTACATTGTTCCAATCGGCAAAGCGAATGTGCTTCGCGAAGGCGATGACATTACGGTAATCGGTTATAGTCTCCCTCTACATTTTGTAGAGCAGGCAGCTGCGGAGCTTGCATCAGAGGGCATTAGCGCTCATATTCTCGATTTGCGGACGCTTCAACCGCTTGATAAAGCAGGAATTCTGGAAGCGGTAAGGAAAACAGGCAAGGTGCTCATTATCCATGAGGATAATAAGACAGGCGGCGTGGGTGCAGAAGTGTCAGCGATCATTGCAGAAGAGCTGCTTTATGAGCTTGATGCTCCGATTATGAGACTATGCGGACCTGACGTGCCAGCGATGCCGATTAATCCCCCAGGCGAGAAGTTTTTTATGCTCAATAAAGAAAAAGTAAAAGAAGCTATGCGACAGCTAGCTCTTTATTAGGATACAAGAATTGCAGGCATAGCTTAAGAACTAAGCTTAAATGTCAACGCGAAACGTATGCTGCGCCGCCAGAGGACGGCGGTAGCCGTTTACGCCTCGGCCAGTAGGGAGATGTGAATAATGAAAATTATGACTGAAATCGTCGTGCCACAACTAGCAGAATCACTGGTGTCGGCTACAATAGATAAATGGCTGAAGCAGCCGGGTGACTGGATAGATATTTACGAGCCAATCTGTGAGATCATTACAGATAAAGTAAATGCTGAACTGCCTTCTACGGTTGCTGGCAAGCTTGTAAGCATCCTAGTCGATAAGGGTGAGACCGTTCCGGTCGGCACTGCGATCTGCATAATCGAAACAGAAGGTACTACTGAAGATACCGGAGCGGGAGCAGCGGAATCCCAGTCAGTTGCTTCAGGTGGAGCTTCAGGTGTACAAGTAGGTGAAATTGATTTGCAAGACACTCCTATGCGCAATCGTTTCTCACCTGCTGTCCAACAACTAGCAGCAGAACATGGGATCCGATTAACTGATGTTCCAGGAACCGGATTAGGCGGTCGTATTACACGTAAGGACGTTCTTGCGTACATAGCGGAAGGCGCAACGGGTAAAGGCGATCAGGTTTTAGGAAGCAGCACTGCGGCGCCAGCACCTAGGACGGTTGATGCAGCAGCACAGGTTCGTTCTTCGGGTCTGCATTTGACGGAAACGCCAAGGTTCCCGAAAATTGAAGTGGAAGGCGCTGCGGGATTTGGTCGTGGTGACAATTTCATTGATGTAACGCCTATTCGTAATACGATTGCTAGAAATATGAGGCAGAGCGTAAGTGAAATTCCACATGCTTGGACTATGATTGAAGTCGATGTAACGAATCTCGTACTTCTTCGAAATAAGCTTAAGGAAGACTTCATGAAGCGTGAAGGCATTAATTTGACGTATTTAGCTTTCTTGCTCAAAGCTGTCGTTAACGCGATCAAAGATGTGCCTATCATGAACTCCATGTGGGCTGTAGATAAAATCATTGTGAAACGTGATATCAATATTGCGCTAGCGGTTGGTACAGAGGATTCTGTACTTACCCCTGTTATCAAAAATGCTGATCACAAAAATGTAGCCGGCCTTGCCAAAGAAATTGAAGAGCTTGCCCGCAAAACGAGAGAAGGAAAACTGACACTTTCGGATATGCAGGGTGGTACATTCACCGTTAATAATACAGGTTCTTTTGGATCTATTTTATCTTATCCGATTATTAATTATCCGCAAGCAGCGATTCTAACATTTGAATCGATCGTGAAGCGTCCTGTCGTCATTAACGACATGATTGCTGTTCGTTCAATGGCTAATCTTTGCTTGTCTTTGGATCACCGGATTTTGGACGGCGTCATCTGTGGTCGTTTCTTACAACGAGTGAAGGACAACTTGGAGAGCTTTAATCTAGAAAGCAAATTGTATTAGAAAAGGGGAGCACGATCATGTCTGAAGCGGATAACGCACGAGGCTTGAGACGGCTGGATGCCCATTATATCGGTATGCTTGATTACGCGGAAGCGTGGGAGCTGCAAAAAACTTATGTAAAGCAAATAGACCAGGAGGAGCGTAAGCAAACGCTGCTCCTTCTTCAGCATCCGCCTACGTATACGATGGGATCTGACAAACATCCAGAGCATCTTCTGCTTGATGAAGGGCAGCTCAAGGAACGAGGTATTACTTTGTACCAAATAGATCGTGGCGGGGATATCACTTATCATGGTCCTGGTCAGCTGGTTGGTTATCCGATTCTTTATTTGGATGCAGAGGGTCTTAATTTACATGGTTATTTGCGCAGCTTGGAGCAAGTCATTATTAATTGGCTAAGCGAGTATGGTATAGAAGCGGGCAGAAAGCCGGAATATACAGGTGTGTGGGTCGGTAATCTGAAGATAGCTGCCATAGGCGTGAAATTTAATAAAGCCCGCAAGCAGCGGGGCTTTATTACGAGTCATGGATTTGCACTCAATATTAAATCAGGCATTGCCGAGGAAGGGTTCAGTGGAATCATTCCTTGCGGAATCGAACAATTTGGTGTTACGTCCTTCAATGATCTAACGGGACTTGAGTTATCAGTTGAGGAAGCGGCGAACCAATTGCTCCCTCATTTTTTGAAAGAATTCAAATGTGAGATGGATCTAGTAAAGGAACAATGATCCAAGACCAGCAAATAAAGAAGATAAAACTAATGCGGATACGACTACAATGGCAACTATACGAATCAATCGCTGTCTGCGCATATGGAAAACCCCTTTCTTGATTTGGAACGTCATAGCATGCTATGAGCTTGTCATTTACTCTATTGTATACGAAAGTAATGGGCGGAGGAAACGTTATGATTGCAAAAGATCGTTTAGTGAACGAATTTATGGAATTGGTCAAGGTTGATAGCGAAACTAAACACGAGCAGGAAATCAGCCGTGTACTAAAGCAAAAGTTTGAAGCACTTGGCTTGCAAATTAGCGAAGATGACGCAGCAGCCAAAACAGGTCATGGTGCAGGCAATCTCTTCGTAATATGGGAAGCGGAGGGAGCAGCTGCATCGGCACCAACGATTTTTTTTACATGCCATATGGATACAGTTACGCCTGGTGTCGGCATCAAACCGCAGCTGGATGAGGATGGCTACATAAGAAGTGATGGAACAACGATTCTCGGGGCTGATGATAAAGCAGGTATTTCTGCAATATTCGAAGCCATTCGTGTCGTGAAGGAGCAATCCATTCCACACGGTCGTATACAATTTGTCATTACGGTCGGAGAAGAATCGGGACTTCTTGGTGCACGCGCATTAGATGCATCCAAGCTGGAGGCTAAGTTTGGCTACGCGCTTGATTCTAATGGTGCTGTTGGAGATATAGCTGTGGCAGCACCGACGCAGGCAAAGGTTACAATCAAAATGTATGGCCGTTCAGCGCATGCTGGCGTTAATCCTGAGGATGGCATAAGTGCTATACAAGTTGCGGCAAAAGCAATCGGGAGAATGCCGCTAGGACGCATTGATGAAGAAACAACTGCGAATATCGGTCGATTCGAGGGCGGTGGCGCTACAAATATTGTGTGTGATTTTGTTACGCTATATGCTGAGGCGAGAAGTATTGTACAGCATAAGCTGGACAATCAAATTGCTGCGATGCGTAAAGCGGTGGAGAGTGCTGCTGTAGAATTTGGAGCACGTGGAGAGCTGGTGAGTGAAATTATTTATCCTGCCTATCAATATGACGATGCAGATCCAGTGGTACAGCTTGCCAAAAAAGCAATCCTTGCGATTGGCCGTACACCGCGGACGTTTCATTCCGGCGGAGGAAGCGATGCTAATATTTTTAACGGATTAGGAATTCCTACTGTCAATCTTGCTGTTGGTTATGAGCATATTCATACGACAAAAGAGCAGATCAAGGTTGAAGATTTGGTCAAAACGACTGAGCTCGTAGTAGAAATTATTAAGCAAGCAGCTGTGTCAGAATAGCACATCAAATCTTGCTATAACGCTCGACAGCTAAGCTAGCCACAACATGACAGAAAGCCCTTCAATCCTACTGCCCAAATTAAACTGGACGCGGATGGAGGGTTTTTGTCTGCTTTTTGTTTGCTTACGAGACACAATTAATTTGTTTTTTCCAGAGCAATGCGGCGCACGCTAATAATGTTCGTATATTCGGACATGGGGGTTCTCGATAGGGATGAAGCAGACAGCTTTCGAAGCTGATGCCGTATCTCCCAGCCCTTGCCTACTAAACGCAAATGATTAATTGCAACATATTGTTTCATATTATTCGCCCCTGTCCATTTGATATAATGATAGTTATGCAGAGGCTGGACAAGTTATGCGAAATAAGCCAATACAATTAAAAAGGGGAGATTTCGAGTGGAAGAGCAGCTACAATCGGAGCTATGGCGCGAGGAAACAATTAAAACAGAACCTATCTTTGAAGGTAAAATGATTACCCTGCAGGTAGACACGGTCACACTGGCAGATGGCAGAACGGCGACACGTGAAATTGTTAAACACCCGGGAGCAGCGGCGGTTATGGCATTATTGGATGGCAAGCTGCTTGTTGTCGAGCAATTCCGTAAGCCTTTGGAAAAATTCCAAATCGAAATTCCAGCAGGCAAGCTTGATCCAGGTGAAGATCCGATGACAGCTGCAGCGCGCGAACTAGAGGAAGAGACAGGTTACCGCTCAAATGACTTGAAGCTGCTCAGTGCTTTCTATACTTCCCCGGGTTTTGCCGATGAGAAACTCTATGTCTATTTCACAGATAAGGTAGAGCAAGGGGTCATAAACCCTGACGAGGATGAAGACCTGAAGGTTGAAGCAATCACTCTCGAGCAAGCTGAGGCATATATTCAAGAAGGGCGTATCAGCGACGCCAAAACAATTCTAGCAGTCTACGCTTGGAAACTATACATCCTGACAGGTCGGTTCTAACCGACCCTGTCTTCCCTCAATATACCCGTCATACCCCACTGCAAGTCCTCATACAATACAATAGTAAGACAACCCCTAATCTGTTTGGCTATTCGTCCATGTGAGAGTGCATGCTCAAATAAATCTCTCTTGCGGCTTGAAATTGTTGTCTCGCTGCTCGTTTCAGCGGACACCACAACGCTTATTTGTTGTGATCCTCTATGTTTTGCAGTTCTTGCGGACACAGAATCCGTTTCGTCTCATTTAGTTAACAAAAGGCATCAAATGGAGCAAATAAGAGCCTCTGTGTCCGCCAAAAGCGAATTCTGCCTTAAAAAGGATAAATATCGTATCCTCAGTCCGTTCAGATGAAGTTGACAGTGAGGCACGAATCATCGTGAGTTTAATAAAGTGTACTCAAATATTTAACTTTAATGAAAATCTATTACTTAATTGTTTTTCTTTAATGACAAAGTCCTATCTAATCCGCATAGTCACACACCTGTGCCTATCTTGTTGTTAAGTAGCTGACCAATTACCACCTATTCCCGAACACTAGCTGATCAATAACGTGCCATTTAGTCCAGTTGTTATCCATTAAATAACTAGCCATTGACACTAGCTATAGACTTGTCATTGAAGCACAAACTTCCAGCGTGTCCCGCAGGGACGAAAGCGTTCGATGCTCATCTGAAACTCTCGGGCGTCGGGCAAACTTCAAGGTTAGTCCAATTGTGGGAGTCCAGAGGGTGCAACCCTTGGGGCCCTCCCTTGGAAGGGAGGGTTTGGGTGGGTTCGAAGCGCCTTAAGGGTTGGGATAAAAAAATATCTGAGAAGCAGCAACAGAGCAAGAAGCCTTAAAGGTTTGGATAGAAGCCTTTGAAGGTAAGGTAGAAGCCTATGTAGGTTTGGTAGAAACCCTAAACTAGGGCTGGGTCAACAGCTGCGAAAGGTCCGGTGACCATGGCAAAAAATCAATTATCGTTATACGTATTTGTATCCGTATTATTTATTGTTGGTGTTATTTTCGGCGCACTAATGGTAAATGCACTTACGCTAGAGCAGCAGCAGGAGCTGGCTCAAGATGTAGATCAATATGTAAAATTGATAAATGAAGGGCTCGGCTCAGGAGCAGCAGATTCTTTTTGGGATCGATTTTTTTTCCACAGCAAGTGGCTGCTCTTATTGTGGCTGCTTGGTATCACCGTAATTGGTATACCGGGGGTACTCGCGCTTAATTTCTTAAAAGGGGCCTTAGTTGGTTTTTCGGTTGGGACACTCATCAATCAATATGCTTGGAAGGGTGTGCTGTTCTCGCTTGTGTCAGTTGCCCCGCAAAATATTATTGTGATTCCGGCGATGATTATTATGAGTGCTGCTGCGATTTCCTTCTCCTTGTTCGTCATCAAAAACAGGCTTCTACGGCAAAAGGGTGAGCTTGCGCCTGAGCTAGGCTCATTTACGTCAACAGCGGTGCTGATGCTGATTCTTTTTGCAGGGGCTGCGTTGTTCGAGGCTTATATTTCACCGGTTATGATAAGTTGGGTTTCACCACTAATTGCGTCTGTTAACGCCACAATATGACACCAAAATGTTTGACTTTACTGCATGTTAGCCCCTATAATGAGAGGAAACCTTTCCTGAAAAAGGCGCAGTCATGTGGTAGGGGGGAAATCATGGAAGCCCGGATTGATAAGATTAAACAACAGTTGCAGTCGCAGGGCTACAAATTAACTCCGCAGCGCGAAGCAACAGTACGAGTTTTGCTTGAAAATGAAGATGACCATCTTAGCGCAGAAGATGTATTTATGTTAGTTAAGGATAAAGCTCCAGAAATCGGACTTGCAACGGTTTATCGGACATTGGAATTGCTAAGTGAAATGCATGTTGTCGAAAAATTAAATTTCGGCGATGGTGTAGCACGCTACGATCTTCGTACGGATAGCAACAAGCATCATCACCATCACCTCATATGTGTACAATGTGGAACCATGGATGAGATCAAGGAAGACTGGCTTTTGCCATTAGAAGAACGGCTGGAGCAGGAGTATGGATTTTTTGTCATCGATCATCGTCTTGATTTTCAAGGGATCTGTCATCGATGCAAAGAAAAGAACGACAACGCAAACCTAAATGAAAATCAATCTTAAACGGCTTCGCTGCCCAGAATAACTGGACGGCAAGCCGTTTTGGCATTTTTAGGCATTGAAAATTCGATCAAGCTGCATTAACCCTGCCCCTTGTGCGAGCGAACTATAATTGTTCAGTTTGAGAGCATGCTTCTGGAGCTTTGTTTTTACTGAGAGAGTACTAAGCCCAGGCTTGCCAGCTAGAAGTAAAGCAGCTCCGCCTGCGACATGTGGAGAAGCCATACTCGTGCCAGAGAGTTTCTCATATTTGCTGCCAAGCCACGTGGATACTATATTATCGCCAGGTGCAGAAATAGCAATGCCGTTACCTTTACTGCTAAAATTTGCGATCATATTCGCTTGTGTTGAAGCGGCAACAGCAATTGTTTCTTTAAAAGAAGCAGGCTCGTCAATTTTTCCGCTCGCATTGCCATTATTGCCAGCCGAGGCGACAATTACAATGCCCTGCTTTGCCGCACGTTTTATCGCGTTATGCAAAGTACCGCTGCTCTCGGAGCCTATGATACCAAAGCTCATGTTGATGACATGCATTCGGTTATTAATGCACCAATTGATACCTTCAATAATATCCGAAACAAAACCTTCGCCGTTCTCATTAAGCGATTTAACCGCATAAAGGTTTACTTCAGGAGCTGTCCCTACTAACTTTCCGGTTTTTCCTGCCGCAGCTACAATTCCTGCTACATGAGTACCGTGTCCATTATCGTCAGCATAAGAGCCTCCATTGATTGTATTGATTCCTCCAGCTATGTTCAAATCGGGGTGACTAGCGATTCCAGTGTCGAGGATAGCGACATTAATAGATTTTCCTTTTGTCACAGCCCATGCTGCCGGTGCTTTTATTCGATTAATATTCCAAGGCATTAGTGCTGGTAATGTAGCAGGAGTGAGGAGAGGCATGGTATAGCCGCGCATCCTCGGTTTATTGATTTGAAGACCGTGAGCGCGGATTTTGAAGTCTCTTTCAACAAGCTTAACATGCGGATGTTTCACTAACGACTGCATTGGAGAATTTATATGGAAATGGCATCCAATAACTCGACTCTTCAAAACTTTTTTGAAAGGTGTAATTCCTAACTGTTTAAGCTGCCTAAGGCATCGCTTGTAGGATTTCGTTGACTGGAGTGTAATGAGTTTGCGGTGGGTGTGTATCGATGGTTTGCAGGAAATACAGTTTTTAAATATTCCTTTAAGTTTGGACAATGTACTTAGTACCCCCTAATCAAGAAATTCCAGTTTCAGTATATGGGATTAGGCGGGATTCGGTTTGGGTACTTGTCACATCCACACATATTTTTTGAAATTTAACAAAGTATAGAAATAACAGCGATACGCTGAATAAATTTCGCAGTGAACGTCACGAAAAGGACGATCATTCTAACTAAAACTCTCATACAACATAGAAAGAAGTTTTTTTGCTTCATGATTTTAAAAATAGCTTCGGAGGAGGAAATGAGCATGATTGTAGGCGTTCCAAAAGAAATTAAGCAAAGCGAGTATCGTGTCGCCTTAACCCCAGCTGGTGTTACTATGTTATCTGCAGCGGGTCATAAAGTGCTTGTTGAAATAGGAGCAGGCGGTGGCAGCGGTTTTGAAGATAGCGATTATGAGCGTGAAGGAGCAGAACTAGTTGCATCCGCCGCTGAGGTATGGTCGCGAGCGGAAATGATTATGAAGGTGAAAGAGCCCCTTGCTGAGGAGTTTGGTTACTTTCGTGAAGGCTTATTATTGTTTACGTACTTGCACTTGGCGGCAGCACCTGACTTGACTAAAGCCCTCGTGGAAAAAGGTGTCACTGGTATTGCTTATGAGACGATTCAAATGGCTAACGGCAGTCTGCCGCTGCTTACTCCGATGAGTGAGGTGGCTGGAAGAATGTCTGTGCAAGTGGGTGCGCAGTTTTTAGAAGCATTTAACGGTGGAAGAGGGGTGCTGCTCGGAGGTGTTCCGGGAGTCCCGCCCGCGGAGGTCGTAATTATTGGCGGCGGAATTGTAGGTACAAATGCAGCTAAAATTGCCCTAGGCATGGGTGCTAATGTCGTCATTCTAGAGAGAAGCGCAGATCGCATGAGATATTTGGATGATATTTTTGGCGGGAGAGTTCACACATTAATGTCAAGTCCTTACCATATTGCAGAAGCCGTAGCGAAAGCAGATTTGCTTATTGGCGCAGTCTTGATTCCGGGTGCGAGAGCGCCACACTTAGTGACAGAGCAAATGGTACAAAATATGAAGAAAGGTGCTGTAATCGTGGATGTAGCAGTGGATCAAGGAGGGTCTATTGCTACGGTAGACCGGCCTACTACGCATAAAGATCCGATTTATCTCAAACATGGCGTCGTCCATTATGCCGTTGCCAATATTCCAGGTGCAGTGCCTCGGACATCAACCTTTGCACTAACCAATGTAACGATCTCCTATGCATTAGATATAGCGAATAATGGAATGGAGGCTATTCGCAAGAGCTTGCCATTGCAAAAAGGTGTGAATACACACGCTGGCAATGTAACCTATGAACCGGTAGCGACAGCCACCAATCTGCCCTATGTACCTTTAGAAAAATGTTTAAACAGTGTATCTTACGAGCAATTGTTGGATGAATGACATATTAGAACCTTCCTCCTCATATGGTGATACGAATGGACAAACGTATCGGCATATGAAGGAGGCTGGTTTAGATGGTATTCTCGATTCGGAGATGGACGAGCCGTATTATTTTTGTTGTTATTTTCACGATACTGTTATTGATTGTTACTGGCGGTTATCGCTGGCTTGCTGATGCTATTTCTCCCATACATCCCTATCGGGAGCCTAAAGGGCATGCTATGAAGGTTTTTGTGACTGACCCTTATTCGCCTGATAGCAAAGATGCTGCTGATCGGCTGCGATGGTTTTATTGGTACGGAGAGTAAATGATTGCTCAGGTTGCGCAGAAAAACTTTTCAAGCAGGATTAATAGAGTCGAATGTTGAATGTTTTTGTAGAAAAGCTTACTAGAAGGGTGTCTTATGTGAAAGGAAGTCCTATGAAGGCTCATTTAAATCGTTTTATACAATATTTGCGAGTAGAACGCGGGTTATCATCAAATACCCTTTCATCCTATGAGAGGGATTTGAATCAATTTATTAACTACGCGGATCAGCTGGGATTGGGCGAGCTGATTGCTGTGCAAAGACATCATATATCCATGTATATGCTGCATTTGAAGGAACAAGGCAGAAAGGCTGCGACGTTATCTAGACACATTGTGTCTATTCGCGCTTTTTTTCATTATTTAGTTGAGGAAGGCTTTATTAATAATAATCCATCCCTATATATGGAGGCGCCCAAGCAGGAGAAAAAGCCGCCAGGTATATTAAGTGTCGCTGTTACGAATACGCTGCTTGAGACGCCTAACAACTCCAGTGCTGCCGGTAAACGTGATAAAGCGATGCTGGAGCTTATTTATGCTACAGGTATTCGAGTATCGGAGCTAGTGTCGCTTAATATCGAGCATGTCAATATGAAGCTTGAGTTCATCCAATGCATCGGCACAGGCAAGAAGGAAAGACTCGTTCCTTTCGGGAGGTTAGCCTCAGAAGCTATATCTGACTACTTGCAAGCGGGACGAGAGGAATTGTTGACGGAGAGAGAATCGGAATCCGCACTGTTTCTCAATCATTTGGGCACTCGTTTGACAAGACAAGGTTTTTGGAAGACGATAAAGAAGTACGCGAAGGAAGCGGGAATTGAAGAGGAGATTACGCCTCATACGCTAAGACATTCGGTAGCAGCTCATTTATTGGATAACGGCGCCGATATCAGGTCTGTTCAGGAGTTGCTGGGGCATGCGGATATTTCAACTACGCTCAAGTACACACAAGTTTCCAAAACACGTATGAAGGATGTCTACACACAAGCTCATCCGCGTGCTTAACAAGATCGTTGTCGATAAATCCCAATTACAGAGGAGGAAGTCATACATATGAGATTTGATCGCATAACAGTTATCGTATTGGACAGCGTGGGAATAGGCGAGCTTCCTGATGCGGAGGATTTTGGTGATGCGGGCTCACACACACTTGGCCACATCGTTGAGAGAGCGCCTCTTACCAAGCTCCCGAATTTAAGAAGATGGGGCCTTGATCGTATAGCAGCGATTCATGATTGGAAACCAGCATCAGAAGCGCCAGCAGCTTATTATGGTAAAATGGCCGAAGTGTCGGTAGGGAAAGATACGATGACTGGTCATTGGGAATTAATGGGTATTGAAATGAAAGTACCTTTTCAAACATTTCCAGAGGGCTTTCCGCCGGAGCTCCTTGGTCCATTCGAAGAGCGAACGGGTCGCAAAGTCATCGGCAACAAATCGGCGAGCGGCACCGACATTCTAGATGAGCTTGGCGCCGAGCAAATGGAAAGCGGTGCATGGATTGTTTATACATCAGCGGATAGTGTATTCCAAATTGCCGCTCATGAGGATGTCATACCGTTAGAGGAGCTGTACCGAGCTTGTGAAATAGCCAGGGAGCTAACAATGGACGAGCGCTTTACAGTTGGACGTGTCATAGCGAGGCCTTATTTAGGTGAGCCGGGAGCTTTCAAACGAACGCCAAATCGTCATGATTATGCGGTTAAGCCTCCTCAGCCCACCGTATTAAATGCTTTGAAAGACGCAGGCTTTGATTCGATTGCAATCGGGAAAATCAATGATATTTTTGATGGGGAAGGCATTACAGCCTCTACGCCTACAAAAAGCAATGCAGACGGCATCGAAAAAACGATTGAGCAGTTGAAGCAGCCTTTTAAAGGACTGTTGTTTACGAACCTTGTTGATTTCGATTCACTATACGGTCACCGTCGTGACCCCATGGGCTATGCAGCCGCTTTGGAGGAATTCGATCGTGCTGTTCCTTTACTGGAGCAGGAGCTAGGAGAGCGAGATCTGCTTATCGTGACTGCCGATCATGGCAATGATCCAGTACATCCAGGGACGGACCATACCCGTGAATACGTACCGCTATTCATCGTGAGTCCAGCCTTTAAAGAGCCAGGTCTAATACAAACGCGTTCAACCTTCTCGGATCTCGGGGCAACGATTGCCCATAACTTTGAAGTGGAGGCCCCTCCAAACGGAACCAGCTTCCTGTCAGAGCTTGTCACAAAGGGGTAAAATCCATCATTGCTTTAAATGTGTGAATTTATTTATGAACTTACTTTAGGAGGATTTTTTATGACTACAATTACAGCAGCTGGACTATCAGCAGCTAATATTAAAGAAGCAGCGCAATTTATTGAAGCTCAAACAGAGCAAAGACCGGAAATTGGATTAATTATGGGCTCTGGACTTGGCGTGCTTGGCGACCATTTGGAGAATGCGATTACGATTCAATATCATGATATTCCCCATTTTCCAATTTCTACGGTTGAAGGTCATGCAGGTGAGCTGCTGATTGGAACACTCTCCGGCAAGACGGTATTGTTAATGCGCGGACGGTTTCACATGTATGAAGGATATGGCCCAGAATTAACAGCCTTTCCAGTTCGAGTTATGAAGGCGCTAGGCGTGAAAACATTGCTGGTCACAAATGCAGCAGGCGGCGTCAATTTGGATTATGAAGCGGGCAACCTCATGCTCATCTCTGACCATATTAATATGACTGGAAAAAACCCGTTGATCGGTCCAAACGACAATGAGCTGGGCGTAAGATTCCCGGACATGTCGGAAGCTTACAGCAAGCGTCTGCGTGCTGTAGCACGCGATATAGCAACGTCTCAAGGCTTTACGCTGCGTGAAGGCGTTTATGCAGGTCTCCTAGGTCCAACCTATGAAACACCTGCGGAGATTCGAATGCTGAGGGTTCTTGGAGCCGACGCTGTCGGAATGTCGACTGTTGCAGAAGTCATTGCAGCACGTCATTCTGGGATTGAGGTTGTTGGGATTTCCTGTATAAGCAATATGGCCGCGGGTATTTTGGATCAACCGTTGTCGCATGATGAAGTCATGGAAACGACTGAACGCGTCAAGTCCCAATTCTTGGGACTTGTTAACGCATTAATTGCGGAAATCTAACAATCTTGTAACACAATTGTAATAATTCCGTCGACTCATTATGACAGTGTTTTTTTTGTGATTCGTCGTATAATGTCCATGATTACAGAAAGATGGAGTGGACAATCAAATGGACAAGCAAGTACTCATGCAAATGGAGCAATTACGTAAAAAAATGGTCGAAGCAGCTCTGTTGAATAAAAGCCTTCAGCATTTGGACGTCATTATGTTAAGTCAATCACTTGATAAAATTATTGTCCAAGTGCAAAGGGAGCGACGTGCTCAATAACTATTCAACAACAGTATGGTGAATGGAGAGGGACAAATGCGGTCGGTAGATCTTATACAGAAGAAAAGAGACGGTGGCGAGCTGACCGCTTCGGAGCTAACTTTTTTAATTGACGGTTATTCTCGGGGCGATATTCCGGATTATCAGCTATCCGCATGGGCGATGGCTGTTTTTTTCCGCGGTATGACTTCCAGAGAAACAGCAGCACTTACGCTTGCGATGGCTAATTCAGGTGATCAGGTTGACCTTGGTCCGATTAGCGGTATTAAAGTTGATAAACACAGCACTGGTGGCGTGGGCGATAAAACGACTTTAATATTAGCGCCATTAGTCGCTTCAGTAGGCATACCTGTTGCCAAAATGTCTGGTCGCGGCCTTGGTCATACCGGTGGCACCATTGATAAACTAGAATCTATTGATGGCTTCCGTACAGAGCTCTCACGCGAGAAATTTATGACACAGGTGAACGATATCGGTTTAGCCGTCATTGGGCAAAGCGGGAATCTTGCACCTGCGGACAAAAAGCTTTATGCCTTGCGCGATGTAACAGCAACTGTAGAGTCGATTCCACTTATCGCAAGTTCAGTTATGAGCAAAAAAATTGCTGCTGGCGCGGATGCTATTGTGCTTGATGTGAAAACGGGCAGCGGAGCATTCATGAAGACGCTGGAGCACTCTGAGCAATTAGCAAGAGCAATGGTTGATATTGGTACTGAGGTCGGCAGGAACACTGCTGCAGTAATTAGTGACATGGATCAGCCGCTCGGCTTTGCAATCGGAAATGCTCTAGAGGTACAAGAATCGATTGAAACACTCAAAGGAAATGGGCCTGAGGATCTTACAGAGCTGTGTCTCACACTCGGAGCTCATATGGTTATATTAGGTGGAAAGTCTGATTCAGTAGAGGCTGCGAAGCAGCTGCTGCGCGATCAGATCACGAGCGGAGCTGCCCTAGAGAAGTTTAAAGCGTTTATTACTGCGCAGGGCGGGGATGCTTCAATTGTAGACGACCCAGCTAGACTGCCGCAAGCAGCCGCAATTATTGAAGTGAAAGCAGAGGACTCTGGCTTTGTACATGCAATTGAAGCAGAGCAGCTTGGTCTAGCTGCGATGCTTTTAGGTGCTGGTAGAGCAACATACGACGCAGCGATTGATTATGCAGTAGGGGTTACACTTCGCAAGAAGTTTGGTGATTCTGTAAATGCCGGTGATACGCTTGCACTGCTTCATGTCCGTGAAGCAAATGACTCTGTGCAAGCGGTCGCTGATCGCGTAAGAAATGCGTACAAGATCTCTTCAGAAAAGCCAGAGCCGCGAGCCTTATTGTTATCAGTCATTACAGCTGAAGGCATTACGCGATTCGACTAATAGTTTTATATTAAAGGAAATCCGCCCAGGCAACGTGGGCGGATTTTTTTTGCTGTGCAATTAACTCTAGCTAATGGAATAATTTCCAACTTAAGAGTCAACACTGAAAAGAGAAATATATGCGAATTGTGCAGCAAACGTCTTTTGCTTTACTTTGCTTCACAAAACTAAGCTGATGCTTACGAAGTAAGTTTTGCTTCACAAAACTTTTAGGAGGAGATTTAGTTGGGAAATCGTATGATCAAGCTAGGTATACTCATTCTTGTAATTGCGCTAGCGCTGCCGGCAGCAGCTTTTGCAGCTGTGGAGCCAACACCTGCTCCCGGTCCATCACCTGCGCCATTGAATCAAGCTTCTAACGCCAATTTAGCACCGTCAGCGCGTTCTGCTATTCTTATGGATGCAGATAGCGGGACAGTTATTTATGAAAAAAACAGTCATGATAAGCTCCCGCCTGCAAGCATTACCAAAATAATGACGCTGTTGCTCATTATGGAGGCGCTCGATGACGGCAAAATAAAACTATCAGACAAGGTTCAAACAAGTGAGTACGCTGCATCCATGGGAGGCTCGCAAATTTTTCTCGAGCCTGGAGAAGAAATGACGGTTGACGACATGGTCAAGGGCATAGCACTGGCCTCCGGTAATGATGCCTCTGTCGCAATGGCTGAGAAGCTGGCGGGTACGGAACAGCAATTTGTAACGATGATGAATGAGCGCGCTCAGCAGCTTGGTATGAATGATACGCAGTTTGCTAATCCAAACGGATTGCCTGTAGCGAATCATTATTCATCGGCTCATGATATTGCAGTCATGTCCAGAGAATTGCTAAAGCATTCTGAGGTCACTAAATATACAGGGCTTTATCAGGATTATTTGAGGAAGACCTCTGCTAAGCCATTTTGGCTAGTCAATACGAATAAACTTGTTCGATTCTATAGCGGTGCAGACGGTTTAAAAACTGGCTTTACGAGTGAAGCGAAGTATTGTCTATCCGCTACTGCAAAGCGTGATGATATGCGCGTTATTGCCGTTGTTATGGGTGAACCGGATACGAAGACTAGGAATGCTGAAGTGTCACAAATGTTTGATTATTCGTTCGCCCAGTATATGAACCATCCTATTATTAAAGAAGGAGAGTCAATGGGGACACTGAAAATTGAGAAAGGCACAGCGCCTGAGCTCCCGCTTGTTGCGAAGCATCCCTATAGCGTTCTTCTGAAAAAAGGCAGTCAAACGAAAGATATTCGTTATGAGCTAAAAATTAACGGTCCGCTTAAAGCGCCGGTTCAAATTGGTCAACCCATCGGAAAACTTGTTGTCTATCAAGGTGAGAATGTACTGAAAGAATTTGATGTGGATGCGCCGCTTTCTGTAGAACGGGCAGGCTGGTGGAAATTGTTGAAACGATCTTTCTCTGGTTTATTTGCATAACTAGAACCTGAATTTTATATCTTTATGTGACTCGTATTTTGTCAGCTGTTAGCGGTATGCTTCTAGTTTTGTCGGCATGCAGGAATAGGCCACCATCTTGGAGAATTGCTAGTTCTATCTCGGCAAGTGTAAACGTCTGAATCTGACTCATCGCAGATCAGTCCGCGTTTCACGGTAAAATGTAAGGATGGCAAACAGGCAACGCTTATTCCTACTTATGTTTGAAAAAACCTAGAGGAGTTGAACAGCATAATGAGTCTGCAAGCAGAATTGGAGCAATACCGCAATGTGCTGATCGTAAGGCTTCGGGGCGAGTTGGATCACCATACAGCCGATGTCGTTCGCTATAAGATGGAGGAAGCCCTCTTAAGAGGCAACAGCGAGCACGTCATTCTTAGCTTGAAAGAGCTGCAATTCATGGACAGTTCGGGTCTAGGTGTCATTTTGGGCCGATACAAGCAAGTCAAGGGCAAGGGCGGCAAAATGGTCGTATGCGATGTGAATCCGAATGTTCATCGTTTATTCGAGATGTCGGGCTTGTTCAAGATACTGACGGTTCATGAAAACGAACGTACTGCAATTTCCAGTTTGGAGGTGGTGTCATGAACGGTTCCAATGAAATGACGCTTTCCTTCAGCGCCCGATCGGAAAACGAAGCCTTTGCACGAATTGCGGTAGCTGCATTTGTGTCACAGCTTGATCCGACGCTCGAGGAGCTGAATGATTTGAAGACTGCGGTGTCCGAAGCCGTAACGAATGCGATCATCCATGGCTACGAGAACGATCCATCTTGCGAAGTTAAAATAGAGGCAAGAATCGAAGGTGATTCTGTGTCTCTTACAGTATCCGATCATGGTCGTGGCATTGAGGATTTAGATCTTGCACGTCAACCGTTATACACGTCGAAGCCCGAGCTGGAACGCTCTGGAATGGGCTTCACCATTATGGAAAACTTTATGGATCGTTTTGAAGTTTCAAGTCAGGTAGACGGCGGCACACGCGTAGCAATGCTGAAGAGAATCGAATCGAAAAAAGCGCTTTACAATTAGCGTATAGGGGTTGAACCTCATGGATGTCAATCTAAAGCAGACGGCCCAGCCATACTTGGATGACGCGGAAGTGAAGCGGCTTATTGCGTTAAGTCAATCCGGCGATACGCTTGCAAGGGATACTCTCGTACATTGTAATATTCGTTTAGTTTGGTCAGTCGTGCAGCGGTTCATCAATCGCGGTTATGAGCCCGATGATTTGTTCCAAATCGGATGTATCGGATTGCTTAAATCAGTGGACAAATTCGATTTGTCCTATGATGTTAAGTTTTCAACCTATGCGGTTCCAATGATTATTGGGGAAATCCAACGATTTTTACGTGATGACGGAACGTTGAAAGTAAGCAGATCCCTCAAGGAAACCGCTAATAAGGTGCGGAAAATGAAGGATGAGCTTTCAAAAACGTTAGGTCGCCTGCCCACAATTGGGGAGGTAGCAGAGCAGCTTGGCATTACGCCAGAAGAAGTTGTATTCGCTCAGGAAGCGAACAAGCCGCCGACGTCGATTCATGAAACCGTGTTTGAAAATGATGGTGACCCGATTACGCTAATGGACCAAATCGCTGATGAATCTCAGGATCGCTGGTTTGACAAGCTGGCGCTTGTGGAAGCTATTGAAGGCCTAAACGAGCGAGAACGATTAATAGTGTACTTGCGGTATTACCGCGACAAAACGCAATCCGAAGTAGCAAGCAGGCTGGGTATATCACAGGTGCAGGTATCGCGGCTTGAGAAAAAAATATTACAGTCCATCCGAGACCAAATCGCCCTTTAGGGCGATTTGGTCTTTTTCTATTTTTTACCTCATTTTGCATGAGTATCCGAATCGACCTTTTATCATACTAAAAGGGAAACTTACACCAAGTTATAGGCAGAAGGGAAGATGACAAATGGCCACAACCAACCATTCGGTCCTCTATCTGCGTTTGAAAAAACGAATTTATACGAAACCGAATCAACGTGTATCCTTGGGGCAGGCAGCGAGGCTGCTGGCTAAGGATGACGAGCTTGAAGATCGGCTTAAGACGCTTGTTCTCTATGAGCACAAGAAGGCGGACGGAAATCGCGTCGTTATAGACTTGCTGCAAATCGTAAAAGCGATCCGAGAGCTTGAGCCAGACTTAACGGTTGAAGCCTACGGAGATCCACAGGTGCTGGTCATGATTGCGGAAAAGCCGGTTAAGCCGCGAATTTCTGTATTGATTTTTTCGTGGCTGCTTCTGTTTTTTGGAGCGGGTCTCGCTATTATGAATTTCCATACGGATGTAAGTATGCAAGAAGTTCATATCCGAATAGTCGAGCTGATCACGGGGGAACGCACGGAGCATCCGCTATGGTTTCAAATTCCTTATTCGCTAGGCATTGGACTTGGTATGGTACTGTTTTTTAACCATATATTCCGCAAACGGTTCAATGAGGAGCCTAACCCACTTGAAGTTGAGCTGTATATGTATCAGGAAAATGTAAATGCTTATGTCATTGCTGACGAAATGCGTAAAAAATCAGATTACGATCAGACACAGGGAAACAGGCATGATTAGTGCAGCTGCTAATATTTTTATTGCGCTAATTGGGTTGGCAGGAGGGCTAGCAGTAGGCAGCGGATTGGTGGCGTTACTCATTATACTCGACCTTATTCCGCGGCTTGCTCAGGTTGCTAATGCCTATCGAATGTCAGCGTGGTTTGAGTCTGCCGTCATATGCGGGTCGCTGTACTGGACCTTTGCAGATTTTATGGGCTGGAAGTTGTCGCTGCCTGCGAGTGTGTTTTTGAGTGGGGCAGGTCTCATCGATGGTATGTTTGTTGGAATGTTGGCAGCTGCCTTGACTGAGGTGATGAACGTACTGCCTATTTTGGCAAAAAGAATGAATTTATCCGATTACATGGTCGCACTCGTCATGGCGATGGTACTCGGGAAAACGTTAGGTTCGTTATTCGATTGGCTAGTATATCAATGGTGATTTCGTATGGATGGGGTGAGAGTGATGAATGACAATCATGATGTACAAGGCAAGGATAAAGAGGGGCATGGAGCGCCTCCGATGCTAGAGGGGTCAGACGATCAACAGAAAGAGGAATCAGGAGTTGCGATAAACAAGGTATCCTTCTCACGCACAAATAAGAAAGACAAAAAGAATAATGATGATACGGAGAAAAAAGCGAGGAAAGAAAAAACGCCGATCCCATCTGATTTGGATGATGTTTTGCTCAGGTTGGAGCGTGAGATTGGATACAAAATAAGTTTCGACGTCGTCGTGAGAGAAATGACATTTGGCGAGCGGCGCACAGCAATGCTGTCTATGAATGGATTAGTTAAGGACACCGTGCTGACCGATGTTCTTATGCGATTGACCTATCTGCATCCAGATGATCTCACTGCGGATGCGTTCCATTCCTTCCTTGATTTGTTCGTTCCTGCCTCGCAGGTATCTAAAGAAGAGGATTGGAACAAGATGCTGACAAGTGTGTTGTCAGGCGTAACAGCTTTATTTATCGATGGTGAATCCTGCGCAGTAATGATTGATGCAAAAGCTTTTCCAGCACGCGGGCCGGAAGAGCCGTCGCTTGAGAAAGTCGTTCGCGGCAGCAGGGACGGCTTCGTGGAAACGTTAATGGTTAACGTGTCGCTTGTACGTAGACGCTTGCGTGATCCGCAGCTTCGTTATGAAATCATACGGGTAGGTGAGAGGACGCAAACCGACGTTTGCATCGCCTATATTGATGATATTGTGGACAAGAAGCTGCTCAAAGCGGTTAAGGACAAAATTTCGATGGTGAAAATAGACGGTTTGCCGCTCGCAGACAAGCAGCTTGAGGAATCAACAGTAAAGAGGGGATGGAATCCTTTCCCGCTTGTTCGTTATTCAGAAAGACCTGATACGGTAGCTGCCCATTTGCTGGAGGGCACTATAGCGGTATTTGTTGATACGTCGCCAAGTGTTATGACGATTCCTACAACCTACACCGATTTGATGCAGCATGCAGAGGAGAATCGACAAACTCCTTTTATTGGAACCTACTTGCGCTGGGTACGGTTTATAGGTATCTTTGCGTCATTATTTATGCTGCCTTTGTGGCTTCTATTCGTTATGCATCCTGAGATGAAGCCGTTGGCATTAGAATTTATTGGACCGAATAAAACCGGAAAGCTGCCGCTAGTCGTACAATTTCTGCTTGCTGAGATTGGCGTAGATTTGCTTCGAATGGCTTCCGTCCATACGCCAACCTCGCTTGCAACAGCTATGTCGTTGGTTGCTGCGATTCTCATTGGTGATATTGCTGTTAAGACAGGTGTATTCGTAAATGAGGTCATTTTGTATATGGCAATTGCAGCTATCGGCATGTTTGCAACACCAAGCTATGAGCTTGGACTAGCGAACCGAATCGTGCGGCTAGTCTTAATCGTATCGGTGGCCGCCTTCAGTGCACCGGGCTTCGTCATTGCGACGACGGCTATCCTGCTGATGCTCGTAAATGAGCGTTCATTCAACCGCCCCTACATGTGGCCGATTATTCCGTTTGATCTCAGAGCGTTGTGGAGCATTATCATCCGTCAACCTGTACTCTATAATCGAACTCGCCCCAATATTTTGAATCCGCAGCAGAGGGATAAAATGCCAAAAACGGAGTAGATTCATAAAATGCAAATGAAATGTGGATTTATCCATTTCTTCGAGCGGGTAGAATGCGTTATACTAGTGCTATTAATGCAAATTCTATCCGTTCTATCTGCTTGCAGATAGAAGAAAGCTGAGGGGAAATTATGTACCTGCATGGAACAAGTAAAATTAACGAAAATGGACATCTAGAGATTGGCGGCTGTGATGTAGCTGATTTGGCTGCACAGTTTGGCACGCCACTATATATTGTGGACGAGGCGCTTGTACGTCAACGTGCAAGCGAGTATGTTGAAGCTTTCAAAGCTTCTGGTCTTAGATTTCAAGTCGCATACGCAAGCAAAGCGTTCAGCGTAATGGCTATGTGTGCAATTGCTGAGCAAGAAGGTCTATCGCTTGACGTCGTATCCGATGGTGAATTGTACACTGCAATGCAAGCAGGATTCCCTGCTGAACGCATACATTTCCATGGAAACAACAAAACGCCAGAAGAAATCAACATGGCTCTTGATGCAGGTATTGGCTGCTTCGTTGTTGACAATTTCATGGAGCTTCATCTGTTGAATGCACTTGCTGGCGATAAAGGCAAGAAAGTAAATATTTTGTTCCGCATTACGCCAGGAGTGGAAGCACATACACATGATTATATTTCAACTGGCCAAACGGATTCGAAATTTGGTTTTGATCTCGGAAACGGCGCAGCGAAACAAGCGATTCAAGAAGCTCTTACTTTGCCGAACCTTGTCATCTTGGGCGTTCATTCCCATATTGGATCGCAAATTTTTGAGGTTGAAGGTTTCCGTATGGCAGTGGACAAGGTTGCTGATTTCGCGGTTGCCATTCGAAGCGAGCTTAACCTTACGTTTAAAGTAATCAATCTTGGAGGCGGATTCGGAATTCGTTATGTTGAGGGCGATACACCATTGCCAATCAGCGAATATGTAGCTGCAATTACTGGTGCGATTATTACAAAATTCACAGCTGCAGAGTTCCCATTGCCTGAAATTTGGGTAGAGCCAGGCCGCAGTATGGTTGGAGATGCAGGAACAACTTTATATACAGTTGGTACTAGCAAAAACATTCCTGGTGTACGTAAATACATCGCGGTTGACGGCGGCATGACAGACAACCCTCGCCCAGCTCTATATCAATCCAAATATGAAGCAGTGCTTGCTAATCGTGCAAATGAAGCTGTTGAAGAAACGGTATCTATAGCGGGTAAATGCTGTGAGAGTGGCGATATGCTGATTTGGGACTTGGAGCTTCCGAAAGCTGAAAACGGTGATTTACTTGCTGTTTTCTGTACAGGTGCTTATAATTATGCAATGGCGAGTAACTATAACCGCATTCGTCGTCCGGCTGTTGTTTTCGTGAAAGATGGCCAGGCAGACCTTGCTGTTAAGCGTGAATCGCTTGAAAATATCGTATGCAATGACGTCATTCCGGCAAGACTTCAAAAATCATCGCTTGCGAAATAAGAGCGAAATTGGTAACGTAGTCTTATTCGGATAAAAGAAAGGTAGATGCAGCAATGGCAAAACAAGCAAAAATCACACTAGCAAACGGCGGAGAAGTTCTAATCGATCTATTCGATCAAGACGCGCCGAACACTGTAGCAAACTTCGAGAAGCTTGCTAACGAAGGCTTTTACAATGGACTTACTTTCCACCGCGTTATTCCTGGTTTCGTCGCACAAGGCGGCTGCCCGAATGGTACAGGCACAGGCGGTCCTGGCTACCAAATCAATTGTGAAATCAACCCTAACAAGCATGAGCGTGGTTCACTAGCTATGGCGCATGCTGGTCGCAACACAGGCGGCAGCCAATTCTATATCGGTTATGCTCCACAACCGCATTTGGATGGCGGACATACCGTTTTTGGCAAAGTTTCAAAAGGTATGGAGTTTGTTGATGCTTTCAAAGGCGGAGACAAAATGGAAAAGGTTGAAGTTGAATCGATTTAATGTTAAGATACTAACTAAATTAATGTAAGTGCAGCAATCCTTCGGGGTCAGGTGAAATTCCTAACCGGCGGTGATCGAGATGGCACAGAATATCGGTAATCCGAAATTCTGTGCCATCTCGTCAGTCCGTGACCCGGGCTAATTGGCTTTTTTATTCGAAAGTATTTGGATGAAAAAACGATTAGAACGGTGGACCTGGTGTAATTCCGGGACCGACAGTACAGTCTGGATGGGAGAAGGGGATGCTTCGACAGCTATAATTTACTGCTTATTGGCATGTGTTTTATTTCACATATGTAATAGGTTAGTTTATTTGGCGTATTTACGAACCGTTTTCGCAGCTTGTGCGACTAACGATAAGTCGGTGAGAAAAGCCGACAACGTCGATCGGTTTTGTCGTAGTTCTCGAATTATCTTTCATCACCCCTGTCGGATCGTATGCCGATGGGGGTGTTTTTTGTTCATGGACATTTTAAATGACGAATTTTATATGGGGTTAGCGCTGGATATGGCTGCGAAAGCTTCTGGTCAAACAGGAATTAATCCTGTAGTTGGTTGTGTAGTTGTAAAGGATGGTCGAATTCTCGGAATTGGCACGCATCTAAAGCGTGGAACCGGTCATGCTGAGGTGCATGCTCTTCAGATGGCGGGCGATGAGGCAGAAGGGGCTACCGTTTATGTAACGTTGGAGCCATGCAGTCATTTTGGAAAAACGCCCCCCTGCTGTGAACGTATCATCGATGCGAAAGCTGCAAGAGTTGTTATTGCGAGCGGCGATCCTAATCCAGCAGTATCAGGTCGAGGCATTGCAAGACTTCGTGAAGAAGGAATTGCCGTTACTGTAGGCGTACTAGAGCAAAGATCACAGAAAATGAACGAAAAATTTAATAAGTATATTACGACTCGTCATCCATTCGTTACCTTAAAAACAGCCAGCACGTTAGATGGTAAAATTGCTTCACGATCAGGTGACAGCCGCTGGGTGACCGGCGCAATAGCGCGGGAGCAGGTTCATACACTGCGTCATCAGCACGAAGCCATTATGGTTGGAATAGGCACGGTGCTTGCTGATGATCCTCTATTGAATACGAGAGCAGCTGTCCCAGCTATTGATCCGATTCGGATCATCGTAGATTCCACGCTGCGATTACCGCTTGATGCGCGGGTAGTAACAGATCGCTCCATTCGAACGATCGTTCTAACTTCCAGTGAAGCAAGCGTGGACAATCGTCAAGCTCTTGAAGCAGCAGGTGTTGAAATTGTTGTATGCGGTACTTGCGCAAAAGTAGATCTTGGTGAAGCGATGAAGAAGCTCGGTGAGCTTGAGATCGGTTCAATCTTACTTGAGGGCGGCGGCCAGCTTAATGGTGCGATGCTAGAGGCAGGTCTTATCGATAAAATAATTCTTTATTACGCGGCAAAAATAATCGGCGGTACAACAGGAACCTTTACCTTTGCAGGTTTCGACAAAATGGCCGATGCTATATCACTGGATCGGGTAAGTGTTGAAATGGCAGGCGAGGACATTTGCGTTTCGGGCTATCCAGTATATTAAAATAATTGGACTGTAAGCCGATATTTTAACTAAATAAAATTATACGTTGTTTGAAGTAGGTTTGCATTTGCGAACCTTTGAGGAGGAAGCCCATGTTTACCGGATTAGTGGAAGAAGTGGGAAAGATGAAAGGAATCACGAAGCAGGGAGAAGCGATGAGGCTTGTAATCGGTGCATCCCGTGTGACGGATGGCGTAATGCTGGGAGATAGTATCTCGGTTAACGGTGTTTGCTTAACGGTAACGTCATTTGACGGAAGCTCATTCTCCGCAGATGTGATGCCTGAGACGTATCGCAAGTCCAACCTTCACCAAATACGTGCTGGCGAGCAAGTGAATTTAGAGAGAGCGATGCAGGCAGGCGGACGTTTTGGCGGTCATATCGTTCAAGGGCATATTGACGGTACTGGAAAAATCACTTCGCGAGATACGGATGCCAACGCTGTTGTTTATAAAATTCATTTAGACGACACTGACATGCTGCGCTATGTGATCCCGAAAGGTTCAATCACAATAGATGGAATAAGTCTTACCGTAGTGGATACAGCAACACAATCCTTTTCCGTATCCATTATTCCGCACACGTTAGGTGAGACAGCTTTACAAAACAAACGGGCTGGAGACACCGTTAATATCGAATGCGATGTTATCGGCAAGTACGTCGATCATCTGCTTCATTTCAAACGGCCAGAAGCGGCACCAACGAGCTCTAAGTTAACCACTTCATTCCTTATGGAAAATGGATTTTTGTAACAAGCAGTAAGCACTAGCATTAAGCACTAGCATTAAGCACTAACAGTAAGCACTAACAGTAAGCACTAACAGTAAGCACTAATAGTAAGCGTGTCCCGCAGGGACGAAAGCGATCCTTAGCCAAAGCTGGCACATAATCATCTGATAAACTCCCGCGTTAGTCCAGTTGTAGGTGTCCAGAGGACGCAGTCCTTGGGGCCCTCCCTTGGAAGGGAGGGTTTGGGTGGGTTCGAAAAGCCTTTAAGGTTTGGCTATTTTACTTAAAGATTTGATATTTAAAGTAACCTTTGAAGGTAAGGTAGAAGCCTTATCAAGGTTTGGTTGTCACAAAGGAGGGAAACCAATGGAACATACAGAAAAATACCCATTTGATAACATAGAAGAGGCATTAGCTGACCTCAAGCTCGGTAAGCCGATTATTGTCGTGGACGACGAAGATCGGGAAAATGAGGGTGATCTAATTGCTCTTGCAGATACAATGACGCCAGAGGTTATTAATTTTATGATTACTGAGGCTAGAGGTCTTGTATGTGTTCCCATTACGCAGGAGCGGGCTGACCAGCTTGATCTGCCGCCTATGGTAACTCATAATACCGACTATCACGGTACAGCATTTACCGTTTCAGTTGATTATATAGGAACAACAACAGGGATTTCCGCATTTGAGCGCTCCGAAACCGTTAAAGCGTTAATAGATCCGACGACCAAAGCAGCGGATTTCCGCAGACCAGGTCATATATTCCCGCTCATCGCAAGACCTGGCGGCGTACTTCGCCGTGCTGGTCATACGGAGGCGGCAATCGACCTCGCTGTGTTGTGCGGTTCATCACCGGCCGGAGCGATTTGCGAAATTATTAATGAGGACGGCACGATGGCCCGTTTGCCAGATCTGCTTGTCTTTAAAGAGAAGCACAACCTGAAGCTTATTACCATTCAAGAGCTTATTCAGTATCGTAATGAGAAGGAAAAGCTTGTTGAGCGTGCGGTTGATGTTAAGCTGCCAACTGATTTTGGTACTTTCCGCGCGATTGCGTATACGAATATGATTGATAATAAAGAGCATATCGCTCTAGTCAAAGGTGATATTGATCCCGAGCTTCCACAGCTTGTGCGTGTTCACTCGGAATGTTTAACCGGCGATGTATTTCACTCTCATCGGTGCGATTGCGGTCCACAGCTTGAAGCAGCTCTTAGACAGATTGAAGAAGCGGGAAGCGGCGTTTTGCTTTATATGCGCCAAGAAGGAAGAGGCATTGGGCTTATCAACAAATTAAAGGCGTATGCACTGCAAGAAGAAGGTTTGGATACGGTTGATGCGAATTTAAAGCTTGGCTTTCCCGCGGATTTGCGCGATTATGGTATAGGCGCACAAATTTTGAAGGATCTTGGCGTTCGTCAAATGCGTTTAATGACTAACAATCCTCGCAAAATTAAAGGTCTTGAAGGATACGGACTAGAGGTTGTAGAGCGTATTCCTATACAAATGGAGCTAAAGGAAGATAATAAAAGTTATCTTCGCACAAAGAAATCTAAGCTGGGTCATCTACTTAGTTTTGAAGGTATTGACTACATCATTTAAAATAACGGAAGGAAGTTGACAAAATGACACGAATTTATGAGGGACATTTAGTATCAGAAGGTTTAAAATATGGAGTAGTAGTAGGACGTTTTAATGAGTTTATTTCAAGCAAGCTGCTTGGAGGCGCACTTGATGCATTCAAACGTCATGGCGCACAGGATTCGGATGTTGAAGTAGCATGGGTGCCCGGAGCTTTCGAAATTCCATTAATCGCTCAAAAAATGGCGGAAAGCGGCAAGTATGATGCTGTTATTACTCTTGGCGCTGTTATTCGGGGTTCAACTCCGCATTTCGATTTTGTTTGCAACGAAGCAGCTAAGGGTGTTGCGGCAATTGCACTCAAGACGGGCATTCCGACTATCTTTGGCGTTTTGACCGTGGATTCGATTGAACAAGCCATCGAGCGTGCTGGTACGAAAGCAGGCAATAAAGGTTATGAAGCTGCAACAAGCGCAATTGAAATGGCGAATTTGACTAAACAATTGCAAGGTTAAGCAGCGAAGTTAAGGCTAGGCGGGAGGAAATGTAAGTGTCAGTGCTTTATAAGCTGAATTCTTTTGAGGGGCCGCTGGATCTGCTGCTTCACTTGATCGACAAAGCTGAAATCGATATCCATGAAGTGTCTATCAGCGAGATTACGATTCAATATATGGATTACTTGCATGCGATGGCGGAGCTGGAGCTTGAGGTGACAAGTGAGTTTCTAGTCATGGCGGCAACCCTCTTGGCGATAAAGAGCAAGCAGCTTCTTCCAAAACCTCCTGTATTCGAGGAAGACTATGAGGATTGGCCGGATGATGGATTAGATCC
The DNA here is from genome assembly GCF_056269345.1 of Paenibacillus sp. J22P15. Taxonomy (NCBI): domain Bacteria; kingdom Bacillati; phylum Bacillota; class Bacilli; order Caryophanales; family Paenibacillaceae; genus Paenibacillus; species Paenibacillus sp. J22P15. The sequence goes on from NZ_JBWDNT010000004.1 coordinate 394,437, forward strand.
TCGGGATGAGCTCATTCAGAAGCTCGTAGAATACCGAAAATTCAAACAAATTGCCGATCAGCTGCGCGAGAAGGAATTCGAGCGCAGTCTTGTTTATTCGCGAGAACCGGAGGATATGACGCCATTTCTGAAGGAAGAGAAAATAAATCCGGTCGAAGGTCTGCATTTGTCGGATCTAATTGTTGCCTTTCAGAAGGCGCTGCGCCGAGCTACAAGGCGAAATGTAGTTGCGACCATACAACGTGATGAGATCTCAGTAAAAGATCGCATTAGGGATATTGTGGAAGTGTTAAAGCAATTTGAAACGGTCCGTTTTTCTCGTCTTCTTCGTGAAAATATGGACAGGCACGAAATCGTGGTCACTTTTCTAGCGATTCTGGAGCTAATGAAAATGAAGCATATTCGTTGCTTTCAGCATCAATTGTTTGACGACATCGTCATTCATTGGAGAGAGGAGTCGACATCAATTGGATTATCAGAAGTTGAAGACAATTATTGAGGGACTGCTGTTTATGGCAGGCGATGAGGGCCTCACGAAGCGACAGCTCGCTGATATTATGGAGCTGGATGCTGAGCTTGCCTCTGATCTAGTCTATGATTTGCAGCGTGATTTGGAGCGTGAGGGACGCGGGATTCAAATCGCGGAGGTTGCAGCCTCTTACCGGCTGACGACTCATTTGGATCATGCGCCTTATTTTGAACGCATGGCTTATACGCCAACAAGATCACAGCTTTCGCAAGCAGCATTAGAAACACTTTCTATTGTCGCTTACCGTCAGCCTATCACGAGAATTTTTATCGAAGAGATTCGCGGGGTAAAGAGCGATCGAGCTATACAATCGCTTGTATCGAAGGACTTGATTGAAGAGGTTGGTCGTGCAGATCAAATTGGCAGACCGATCTTGTACGGAACAACGAAATCATTTTTAGATTATTTCGGGTTGCCTTCTATAAAAGAATTGCCAGAGCCAGGAAGTGTCGATTTGGATGACGCACTGGAGGAACAGACGCAGCTTCTATTCGATCGGTTGGATGGGAAGCAGATGACAATTGAAGAAATAAAAGAATGAGATTTGACCGCCGGGTCATACTATATTCAACCCATATTAGGGAAACGGAGGAAGCATCATGATGCTCGGTTACCCTTACGGTTGGATAACGGCGGTCGGTCTCTTTTTTTTGCTCATTTTGATAGTCGCCCTCACCTCGCAGGTCGAATTAAGAGGGCATTTGAGGAGAATAGAACAAAACGATGATTTTGAGTTGAATATAAAGGCATTATTTGGAATCCTCAGATACCGTATTAAAGTGCCGATTGTTCAGTTCAAGGGTACCTCTATCCAACTGGAGGAAGAAGTTTCTAAGAAGAATGTGAGTGTAGACACATGGAAACAATTTAATGAAGAGATTGACGCAGAATCCATAACCAATATGATCCAAAAAACGAAGGATTTGTTGCAAATGACGAAAAACTTAACAGGTTGGGTCAGAAAGTCGCTAACGAGAATTAGGCTTTTGGAGTGGAACTGGTCAACCTCAGTCGGAACAGGCGACGCCATGTGGACGGCGATGACAACTGGACTTGTTTGGTCAGTGAAAACAACAATTATCGGTGTTTTGTCACAGATGGTAAAGCTCAAAACGGAACCCAAAATGAATGTTCAACCTAATTATCAACGATCTGCTTTTACAACCGAATGGTCATGCATAGCTCAAATCCGCTTCGGTTATGCTATTCTTGCCGGACTGCAGCTGTTGGTTCGGATGAGGAAATTGAAAGGAGGCGTCAAAGCATGGCAGAACATCCTATTCAAGGCTTAATGCAAACCGCAATGGAAAATATTAAAGAGATGGTTGACGTCAATACAATCGTAGGTGACCCTGTCCAAACGCCAGATGGGTGTGTAGTCGGTAAACGAGCCAGATAAGCGGTGTTAAATCCCGATTGCTCTATCTTTAATTTATGTATATAATATTAGTGACCTTAGTGCCTAAAGTTTTTGTTCATGGGAAACCTCTCTTCTCAGTGATCGCATTCTTTTTGAAAAAGGAGGGGCGAAAGCATGGAGAAAAAGGATACACGTTGTTCAAGGTGTAACCACAGGTCGATCGACAATATACTTTTGGGTACAAAATAAATTCAGGAAAGAGAGAGGGATGGCTACCCTCTCTCTTTCCCTTTTTATCAGGTATTACAACAACAAAAAGAGAAGAGTGGCTAGCTCTTCCCTTAGTGCTTCTATGTAAGTTCAAGCAGAGCATATTAATTACCTCAGACACTGATCAAGAAAGTTTTTTGTCTCCTTCCCTTTCATCATCTGCTAAGACTACCTTACACAAGAAAATTGTTAATTATAATGCCTTCAAAGTGACGCAGATGCTAATAAGTGTTACCAAGATGCTGATTACAGTTACAAAGAAGTTGAGTGATTGTGAATTACTTGATTTTTTTGTGAGCAACCAAAGAGCAATGCTCAATTTATTGATGAGTGACCAAAGTGCTTTAATTGTTTTTTTCATGATAATCTCCTTCTCAGCGTCTGAGTCGGAGACTTAAAAATAGTATCATTTTCCAGACTGATTATCAAGAGTTTAGTTCGTCATCAACAAAATCTGAGATGCTGAATAAAGGTCATGTAATGGTCAATCTCTTCTTAACCTGTGAAAATATGGTATTATATAATAATAGGTACTCTTGTTGAGGGGAGATAGTTGGATTGCAAGAAGTTCAATTAAGCGGAAGAGATGGGTATTGGCGATATAGTTCGGAAGCATATTTTAAGAAAGAAGGTACAAAAGATCAATATACTCCAAAGATAAATCTGTTTACTGAACTTCACTCTGATTTGGGTTTGGTTGATCTTTTGTCATTAGAGAATATAAGATCATTCTTGATTGAAGATGCAAATCCTGTAATTAGCATCGCGGCATTAGAACACTTTTATAATTTTGTACATACTGATTTACTGAATAATAACGATTATTTGCCATTTCCAATCAATAAGGATTTAAAAAGAGAACTAACCAAGAGGAAATCAAAAGAAGAGAATACATCTGACGAAAGAGCCAATTATCTGCCAAAAGATTTTAATTTCAATGAATTGTTTAGTGATAAGTGGTACGAGCATCTGAAAAATGAAAATATTATTGTTGAGTTAAAAGCATGTGTTGCAGTCTGCCTAGGTGGTGCATTTGATACAAGTGAAATCAGCACTTTAAAGATAAGTGATTTTGAAATAACATCTAATCATATTAGGATTAGGAATCCATTCAACAACTTTAAGAGTGGGTGGATAATTTTGAATGAATACTTGTCATTATTTATCTTGGACTATTACAAAAGAAGAATTGCTGTTGTGGATGAAGGTAACGAACTGTTCTTTATCAGACTTTGGGACAATAAAGAGGCAAGACAAATTCAATATGATCCAAATTTATGGTCTGGAAAGAAACCGACGTTTATCACCCAATGGGTATCGTACATATTAAAGTATATTTCTAATAATCTTGGCTTAAATCAACGTATAGAGACTACGAGTTTACGGCATAGCACCATTCTCCATTATTTATATAGTACAAATGGAAAAGGGATTGACCAACTAATAAGAACGTTTGGTTGGGTTAATTTTATTAAAGACGCTATTATTAAGTATTATAGTGAAGAGGATGTAAATGAAATAAATTTTTTACTTCCGCAATCAACAGAAACCAACTTTAATGGTGCTGATGCTTATGACGAAGAATATTTTTTTCAGTTTCCCCATTGGAGAAACAACACTTCAATGGGGAAAGGAGACTATCTGAGTATTTAATCCATAAACGCCCTAGAAATCAAACACCAGTCAAACAACTAAAACAACTCTATAGCGAGACTTGTCAAATATGCGGAGTGCCACTTGTCTTACTTGGTGATGTAAACAGAGGAGGTATTGCTTATTCTGAAGTTTGTCATATTAAAGCACATGCTTTAGGTGGTACTGATGACATTACAAACATGCTTGTTCTCTGTCCAAATCATCATAAATTGTTTGATTTAGGAATAATCTCAATTAATCTAAATAGCTCGAATTCACTTCTTCATGTAGACGAGACAAACGATTTGCATGGCAAGTTGTTTGATCTGAGGCATCAAATATCAAAAGAAAACATTGAATACCATTATCGAAATGTTTATCTACCTATTTGTGAGTATATCCGTAATTGATAAACACAAATAAGCCGCTTGGTGACTTAACCAAGCGGCTATTTATCTTTGTTAAGTTCTTCGATTGCTACAATTAAATCTGAGGGATTAATACTTAATGCTTTTGAAAGCGAAAATATTGTAGTCAACGAAGGTTGTCGCTTCCCTCGTTCAAGTAAAGATATATATGTTCGGTCAAGTCCTGCCTCAAAAGCAAGTTCTTCTTGGGACTTGTTTTTCTGAATTCTGTGCTGTTTCAATAGCTCCCCAAATATAACTTCAAGTTTCAAATTAAAACTCCTTTTTGTTACCATCTTCCTCGGAGTTTATTAATGCTTCAACAGACTATAGTCACATTGAGGCGTGATGTGATAAAATTCATATAGATATAGTCATCGTGTAATTTCTCCACGACTCATATTAGGGTGATATATATGGAGATTGATTATTTGAATTGGAAGTTAATTTCGTACGATGAAGAAAATGATGTGACAACAATGGAATGTGAACATTCCATTCTTATTATTGTTGGAAGCCCTTCAACTGAAGCTTGCGAAAGATTTGTTAGAATATTGTCTTTAATGAAAGCGGAACAGAGAGCAAAAAGAGGATAGAAAATCGAATTAATATGGAAACATAACATCTAAGGGAGCGAGAAAGTTGTTGTGAAAATATTTGTTTTAATTGTTATTTTTATCTTGATGAGTGCATTAACTCGCTCCTATCCTTCAATCGCATTTCTTTTAATATTTGGCGGATTAGTTCTCGGTTATTTTGTTGGTTATTTATAACCACTAATTTACGAACATCAAGGCTGGCTTGTGGCTGTGTTTATTGGTTTCCTTTTAGGTATTATCAGTAGGTTTATTGATCCAGATTAAAAAAACGACTGATAATTAGAAGCGGTAGATCTTAATACAATCCCTTGAGAAATCGAGAAAATATCATTGTTAAATAATAATTGTGAAGTCTCCAAAAGAGCCAAGCGAAAATCATCCAAATGATCCATGTAGGAAGATTTCATTTAAGAAAGTACATCTTGATTGATCTTATACATACTTCATCCTCGAACTGAGCACAATACAAAAAGCGTAGGTAAGTCCTTATCTATATCAAACTGAGGAGGAAAAACAATGGCAGATCATCCAATCCAAGGTCTCATGCAAACAGCAATGGAAAACATAAAGGAAATGGTGGACGTGAACACTATAGTTGGCGATCCAGTACAGACACCGGACGGCAGTATTATTATGCCAATCTCGAAAGTCGGCTTTGGATTTGTAGCAGGAGGCAGTGATATTCGATTAGATGAAGCCGATCATAAACATGGCTCTCAGTCTGATGCACAGCATGCTTCAGTCGCTTTGCCATTCGGCGGAGGCAGCGGCGGAGGTGTATCGATTACACCAATTGCTTTTTTGGTCGTTGGAACGCATGGTGTAAAAATAGTTCCACTCGATAATCAAACCCATCTGCTCGAGCGTGTAATTGACTCCGCGCCGCATGTGTTTGATAAACTTCAATCCATGATGAAGCAGCCAGCAAACACAGCAGCAAACGCTGCTACATTCCAGACTGTAATCAGCGGTAATGTAGAAGCAAACGACCACTATTAATGACATAACTGCCCGTGAGGGCAGTTTTTCATTTTTGTTAGCTTCTTTTCGTCTAGAGCAACCTGTACAAGCATATACTGAAATACGCACACACAAGCTTTATCTACTATCGCTGCGGGAGGAGCAAGAATGGATATGTATTTCAAAAAACTGCGGCGGTTTGCTTCACTTGGGTTATTGGCAGCTTTGTTCGTTGGGACAAGCGCGTTGCCGACAGTTGGAGCAAATCCAAGGAACCTGCATACAAATGCTAGAGCTTCGGCTTTAATTGATGTTGAGTCAGGCAGAGTGTTGTATAGCAGTAATGGTGACACGTCCATGCGAATTGCAAGCTTGACGAAGATTATGACAGCTATAGTTGCAATAGATCATGGAAAGTTGACCGATCAGGTGAAGACAAGCAAAAGAGCTGTTGGTAAAGAGGGTTCCTCTATTTATTTGCAGCTTGGCGAAGAAATGAGTCTGCTCCATATGTTATACGGACTTATGCTCAGGTCCGGAAACGATGCTGCAACGGCAATTGCCGAGCATGTAGGAGGATCTGAGGAGGGCTTTGTTCATCTAATGAATGAGAAAGCAACTTTTCTTGGACTTGAAAACACGCAATTTAAAAATCCGCATGGGCTGGATGAAGATGGGCATTATTCCTCAGCAAATGATTTGGCCAAGCTGACGGCTTATGCGTTGAAAAATGATGTATTTGCAGAAATCGTAAGTACGCGTGTAAAAAAAGTGCCTAATCCTCATGAAAAATGGGAGTACAGCTATACAAACAAAAACAAAATGTTAACGATGTATGAGGGAGCAGACGGAGTAAAAACAGGGTATACCAAAAAATCACTTCGTTGTTTAGTCAGCTCTGCAACAAGAAATGGGCAGCAGTTAGCAGCAGTTACGATAAATGATAGCGATGATTGGGCAGATCACCGAAAAATGCTTGATTGGGGTTTTAGTCATTATCCACTTCAGGGAATCGCTGAGAAAGGCCAGATGATATCAGGTTATCCTTATGCAATTGGCCAATCTTTCAAATATCCTCTAGGGGAGCAAGAACTTGATGCTGTGCAATCGCGCTTAGTGCTGCTTGACGCAGCTACGACGCACTACGCACTTGGAGAACGCGGAATTCTGGAATGGTATTTGAACAATAATAAAATTGGATCTGTACCTGTTTATGATCCAGCAAGCAGCAGACTTCAGCTCTCGACAACCTCACAGAAGACGTTACAATCAATAGCTGATTTCAAGAAGGCAACTAAGCAGGATCAGCAAGGACCGCTGCTGGGTTCTTTATTTAAAGTATTAGATGCATTATTTGAGCATTAACTTTCATTTAGCGAGGGAGACGTTAAATGAGAAGAATGGAACGGGTGCAGAGGGGGAGGCGACCTGAATGGTAAACTGGATTTGGTTGTTTTTTATTGTAGCAAGCGTAGTTGTAGCCGCGATAACGGGTAAAATGGATGCGGTGACGCAAGCAGCTTTCGAGGGAGCCAAGTCGGGTGTTACCGTCAGCTTCGGATTAATTAGCATTATGGTGTTTTGGCTTGGAATGATGCGTATTGCGGAGGACGCAGGACTTCTGCGAACAATGGCTCGAATGCTCGGGCCAATAGTGCGGAAGCTGTTTCCTGACGTCCCCCCAAATCATCCAGCTATCGGTTATATTATGAGTAATTTAAGCGCGAACCTGTTTGGGTTAGGAAATGCGGCAACGCCTATGGGAATCAAAGCGATGCAGGAGCTGCAGAAGCTCAATCCAGATCCTGAAACGGCAACCCCTGCAATGTGTACACTGTTAGCATTAAACACATCCAGTATTACAATCATTCCTACTACGCTTATTGCCATTCGCATGAATTATGGTTCAGCTAATCCAGCTGAAATTATTGGAACGACACTTGCAGCGACCTTCGTTGCGACTACAGCTGCTATACTCGCCGATCGATGGTATCGCAGGAAGTCTCCTCCACCGCCTATTGCACCATCCGCACCAAGACCTCAGAACAAGAAGGCGGCTCCACCAGCTTCCGGGGGTGAAGCAATTGTATAATTTATTTACTAATATATCAGCGTGGATGATTCCTGCCATTATCGTATTTATTCCGCTTTATGCAGCATTAAGACGCAAGGTGCCAGTGTATGAAACATTTGTAGAGGGTGCGAAGGATGGTTTTGGCACAGCCATTAATATTATTCCTCATTTAGTAGGAATGATGGTTGCCATTAGTATGTTTCGCTCATCTGGTGCGCTCGAACTTCTGTTATCAACCGTTCGACCACTCTTTGATTGGGTCGGTATCCCCAGTGAAGTGCTGCCGCTCGGGATTTTGCGGCCATTAACTGGAGCAGGCTCCTTAGCCTTCACAACGGATCTTATTCAAACCTTCGGTCCTGATTCCATGATCGGAAGAATTGCTTCTACGATTCAAGGCAGTACGGATACAACCTTATACGTACTTACGGTTTATTTTGGAGCGATTGGCATACGTCGATCTCGTTATGCTTTAAAAGTAGGATTGTTTTCAGATATCGTTGGTTTTTTCGCAGCAATTTTCATTTGCTTGTACATATTCGGATAGTGAAGCTTGTGCTTTCTTCTCTATATCGTTATGATGTAGATTGAGGTGAAAGCATTGGAACGTTTACAGAAAATATTAGCAGCAGCGGGAATCGCATCCCGTCGCAAATGTGAAGAAATGATTTTGGCAGGAATGGTTGAGGTTAATGGTGAGAAGGTTACGACGCTTGGCGTTAAGGCCGATCCAGCTGTCGATGCGATTACGGTTAATGGAAAACCGATTCGCAGTGAGAAGAAGCTTTATCTCATGCTCAACAAATCCAAGGGAGTTATCACAAGCGCCAAAGATCCACAAGGACGCAAGGTGGTTTCTGATTTCTTGCCAGGTATCAAGGAGAGAGTATATCCGGTCGGTCGATTGGATTATGATACGGAAGGACTTCTCATACTAACAAATGACGGCGAATTCGCTAATTTGTTAACACATCCTAGTCATCATGTCCCTAAAACTTATCGTGCTACTGTGAAAGGCGTACCGCATGGTACAGCGCTGGAGCAGTTGCAAAAGGGCATTAAGCTTGAGGATGGTATGACCGCGCCTGCTGAAGTGGAATATCACGATGTAGATACGGACGGAAATGAAGCTACGATTACGATTACGATTTATGAAGGCCGTAACCGTCAGGTTCGCCGGATGTTCGAAGCAATTGGACATAAGGTAATTCGGCTCAAGAGAATTCGTTTTGGTGAGGTTGGACTTGAAAACCTGGGCAGAGGAAAGTATCGTCATCTAACGCCGCAGGAAATAAAAGAATTGCTTGCGATCGCGAATAGCAAGACACATAAAGTTCATAAAAAGTAATCGACGGCGGCAGTAATTGCCGTCGACTTTTCGTTATAATGGTAATATTCGTGACTGCATAGAACTTAGCTGGTGGTGAAAACAATTATGGGAAAATGGCGCAAGACGGTGCAAATTGTAATTTTGATTGCCGTCTTGATTATAGGTGGGTACGCAATTGGATCTACCTTATTTGCCGCGGATGATAACGGACCTCTAAAGGTAGGAGGAAAACCTCCTGCATTTGAGCTTGTTGATTTAGAGGGAAATGTGCGGCAGTTGTCTGATTATGAAGGGAAAGCTGTAGTCATCAATTTCTGGGGCACATTCTGTCCGCCTTGCGTGAAGGAAATGCCGGAATTTGAACGACAGTATGTGAAATGGAAGGATCAAGGCCTCGTAGTACTAGCTATTAATTTAAGTGAGGATACGTTGACCGTGAACAATTTTGTTCGTCGCTTTGATTTGAGTTATCCGATTTTACGTGATGTAAATCGCAAAACAGAGCGTGCGTATGGTCTAAAATCATACCCTACTACTTTTTTCGTAAAGCCGGATGGAGCGATTATGGAAATAACAGTAGGCGGCATGACTGAAGTGGAGATTGAAGAACGGATTGAACGGCTGCTACAGCCGTAGGAGGTTTGATTGTGTTAGTCGTTGAAAACACAAAATGCGAGTGCGGCCATCAGAATTCGGTGGGTACCGTGCTTTGCGAGAGCTGCGGCAAACCCCTCGAAAACAATAATGTTTCCGACTTGCCGTTAGAAATGCGATATGACGGAGTTGCTCGACGTTCGCAAAAGAGCAATCCCAATTATATTGATAAAATTTGGAATTTTTTCTCATCAGTCAAGATTGCGTTGTATTTAATCGTGATTACCTTTTTGACTGCGATGCTAGGCACAATCTATCCTCAGGAAAACACGTTTATAAATAACTTTGACCCTTCCGTTTATTATGAGGAAACATACGGATTACCGGGTCAATTGTATTATCTGCTTGGTTTATCGCATACTTACGAAACCTGGTGGTTCATTGGCTTGCTTGTAATGATTGGCACATCACTTGTTATTTGTAGTCTTGATCGGGTGCTGCCGCTTTATCGTGCGCTGAACAAGCAGCAAATTCGTAAGCATTTGCAGTTCATTCATCGACAAAAGACGGTGTACAAGCATCGGATTGAGGGCGATGAGGAGCAGTGGGTAGAGGAGTTTAGTACGCAGCTGAAACGCAAAGGCTACCGCATTCACCGCGACGGCTCTGCGCTGCTTGCAGAGAAAAATCGGTTTAGCCGCTGGGGCCCCTATATCAATCATATCGGCCTAATCTTGTTTCTGCTTGCAATATTGGCAAGGAGCATACCAAGCTGGCAGATGGATAGCTACATAACAATCCCAGATGGCGACACGGTCCAAATTGCGGGTACGAATTATTTTGTGAAAAATGAGAAGTTTACAGTTGAGTATTATAAGGACGAGGAATTACCTGACAAGCTTAAGGGAATCTCCCGTGCAAAGCTCTTTGAAACGAAGGCAGTGCTCTATGAATGCGTTAGCAATTGTAGTGATCAAGCTCAGAAGCCGGAGCTCAAAGAAGTGAAGCGACACGACATCATCGTGAATGAACCACTTACTTACAAAGGGTTAAAGCTGTATCAATTCGATTATGATACAACTCCTCGGTTGAATGCGGTACATCCTATTCTTGTGAATAAAGCAACGGGAGAGAAGTTTGGTCCGTTCGATCTTCCAATGAAGGATTCTGCGCTTCAGCATAAGCTTGGACCATACACGCTTGATTTGTACGCGAATTATATGGAATTCGCAATTGATGCAAATGGCGAGCCGACCACCTTATCACGTGACCCAATTGCTCCGGCGTTTATATTTACGGTCAAAGGACCAGGGCTTGATCCGGAAGGCGAGCCTTACATGTATTTCCCGATGCAGAAGGATAAGGTCAAATTTTCGCAGGATGCTATCAATCACGCGATTTCAGATAAAATTGAAATTCGAGTGGATGGTATGGAAAATGTAGACTTTTCTGAAGCATCAACATATTTAAATGTGCGTATGGATAAGGCTTTGCCTTATGTTTGGGTAGGAGCATTCTTCTCGATGGTCGGTCTGTTGATGGGATCTTATTGGCAGCATCGCCGCATCTGGCTTCGGGTAGATGACGGAGAACTTTCGTTAGGTGCTCATACGAATAAAAACTGGTACGGTATGCGCTCAGATGTCGCGGGAGCGCTTCAAAAAATAGGGATAACCGTAGATCCGAAGTCGCTTGATAACGGAGGGAACAACGCGTGAGCTTAGTTGATTTTAGCAGCGACGCATTCATTGTCGCATTTTTTCTTTATTGCTTCGCTTTTATGTTTTATGTTATTGCTATTGCAGGTAAAAAATGGAGCAATCGCGATCCCAAGCAGCATGAGAAGCGTTGGGGCAGGATAGCATTTATAACTTCTAGTCTAGGTTTAGCATCCCATTTGACTTTCTTTTTTACCCGGTGGGCAGGAAGCGGTCAAATTCCAACTAGTAATATGTATGAGTTTATGACGTTCCTTGGTATGTCGATTATGATTGCCTTTACAATTGTGTATGCGATCTACAGAAAAGCATTGCTCGGAATGTTCTCGTTGCCGTTAACGGTAATTATCGTTGCTTATGCATCTGTATTTCCTCAGGAGGTACAACCGTTAATTCCGGCACTTAACAACTATTGGTTGAAAGTACATGTAACGACAGCAGCACTTGGTGAAGCTTTTTTTGCAGTTGGTTTTGCCGCAGGTCTCATGTATTTGTTAAGAGTGGTCGATTTCAAGAGCAAGACAAAGGAAGCAAAGAGATCACAGTTTTGGGTTGAATTTTCTTTATACACAATAATTGTCATTGTTGGCTTTATCGTTGCAGTGTTTGCTTTTAGAGGAATGGGCTATGAAGCAAAATTCATTCAAGAGATTTCGACGATCGATGCTAAAGGGATTGAGTCGACGACTTCAGAAACAGTGAATTACACATTGCCGCCAATTGTTAAGCCATATAACAGTCAAGTAGTTGAATACGAATCGTTCCTTGGAATGAAAAAAGCTTTATTCGAAGCTCCTTCTTGGATGACCGGTGCAAATTCCGGACGTAAGTTCAATACGGTAATATGGTCTATTATTGCGGGCTCATTGCTTTATGGATTGTTGCGCCTTGTATTCCGCAAACCGCTTGGTGCCGTTATTCATCCCATTATGGATGGGGTAGATCCGGAAGATTTGGATGAAATCAGCTACAGGTCGATAGCTATTGGCTTTCCGATCTTTACGCTCGGTGCTCTAATATTCGCTATGATCTGGGCAAATATTGCTTGGGGCCGCTTCTGGGGCTGGGATCCGAAGGAAGTTTGGGCCCTTATTACATGGCTGTACTACAGTGCATATTTGCATTTCCGCTTATCGCGGGGCTGGCAAGGCAAACCATCCGCTTGGCTTGCAGTAATCGGTTTTGTAGTTGTATTATTTACACTTGTAGGGGTTAACCTCGTCATAGCGGGACTGCATTCATATTCAGGTGTTTAATATTTAGATTGAGAGGAGAATTACCCTATGTCTGATTATTCAAGCCGTATTTTGGTTGTAGATGATGAAGAAAGAATTCGTCGTCTGCTCAAAATGTATTTAGAGAAGGAAGGCTATACGATCGACGAGGCCGAGGACGGAGAAACGGCACTTAGATTGGCTTCGAATACGGATTATGCGCTCATTCTGTTAGATGTGATGCTTCCGGGGATCGACGGAGTAGAAGTGTGTTCACGTCTGCGTCAAGTGAAGGCGACTCCTGTTATTATGTTAACTGCAAAAGGCGAAGAGATGAACCGTGTGCAAGGCTTTGAGGTTGGAGCAGATGATTATGTGGTCAAGCCTTTCAGCCCGCGCGAGGTCATCTACCGCGTTAAAGCAATATTGAGACGTTCTTCTGCAACAGCATTTCTAACCAAAGAAATAAACTCAAGCAACAATATTGTTTTCCCGCATCTCGTTATTGAGCATGATGCTCATCGCGTGACAGCTGGAGGACAGGAAGTAAGCTTAACCCCTAAGGAATATGAGCTGCTGCATTATTTGGCGGTTTCACCGGATAAAGTGTTCTCACGTGAGGAACTGCTTAAGGATGTTTGGAACTACGAGTTTTTCGGTGACCTGCGGACAGTTGATACGCATGTAAAGCGACTGCGTGAGAAACTGAATAAAGTGTCTCCGGATGCGGCATCCATGATTACTACTGTTTGGGGTGTCGGCTACAAGCTAGAGGTACCTAAGTAAATGAGCTTGTGGCATCGTTCGGTTGGCAAGTTGTATCGCAGTGTAGTTGGAAAGCTCTGGGCGACAATCATGCTGCTTGTTGCTGTCGTATTGCTTATCGTTGGCGTGTTTTTGCTGCAGTACGTTGAAATATGGTTTAAAGAAGACAATACGCATCAGGTGAAAGTGCTGTTTGTTCTAACGGCGATCATCGGATTTTTGTTATCAACATTTTTTGCTTTCTTCTTATCCAAAAAAATTCAACAGCCGCTGCTTCAACTTAAAGATGCAGCGGTATCGATTTCTCAAGGGAATTATACAACTCGAGTTCATATACGCTCCAGTGATGAGATCGGTGAGCTTGCGGATACGTTTAACCATATGACGGAGCAGCTGGATAAACTGATTCATGATATCAATCATGAGAAAAACCATCTTGCGAGCATTTTGCGAAGTATGGGAGATTCAGTCATTACCTTCGATGCGGAAGGTAAAGTCATACTTACGAATCCAGTTGGTCATTTACTAATCAATCAGTGGTCAGGGGTAGAGCTTGCTTGGCAAGAGGATGAGTCCGAGGACTCGACTGCATATTCCGAGGTTCCAATGCCGCTCCGCGAGTTGTTTCAAAGAGTGATGGAAGAGGGCAGGGATATTACCGATAAGGTTCATGTGCTAAGCAGCGTGTGGTCTGTTGTGATGGCTCCGCTGCAATCCAAAGGTGTTATTCGCGGAGCAGTAGCTGTTATCCGTAATGTCACGGAGGAGCATAAGCTGGAGAAGCTTAGAATAGATTTTGTGGCGAATATCTCGCATGAGATTAGGACGCCATTGTCCATGCTGCAAGGCTACAGCGAGGCACTGCTGGATGATATCGTCGTGTCAGAGGATGACCGCAAGGAACTCGTTCAAGTCATTTATGATGAATCGCTGCGAATGGGCAGGCTTGTGAATGATTTTCTAGATATCGCTCGGATGGAAGCCGGCCATGTAGATATGAATTTTCAGGAGATTGATCTCGGACATGTGTTGAAACGAGTTCACCGGAAATTTCAGGTCTATGCGAAGGAGCGCGAGGTGAAGCTGATTGCTGAGCTGCCGAGTGAGCCGCTGCTTGTTAAGGAAGCCGATGAGGATCGGCTTGAGCAGGTACTAACTAACTTGCTTGATAATGCTTTGCGTCACACGCCATCTGGAAAGTCGATTACAATTGCTGGACAACAAGCAAGCGTCAATGGAAGCCAGTATGTCGAGCTTAGCGTTAGAGACGAGGGTCAAGGTATTCCGACGGAAGATGTGCCGTTTATCTTCGAACGCTTCTACAAGGCAGATAAGGCGCGTAAACGCGGTTCTTCAAGCGGTACAGGTCTTGGTCTTGCGATTGTCAAAAATCTAATTGATCTTCATCATGGACGGATTGTCGTCGAGAGCAGCCCAGGCATTGGAACATCGTTTACAATACTAATTCCTGTCGAAGCTCATCAATAGTTGTCAAGGCGCTCCTTAGGGGGCGCTTTTTTTGTAGAATGCAGCAGATAATTCTTGTTGTTCGTGAAACAAAAAAAAAGAGCCAACCGAATGATTCGGCGGGCTCTTTTGATATTTATTTTGAACGTATTAATTAAACAAGAGTAATTTCTTTGGCTGTGTTTAGCTCAGGCATGTTAGTAAGCTGTTCAAGCACGTTTTTAGGCGTTGCTTTATCAACTCTTAGAACCATGATTGCTGAACCGCCAACAAGCTGACGACCTACTTGCATCGTTGCAATGTTAACGTCATTGTTACCAAGCAGTGTTCCTACCCGGCCAATAATCCCTGGTTTATCGTTGTGTGAGATTAGAATCAGGTTACCTTCAGGCGTAACATCTACAGGGAACTTGTCGATGTGAACGATACGAGGACCGTAGCCAGTCAGCATTGTGCCAGAAACGACACGTTCTTCTTTTTTAGTACGCAACGATACGGTTACTAGATTCGTAAAATCCTTCGACGCATGCGATTTTTGGATAACGATATTCACATCACGTACTTTGGCAAGATGCAGGGAGTTAACGACATTAACCTGATCGGAGCCAAGGTGATGAGCAAGAACACCGCGAACGATATGGCGAGTAAGCGGTTGAGTATCAACCTCAGCAAGCTCACCAGAGTATCCAACAACGATTTCTGTAACAGCACCTTCTGTAGATTGAGCAATAAAGTTACCAAGCTTCTCGCCAAGTGTAAAGTAAGGCTGAAGAATGCTTAGCAGATTTGCCGGAATTGGCGGCATGTT
Source organism: Paenibacillus sp. J22P15 (assembly GCF_056269345.1). NCBI lineage: Bacteria > Bacillati > Bacillota > Bacilli > Caryophanales > Paenibacillaceae > Paenibacillus > Paenibacillus sp. J22P15. The sequence goes on from NZ_JBWDNT010000004.1 coordinate 410,167, forward strand.
AACTGCATTGATGAACGGCTCGCTGCGTAGAATGTGAAGCACTTGTTCAGAAACGTCAATCGCAACGTTTTCTTGAGCTTCAACTGTTGAAGCGCCAAGGTGTGGAGTTACGATAATTTTTGGATGTGTCAAGAAAGGATGGTCGTTAGCAGGAGGCTCGACTTCAAACACGTCGAATGCAGCGCCTGCAACGATACCTGCATCCACTGCATCAACCAAAGCAATCTCATCAATGATGCCGCCGCGTGCGCAGTTTACAATACGCATTCCAGGCTTCATGACTGCAAATTGAGCTTTGCCGATCATATGGCGAGTTTCAGGTGTCAAAGGTGTATGTACTGTCATAAAATCCGCATTACGGACAATATCATCCACGCTTGCAAGCTTAATGCCCATTTTCTCTGCTCTTTCTTCTGTCATGAACGGATCGTAACCCATAATATCCATACCGAAAGCTTTAGCGCGCTTTGCAACTTCGCTACCGATTCTTCCCATACCGAGTACTCCAAGCGTTTTGCCGCGAAGCTCTACGCCGAGGAAGGATTTACGGTCCCAAGTCCCATTAACAGTTTTCATGTACGCTTGCGGAATGTGACGGGCAACTGCCATTATCATAGCAAAAGTATGCTCACAAGTTGTAATGGTATTGCCATCAGGTGCATTAATTACGATAATTCCTCGTTGTGTAGCTGCGTCAAGGTCGATATTATCGACACCAACACCAGCACGACCAACTACTTTAAGCTGTTTGCCAGCCTCCATAATTTTTGCTGTTACACGCGTTTGACTGCGTACTAGCAAAGCGTCGTATTCGCCAATAATGGCCACTAGCTCGTCTTCGCTTAATCCAGGTTTTTTGTCGACTGCGACATCTGACGCATCAACAAGCTGCTGAATGCCCAAATCGCTGATTGGATCGGAAACTAACACTTTAAACATGTGAAGTATGCCTCCTAAAATGGGGCGAAGCTTTAGGGCTTCGCTTAATATGAACAGAAAAACCCTCTTCCCGGCACCGTTGTGCAGCAGCGGGACGAGAGTTTGATCATCGATCTTAGACTTTTCTATTTTAATGCAAGGTGACGGACAAAAGCAATCCTCAAACTTGCTGAATTGTGAAAATTTCGTTATGATTCAAGCATCATAAGCAACAAATTACGACATTGGAGGTCATTATACGTGGCAAAATGGCAAAATGTGACTCCTCAATTTTTATTGGAATTGCTGGAGAATGAACAAGTAAAAGCGAGTCAAATCATAGATGTAAGAGAAGAGTTTGAATGGGAGTATTACCATTTGGAAGGTTCTGTCTTATTGCCGATGAACACGCTGCCTATTAAGCTGCACGAGCTGGACGATACGCTGCCTGTCTACATCATATGTGCGCATGGTGTTCGAAGTGTAGCGGTATGCAATTACTTAGAAGAAAAAGGCTACAGCAGCCTTCACAACGTTTCCGGTGGGATGGCGGCTATAGCCTCATTAAAAGGATTTCAATATGATTAGCATCATTGCTTACGATCAAATCAATTTGTTTCAGGGTAGAAAAAAGGCAGCTGAGGCAGAAGATCCTGCTGATAAAGCCGCGATTTACTTTCATTAAAATCGCCTGATCGCACTGCTTCTGTACTGATTAGAAGATCAACAACAGCTGAAACGGTATGCAGCTTCATCTTCGTTGCTTGTCCCGAAACGATTAGCTCGTCAACCCGGCTTGTTAAATCATGCGGATAGTAAGCTGTTAGTTTTTTGCGATTTTGGAGCTGATCGGCCATTAGTTTGTTTTTAATCGTTATCGATAGATTCTTCCAATCGGATAGTTCCAGTATAGCAGGAGACTTATAATCGGATGGAATATCAAGATCTACAGTTGCTGACCATTTCAGCATGGCTGAATAATAAGCTTGCTGAGCATTTAAAGCAAACTGAGCGGCGGAGAGATAGGTTTTTTCTTGTTCGATATTTTCCTTCAAATCAGTAAAGTTTAATTTCTTTGCGCTAGCCGCTGCAATGTCGGCTGCTTCTTTGAATAGTTTTAGACTTCGTATATAACTGACCTGAGATTGACCGAGCAAAGGAGATTTTTGCATATCAAACGAGCTAGCTTCCTTTGCTTTTGCATCTGCAAGGCTCGCCAAATCTTTAAACATAGAGGTTGCTTCAATTGTTTTTCCTTGCGATAATTTGTTCATAGCTGCGAACCATTCGTTTTGAAATTCACGGTAAGGTAAAAATACAGTATGATAGAAAGAGACCAAATCTTGTTGTTGATACGGGATTGTTGAAGCGCTAGTCGCCTTCGATCCCTCAGCTTCTTTCAAATACTTATCATTGGTCTTTTCAGTACCAATTTGAATGCCGTAGAAAAAAGCGCCTACTGTACAAACTAGCAAAAATACAAATCCAACACTGAATAACATTGCGTTTGTTGTTAATCGTTTTTCCATCTCAATCGCTGTCTCCTTCTATGTAAAAAAAAATTATGCTGTCGAATTGTTCTACCAGTATAGGGTAAAAGGTTAAAAAAGAAAATATGAACGTTTCAGACAGGCGGGAAGCTATGAAAAAATTTGATATTCGTAATATTCGCATTCGCAAGGTGTCCGTTGATGATCTGGATGACCGTATGCTGTTGATCAATTTATATGCAACTCAAGCGTTTACTTTTATTATCGGCTTAATATGGGTTTTATTTCAGCACCAAAATTTGATTACCTTATTTACTCCTCCAAAGGAGCTTGCTTTCGTTTATTGGGGAGTGGGGTTAGCCGCAGCTGTAATTGTGATTGATTTGCTTATTTCTCGCTTTGTGCCTGAGGAAGCCAGTGATGACGGCGGAATTAATGACCGGATTTTTCGTACGCGTAAGGTTTGGCATATTGCTGTTATTTCCTTAGTAGTAGCGATTTGCGAGGAACTTTTATTTCGTGGAGCGATTCAGCATGCCATTGGTCCCTATTGGACAAGCATTATTTTTGCTACTATTCATGTAAGATACTTAAAACATTGGATTCCAACCGGACTCGTATTTTCCATCAGTTATGGTTTAGGTTGGATTTATATGCAATCGGGTTCGATTTGGGCGCCGATCATCGCTCATTTTCTTATTGATTTTATTATGGGGTTAATTATTCGATTTAGGAGGGAGTCATGAGCAGGAAAGAAAAGTTTGGAAGCGCGAGGGGACCATCACAACATGGAAGGACGGCAGAGTCGTCCAGCATCGGAGCGGATTCCAATCAGGGAGATTCTCTGCCGCCTAGGCGGCAGAAACATTCTTCAAATATGAACAAGGTAACGAAATGGTATTATAATTTGTTGTTCCTGCTGTTTGTGGGTTTGGTTGGCGGGCTTTTCTGGTATGGCTTAAAATTTACGGAGTAATCTCAATGGAAGCAGGATCAATGAATCCGTAACCTTTGCTCTCCAAAGTGTTGAGAAGCTCATCGAGCGCATCGGAAGTCCATTGCAGCTCGTGCATGAGAATATTGGCTCCGGGGTGCAGCTGATCCAGCACGTTTTTGATAACGACATCAGGTTTATTCTTCGCAGATTTATCCCAATCCATGGAACCATTTGACCACGTCATGTATAGCATGCCGTGGTTTTTTGCTATTTCTTTGACCGCATCTCCACCTGCACCATAGGGAGGTCGGAAAAACAAAGGTTTTTTGCCAATTAAAATATTGATATCCGTTTGAAGATCTCCAATTTGTTGTTCAATAACCTCTTTGGGTTCATTTTTTAAATTGTTATGGTCCCATGAGTGATTGCCTACCGTTTGGCCTCGTTCATCAATCAGCTTCAATAACTCTGGATTTTGTTTCACTCGATAGCCATTCACGAAAAAAATTGCCTTTGCATTATGTTTATGGAGTGTATCAAGCATGCTGGTTAAAACAGCCTCATCTTTTGGCCCATCATCGAATGTAAGCAAAACAACTTTGTCGGTCGTCCCTTCTTGAGCAGGAACGAAGCGGTAGGATTCATTCATTCGATAAAGTGGTGTGGCGCTCGCTTCAATCTCTTCTGTGGGGGATGGAGCAGGCTCCTCCTCCGAAATGGACATTTCTTCATTAGCTTGGTCATTTGAGCTCGCAAGGGGCTCTTGCAAGGCAGCAGCGGGTGCAGATTCAGATGAAATAGGTTTATTTTGGTCTTGCTGCTGTGTGCTGCAGGCTGTTAGTAGCGACCCAAGAAGCAAAATGACAATTGGCAGGTTGTACTTCATGATGCTTGCCCTCCATAAATTAGTTGTAAAAGCTGCTGAATCGTCATCATTGTATCATATTTGCCTAAATGAAGGATTAGAATGATTTCCTTATTTTATATGGAATGAGGGCGCTGGCTGGCGGTCAAACTAACAACTGAATACGCAAGATGAATTAGGAAAGAGGTGTTCGCGATCATGAAGTTAAGTGGCTTTATAGTCGGTGGATTAATTGGCGCGGCAGCAACGGTATATATCTCGCGCAGACAACCTGGAGCAGTGTCATGGGCAACTAACGCCTGTTCAGATGTTTTTTCTTCGGTTGCTCGAAATTCAGTTGCCAGAATGATGAGTAAATCAATAAAGGAAGAAACGTCTGCTCATTCCCCAAAGCAGTCCGGCGATACCGGCGTAAAATCCGAAGCCGCTTGGGGACAAATTGAAGCGATTGTAAACAGTGATCCCGAATTAAAGAAGGAAGCGGACAAGATAAGGGCGGAATCATCAGCGATTGCCCATTAATCATGCAGCGGGAAACCAGAATCGTTTGGACGCAAAGCAGAAATGCGATGCGATCAAACGATTCTTTTTTTCGTTCATTTAGTAGTGCATTCGATGAAAAGACATGATAAAGTAGTTACATAGCATGATTTGGTCAATTTGATCACATCTTATTTAAAAAATTCATACGCTATTACAACAGATGCTGCAGAGGAGGATCCTGTCATGAAAATCGAACGACTGAGTCAGGATAAGATACGGATTTTCCTGACGTTCGACGACCTGCTGGAACGGGGTATCCAGAAGGACGACATGTGGCGCGAAATTCCAAAAGTACACGAACTATTCAGTGAAATGATGGATCAAGCATATAGTGAACTTGGATTCGATGCCAGCGGCCCATTAGCGGTCGAAGTGTTTGCCCTCCCCGCACAAGGTATGGTAGTGATTGTCACCCGTGGCAAAATGCACAGTCATGCAGGCGATAGACCCACCGAAGATGACGACACGGAAGACGAAATATACGATATGGAAGTGACGCTTGAGCAAAGCGATGTAGTGATGTACTCGTTCCGTGACTTTGAGGATGTCATTTCCGTTTGCAAGCAATTGCTAAGCTCAACGCTAACTGAAGATGGACGGTTATATTCTTATCATGGCAAATATATTTTAGCGTTAGAGCCAGCTCTTATCGATGCCTCTAGGCATAACGCTGTTATTGCACTGCTCGCTGAGTATGGTGAAGCGACATCGGTAACCTATGCCATGTTGGAAGAGTACGGAAAAGTGATTATGCCCGAATCAGCGATACGGGACATATGTAATCATTTTACATTTTAAACAAATGTTCATGGATAGAGCATCTGCAGGCTGAATTTTGTCTGTACGATGCTCTTCTTGCATAATAACAGCTATAAGAATGGAATATACGAGAGGAAAGGCGTTCATATTAGATATAGACAAAGGCGGTGAATGGAATGAGTAATAAAGAAGCAAACAATGTTTTGCATTCTACTCAAATTGTAATTGAAGAAGCGCTGCGCAGACTTGGCTATGATCAGGATATGATTGACCTTTTGAAGGAGCCCATGAGACTCTTAACTGTTCGTATTCCAGTTCGAATGGATGATGGTAAGACAAAAGTATTTACAGGATATCGTGCTCAGCATAATGATGCGGTAGGCCCAACCAAGGGCGGCGTGCGCTTTCATCCAGCTGTCTCGGAAAATGAGGTAAAAGCATTGTCCATTTGGATGAGCTTAAAATGCGGCATTGCAGATCTGCCATATGGAGGCGGCAAGGGCGGCGTTATATGTGATCCGAGGACAATGTCCTTTCGAGAGATCGAGGGATTAAGCCGGGGCTATGTGCGAGCGATCAGCCAAGTTGTGGGACCAAGCAAAGACATACCTGCGCCTGATGTGATGACTAATTCTCAAATTATGGCTTGGATGATGGACGAGTACAGCCGGATACGTGAATTTGATTCGCCTGGTTTTATTACGGGCAAACCGCTCGTGCTTGGCGGCTCCAAAGGAAGAGAGACAGCTACAGCACGAGGGGTCGTTATTATGATTGAAGAGGCTTTACGCCTAAAAAATATTGATTTGAAAGATGCACGAATCGTCATTCAAGGCTTTGGAAATGCAGGGAGTTACCTTGCCAAATTCATGCATGAGGCCGGTGCGCGCGTAATAGGTATTTCCGATGTGAACGCGGCGTTGTATAATAAAGAAGGACTCGATATCGAATATTTGCTGGATCGTCGAGATTCCTTTGGGAATGTAACGAATTTATTTACGAATACGATCACGAATGCTGAGCTGTTGGAGCTTGACTGTGACGTACTTGTCCCAGCAGCAATCGAGAATCAAATAACAGATCAAAACGCTCATCTTATTCGAGCATCGATCGTGGTTGAGGCTGCCAATGGTCCAACAACGCTTGAAGGAACACGAATCTTGTCGGACAAAGGCATTTTGTTAGTACCGGACGTTCTTGCAAGCAGCGGGGGTGTTATCGTATCCTACTTTGAATGGGTGCAAAACAATCAAGGGTACTACTGGGAAGAGCAAGAAGTGGATGATAAGCTGAAGCTTATGATGATCCGCGGCTTTAACCAAGTGTATGAAATCCACCGCACCCGTAAGGTTGATATGCGACTTGCTGCTTATATGGCTGGAGTTCGAAAGATGGCTGAGGCAGTACGCTATCGTGGCTGGGTGTAAGAAAGTAGGGGAAGAATGCTATTGTTTTCTGTTTTGACCGCAGCTGTTGCGCCAGGCGTTTCGCTGCTTACTTATTTATATTTAAGGGATCGTTACGAGGCAGAGCCAATCTACATGGTAGCTAGAATGTTTGTGCTAGGCATTCTTGTTGTTGTGCCTATAATGGTTATTCAACGAGGACTTCAGCTTTGGCTTGGTGAGAATCCGATTGTTTTTGCTTTTGGAGAATCAGCAGGCGTTGAGGAGTTTGTGAAATGGTTCGTATTGTATCACGTCATTTACAACCATACGGAATTTGACGAGCCATACGATGGTATTGTATATGCAGCATCGATATCGTTAGGCTTCGCGACGCTTGAGAATGTTTTGTATGCAATATATTCTCCTGCAACCTTTGGCACACTTCTTGTTAGAGCACTGCTCCCCGTATCAGGTCATGCATTGTTCGGTATCATGATGGGCTATTATTTAGGGAAAGCGAAGTTTGCACCTAAGAACAAATCCAAATATTTCTTAGGCATATCACTTTTGCTGCCGGTTATTCTACATGGTACTTACGATTGGATCATGATTACGTTGCGCACAAATTGGATGTATTTTATTATTCCGTTTATGATTGTGCTCTGGTTATGGGGTTTACGCAAAATGCATCATGCGAATGCACGATCACCCTTTCGATTTCTCGTCCGTGAAGATGAGATTAAACTGTAGTTGATCCGTCCATACTTACATTATATTGCAATGCCTGAAATGACGGCATTCGAATAATCGCTGAGGAGGGGCATATGGAGGCTGCAAGAATTAAGGTAACGATTAGGTGCAATGTATGCGGTGAGAAATTCGTGCTTCGCGGACGAAGAGAAAAAGACGCCATTGATACCGGTTTTAAGCAATGCATCTGCAGTAATGCGAATGATCTCGAAATTGAAGAGCATAGTGTTTTTTAAAGGGAAATACATGAAGAAATGACAAATAAATAGATGGATGCATAAAGCTCCCTTGGGCAAACCAAACTAAAACCAGGTTTTGCACAAGAAAGGAGCTTTTGTATTATGTACCGTCGACTCAGCTCAATCCTATTTCCCATTATGACTGTGCTTTTTATTGGCGCTGCCTACTGGGGCTATCAGGAGCTACAAGAGAAAAACGCGATTTTGATAAAGGCCGAAAACCAATATCAACGAGCATTTCACGACTTAACTAATCATGTCGAGCAGTTGCACCAGCAGTTAGGCAACACGCTTGCTGTTAACTCAACCTCTCAAAGCTTTCATCGGAAGGGTCTTGTTAATGTATGGCGCTTAACAAGCCAAGCACAAAACGAAATCAACCAGCTCCCTGTTACGATGCTTCCTTTCAATGAAGCAGAAGATTTCTTGTCGCGTATTGCCAATTTTGCATACAAGACCTCTGTTCGTGATTTGACGAAACAGCCGCTCACCCCAGATGAATTTAAGACGATGAAGACGCTATATACAAATTCGGAGCAAATATCAAAAGATCTTGCGAAAATGCAAAAAGATGTGATCGATAACCGCTTACGCTGGATGGACGTTGAGATTGCGATAGCTTCGAAAGAAGCGGGAAATCCTAATGTGATCGTAGACGGCTTTAAGTCAGTCGATAAGAAGGTAAGTGAATATCCTGAAATCAATTGGGGGCCTTCTGTAAGCAGCATGTATCAGAAGCGCACGATCAAGATGCTCAGCGGGAAAATGGTAACCGCAGAAGATATTAAGAAACAAGCGGCCAAGTTTACAGACCACCCGAATGCCGAGATTAACGTCGTTGAAAATGCCAAGGGGACGGAATATGCTTCTTTCACAGCAAATGTGAAAGAAGGAAAAGACAATACGCTTCAACTGGATTTTTCAGAAAAGGGCGGCCAGCTCCTATTTTTTATGAATTCTCGGGAAATCGGAGAACGTAAGGTGGGCTTAGAAGAAGCGAGGTCCTCTGCAGATTCTTTTTTGAAGAAGCACGGATTTCCTGATATGAAGGCCATAAGCTATGATATGTATGGAAACACAGGTGCTTTTACTTATGTTGGCTTGCAAAATGGGGTTTTAATTTACCCGGATAAGTTGACTGTGAAAGTAGCGCTTGATAAAGGGCAGACAGTTGGCCTGCAAGCCAATGATTATGTATTCCAGCATCATAAGCGTAATATACCAGCTCCGATCATTTCGAAAGAGAAGGCTCGGAAGGCGTTAAATCCAGAAATGAAAGTTAGAACCGATCAAATGGCACTGATTTACAATGATTTAGGTGAGGAAGTGCTTTGCTACGAATATACGGGAGAAATGAACGGAACGATTTATCGCGTTTATATAAACTCAGAGAATGGCTTGGAAGAATCAATTGAGGAAATGTCTCACAGCGATTCCAAGGCAGCTTCTGACAAATAACGATATGGCTCCCCTCAAAACGACGTGTTATAATGACATGTAAATGGGGGGAGTCAATTTGTTGCCTAAAGTGAACCAAATGCTGTACTATCAGATCGCTTCTTCAGATGAAGAGGAAGCTTCAATTGAATACAAGTCTCGAATTGCCGATGAGCAAGAGGACGGCTTACTAATAGAGATTCCGATCAGCGAGAAATCAGGCAGGTACAAGCGTCTCTTTTTGGGTGACGAGCTTTCTGTCTATTTTGTATCCGAAGACGGTATAAAAAATTATTTTGACTCACATGTACTTGGTTTCAAAGAAGACGGCGTACGGCTAATCAAAATTCGCAGACCTGAGGCAGACCGCATAACAAAGGTTCAACGCCGCAGCTTTCTCCGTGTTTCAGCTGACCTAGAAATTGCGGTAAAGATGTCTAGCCAAGCAAGATTTGTTTGCATGACCGATGATGTTGGCGGTGGAGGCATTTCATTTATATGTGATGGAAAATGGCAGCTCGTACCGGAACAGGTGCTGGAATGCTGGTTACTTGTTCCATTTAAGAATGGGACCATAGAGCATGCTTTTTTTCGAGGAGAAGTAGTACGTGTTGTCGAGCTTGAGTCCGGAAGGAAACAGGCGATGATTAAATATGTCAGCATTAACGATTCAGAACGGCAAAAAGTGATAAGATATTGCTTCGAGAAGCAGCTAGAATATCGTAATCGTTGAATAACATTTGATAAATATGGAAAACTAACCTGAAAGAGGAAGGTGGTTTTTCGTGTGAGGCGAACGTTTTTTGGCAAAAAAAAGAGCCGTAAACAAATCATTAAACTAACAGATGAAGTGAGCAATATATTGAAGAAAATCATTATTACGCTCGTTATTATACTCCTTTGTTCACAAGCAGCTTTGCAAAATGATGCGGTTCGATATTGGCTGACGGGCGTGGATCAGTGGGAAGGAACCCACATGAACTGACGCTCAGCTTTTGCATCTGCGTATATTGTGTGGTATAATTTTCACGTTCGCAGGCAAAGCCTGCTTTTTTCTTGAGAGGTTTGCGTCGCATTCTTATATGCATCCGGCCAGCCGTCTCTACTAAAAAGGGGGTTGACCTTAAGTGGTGCATCACGAAGGTGAAAGCTACCGCATGAACATTGCAATTGACGGACCAGCAGGTGCGGGTAAGAGCTCGGTTGCGCGAAAAGTCGCCGAGCAGCTTGGATATGTGTATATCGATACGGGCTCGATGTATCGCGCTGTAACACTCAGCGCTCAGAGAGCAGCAGTAACGGCGGATCAGACTGCCAAGCTAGCTGAACTAGTAAGATCTTTAGAGATTGAGCTTCAGCCAGGTGAGCAAGGTCAGTCCGTATTTGTGAATGGGGAAAATGTAACCGCATTGATTCGCTCGCGCGAGGTGACGCTTCAGGTGTCTCATATTGCTGCGAACGAAACCGTACGTGAGGTACTCGGCACTTTGCAACGCAAACTTGCTGAGCGCAAGGGTGTTGTTATGGACGGTCGGGATATTGGTTCACACGTGCTGCCAAATGCGGAATTGAAAATTTTTCTTACCGCATCCGTTAAGGAACGGGCGCTTCGCCGTTACCGTGAAATAGCGGATACCCAAACTATAACACTAGCCCAGTTGGAAGCTGAGATTGCAGAGCGCGATCGTTTGGACGAGCAACGTGACATCTCACCGCTAATATGCGCTGATGATGCTGTAGTTCTCGACAGCACCGCCATGACAATTGACGAAGTAATTAACGCAATTGTGAATTTAAGCCGAACCAAATCAGGGGAGGCGAAGTAAACTATGTCATATCTTATTTTTAGGTTTCTCTTGCGTGTCATTTACACGGTGTTATTTCGATTGGAAGCAAGGGGCACGGAAAATATTCCAGCCGAAGGGCCAGTTGTTCTCGCTTCAAATCATTTAAGTAACTTTGATCCCCCTACGGTCGGTGTCAAGGTGAAGCGCAAAGTGTATTTTATGGCGAAAGAGGAATTGTTCAGAATTCCTGTTTTTGGGCCTCTGATTCGTTCGTTTGGTGCTTTCCCGGTCAAACGCGGCGGCGTGAGCAAAGACGCTATCAAGTCAGCGATCACCCTGCTGAAAGACGGCAATGTGATGGGTATATTCCCAGAGGGTTCCCGCAACAATCAGTCTGGGGCGGCCAAGAAAGGCGCAGCCATGATTGCCATTCGGAGCGGAGCGGTAGTCGTTCCCGTCGCTATTGTCGGCAAGTATAGACCATTTAGCAAAATAATCGTTTGTTACGGCAAGCCTATTGATCTTACTGCAATTATTGAGGAATCATCACCAGATATGCTTGAGCAAGTAACAGACGCCATTATGGCTCGCATTCGCGAGTTAGCTGCAAACAATCGTTAATTTAAGTTTTAAATGCTGCTTTCGCTCTAGGCGCTTGCGGATTTAAATAAAGTTGGGGTATGAACTGAGGAGGTTATTTCAATGTCAGAAGAAACTAATGTGCAAGAATCCGTGGCGGAAGAAGTAAGCCAAGACGCTTTGGATAATTTCGTGTCTTTGAAAAAAGGCGATTCCGTTAAAGGTACAATCGTCAAAATCGAAGATAACCAAGCTTATGTAAGCCTTGGATATAAATATGACGGCGTTATTCCGGTTCGTGAGCTTTCTGCAGTGCAGATTGAAAACGCAGCGGAAGCTGTTCAAATCGGTCAAGAGGTTGAGCTTAAAGTTGTTAGCATCGACGACGAGAAAGAAAAGCTTGTTCTTTCAAAACGTCAAGTTGACGGCGAGAAAGCATGGGATGTTCTTGAAAAACGTTTTGAGAGCGGCGAAGTATTTGAAGTTGCTGTTGCTGACGTTGTTAAAGGCGGACTTGTTGCTGATGTTGGCGTTCGTGGTTTCATTCCAGCATCCATGGTTGAGCGTCACTTCGTTGAAGATTTCGCAGGTTACAAAGGTCGCACGCTTCGCGTGAAGATCAAAGAAATCGATCGTGAGAACAACAAAGTTATCTTGTCTCAAAAAGAAGTTCTTGACGCTGAATTTGAATCAAGCAAAAAGCAAGTTATTGCTGCGCTTGAAGTTGGCCAAGAGCTAGACGGTACCGTTCAACGTCTTACACCATTCGGCGCTTTTGTTGATATCGGTGGTATTGATGGTCTTGTACACGTATCCGAACTTTCATGGCAGCACGTTGCACATCCAAAAGATGTTGTAGCTGAAGGTCAAGCGGTTCGCGTTAAAGTACTTAAAGTAGATCCGGCAGCTGGCAAAATCAGCCTTAGCTTGAAAGCCGCTCAACCAGGTCCTTGGGATTCTGCAGGTGGTCAATTTGCAGTTGGCGATATCGTAACAGGTACAGTTCGTCGCCTTGTTCCATTTGGCGCTTTCGTTGAAATCGCTCCAGGCGTTGAAGGTCTTGTTCACATTTCCCAAATCGCTCACCGCCACATTGCAACTCCTAACGAGGTTCTTCAAGAAGGCCAAGAAGTTCAAGCGAAAGTTCTTGATTTCAACCCATCTGAAAAACGCGTTAGCCTAAGCATCAAAGAAACAGAAGAAGCGCCTGAGCAAGCAGCTCCTAGCGCTAGACCTGAAAGAGCTCCACGCTCACCAAAAATCGAGAAAATCGATAACCCGAATGTTAGCTTGAGCAACGAGAGCATGAGCTACTCGCTTGCAGAGCGTTTCGGCGACAAACTTAAAAATCTTAAATAACATTTTATTTATACAAGAAGGAGCTATTTCTGCGAAATATCGCAGGAATAGCTCCTTTTTTTTGGTGCATAATAGGGGGTACAAGAGGTGAGAAAACGTTGAACCCCGGATATATGTCAATTTGGATTATGATTATTGTGTTTATTCTCATTGCGACCGGCTGGAAGCCCTATTTGGCGCCAGAAATTAGCCGTCGTATAATGTCACTTTATGCTATCGCGATCATGGCATTGCTTGGCGTTTCGTTTTGGTGGGCACCATTTCCACACCTGCTTCATGTGCAGCTCCATGTTAGCGTTTGTTTGTTATTGCTGATCGGCTTACTAGCATTCAAAAATACGGAGGATTGGAGTTATAAAGGTTACTTATTATTGTGTACGATAATCATTGCTGTCATTTGGGGTTTCGTTCGCAAAATGTATAGTTTTGATCCTGTTTTTCATTGGATTGATCCGAGCTTTGATGCTCCTTTGTTGTGCGGAATTTTTTGTGGAGCATTTACAGCTCACGTAAAACAGCAGTTTGGGATCATCGTATGGGGGGCAGTCCTCGGTGAATCGATAAATGCAGCTCTGCGATTCGGTTCGTACACTGCTCATATTGGCAATGTTGCGTGGTGGGATAGCTTTTGGATTGCTTTAGCGGCTGCGGTGTTGACCAGCCTGCTGTTAAAGTCGCTCCGAATCGGCATATCGAAGCTAAGCGGAATACTATGGCATATTAAAGGAGGACGTTCATCCTAATGCAACATTTTCTCAGCGAAAATAAATATTTAGTTGGCGTTCTGCTCGGTATTTCTTTCGGAATCATTTCACGTCTGCTTATGCTTAGAACGGACTATCGCCAATATCCAACATATCCGCATGGCCGTATTATTCATATTTCACTCGGTGTAATTGCAGCAGCACTTGGTGCTGTTGCGGTGCCGGCTTTGTTTAATAAGGACTATACGGCAATAACATTTCTTACATTGGCAGCTCAACAGTTTAGAGATGTTCGCAAGATGGAACGCGAGACTTTGACGAAAATCGACAGTATGGAGCTGGTTGGACGAGGTTCGACATATATCGAGGGCATTGCGATGGTTTTTGAGGGACGCAATTATTTAGTAATTATGACTGCGTTACTTTCATGTTTATTTGGGATATTAGTTAATATATGGACAGGAATACTTGCTGGAGTTCTATCACTGCTCATTGTCGAGAAGCTTAAGTCTGGAAAAGCAATTTCTCATATTGCCGCCGTGGAAAGCGCTCAGGTTCGGGTGGACGGTCCTGATCTATTCGTAGATAACGTTTATATTATGAATGTGGGTTTGAAATCCAATCAAGAAATTATAGCAGCGCGTGGAATGGGTTTTATTTTGACACCATACAATTCGAACGGAAAAGTTACCATAAGTAATCTTGGACAACGGCAGGCGATTCTTTATGATTTAGCTACGATATTAGGCGTCTATCGTGACGATGGTGAGCCTGCACTAATACCGATGGCAAAACTGGATATGAAGGATGGGCGATTGGCTATATTTATTTTGCCGCAGGAGCTTGATGAGGATAAAGGTAAAGCCGTTATTATGCGTGTACCGATTCTAGAATCCGCAGTTCGAATGCCGACAGAAGCATCCGTAAACAAGAAAGGAGCGGGGGAGAATGGCTGAGATTGTAGCTGTCGTATCGATTTATGCGGATTCAGTTAGCGGCGGAGCGCCTATTTTTATAGCAGAGAATGAAAAAAAACTCGAAGAAACCTCGTTCCTGCTTGAGAAGATTTTGGATGCGAGTGCGCATGATTTAAAGAACGGTACAATTATACTGGTCAATCATCGATAATATGAAAAGTTAGCCAAGAACGCACTTTTTTGCTATGATGGATAGCGTGAGTATTTTTGAAGGAGTGGAAAACAAACATGGCAAGACCCGTTATCGCTATTGTCGGTCGTCCAAATGTGGGTAAATCCACGATTTTTAATCGGGTAATCGGCGATCGTCTAGCAATTGTTGAGGATAAACCGGGTGTCACTCGTGACAGACTTTATGGCACCGGAGAGTGGAATGGCAAACCGTTCAGCATTATTGATACTGGCGGTATTGAAATTGATGGCGAAGACGAAATTATGAAATCTGTCCGTATGCAGGCTGAACTCGCGATCGAAGAAGCAGATGTAATTATCTTTATGGCGGATGCGAAAACAGGTTTGACGCATGCGGATGATGAAGTTGCTCAAATGCTGTTTCGTTCAGGCAAGCCTGTTGTGCTGGCTGTTAATAAAGTTGACAATCATGGCCGCATGGACGAGGTTTATGAGTTCTATGGACTAGGCTTTGGTGAACCAATCGCAATTTCTGGCTCGCATGGACTTGGAATTGGAGATTTGCTTGATGCTGCAGTTGAGCTGCTTCCAGACCAAACAGACGATGGTTACGATGAAGATGTCATTCGTGTTGCGCTAATTGGACGTCCAAACGTGGGGAAATCATCTCTTGTTAATGCACTACTTGGGGAAGATCGTGTTATTGTAAGTAATGTTGCAGGTACGACACGCGATGCAATTGATACACCTTTCGAGCGTGATGGGCAACGCTATGTGCTGATTGATACAGCCGGCATGCGCAAACGAGGCAAGGTGTATGAGTCAACAGAAAAATACAGCGTAATGCGTGCAATGAAAGCGATAGAACGTGCGGATGTAGTTCTCGTCTTGATTAATGGCGAAGAAGGCATCATTGAGCAGGACAAGCATATCGCTGGTTACGCTCATGAAGCTGGAAAAGCATCAATATTTGTTGTGAATAAGTGGGATGTTGTCGATAAAGATGAGAAAACGATGCAAAATTTCTCGCAAAACATTCGTGATCACTTCTTATTCATGTCTTACGCACCAATCGTTTATCTATCAGCACTGACGAAAACGCGTTTGCATAAGCTTCTGCCTGTCGTGAAGCATGCTTCAGAGCAGCACGCTATGCGTATTCAGACGCATCTTCTAAATGATGTTGTATCGGATGCTGTAGCGATAAATCCGCCGCCATCTGACAAAGGTAAACGTCTACGAATTAACTATGTAACACAAGTAGCGATCAAACCGCCGACGATTGTTGTTTTTGTGAACGATCCGGAAATTATGCACTTCTCGTATGAGCGCTATTTGGAAAATAAAATTCGTGCTGCATTTAATTTTGAGGGGACACCAATACGCATATTCTCGCGTCGTAAGTCCGAAGAAGATTAGGGGAGAAGTAGCTTGTTATACGGAGTAATTGCGGTTGCTTTAAGCTATTTGTTAGGCTCAATATCATTTAGTATCGTTATAGCAAAATATGTTAAAGGTATCGATATACGTCAGCACGGCAGCGGAAACGCCGGAGCTACGAATACACTCAGGGTGCTCGGCAAAGGGCCGGGCATACTGGTGTTCTTACTCGATATCGCCAAAGGTGTGGCAACCGTATTCATTGGCCGGGCACTTAGTGATAATGATTGGATTCCAGTGCTATGCGGACTAGCTGCGATCATCGGGCACAATTGGCCGATTTGGTTCCGTTTTAAAGGCGGCAAAGGAATTGCAACCACCGTGGGTGTTATTGCGACGCTTTCATTTTTTCCTGCGCTTTATGCAGGGATTATCGCTATTGCGGTAATTGCTCTGACTAGATATGTTTCACTCGGTTCTTTATTGTTTGCTGCTTTAACGCCATTATTTATTTCCATCTTTTATTTTTCAGTGCCTTTACTATGTGCAAGTCTTCTGATCTGTATCTTCGCTTTCGTACGTCATCGGACGAATATTGTAAAGCTGTTCCAAGGGACGGAAAATAAGTTAGGTGCTAAGAAAGGGTAGTGAGCGTCGCATGACCAAGCTGAATTCAACCATAAAGAAAAATGCGGCTGTGCTTGTTGCGGGGAGCTGGGGCACTGCTCTAGCTTCCGTACTCGCGAATAACGGATATCATGTAAATCTTTGGACGCGCAGCAGCGAACAAGCGGAGGACATTAATCGAAATCATGTGAATAGCAAGTTTTTGCCTGGCGTTAAACTTCCAGAGCTGATTCATGCAACGACGGATATGAAGCTGGCGCTGCAGGATGCTGAGCTTACTTTGTTCGTTGCGCCTTCAGGCGCAATGCGCGATGTGGCTAAGCAAGCAGCGCCATTTCTGTCAAATGAGACGGTTGTTGTTCACGCAACTAAAGGCTTTGAATCGGATACGATGAAGCGGATGACAACTGTACTCTCAGAGGAACTTGGTCGGTCATTGGAACAGCTGGTTGTCCTATCCGGACCAAGCCACGCTGAGGAAGTTATCTTGAAGCAGCCAACTACGGTTGTAGTCGCATCTACAGACATCAAAGCAGCTGAGCAAGCTCAGGATGCGCTTATGAATACTCATTTCCGTGTATACACGAATCCAGATGTCGTAGGCGTGGAAGTGGCTGGAGCCATCAAGAACATCATAGCGCTCGGTGCTGGCTTGACGGATGGTCTTCAATTTGGCGACAATGCCAAAGCTGCTTTACTTACTAGGGGACTCGCGGAGATCAGCAGATTAGGAACTGCTATGGGTGCGAATCCGCTCACTTTTGCCGGTCTTGCAGGCGTCGGAGACCTTGTCGTCACTTGCACAAGCAAGCATAGCCGCAATTGGCGTGCAGGCTATATGCTAGCAGACGGGACGCCGCTTGAAGATGTGCTCAGCAAGATGGGAATGGTTGTAGAAGGCGTTCGCACGACTCGTGCAGCGTATAGTTTAGCCAAACAGTATGAAGTGGAAATGCCGATTACGTTTCAGCTATACGAGGTTTTGTTCGCAAATAAAGCACCACGGACAGCTGTTGAGCATCTTATGGGCAGACTTCGCACGCATGAAATCGAAGAGCTGGGCTAAGAACCAGCGCCTACACCAAACATCTGCCCTTCTCATATGATGCATGGAGCAAGACACATGCGCATGCTGGAGGTGTAGGGTATGGCGAGAGATTTTTCCAAGGATATTCTCAATTCGATTAATAAAAAGACTGGTAAGGGAATTTCCGAGAGCTCTGTCAAGAAGCTTGCCAGTGGAGTAACAGCAGAAACAATGCAAGACGAAGCTGAGCTCCGCAAGCTAATCAAGCAAGTATCGGAAGTGGCTAAAGTCAAGGTCTCGGAATCGACCGTAAATGATATCGTAAAAGCTGTCAAAGCCAGCGGCATGAGCGCTAGCAATATGGAAGCACTCATGAAAATGATGATAAAAAAATAAAATGAAGCGACAAAAGCGAGGAGCGTTCCGAATTTTATTATTCGGTTAAATGCTCTGTCGGCTTTTGTCCTTTTTTTTGTGCGATGTTATAATGGGTGAGAATTCATTATGATATAGATTAGGAGAATGGAATTATTATGGATGCGATGACAAAAATGTGGGTTTCGCTATTCGGCATTGGTATGATGGCGATTGCGGCCCTTTTAATTACGTTTGCTCGTTTGAAAACGAAAGGTGCAGTGAAATTTGTACTTTCGCTAATTGCGTTTCTCATTCTAATTATTGGATTTATTTGCGGTCTTATATCTATTATTTAACTCATACTACATAGGGGACGTTTGTTCACTGCAAAAAGGAGATTATGACATACAATGATTGAATTAAAGGGTAGGACCAAAACAGCTGTAGTAAAAGCAGAAGAAGGCTTGTCACTGCTTGACCTCGCACTTAAACATGAGATCGACTGGAGCTCCTCATGTGCTAGAGGTACATGTGCACGGTGCCGCTGCTTGGTAACAGAGGGCAGAGACCAGCTTGAAGAGGTAACAGATGTGGAGTGGGACCGCCTTGAGCCAGAGGAGTTTGATGAAGGTTACCGACTGGGCTGTCAGGCCGTAGTTAAAAGTGCAGATGCGATAATTAAAGCTGCCAACAAACCTTATTTTTAATGCATATGCAACTGAAGAAGGACGTGCCGGCGATGTCAGAACACGAACGAATTCATAAAGCGCTGGCTGTCGTGAAAAAAGCCGCTGAATCAAGTCAAGCGCAGTGGGTGATTGGCGGTAGTGCTAGTCTTATGTTAAGAAGCCTTCCATTATCAGCTGATCCTCGCGACTTGGATATTTATTGCGACGAAGAGGATATACACGCTATTTATAAGTCGCTGGAGTCATTCGCCATTGATCAACCGATTCTTAGTGTAACGGATATGTATCGCTCAACCCTTTGCCATTTTCTAATTCATGATATTCAGGTTGAGCTTGTTGGCGGCTTTGAGGTGAACGCCCGAGACTCCTATTATAAGACTATGGTTAGAGAGCTTCTGATTCCCCTCTCCAAACAAGTTAAACTACGCGATTCTGATCAATCCGTATCTGTTGTTCCACTTGCGCATGAGCTTTGGTTTAATTTTTTGCGTGGACGCATGGATCGTGTCGATCTTATCATTCAAGCGTATGCTGAAGCTCCTGCCCTTCATGAGGAAGCCTTGATTGCGATTGAATCAAATAATTCATTTGCTTTAGAGGCTAAGCGCAGTTTACATCAATTGTTATTCAATCGAAAGGTCGGTGGCTTGTGATGGATGGAGAGGTTACCTTTTGGCCATCTGGCAAGACCGTTAGAGTGAAGCCGGGTACAACGCTGCTAGACGCCGCCAGACGCGCTAATATCCCCATTCGTACACGATGCGGCGGCAAAGCTGCTTGCTTCATGTGCAAGGTCTCCGTGCGCCCTGGAAGTGTGCTGCAGCCGATTGCGGATGTGGAGAGGCGGAAGCTGTACGGATTAGACGGAGACCATATTCGATTGTCATGCCAAGCAAGAGTAGCTGGCAAAGTAGATGTGGAAATTCCGCTCGATCCGCTTCGAGCAGCAGTAGCGCGACAACTGGCAAAGCAAGCGGAGGAAAACGACGGATTATGGTAGCGGCATACGAAGTAGGTTTGCTACGCAAACCTAAGTTAATGCTTACGAAGTGGTTTGCTACGCAAACCTTAAGGAGGTTATAAACAATGAACGGAATATTTACGAAGAAGCTGCCGAGTTATGCTCGTCGAACAGCAGCATTTTCTGCTTTGTTTGTTATTTTGTTTGCGTTGTCGGGCTGCATGTATCCGAAAGACCAGCTCAAACAAAATCAGGTAGCTCCAAAAGATGCAGTGCGAAATGTGCAGGCAGCTATTGATCAATATAAGGCTGAAACGGGCATGCTGCCTATGAAGAACAGTTCGGCGGACACGCCGAGATATGAAAAGTTTTATATTGATTTTGGCGTGCTTGGGCGGACAGGCTATCTAACGGATATCCCTTCATCGGCTTTTGAGAAGGGCGGTAATTATAGCTACCTTATCATTGATGAAGAGACAACGCCTAGAGTGAAGCTGCTCGATATTTTAGCGTACCAAAAAATTAATGATATTCAGGCCTCGGTTACCTCCTATATCCAAACAAACAAAGTTCTTCCCAAAGGAGTACAAACCTACCCAGGTTATTATCAAATTGATTACAAAGCGATGAATAAATCTGCTCCGATTATTCAAAGTGTTTTTTCAGGGCAATCGATTCAAGCGCTCGTAGATGATAATGGCGTTGTATACTCTGACTATGGTATCGATATTATGCAATTTATTCAGAAAAGCGGAAAAACAGATTTTGCTGCGGAGTTGGATTTGCGTACATTGCTAGTCGATGGATCAGACTTTGTTCCCGTCAAAGCACCTGTTTATCACTATGTAAATAATGAGCCGCAGGCTGTAAAGCAATAGGATCATACACGTTTATACTTAAATGTTACCTTATAGCCTCTCCTTGACTATTGTCTTGGAGAGGTTTTTTTTGACCATTAGGGTCATAGATTTGCTCTTTTTCTCATATAACTCAATCTTGGAAGGGAAGCCCGCAGAGGAACAAAAAAAGATTTCATGCAAGGAATCGTCATAATCGGAAAGCTTGCACATAAGATGTTACTAGTCCAAAAAGCATGTACGAGTTGCGTCGCTGGCCTGCCCTATTGACCGGTGGATGGCGGCGAACCGGAAAAATCAATTGGGAGGGGATATTCAGTGGAGAAAGTAGATATTTTCAAGGACATAGCCGAAAGAACCGGCGGGGATATTTACCTCGGGGTTGTCGGGGCTGTCCGGACGGGCAAATCAACGTTTATTAAACGGTTTATGGAGACGGTTGTACTTCCTAACATTGCGAACGAATCAGACCGTGCGAGAGCCGTGGATGAACTTCCTCAAAGCGCCGCAGGTAAGACGATTATGACAACAGAGCCAAAATTTGTCCCGAATCAAGCGGTAAAGCTCAGGGTTACCGATGGACTTGAGGTAAACATGAGACTGGTCGATTGTGTTGGATATGCTGTAGAAGGCGCGAAGGGCTATGAGGACGAAAATGGTCCACGCATGATCACAACTCCATGGTTCGATGAGCCAATTCCATTTCAGGAAGCGGCAGAGATCGGAACGCGCAAAGTAATACAAGAGCATTCAACACTCGGTGTTGTTGTTACGACAGACGGTTCAATCGCCGAAATTCCGCGCAGCTCCTATGTTGTTGCTGAAGAGCGTGTCATTAACGAGCTGAAGGAAGTCGGCAAGCCATTTGTGCTCATCATTAACTCCACTCGTCCCAAGGGTGAAGAGGCCTTGCAATTACGCAATGAGCTGCAAGCGAAATATGATATTCCGGTTATGACGCTTAGCGTAGCGACGATGGGCGAGGAAGAGGTCATTTCGGTCTTGCGAGAAGTGCTCTACGAATTCCCTGTGCATGAGGTAAATGTTAATCTGCCGAGCTGGGTGATGGTGCTGAGCGATAGACACTGGCTGCGCAGCAACTACGAGAGTTCTGTACGTGATACGGTTAAGGATATTCGCCGGTTACGTGACGTCGATCGAGTAGTGACTCAGTTCATGGAATATGATTTCATTGCCAAAGCTGGACTAAGCGGAATGAATATGGGCCAGGGTGTCGCTGAGATCGACTTGTACGCTCCAGATGAGCTGTATGACCGTATCCTGATGGAAGTAGTCGGAGTCGAGATTCGCGGCAAAGATCACTTGCTTCAGTTGATGCAAGAGTTCTCTCATGCCAAGAGGGAGTATGACCGTTTTGCTGAAGCATTGGAAATGGTCAAAACGACCGGATACGGTATTGCAGCTCCGTCACTTGCAGAAATGGCTCTTGATGAGCCGGAGCTAATCCGTCAAGGCTCGCGCTTTGGGGTTAGGCTGAAGGCTACAGCACCGTCCATTCATATGATTCGTGTCGACGTGGAATCGGAATTCGCTCCGATTATTGGCACGGAGAAGCAAAGTGAAGAACTGGTAAGATACTTAATGCAAGACTTTGAGAATGATCCGATCAAAATCTGGGAGTCTGATATATTCGGTCGTTCCCTGCATTCGATTGTACGAGAAGGTATTCAGGGCAAAATTGCAATGATGCCGGATAATGCTCGCTACAAGCTTCAGGAAACACTCGGACGAATCATTAATGAGGGCTCCGGTGGATTGATTGCCATCATCCTGTAACTGAACGAATCTAGTATACAAATAAGCCGCCGCCAAATAGGGAGCGGTTTTATTTGTTTTGGCGGAAATGAAAGTTGCTACTTGAAATTGGCAAACGGCTGTATTACTATAGGTTTGTTCAGTTAAAAGGTATATTTTTGAAGTTTTCCGTTAATAAGAGGGATAAGATGAGAGTTTATATTGCAAACAAATAGTACTCACTAAGTACTTGGAGGAGGTGAAACAATGAACAAAACAGATTTGATTACGAAAGTAGCTGAATTGACTGATCTTTCGAAGAAAGATGCAACAAAAGCAGTTGACGCTGTTTTTGATGCTATTTCCGATGCGTTGCAAAGCGGAGATAAAGTCCAATTGGTTGGATTTGGTAACTTCGAAGTTCGCGAGCGTCAAGCCCGTAAAGGCCGCAACCCGCAAACAGGAGATCCTATCGATATCGCAGCTAGCAAAACACCTGCTTTTAAACCAGGAAAATCACTTAAGGACCTCGTATCCAATTAAGCATACTTTAGTGAAAAACGCTTGGACGGAATACCGTTCGAGCGTTTTTTTGTATATTTGCATAAGAGAATGGATTGCACAAATGTTATACATCCACTATAATTCACATGGAAGCTTGGAATTACGGATGCGGAGGGATAACGATGGAGCCTACAACTGGCGAGTATATTGTCGTAAAGGCAAAGGATCAAGGCGTTCAAGTCATCGGATTAACACGCGGACTGGACACGAAATTTCATCATACGGAAAAGCTTGATAAAAACGAAATATTGATTTGCCAATTTACCGATCATACTTCAGCCATTAAAATTCGGGGTAAAGCGGTCGTCATGACGAAATACGGAACAATGGAAACTGATCAGTAGCAACTAATGAGCAAAGCAGGCTAAGCCTGCTTTTTTTTTGCCTGCTTGTCATTCGAATATTAACTCCTCAACGCTCGTACAATGAGAGATGGGACTTATTTTTCATATGAAGAATCTGATTTTAGAGGTTCATGAAGATAAGCTATTATTCGGAGGTGCAGGGTGAACATCGGCAAACCGCTTCTAACGGCATGCGTGACTGCGCTGGCGGTCACATTATTATTTACTTGGCTGCCTCATGCAGCATGGCAGCAGAAGGCCAATCGCGGCGACGTGGCTGTCTTCCGTACGACGCCTGCTGTTAGGCTTTCCAATAGCAATTTAGTTGATGTGATCATTTCTGCTCAGCTGCATGAGAGGCTGAATAAAGTGGAATGGAGCAACGGGATCCTGGCAGTTGACATGCGAGTTAGTACTAGTGAGGGAAGACCGGCTATTTGGTTCGGGGATGTAGAGAAGCTAGTGCGGGTCTCCTTCCAGCAGCTTGAGAACGTGAAGCGTATACTTATTCGAATTATTGGGGCGAATGCTGAGGGTGAAGATTTGCTTGCGGCTGTCGACGTGCGGAAAACAGACGAATGGCTGATTAGTGACATGGATCGCTTAACTCAAGCTGATCCCGTGCATGACGAGCTTTGGAGAAAGAGACTAAGAGTTAGCTTTACTTCCGCTTGGGAAGAACGATTTGGACCAGTATCGGGATTTACTGTAAAACCCTCCTCCATTTCGCAGCTATAAAAGGGATGTATGTTGCAATTTGTTGAACAAGCAAGCCTAATCATATGTTCTTTAGAATAAGTTGTGCTATAATAGTTTAGATTATTGAGCGGCGATTTGCGCTTCTCTGTTCGGAGGATTCCCCAATGAAAACATATCGTATACCTGAAATAGCTCAAAAATATGTGAAATATGACATGATTGAGGAGCATACGGCTCTTCCTGACTTAGCGAATGCAAGGCTTCGCTTGCTACATGCCTTCCTAAGCCAGCAAGCGTCGCTTAAGACACATAGTGAGCTCTATACACTCGTCGTATCTCTCGTTCAGCTAGGAATGGATACGCATGATTTAATCGATACGCACCAAGAACATCGTCCTGAGGCAGAGATGCGGTCGAGGCAGCTTAAAGTGCTGGCAGGGGACTATTTTAGTGCGACTTTTTATCAATTGCTTTCGCAAGCCGGTGAAATCGAAATGATTTCAAAAATTAGCAAAGCGGTCAGCGAGGTCAATCGACTGAAAGTTAATCTTTATGTTCGTATGAGGCAGCAGAAGGTTAGCGCAGAGGAATATTTAGGTTTATCGGTGCAGCTTCGAAGTACGTTGTTCCAAATTTTCACTGAGGTTCTGGAGGGTGAGCTTTCAAGAGTATGGCCTGGTATTCTGGACGGCATTAGTCGCTGCGAGGTTTTGGCTGATGAATTAATGCGAAGTGGCAATCCGGCTTTGTTTGATAAGAGCTGGTCCTACTGGCATATCATGCAAGCGAGTACTGATGATGAGCGCGAGCAGCTCACCCAGCGGAATTATGATCTCATATTTATTAACAGTTTGACAGAAAAATACAACGTGAGCAGCCAGCTTATGGCGAAGCTGAAGCAATCAGTTGATTCGGTGAAAACAATAGCTGACAAGCTGGAATCGGACAAGTTACTCGGGGAATTGACTAGCATCGTCGACACTCTGTTAAACGAAAAGACCGATTACACGCCAGCGCTCAATTAGACGAGGTGACTTGTAAAGGTGGATACGAACTCCAAGAGCCATGTGCATGGCTTATTTGAACGGATTGCTCCAAAGTATGATATGATGAACGATCTTATTAGCTTTGGGAGACATAAGGCATGGCGCAAGTTTACAATGAAAAAAATGGCTGTAACTAAAGGACAAACCGCACTCGATCTTTGCTGCGGCACTTGTGATTGGACAGTTTCACTTGCTAATGCAAGCGAGACAGGCAAAATCGTTGGACTTGACTTTAGTCAAAACATGCTCGATATCGGGGCTATTAAAGTCGATAAGCTGGGATTAAACAAACAAATTAAATTGGTCCAAGGAAATGCAATGAGCTTGCCTTTTGAGGATAATGCTTTTGATTACGTTACGATTGGCTTCGGTCTGCGCAATGTTCCTGACTATTTGCAGGTTCTGAAGGAAATGCACCGAGTTGTAAAGCCAGGTGGTCAAGTTGTATGTTTAGAGGTATCTAAACCAACCTGGCAACCGTTCAAAGCGATGTATGACTTTTATTTCGAACGTATATTACCGATAATTGGTAAAGTGGTAGCCAAAAGTTTTAGTGATTATAAATGGTTGCCCGAATCACTTAAAATGTTCCCCGGTCGACAGCAGCTTGCAGAGCTGTTTGAAGAAGCGGGTCTTCATCAGGTGAAGGCATATCCTCTAACCGGCGGAGTTGCTGCGCTGCATATGGGGACAAAGGAGAAGAAGTAGCAATGATTCGCAAATTACGTATTATTTTGGAAATGATTAAGTTTGAGCATACGGTTTTTGCTTTGCCGTTCGCCTTTATGGGAGCTATTCTAGGGGCGGTTATGATGGAGCAGCGTCTACCTTCATGGGGTGAAATCGGCTGGGTTACATTAGCGATGTTCGGTGCACGAAGCGCAGCAATGAGCTTGAATCGCCTGATTGATAAAGCGATCGATTTACGCAATCCAAGAACCGAGAAAAGAGCACTTCCAGCAGGCTTGCTTAAGTCAGCTGAGGTTATGCTATTTATTATTGTGTCTTTTATTTTATTGTTTATAGCTACGGCGAACTTGGCGCCAATCGCAATGAAGCTTATGCCAATCGCAGTTGCATTGCTCGTCCTTTATTCATACACAAAACGGTTCACATGGTTATGCCATCTAGTATTAGGTCTTACGATTGGTCTATCGCCGCTTGGAGGCTGGGTTGCAATCACCGGTCAGTTTGATCTGGCTGCATGGATTTTGTATATTACGGTTTCTTTGTGGATTGCAGGTTTTGATATCATCTATGCAACACAGGATTTTGAATATGACCGCAATGTTGGGCTGCACTCTATACCGGCTCGGTTTGGTATAAGTGGAGCACTTTGGATCGCTCGATCATTACACATTGTTACGGCAATTGGGTTTATTGCCTTGTTCTGGTTGACTGATCTTAGTTGGATGTATTTGCTTGGCACTTTGATCTCGATTTCTCTTTTGTTCTATCAACACTGGCTCGTTCGTCCAAATGACTTGTCGCGTGTTCAAACTGCCTTTTTTGGAATGAACGGTACGCTAAGCGTTGTGCTTTTTCTTTTTGTCATCGTTGATTTATTGGTCATTCATCAATGGTAAACGATCTTAAAAAAGAAAGTGCAACGAATTGGACGAATCGGTGGGTTGTTGGAATAACAGGTGCGAGCGGCTCAATTTATGGAATAAGACTAATTGATGTGTTACTACAGATGAACTATGAGGTTCATTTAGTCATAACAGAAGCAGGCTGGCGAGTGCTTAAGGAAGAGCTTGGCTGGGAGACATCACGCAGGCAAGCTGCTCTTGAACAACGTTTTGGCAATGCTGTTGCTGAATCAAGACTTATATTTCATCCAAATGCGGATATTGGCGCTAGTATTGCAAGCGGCTCTTACCGGGTTCAAGGAATGGTTATTGTGCCGTGCTCGATGGGGACGCTTGCGTCAATTTCGCACGGCATTTCCGATAATTTAATGACTAGAGCCGCAGATGTGATGTTGAAGGAGAACAGGAAACTGCTCATCATTCCAAGAGAAACGCCGCTACATGCAATTCATCTTGAGAACATGCTGACGCTTGCTCGACTAGGGGTAAGAATCATTCCGGCTATGCCGGCTTTTTATTACAAACCACAGACGATGGATGAAATGATAGACTTTTTGGTTGGCAAAGTACTTGATAATATGACAATCGAACATGATTTGTACAGAAGATGGGGAGATGAACAGAATGGGCATGAATCGCCCGATCACCATCGGAAGAATTGATTACGCGAATGCATGGCCGCTTTTCCATCAGTTCGAGGAGCGAATGAATGGGGCGAGCTTTGAGGTCATAAAGCGTGTACCTTCTGAATTAAACAAGATGCTAAAAACTGGTGAATTAGATATATCTGCAATATCATCATTTGCCTACGGACTAAATGCGGAAGATTATGTACTCTTGCCGGAATTATCTGTAGGCTCTATAGGAAATGTTAGATCAATCCTGTTATTTACGAAAGAACCGATTACGCGTAAACGTCCTGAACGCATTTCAGTAACAACGGCATCAGCGACTTCAGTTAATTTATTGAAAATATTGATGGCATTGCACTTTGAGTGTAATCCAGAATATGTACCAGCAGAACCCGATCTTGAGCGTATGCTGGAGACATCTGATGCTGCACTTATTATTGGAGACCCGGCTATCCATGCTTCATGGCTTGATCATGGTCTGCATGTGATTGACTTAGGACAATTGTGGAACGAATGGACGGGCCTAGGCATGACCTATGCTGTAGTTGCTGCACGTAAAGAAGCGGCAGCAGCAGCACCTGAAGAAGTACAAGCAGTATATAAAGCGTTAAATGCGAGCAAACAGTATAATAAGAATCATCTTAATCCATTAATTGAACAAGCCTGCACGCAGCTTGGAGGAGCATCGACTTACTGGGAGATGTACTTTCAATCGCTCCAATATGATTTTGGAAGCAAGCTGCAAGAAGGACTTAAATTATATTTCGATTATTCGAAGCAGCTAGGATTGCTGTCGAATGACGTGGAGCTAACTTTTTTTGAAGACCAATCTGCCCAATAGGTGAAAGAATGAAACTACTAGATTTGTATGCAAAGATGAAAGGCGACCTCAATCAGATCGAGCAGGAGCTTGAGCGCAGTGTATCGGATGATCATGTGCTGCTAGGCGAAGCTTCTCTGCACTTGCTTAGAGCCGGCGGAAAACGGATTAGACCCGTTTTTGTTCTGTTAGCGGGCAAGTTTGGCGATTATCAGCTGGATGTGATGAAGCGTGTCGCAGTCCCTCTTGAACTTATACATATGGCTTCACTTGTACATGATGACGTCATTGATGACGCTGAAACACGTCGAGGACAGCTCACTGTAAAGTCCAAGTGGGATAATCGCATTGCGATGTATACGGGCGATTTTATTCATGGCAAAGCATTATCAATCGCAGCAACGCTTCCTAATCCACAAATTCATCAAATTTTGTCCCATGCGCTCGTACAAATGTGTATCGGTGAGATGGAACAAATTCGTGATTTCTTTAATACGGAACAATCGATTCGCAATTATTTACTTCGGATAAGACGTAAGACTGCGTTATTAATTGCAATTAGCTGTCAGCTTGGCGCGGTTGCAGCGGGTACTGACCGTAAAACGGCAAATTGCTTATATCGATATGGTTATAACGTAGGTATGGCATTTCAGATTCGCGACGATTTGCTTGATCTATACGGTACCGAGAAGAAGCTAGGAAAGCCAGCCGGCTCTGATATGCGACAAGGCAATATTACTTTGCCTGTTCTTCTTGCTCTGCAGGACCCAAAAATACGTGATCCTTTGTTGAAGGAAATCGCATTGATCAGGGAACAAGGCGGCAAAAGAGATGCAGGACGAGCTATTGAAATGATCCGTAAAAGTGATGGCGGTTTGCAAGCTGATCAGCTTGCAAACCGATATATTAAAAAAGCTTTGCAAGCATTAGAGGGATTACCTAATGTGACAGCGAAGAAGAACTTGAATGATATCGCGATTATGTTTGGAAAACGTAATTACTAAATTGTGTAAATAGAAAGGGATGATTGTATATGGAAAGAACATTTCTGATGATTAAACCAGATGGCGTTCAGCGTGGCTTGATCGGCGAGATCGTTTCAAGATTTGAAAAAAAAGGACTGCAGCTGTGTGCAGCCAAATTTATGGTTTTAAGCCATGAGCTAGCAGAGCGTCATTATGAAGAACATAAGGGTAAAGTGTTCTATGAGCCTTTAATTGATTTCATAACGTCAGGCCCTGTATTTGCGATGGTATGGCAGGGCGATAATGTCATTGCATTGACACGTGCCTTAATCGGCAAGACGGATGCGATAGAAGCACATCCAGGAACAATTCGTTCGGACTTTGCCGTACATACGAATTTCAATCTTATTCACGGCTCTGACTCAGCAGCCAACGCTGAAAAAGAGATCAACATTTATTTCACTCCAGCTGAGTTGGTTCAATACGAGCATACAATTCAACGGTGGATTTAATATTCGCCCACAAGCGATGGAGGAGCCAATGCTTGAAGATCGTGATTTTGCACAGTTTATTGCTCGAATAAAGCAAAAGACCGACATTGATTTGTCACAGTATAAAGAAGCTCAAATGAAACGCAGGCTGACTACATTACGAATGAAACATGGCTATGAGACATTTGATGAGTATTGGAAAGCCATTGAGCAAAATCGCAGTATGCTGAATGAATTTTTGGATCGTATGACGATAAATGTATCCGAGTTTTGGAGGAATCCTTCCCGCTTTGAAGTTTTGCAGAAACGTTTTTTTCCTGAGATGCTTGCTTCAAGTAATCGTCTAAAGGTATGGAGCGCTGCTTGCTCAACTGGTGAGGAGCCCTACACGCTGGCTATGATTTTATCGGAGCTCGGTGCGCTTGCGCGTTCGTCATTGCTCGCAACGGATCTAGATATGAATGTGCTGCAAAAGGCAATGGAAGGCAGCTATTTAGAGCGTTCGCTGCGTGATGTTCCCGGGGTATGCCGGCAAAAATATTTTAAGCAAGCAGAAGGCGCGTATCAGATCTCGGACTCACTTAAACAATTTATTCAATTCAAGCAGCAAAATTTACTTCATGATAAGTTTGAAGGATCGTTTGACTTGATCGTATGCCGAAATGTGATGATCTATTTCACAGAAGAAGCAAAGCATCTCCTGTATCATAAATTTTCTAATTCACTTAAACCAGGCGGACTGCTGTTTGTAGGCAGTACGGAACAAATTTTCTCACCTGCACAATATGGCTTTGAGACCGCTGATACGTTTTTTTATCGCCGAGTGTAAGACGCATGTATACGGTTTTCCATCTACTCCTATACTAGTTAGTAGGTAACTGACTTGGAGGATGAAGCAACCGATGGATAAACGTAAGGTTATAGCTGCTTATAGGCGCGGTTTTATTTCTATTCAGGAATGCGCGCAAATTATCGGAGTAGACAGCGGGCAAATGACGAGACTTGTAGATGACCCATTACTTACGAGCGATGGAACCAGCATACTAAGAAAAGATCGGTTAACAGCTAATTGACTACATGCTGCCCGGGCTGGCGGAATTGTCATTCTTGATGACAATTCCGCCAGCCCTTTTTTTATGCATGGGGAGCTGTTTTTAAGGGGTTCAAATTCTTGTCAAACCGGAAAGGCTGTACTATAATGAGCAAAGATGTTTAGTGCAGTAAAGCATAGCAGGCAATTTGCTGTAAATGGACTGCTTTAGTCGTTTACACTTGAGGAGGAGCTTTAGTTGAGTTTAAGATATTTGACTGCGGGGGAGACACACGGTCCCCAATTAACCGCTATTATTGAAGGATTGCCAAGTAATTTAAAAATTGATTTTGAGGAACTGAACTTTCAGCTGCACCGTCGTCAGAAGGGCCATGGTCGTGGACGCCGGATGCAAATTGAGAAAGATACAGCAAACATTGTTGGAGGCGTACGCCACGGCAAAACGACGGGTGCTCCTGTAGCGCTTATCGTTGCTAATAACGATTGGAAGCATTGGACTTCCGTAATGAATATTGAGCCGATTGAAGGCAGCGACGAAGAGAAGCGCCGTGTTCATCGTCCGCGTCCCGGTCATGCGGATTTGAATGGCGGTCTTAAATATGATTTGAAGGATTTGCGCAACGTGCTTGAGCGCTCTAGTGCTCGTGAAACAGCAGCGCGCGTAGCTGTAGGAGCAGTAGCACGCCAATTCCTCGCGGAATTTGGCATTAAAGTAGCTGGACAAGTTATTCGTATCGGCGAAATCGAAGCACCTGCTAATCAACTTCCTGTTGATGAGTTGATCCGTTTGACAGAAGAATCTTCCGTTCGTGTCGTTGACAAGGAAACAGAACAGAAGATGACTGACTACATAGATCAAATTAAAGCAGAAGGCGACTCCATTGGCGGGATCGTAGAATGTATTATTGAAGGCGTGCCTATTGGTCTTGGCAGCCACGTGCAGTGGGACCGTAAGCTTGATGGTCGGATTGCACAAGCTGTTGTTTCCATCAATGCATTCAAAGGCTGCGAGATCGGCATCGGATTTGAAGCAGCTAAGCTACGCGGATCGCAGGTGCATGATGAGATCATGTACGAAGCAGAACGCGGTTATCATCGTGCAACAAATCGTCTCGGCGGCTTCGAAGGCGGCATGACGAACGGAGAGCAAATCGTTGTACGCGGCGTAATGAAACCGATTCCGACACTTTATAAGCCGCTTCGCAGCGTGGATATCGATACGAAAGAGCCATTTACAGCTCAAGTTGAGCGTTCTGACAGCTGTGCTGTTCCTGCGGCAAGCGTCGTAATGGAGCATGTTATGGCTTGGGAAGTTGCAAAAGCATTCCTTGAAAAATTTGGTGGCGATTCCATTGAAGAAATTCGCGCCAACCTGAACAATTATCTCGAACAGCTAGGGCGGTATTAAAAATGCGGGAACTTACAGTTGAACTTGGTGATCGCTCTTATCCTATATACATTGGGGAAGGCCTCTTGAAAGAGGCTTCCTCCTATTTCATAAAGCATGGAATTAGCCAGAAATCCCCGCTGCTTATTATTACCGATTCCAACGTAGCGGGTAATCATTTGCAAACACTTGAATCCGTGCTTTCAGGCGCAGGCTTTAAAACATCCAGTGTCGTTGTTCCAGCCGGAGAAAGCTCTAAATCGCTAGCAATGCTTGAGACGCTTGTCGCTAAAGCGTTAGAGGAGGGGCTTGACCGCAAGTCAGCAATCGTTGCGCTTGGCGGCGGCGTAGTTGGAGATCTTGCTGGTTTCGTAGCTGCATCTTATATGCGGGGCATTAAATTCGTTCAGGTTCCAACTACGATCTTGGCACATGATAGCAGCGTAGGCGGTAAAGTAGCCGTCAATCATCCGCTTGCCAAAAATATTATCGGCGCTTTCCATCAGCCAGAGCTGGTTTTGTATGATTTGCAAACGTTGCAAACTCTTCCACCTAGGGAAGTTAGCGCCGGTTTGTCAGAAGTGATCAAGCACGGACTGATTTGGGATGAATCCTTTGTTGATTGGTGTGAAGAGAATGCCGACAAGCTGCTCTCGCTGGATGCAGATGCACTCGGTTACGCTTTGTATAAGGGCTGCAGCGTAAAAGCGGCAGTCGTATCAAAGGATGAGCGTGAAAATGATCTAAGAGCGATCTTAAATCTGGGTCATACGATTGGTCATGCTCTGGAAGCAGTAGCCGGCTACGGTGAGCTGCTGCATGGTGAAGCTATTTCGATCGGCATGATTGGATCGGCTAAGCTTGGCATGCGATATGGCGCTCCTGAAGAGATATATACCGTTACGAAGCGCGTTCTCGCAAAAGCTGGGCTGCCTGTAAGGCTGCCTGAGCATTTGGACGTAGACAAGATTATGGATGCGATGATGCATGACAAGAAATTTGCTGAGGGTACGATGGTTTTTGTAGTGCCAACAGCAATTGGCAAAGTAGAGATTAAATCCGATGTACGTATTGAATGGGTACGTGAAATCGTAGAGCAATTAAAGCAGGAGGTGCAACAATAATGAGTGTTAGAGGAATTCGCGGTGCGATTACTGTAGAAGCTAATGAAGAACAGCCCATTTTGAATGCAACGATTGAGATGTTGAATGGAATCGTAGCAGATAACGAAATCGTGCCAGACGATATTTGCAGCGTATTCGTGACCGTTACGAGCGATCTCGATGAGACGTTCCCTGCTCGAGCGATTCGCCAAATGAAGGGTTGGGAGCTTGTTCCGCTCATGTGCGCGCTTGAAGTACCGGTGAAAGGCAGTCTAGAGCGCTGCATTAGATTGATGGTACTTATAAACACGGACAAAACCCAAGCAGAGATTCGTCATGTTTATTTAAATGGCGCGCAAGCGCTTCGTCCGGACTTGTCTAAAGCTTAATTTTCTTGCTTAGCTCATATGGAATAAAATCCCTTTGTTGACGCATAGCTGTACGTTGTTGTATATTTAGTTACGTAAGTGAGAGTAGCAGAGCCGTTTTTATGAGCTGAGCCTAGATGAGTCGAGATTAGTTGAGAGTAGAGCAGAGTAAGGCAATGAGTGATACGTGGCTTTAAGAAAGAGCTGAATGATCTATTGTGCGCTAGCACTATGGATTGTAAAAGTGCTGTTTCAACGTATCTATAATTGCGTCTTTTCCGCTTACACACTTCCGTCATCATCTAAACCAACGCTCCTGCTCTGGCAGGAGCTTTTTTTGTTTTTAACTATAGAGTTTTTAACTACTAAGGGAGGTTGTTCGGGATGTCAAATGAGCTGCAGCACGTTACCCGTCTTGCCAGTCAGTACAATTTAATACCAATCGTTCGTTATATGATGGCGGACACAGAAACACCAATTCGATTATTCCAGCATTTTGCGAAAGAGAATCATGCGTTTTTGCTGGAGAGTGTCGAGGGCGGTGCGAAATGGGCTCGTTATTCATTTATTGGTACGGATCCATTCATGATGCTATACGGCAAAAATGGCGAGATGGTGCTTGAGCATAACGGAGTGAAGCAAGTGCTTAATGATAAGCCGATTGAACTTCTAAAAGCTCACCTGCGTTCCTTCCGCAGCCCGTCGCTTCCAGAGCTTCCTCCCTTCACAGGCGGTGCAATCGGGTTTTTTGGCTATGATCTTCTGCAATACTATGAGAAGCTTCCTGCACACCGCATTGATGACTTGAATATGAATGATATGCAGTTTATGTTCTGCGATCAAGTTATCGTGTTTGACCATTTCAAGCAGCAGCTGCAAATTGTAGGAAATGTTCATATCGCTGAGGGTTCTACGGATTCGGAGATCGCGAATAGCTACGCTGCAGCGGTTGCCAAAATTGAAGCAACGATTGATCGGCTGCAGCAGCCAGTCACGATTCCTGTAACGACCGGCGGCTCAATTGAAGTTGATTATGAGCTGGGGGATATTCAATCGAATGTAACCAAAGAACAGTTCATGTCTAATATTGAACAAGCTAAGGATTATATCCGCGCCGGCGACATTTTTCAAGTCGTACTGTCGCAGCGCTTTAATATTGATACAGATATCGATCCATTGCATGTATACAGGGTGCTTCGTACGATGAATCCTTCTCCATATATGTATTACTTGAAGATGGGTGAAGAAGTCATTGTCGGAACATCCCCGGAGGCGCTGGTGAAAGTAAATGGCGACCGCGTCGAGACGAGACCAATTGCAGGAACTCGGCCGCGTGGTAAAACTCCAGAAGAAGATAAAGCACTTGAACTTGAGCTGCTTGCAGACGAGAAGGAACGCGCAGAACATTTGATGCTGGTTGATCTTGGACGCAATGATATTGGTCGTGTGTCAGAGTTCGGATCGGTAAAGTGTGACTCATTTATGGAGATCGAGAGATATTCACACGTCATGCATATCGTATCGAACGTTTCTGGAAAGCTTCATAAGGATAATGATTTCTTCGATGCTTTCGTGTCATGTCTGCCTGCGGGTACCGTTTCGGGTGCACCTAAGCTCAGAGCAATGGAAATTATTGCGGAGCTGGAGAATGAAGCACGAGGCGCCTATGCAGGCGCTATCGGTTATCTAGGTTTTGGTGGTTCGATGGATACTTGCATTACGATCCGAACGATTATTTTCAAGCACGGCAAAGCTTATGTCCAAGCAGGAGCTGGCATCGTATGGGATTCTGTTCCTGAGAGCGAATATATGGAAACCGTAAATAAGGCAAAAGGCATGCTTAAGGCGATTCGTACTGCGGAAGCGCTCTTCGCAAAGCCGAAAAATACGGCGGACAGCTTTAATTCTATTAATATGGATTATTACGTCAAGGCCGGAGAGGGGCTTGGTCAATAATGCAGGCAACCGAGGCGATAACGATGCAGCAAGCATTGGGTCAACTGATTGGCGGCGCAAGCTTATCGAGGGAACAAGCGAGCAGAGTCATGAATATTATCATGAGCGGAGAAGCAACTGACGCACAAATCGCTGGTGTAGTAACCGCGTTACGGATGAAGGGCGAGACGACGGATGAAATCACTGGCTTCGCTGAAGCGATGCGTGCACATTCGAGTCACCTCCACACGGAGCAAGAGGGCTTGCTTGATACCTGTGGAACTGGCGGATCGGGTATTCATAAATTCAATATCTCAACCGCATCTTCGATTATCGCTGCGGCTGCCGGCATTCGAGTTGCCAAGCACGGCAACCGTGCGATGTCTGGAAAAACGGGCAGTGCTGATGTACTAGAGGCACTGGGTGTGCAAATTACGATTACACCTGAGCAAGCAGCACAATGCTTAGAGAATATCGGCATTTGTTTTATGTTCGCACAGTTGTACCATCCGTCACTTCGACATGCTTCGGTTCCACGCCGTGAGCTGGGTATTCGGACGATCTTCAACATGCTTGGTCCGCTTACTAATCCAGCTGGGGCGGATAGGCAGCTCCTTGGTCTGTATGACCGTTCTCGGACTTCAACTGTTGCTGAAGTGCTAGGTGAGCTTGGCTTGAAGCGGGCTATGGTAGTAAGCAGCCATGATGGTCTAGATGAAATAAGTATCTCCGCACCGACACAAATTTCTGAGCTGCTTGACGGCAGCGTCAGAACCTATGATATAACGCCGGAGGAACTAGGATTAACTCGCTGGCCGATAGCTGAAGTAATGGGCGGGGAGCCTGAAGTGAATGCAGCACTTATTCGTTCGATTTTCTCAGGAGAGCAGCGCGGTGCATATCGTGATATCGTGATTGCGAATGCAGGAGCATGTATTTATGTAGGCGGAAAGGCACCGTCACTTCGCGAAGGCGCAGAGATGGCAGCGAGGGTTATCGATTCTGGAGAGGCGCAGCGCAAGCTCGTTAGCCTTATTCATACGACAGGAGAGTTTGCAAATGTTTCTGGATAAAATTGTAGCAACAAAACGAACTGAGGTTGAAGAGCTCGCTGCTCGATTTGATCTTGCAGCAGTGGAGAAGCAGATCGCTGCTCTTGAGGCTTGCCGTGGATTTGAGCATGCATTATCAGCAGCCGGTCGCAACCGGAGTATGGGACTCATTGCTGAGGTGAAGAAAGCATCACCCTCCAAAGGATTGATTCGCGAAGAATTCGAACCAACCTCACTTGCGGCAGCTTATGAAGCTTCCGGCGCAGATTGTATTTCTGTCTTGACGGATCGCGATTATTTCCAAGGTTCTAATGCATTTCTTCAAGCGGTTAAAGAAACAGTTAAGGTTCCGCTATTAAGAAAAGATTTTACAATTGACTATCGTCAAATTTATGAGGCTAGATTAATCGGAGCCGATGCAATTCTGCTAATTGCTGCTATTATGACCCCATCGCAGCTTGGCGAGTTTCATGATCTTGCGAAATCGATCGGTTTGGATGTTCTTGTAGAGGTGCATAACCAAGAAGAGCTGGAAGGCGTTCTAGAGCTGGATAAAGCAACGCTGATCGGCATTAATAACCGTGATTTGAAATCATTCGTCACGGATTTGAAAACGACCGAGAATTTGATCGGCTTGATGCCGGAAAATGTGACAGTCATTAGTGAAAGCGGCATTGCAGGAAACAGTGACATGGATTATTTGCAGTCTATTGGGGCGCATGGCGTGTTAATCGGTGAGTATTTTATGCGTCATGAGCAAGTTGGCCAAGCCGTTAACGATTTAATGGGCCCGGTAACCGTTCGATGATGCAGAGGCCGCGTATCAAAATATGCGGGCTGATGGATGTTCAAACGATTCAGCAAATGGATGGTTTACCCATTCACGAGATCGGCTTCGTATTTGCTCCAAGTAAGCGGCTTGTAGACAAAACGACGGCATCGCAGCTAATTAAAGCAGTCTCTCACTTAAAGGCAGCTGGCGGTGAGCGACCTAGAACGGTTGGTGTTTTCGTGGACGAAACGTTTGCGAATTTACAGGATCTTTTGACAGAAGCGCCTTTAGACGTAGTTCAACTGCATGGTCATGAAACGGCAGAGTTTTGCCAGAAAGTACGTGAGCAGCTGAATGTTCAAGTATGGAAAGTGTTTTCTATGAAGAAGAATGACGAAGGAGACACTCCAATATCTGCTCTAGAGCGGTTATCACCGTTTCAAGAAGCTGTGGATGCCGTGCTGATCGACGCACCTGGTGGAGGTACCGGCCAAACCTTTGATTGGGATGCCATTAAAGAATATAATCAAGCAGCTGATGAGCTTGGTATGACGCTTTATGTTGCAGGCGGACTTCATGCTGAGAACGTGCAAGAGCTGCTAAGGACATATGCTCCGAGCGGAATTGATGTATCAAGCGGTGTTGAAACGGATGGACGCAAGGATATTGATAAAATTCGATTATTTGTAAGAAGGGTGATGGAATCATGACACAAGTACCAGATGAGAATGGACGTTTTGGTAAGTTTGGCGGCCGATATGTGCCGGAAACGTTAATGACCGCGTTGTTAGAGCTAGAGGAAGCTTACGCACACTATTCCAAGGACCAAACGTTTCAAGATGAGGTTCGTTATTTATTGCATAAATATTCGGGTCGTCCGACTTCGTTGTATTATGCAGAGCGACTAAGCGAGCATCTTGGCGGCGCCAAAATTTACTTAAAACGTGAAGACCTTAACCATACAGGTGCACATAAAATCAACAATACGATTGGCCAAGGCGTGCTTGCCAAGCGGATGGGAAAATCAAAAATAATAGCAGAAACAGGCGCTGGACAGCATGGCGTAGCCTCTGCAACGATTGCTGCTTTGCTTGGGCTTGAATGCAAAGTATTTATGGGCGAGGAGGACATGAAACGTCAACAGCTTAATGTTTTCCGTATGCAGCTTCTTGGCTCTGAAGTTGTGCCTGTAGTGTCAGGGACGAGAACGCTTAAGGATGCTTGTAATGAAACGCTTCGTTACTGGGTCAGCCATGTAGAGGATACGTATTACATCTTGGGTTCCGTTACCGGTCCACATCCATATCCGATGATGGTTCGTGATTTCCAACGCATTATCGGCGACGAGGCTCGCCAGCAAATATTGACTGAAGAAGGCAGATTGCCGGATTATATCGTAGCAGCTGTTGGCGGAGGCAGCAACGCAATGGGTATTTTCTACCCGTTCGTCAATGATGACAGCGTGAAGCTGCTTGGCGTCGAGGCTGCTGGTCGCGGTGTAGACACTATCGAACATGCAGCTACAATGACCAAAGGACGTCATGGCATATTCCAAGGCTCTATGAGCTACGTACTGCAGGATGAGCATGGACAGGTTCAGCCTGCGCATTCGATATCTGCGGGGCTTGATTATCCTGGTATTGGTCCTGAGCATTCTTACTTAAAGGATTCCGGACGCGCTGAATATGTACCCGTTACCGATGCTGAGGCACTTGACGCACTACAGCTGCTGTCACGCACGGAAGGTATTATTCCAGCTCTTGAATCTGCTCATGCGATCGCACAGACGATTAAGCTTGCACCTACACTTGGCAAAGACAAAGTGGTTGTTGTCAGCTTATCGGGTCGCGGAGACAAAGATGTAGAAGCCATTATGGGTTATTTGGGGGTAAATAAGCATGAATCTCATTGATACAGCATTTGCCAGACTGAAGTCTGAAGGCAAAACAGCGCTCATTCCTTTCGTTACGATGGGTGACCCTGACCTCGCGACATCTGTTGCGATTATCCAAACCTTGGAGAAAGCGGGCGCCGACATGATTGAGCTTGGCGTTCCTTATTCCGATCCACTAGCAGATGGCCCAGTTATTCAACGTGCTTCTGAGCGAGCATTGCTTCATAGCAGCATTACATTAAGGGATTGTATTGAAATAGCTGAGCAAGCGCGTGAAGCGGGTGTCAAAATTCCGTTTATATTGTTTACTTACTACAATCCGGTGTTTCAATTTGGGCTTGAAGCGTTCTTTGAACTTGTTCAGAGCAAAGGAATCAGCGGTCTAATTATTCCGGACTTGCCGATCGAAGAGGATGAGGAAGTTAGACAGATGGCAGAAGCGGCAAATGTTCATCTAATTCCGCTTGTAGCTCCAACCTCGAAAGATCGTGTCACTCGTATTTCACGCAAAGCAAGAGGTTTTGTTTACTGCGTTTCATCTCTTGGTGTAACTGGCGTGCGAGCAGATTTCCATTCCGGCATTAATGAGTTTCTTTCCATGGTTCGCGAGGCGACCGATTTGCCGATCGCAGTTGGCTTTGGTATTTCTAACCGCGAGCAGGTTGCTCGCTTCGAGGAGCAGTGTGACGGTGTAATCGTCGGCAGCGCGATTGTACGGACGATCGAAGACGCGATTCCATTGCTGAATGACGCAAGCACGCGTGAGGCTGGTCTGAAGCAAATCGGAGATTTTGTGGCACAGCTTAAAGGGTAGATGTGTTCTTTTGTGAGGAAGGCACTTATGTATTGCAGAAGGCTCCCTAGACTTGTTCTAGGAGAGCTTTTTTGTTTTTCCTGGATAGAGGGGGAGGGAGTTGGCACAGAAAAGTTGTCTAGTGTCCTCTTGTGTAAGTAACGCTGAGTTACTGGTGTTAGTTCAGCTCAATTTCAGTTAATTTTGAATGAAGAGCGTAATAATAAATGGGGACGATTTAAGCCTGATCCAAATTGCGTTGGTCAAACTTAAATCACAAATTCGATATAATC
The DNA here is from genome assembly GCF_056269345.1 of Paenibacillus sp. J22P15. NCBI lineage: Bacteria > Bacillati > Bacillota > Bacilli > Caryophanales > Paenibacillaceae > Paenibacillus > Paenibacillus sp. J22P15. Next base: position 450,485 of record NZ_JBWDNT010000004.1, read on the forward strand.
TTTAACAATTGACTAATCTTGTGTTAAAAAAACTTTAAAACCTAACACAGATATGAGACAATGGATGTCGAGTAATGAGACTAGTCAATTATAAAAGAGGTGAACGGCTCATGCAGCCCAAAAGTAATATCGTCCACCTTCCCGTCTATCAACCCGGCAAGCCGGTTGAAGATGTTAAGAGGGAGCTAGGGTTAAAAGAAGTGATTAAACTTGCATCTAATGAAAATCCGTTTGGCTGCTCTGAACAAGCAAAAGCAGCTGCAATTGAAGAAATATTAAATTCAAATATTTATCCAGATGGCGCGAGTGTTGAATTGACAGCAGCATTAGCGAACGAACTGGGCGTAGAGAGCAATCAAATTATTTTTGGCACAGGTTCCAGCGAAATTATTCTCATGATTAACCGTGCGTTCATCGTTCCCGGGGACGAAACGATTATGGCAGATGAAACATTCCCGCAATACAAGCATAATGCAGAAATCGAGAATGCAACGATCGTTGAGGTTCCTCTAAAAGAGGGCAAACATGATTTGCCTGCAATGCTGGCTAAAATTAACACACGTACTAAGATCATTTGGATTTGCAATCCGAACAATCCAACTGGAACCATTGTGACACTTGAAGAGTTATCTGCTTTTCTGAAGCAAGTTCCTGAAAATGTACTCGTCGTGCTTGATGAAGCTTATGGCGAATATATTAATGATCCGCAATTCCCAGACGGCGTAAAGCTGCTAAGCGAGTATCGTAATTTGATCGTACTTCGTACCTTCTCGAAAATTTATGGTTTAGCTGCATTACGGATTGGCTTTGGCGTTGGGCATCCTGACGTTATTCGTTTTACGAATCAGGTACGTGAGCCATTCAATACATCACGAGCAGCGCAAGCAGCGGCGAAAGCGGCACTTGCGGACAAAGAGTTCATCACATTCTGCCGTGACCAAAATAAACAAGGTCTGACTTATTTATCCGAGCAGTTTGATCGCTTAGGTCTAACTTACTTCCCAGCGTACGGAAATTTCATTATGGTAGATGTGAAGCGTCCATCTCCTGAAGTATTCGACGGCTTACTGAGAAGAGGGATTATTTCAAGATCTCGCTGGACTTATTATCCGAATCATATTCGGATTACGATTGGTACGAGTGAGCAGAATGAAAAATTCATTACAGCGTTAGAACAGGTTCTGCAGGAAGCGGCGGTGCAAGGATAAAGTTATGACGACAGTAGCGATTTTTGGAGTGGGGCTGATCGGAGGATCGATCGCCCTTTGTTTTAAAGGTAAACCAGATATTACGGTAATAGGGCATTCGAATCGTCCCTCGCAGGTAGAGAAGTATGTGCAGCGCGGTGTGGTCGATTATGCAACGACGTCTATGCAAGAAGCGGCTGAGCAAGCCGATTTTATTTTTGTATGCGTCCCTGTCGGCAATATCGAGGAGTATATGGAGAAGCTAAGCAAGTATCAATTAAAGCCTGGCTGTATTATTACTGATGCTGGGAGTACGAAGGCTTCTGTGATGGCATGTGCGAAATCTCTTGATTTTGGACCGGCTTCATTCATTGGCGGACATCCTATGGCAGGCTCAGAGCGCACAGGTGTTGAAGCAGCGTCTTCACATTTGTACGAGAACGCCTACTATGTACTTACTCCGGAAGAAAACACGCCAGAGGAAGATGTTGAGCGTTTAGTCGAGCTACTCAGTCATACAAAGGCGAATATCGTAAGAGTTGATGCGAAAGAGCATGATGAGATTGCTGGTGCCATTAGTCATTTGCCGCATATCATTGCCGTTTCGCTTGTGAATCAGGTTCGTGGATATAACGAAAATAATGATCTATATGAATCGCTTGCAGCAGGGGGCTTCCGCGATATTACGCGTATTGCATCAAGTGATTCGATTATTTGGCGTGATATATTGATTAATAATCGCAAGGTTATGCTTGAGCTGCTGCGCGATTGGAGCAAGCAAACGGAGAAATTTGTGACGATGCTGGAGAGCTCAGACGCCGATGGGATTGCAGTGGCATTTGAAACAGCAGGTCAGTTCCGCAGCAAAATGCCAGAGCGCCGCAAGGGCATGATTCATTCTGCTTTTGACTGTTACGTGGACATTCCGGATCATCCGGGTATAATCGGCAAAATTACGAGTGAGCTCGGGAACAGTCTCATCAACTTGAGCAACATTCATATTATCGAGAGCAGAGAGGACGTGCCGGGCGTTCTAAGACTTTCTTTCCGGAGCCAAGAGTATTTGGATCAAGCAGTTGTGCTGCTTACTTCTAAAGGATATGACGTTCACCTTTAATCGGGTGTACGTCTTTTTTTGTTGATAAAACATTAACAGTTGTTTCAAAAGAAAAATGAAAGCGCTTGTTGACAAATTGGAAGCGTATACATATAATAAAGGTACAGTATGGTTTCTCTCCACTCCTATCCAAATCCTATAGTGCTCATCATGAGTACGGGCCACCCTTCGGGGTGGTTTTTTTTTGAAAATAGTTCCTCATTATTTTTATAAGATGATTTTGTGTATTTAATCTCTTGTATTTCACCCCATCCAAAGAGAACTTGTATAGTTTTGTTTGGAATTATTTTTTCTATAATAAGTTCTGTCATGACACGTTTATCTCGTGGGTCTAGACCGATTTCAAATGCGATTGCAAGTTCACTAAGAAGGTCAATAAAATATCCATGCTTATTATTAGTTTTTGGAATAGGCTCTTTTCAAGTTTTCTATTAATTTCTTTTTGCCTATTCGCGTACCGTTTCATTAAATCATTATAATGTTGCTCACTGAGTTTTTTATGAATATAGAAATCATCAAAAACATCCTGAATTACCATTACCTTGGAGCAAAGGCGAAATAACTATTTTTCAATTCGTATCTTTTTTCCTTGTTTTAAAAGCTGGAGGCAAAGAACAACCGCTAAAATCAACGTAGTACTATGTAACAAGAACATTAACACACCTGGGAGATATGACATGTTCAGGATTACTACCAACATCCATAAACTAAACGGGGGGAACTGAATGACAGCGATTAGCACAACACAAAAAAAACCAATAGATATAAAACTCTCACTAATTCGTAAAAAACTTAGTGCCAAGGCAATGATACCAAGTAAGAGCGAAATTGGGTACCATATATTAACTGCTCTACTCTCAGAACCGATCTCTGAACCTAAGAACTGCATTATTTCAATACCAATTGCTTCTTTTACTGGAGAAAGATAAAAGAAGGTTGCTATGAGTGAACAAATACCTATAGAAACCATTTTCCACCTAATGAGAATCACTCCTTTTCTTTGATTATATATAATATAAACTGAAAAAAGGAGGGATCTCCCTCCCATTCTCAGTTTATTTTGTATGTTCCAACTTCCAGTAGACCCCCTGTGGGCTATGATCGCTCGAAGCAATATCAACTAGACCGGTAAAATTTGCTTATAATCAAATTTTCTATTGATTGCTCACAATGGGGTATGTCACACTATAGAAGTGTAATTGTATTTCAACTTTTTCCAGCGAAAGGAGATGTTTGTAATGACTGCTTATATGGTATTGGTGGTTTTAGCTTAACCGAATATCTGGCATAGTGAATTCCAATCTTTGATCATAGCTTGGAATGAGAGCAACCGGGAATATCACCCGTACTTTTTGCTATGCCGTAAACAGTAACCTTTCGTGAATACTGCTGTTAGCGGGATACGATGAAGGTCGTATCCCTTTTTGATTATAAGCCGACTTTTGGCTTTTCGCCGCGAAACAGTAGCTTCTTAGGAGGCTGCTTGTTCGCGGTATTTTTATGCCCAAAAACAACATTAATTTTTAGGAGAGGATCGGTTCAATGATTGATTTGAAACAATACGGCTATATCGAAGCCGAAACACCGACGATAGGTTTAATACCCGGAAGGGTTACGGAACTTCAGCGAGAGCAATATACCGTCATCACCGAACAAGGAGAAGTGACGGCTGTTTTGAAGGGCGCGTTCTACCACACTGCGGGGACTCGGGAGGATTTTCCGTGCGTTGGCGATTTTGTATTTCTACAATACAACGAAAACGGCGCTTCACGCATTGCCAAATTGCTGCCTCGCCGCTCGAAATTTTCCCGCGCTGACTATTCGGGACACGCAGCAGGGTATGTCAAAACCATACTGGAGCAAGTCGTAGCAACGAATTTTAATTATGTATTTATCGTGTCGTCCCTAAACTGGGATTTCAAGGTCAGCCGCATCATGCGCTACCTGACACAGACACGGCAGAGCGGCGGCCAGCCTATCATAATCTTAACAAAAGCTGACTTGGCCCCGGATTTCAGCGCTCCGTTAGCTGAGATTCAGAAAACCGCTCCTGATGTGCCGGTACACGCAGTTTCCAGTCACACCGGGAGTGGTTTAGACGGGTTGTGTGAATATCTGCAACCTGGAAAAACCGTGGTATTCCTCGGCATGTCCGGCGTGGGAAAATCCTCACTGCTAAACGCCTTGATGAATCAGGAAGTGATGACTGTCAATGTTATCCGCGAGGCCGACAGCCGGGGCCGGCACACAACAACGCATCGCCAGCTTTTCATGCTCACTTCCGGCGCGATGGTTATTGATACGCCGGGTATGCGTGAACTTGGGCTGTTCGGTGCGGACGATGGGATCAGCGCGGGATTTAACGATGTGGAAGAATTATTCACACAGTGTCGCTTCAATGACTGCCACCATCAGACAGAACCGGGCTGCGCAGTTCTTGCCGCCCTTGCCGGTGGATCATTGGCGCCAGAGCATTGGGAGCGTTACCTTGTACAGAAGCGGGAAAACAAGTTTGTGGATGATAAATCGGGGTATCTCATGGATAAACGGGCGTGGCAAAAGTCGATTGCCATGCGACATAAGGGTAAAAACGGAGGAAACAAGAAATGAACAACAATGATGAAAGGTTTGTAAAGCCTGAAACACTGGCGCTTGTTTTGAGTAAAATGCTCGACAAGACGATAATCCGCGCAGATTATCAACTCAAAGAGTTGCAAGGCGGGACAATAGGAGATGTCCGGCTTGTAACAGGTAAAGTTGAAACTTCCGATGGTGAAAATCTGCCGTATAAGGTGGTTTGGAAAACACAGAAAAAATTTGAGCGTTATGGTGATCCGGATTCATGGCGAAGGGAATACGACCTCTATGCATCGGATTTCAAAACGGTTTTCTTCGATTCGTTCCGTTGTCCGGAGTGTTATCACGCCGAAATAAATGGCGATGAGATTCAACTGTGGATGGAATATATTGATGGTGTGTCAGGCTTAAATCTGACCTCGGAAATGTATGAACGTATAGCTGAGGAATTGGGGCGATTTCAAGGCAAGCTGTACACTGAACGACCAAACGTATTGCAGAATCTGTCCAATTTAAGCAAGGTTGAGTTTATGAAAAACTACTATCTGCGGTATCGGTCATGGAATGTTTTGTATGATTACATACGCTCCAATGACTGCGAAATTCCGAAGCACCTGTGTAATATGCTCATAGACATAGATAACAATGCGGACGAAATATTCAGTCGTATTGAAAAGCTACCAATAGTGCTTTGCCACAGAGATTTTTGGGTGGCAAACATATTCTATTCGGACAATAAAATCGTACTTATCGATTGGGATACCGCCGGATGGGGGTATATGGGCGAGGATATCGCGAGTTTAATAACGGATGAAGCGGACGTCTGTCATATGATTGAATACTACCAAAAATGCATTCCGGCGTATTACAGGGGTTTTTCGGAATATGCGGACGTGTCCCATATCTCCGATCATTGTATCTATGAACTAATTCTTGCTATGTTCGGATACAGGCTTGTGGAGTGGTATAAATTCGCTGAGTCGCCCGAAGATAAATCAATGCACCTTAATACCTTGCAAAAAATCCATGAGATGAGAAATATGTAGAAGAATATAACTATTGAGAAAATAAAGGGTTGGACTTCCGCAATGTTGAAAGCCAACCCTTTATTTTATAACAAGTAACGTATCGCTGATAAAAGCATCAAAATAGCAATTCCGAAACAAAGCCGCATTAACCATTTGTCCTGACGATCAAAGACGTTCATGATGTTTCTCCTTTCACATACTTCGCATTAAATAGAAATAATCTGAGCAGCAGCACAAGCGATGGAATTAACAAAACGAGTCCAGCTACAAACGCTACGACTAATGCCCGCCCCATTACCGGATTCGTTATACTGCTGGTAATTGTTAGGAAAGGGTAAAGTAAATAAGGGAGATGAGAAATCCCGTAACCAAAAAAGGCAAAAAAGAACTGCAGCATAACCATCAAGAATGCCGTTCCGTAGTATTTTCGGCGAAAGATCAACCAGATGGCAATCATAAAAGATACCAAAGATAAGCCGAACATCCACCAAACCTGAAGTGTGTTTTGGAAATGTTCAAGATTATGGTTACGAAGTGAAATGAAAACGAAGAGGCTGGAAATAATCGTCGGAACGCCTCCCCACAATGCAAAAGAGCGAAGCCATTCGAGAGCCCTACTGTCACCCGCACGATCGGCGTAATATGTCAGGAATGTCGAGCTGATAAATAGAACACTGGAAACAGCAAGCAGGACGACCGCCCAAGAATAGGCGCTAAAGAAGAGTTCCTCCATCAACAACGTCACGGTATTTCCACGAGTAGACAAAAAACCGCCTTCTGAAATGGTAAACACAGTTGATAAAGCTGCTGGTATGAGTAGGCCTGTTGCACCATAAGCAAAAAGATAAAGGTTGTTTTTCTTTGCACCATAATTAGCGAATGCATAGTACGATCCCCTGATAGCAAGCAGGATTAGAGCAATGCTGCCAGGGATTAGCAGAGCGGTCCCATAATAATAGGCGGTTTCCGGGAAAAAACCGACAATACCGACGAAAAAGAATACGAGAAACACATTTGTTACTTCCCAAACGGGCGACAAATATCTAGAAATAACAGGCGCAATTACCGATTCGATTCCGATAACCCTGCCATAATAAGCGTAAAATCCAGCACCAAAATCAATGGAAGCAACGATTAAGTAGCCGTACAGAAATACCCAAAGTACTGTGATTCCAAGCTGTTCAAGCGACATTCCGGATCCTCCTATAAAATAATTCGGCGTTCTTCTAGTTCTAGTTCCGCTGGTTTTTTCCGGAATAACCGGCTGAGTACAGACAAGCAACTAATGCCTAGCAAGAGATATAATGCTGCGAACAGCCAGAATGTAATACCGACATCAGGATTTGTTGTAGCCGCATCGGAAACTCTCATGTATCCTCTTAGTATCCAAGGCTGTCTTCCTACTTCCGCATAAAACCAACCCAGCTCGATGGCGAATAATGAAAGTGGACCGCCTACTAGTATTCCTCCAAGAATCCAGCGATTATATGCATTCCATCGTTTCATTCGGGTCAAGATGAGAAACAGAATGGGGACGGCCAGTAAGTAAAAACCGATGCCAACCATAGCATCAAAAAGATAGTGTACATATAACGGAGGCCACTCGTCTTTTGGAAAATCGTTTAACCCGATAACCGTTCCGTTTGGATCGTGCGTTGCGAGAAGGCTAAGTGCCCAAGGAAATTTTATAGCGGCCGTTATCTCATGCGTGTCAGGGTTTAATCGGCCTCCAATAATAAGTGAAGCTTGATTACCGGTCTCGAAGTGCCATTCGGCGGCGGCCAATTTCTCAGGCTGTTCCTTTGCTAAAAATACGGCGGAAATATCACCTATCCAAATCGTTGATGCCGCAAGAATCAGTCCAGTTATCATAGTGAGTCGGATGGACTTTTTGTAATATTCATGCTTTCGCCCTCGGAGCATGGAATATGCAGCAATCATGGCCAGAACAAAACCTGCCGATAAGTACGCGGAAGACAATACATGAGCTACTTTGGATGGCGTAGCTGGATTGAACATAGCAGCGAGCGGATCAAGATGCGTGAGCTTTCCATTTTGGAAAGAAAATCCTTGCGGTGTATTCATAAAAGCATTAACCATCGTAATAAACAATGCGGAAGCGGAGGAGCCGATCACAATTGGAATTGTCAATAACCAATGATAGTAAGGATTGGAGAAACGGTTCCATGTGTATAGATAGATGCCAAGAAATATAGCTTCGAAAAAAAATGCGAAGGTTTCCAAAAAGAGAGGCAGACTTATTACATTGCCTGCAAATCGCATAAATTCCGGCCATAACAGGCTAAGTTGAAGTCCGATACACGTACCGGTAACTACGCCTACAGCTACCGTAATGACATAACCGCGGGTCCATCTTCGTGCCATGAGTGAATAATGAGGATCTTTTTTTCTAATCCCTATCCATTCGGCAATGGAGATGAAGATGGGAATGCCCACCCCTACTGTTGCGAATAAGATATGAAAAGCAAGTGTCATTTCTGTCAGCCCACGACTCCAGTCCAATGAACTCAAATTAACCCCTCCAACTTACAAGATATCAGATAGCTCTCATCATTCCCTTGAAATACTATTCCTTCCAATAAATTAAACTATACATGGAGGGGTACGAACAAAATTTCTGACCAGTTTATGAATAAATTAATTGATATTAACCATAATATTCTAGTGCGCATAACTATTGATTGGAGGATAAAATATGCTTGAAAACCTCGAGAGTAATTATAATTGTGCAAATGCGGGAGATGATCTGCATCAACTCAAGCAGGAGCTCGAATCACTGCGTAATCTGCAAGCAGAAGATAGAGAATCACTAGAAACGATCAATCGACTTGAAAATCAAATCTCGTTTATATTAAACAAATGTGATATTAACAATTAACTCATCATGAGTACGGACCACCCTTCGGGGTGGTTTTTTTTGCTCATGAATGGAGCTGTCAGCCATTCTTTTGATATAATTATCAAAGGGTGTTTTATCTGTTGGAGCTATATTACTGAAACTTTGTTACGAAGAAATGAATTTTTATTGTTGTAAATAGCTCTAAGGAGTCATGTGTAAGCAAGTATGAATGAGAGACAATAATAGTAGAGCTTTGTAAGTTCGTTATATTTGTCGTATGGAGGTCATGGATTCTGTATAAAAAAATAAAATGGTTAATTCTTATTATTCCAACGCTAACAATTTGTATTTGGGAATATGTCCGGCATGAATACTTGTTGCCCTTTATATCAATGGAAGCCGGGAATTGGTTGTCTCCGGTAATTGTATTTCTAATGACATTGCTCCTCATTACACGACTTTTTACTATATTGGAAACGATACAATCAGAGCTGCAGCAGTCAAAGCAGCTACAAGCAGCGTTACAGGAGCGAGAAAAACTGGCTAAGGAACTGCATGATGGTATCTCGCAGTCTTTGTTCCTAGTCTCTGTCAAGCTTAATCAGGTTAAACCAGGGAATGATCAAGAGGAAAAGCTGCTTTCCGTTAAGAAGACGGTTCTAGAAGTTAACGATTATGTGCGCCAATCCATTTCGAATCTGAGATATCCGCCTGAAGTCGTAACCATATCAGGAAAAGATTCCATTAACGAGCTCATCAACGAAATCCATTTGGACTCAGATGTGAAAGTTGAATATAAATGGCCAATCCACGAGATCGAACTGTCGGTGAAAGAAAAAATAGGACTGTACGAATTTCTAAGAGAAGGATTGCTCAATATTCGAAAACATGCGGAAGAAGCCAATCATATTCTCATTCGATTAGAATCAATAGACATAGGCTGGAAATGTTATATTTCGGATAATGGAGTAGGCTTTCATGGTAACCCTTTTTTGAAAAAAGGCAGTTATGGTTTGAGGTTTTTGAAGGAAAGGACTTTGGAGTTGGGCTGGGATATGGATTTGAGAAGAGAATCAGGTAGAACAACTTTAGAAGTCTCACAAAGAAAGAAGGTCAAATCTTCATGAAACAGCAACCCGTGCGTGTTTTAATTGTAGATGATCATCCCCATGCAAGAGAAGGGATAAAGGCAATACTCAGTGAGGATTCCTTGTTTGAAATAATAGGGGAAGCTTCAAATGGAGAAGAAGCTATTTATTGGACGGAACGAGTTATGCCGGATATGATTTTAATGGACATAAACATGAAGAAGATGGGAGGTCTTGAGGCAACGAAGGAAATAAAAGAAAAATTCCCATACGTAAAGATCGTTATGGTTACGGTTTCTGACAATATTAGTCATCTGTTTGAAGCGTTGAAGAAGGGTGCTCAGGGCTATTTGCTCAAAAATCTAAATGCTAGTGCATGGCTGGAATACTTAAGGGCAATCGCTTTTGACGAGGTACCCATGTCTCAAGAACTTGCACAGCGGATATTAAGTGAATTCGCTCAAATGGAAAAACCTAAGAGGGAGGAATCCCCCTTAACAACTAGGGAAAATGAAATATTATCATTGGTTGCACAAGGGATGCCGAATAAGGATATTGCTGTGAAATTGGTAATATCGGAGCATACTGTTAAAAACCATTTGAAGAACATCCTTCAAAAGTTGCATTTGGAAAATCGCGTCCAGCTCGCTAGATATGCCTATGAACGGGGATATTATCACATGTAAACGAAAAAAAAGCACGTTTCTCCTTTAAAAAGAGAATCGTGCTTTTTTAACTTGGCTCAATAATGAGTTAATTGTGTCTTTTATGTTTCGTATATGACTCTTTCGAGTCATTCGGATAAAAGTATACCTTTGTTAAAATAGATTCAGAACTTTTTGGAAAGTAGGTGAAAATTTGCGGAAAATGGTTATTACGATAGTTTCTCTTTGTTTAATTCTGGCTTGTCTAGCGGCATGCACTGGCACTGCTTCTCCTCCAGTAACAATTGACCCAGCAGCTATCGATGCGACTTTGACGACAGATCCAGAATCTTCAACTGCAGGTTCCCCAATTAAACTCAAAGCAGAATTTACAGGAGCTGTTCTTTCTAAATCCTCAGGAATGACATTTGAAGTTCGCGTGAATGAGGAGCCTATATTGTTGGAGGCAGAGAATGAAGAGCAAAATGTTTTTAGTGGAACGTTTACATTTCTAGAAGCTGGAACATACGAGGTGTACTTGCATTTGTATACCGACGATATCCATCTAACGAAAAAGAAACAGGTAGTAGTGCAATGAGAGTAGTGCAGAAGATAATAATAGCTTTAACTCTTACAGTGATACCTATGATGATTGAGGTAAGTAATGTAAACGCGGAAGTAATGACCAATACTTTGCAGAAACTAATTGATGAGGCGGATGCTGGTGCTACCATTCAACTTCTATCAGGGATTTATTATGGTCCCCTTGTCATTAACAAGCCTATCAAATTGTTGGCAGAGCCTGGAGCGGGTGTTACGATTGAGAACAAATCCAATAATGCTACTTTACAAATTAAGGCTGATAACGTTTCTATAATAGGTGTTACGATCTTGGATGAGACCATTAAGAAACAGCCTGCCATTCTCGTCCAGGCAAATGGTGTTTTGCTGGATGATTTGCAAATACGCACCGGCTCCACTGGCATTAAAATGAGGAAGGCTAACAACGGGGAGGTACGTAACTCCACAATCGAATGGGCCGGTATTATTCAGAATCGACCGCTCAAACTTTCTGACAAAGGAAATGGAATCGATTTGTATGCATCTAGTAATAATCGTTTCACCGGAAATACCATTACCTCTATGCATGATGGTATCTATATGGAAAACAGCGATTTTAACTTGATCGAGGATAATCATTTCGAGCTGCTTCGTTACGGTGTGCATTGCATGTATACAAAAGGGACGATTATTCGCAACAACTTCGGCAATCTGAACATAACTGGAGCTATGATTATGGCTGTTCGTAATGTCGTGGTTTCTGGAAACCAATTCACCAAGCAAAGTGAAAACGTTAATTCTCAAGGTATTTTATTATTTGACGCGCAGGATACATCCATCTTCGGCAATCACGTAGAGGGAAATCGCGTAGGTCTTTATGTAGAACAATCTACACAAAACAAAATAGAAGACAATGCTGTAATTGGTAATTTTATTGGAATACAGCTGCTTGATGCAGAGAACAATGTCATATCTGAGAATCAGTTTATTGGTAATGTTGCAAGCGCTGAAGCAAGAAACAGTAATGGCAATAAACTCGAGGGAAACTATTGGGACTCCTTTCAAGGTATTGATACGGATGGTGATGGAAAAAGTGAAATTGCTTATGCAATCAATCCTTTTTTTCAAAGTGTTGTTAAAGCAAAACCAGGCTTTCAACTGTTTTTTCAATCGCCAGGAATGATCTTTCTTGAAGGCCTTTATCAGTCGGATAGACAGTTCTGGTCGATAGATGCTTCACCGTTGATGCAACCCAATGGGGAACTGAAATTTGTTTTACCAAAACAAACGTTGTTGCATTCTGCTCTAATTGGCGCTGGACTATTGAGTCTGGCTATATATTTAATTTATATGGGGGTAAGAAAAAGGTGAAAACGAAACGATATGGTGCCGGACTGCTATTGGTTATTGTTTTATTACTGGCAAGTGCATGTGGGGCCAAGGAATACAAACCAAAGGCGATTAATGAAGAAACAGATAAGTGTGTAATTTGTAATATGTCTGTAAAAGATGATCCTTACGCGACCCAAATTATTACGACTGATGGTCAATCCTTGAAATTCGATGATATTGGCTGTATGAATGAGTGGAAAGTCAAAAACGGAGAAGAAACAGTAGGAGCAGAGTTTGTTAGAGATCATAACAGTGGCGATTGGATTAAATACGAGAATGCCTATTATGCTTATGATGCTGCTTATGTTACTCCAATGGCTTATGGCGTTATTGCTTTCGAAGATAAAGCTTCAGCTCAAGCTTACATTGACGAGCAAGGAATGGGGCAATTGCTCAGCTCTGAAGAACTTGCTACTCATAAATGGGTAGTTAACCGCGACATGATGGATATGGGGCATGAGACAGAAGGGAAGAATTCGTGATTCAGACGGTTCATTTTGCAATAAGAGAAGTAAAGTTAGGATTTCGTAATCCCTGGTCTTATTCTTTCATGGGACTTTTCACATTATTTATGTTATGCCTGCTCTTAATTAATGCACAAGGATATATACAAGGTTATTCCGGCATTACAGGAACAACACTTAATCTGATTTTATATTTATTACCGCTGATGTCCTTACTGCTAGGCTCCTTTTCATTAACATCAGAGCAGGAGGATGGCAGCTGGGAGCTATTATCGACTTATCCGATTAGCACTTGGTCCCTTTTCATTGGAAAATATATTGGTCTTGCTGTCGTCCTGCTTGTTATCGTTTCTATAGGTTTTGGTGCTGCCAGTCTACTCGGTTATGCTGCAGGTTCAGGTTTCGGAATGCAGACGTACTTGCAGCTGCTAGCTTTTTCCACAAGCGTTGCTTTGTTTTTTCTTGCAATTGCTTTACTTGTAGGTACGCTTGCGAAAAATCGATGGCAAGCCTTAACGATCGGCGTAACGATTTGGTTTTTCGCCATTATCGGATGGCCGCCATTACTTATTGCAACAGTAGGTTTCTTGCCCTATCCGATGATCAAGCCGGCTGTGACCGTTCTCACGTTTCTTAATCCGGCGGAACTTTCAAGGCTTTTTACAGTAGTGAAGTTAGGCGGAGGCGCCATTCTGGGGCCTGAATACTATGAATGGATAAAATGGATCAAACAGCCCGCGGGCAGTATTGGTTTCGTGGGTACGGCTGTAGTATGGATAGGAACCGCTATCGCAGCTTCACAGTTGATTTGGGAGAGGAGGCGTTCACGTGCCTGATCCTATAGTGGAGCTTGAGCAGGTTAAGAAATCAATGAAGAAGCAGATAGTCATTAATGAGCTTGATTTGAAGGTAGGACAAGGTCAAATCATGGCGTTGTGCGGTGGAAACGGAGCGGGGAAAAGCACGATATTAAAAATGATTGCAGGTATATTGCAGCCTGACAGTGGCAGCATCAGCGTTGGCGGTTTGAGCTGGAGTGATAATCGCAAGCGATATGCGGAGCTTATCGGCTACATGCCTGATGATTTCCGGTTCGGCCAGGGATTAACAGCTTACGAAACGCTTGCCTTCTGGGCATCACTACGCGGAGTGCCTGAGCATAGAACTATGGAAGTGCTGAGTGAAGTAGGCCTTGAGGATACTGGGAAAAAATCAGTTTCTTCCTTCTCCAAAGGGATGCGGCAAAGGGTATTATTCGCACAGGCACTATTGGCGAGACCACCAATCGTCTTAATGGACGAACCTACAAATGGGCTTGATCCATATTGGATCGAAACCTTTGTACGCATGGTGAAGGAAATAGCTGCGAATGGGCAAACAGTTATTTTTTCAACCCATCAACTGCATGTTGCACAGGCGCTTGCAGACCGAATTGCCTTGCTAAGAGGGGGATATATCGAGCTTGAAGGTTCTTCTTCCGATATTCGGGACAAATTAGGAGCTAGTGGACTTCAAGATGCATTTGCAGAGTGGTTTGGATTAACGGGTCACTTAAACGGGTATTAATATTTATGTTTCATAAAACAAATCCCCCAGCCATAACAGGCTGGGGGATTTGTATGCTTTAATCGTTAATGATGTCCGCCCTCTGCTTGGAGAGGTGCACCAGAGTGCTGAGCACTCTCCAGTAATGCAAGCCTCTCAATGGCGTGCGCGCCAATCGCGAAGCGTTTGGCTGGCATAACCTGCTCGTTTGCAGAACGAATACGAGATTGAACCACGTAGAGCCCTTCCCCGCTGATGGTATAAGTGACTGAATAAATACCAGGTGAAGATTCTTCTGCTTGGATTGTCACTGCTGAAGACTCGTTGTCTTCCGGCCATATGACGAATTCTGCCTGATCTACATTTTCCAGCGGCTTACCGCTTTTAGTGACCTCTACTGAGAAGATGCTAGGGATGTCTGTTTCAAGTTGCTCAGGCAATTTGAGATTAACAGACAGATGAGGTGGTAGTCCACTCTCGTCTACATCGACTGCTTTAGCGATGCAACCACTCAGCAAAGTGACAAGAAGAAGGGTACCTGCCCATAAAAAGATACGATGGATGGTTACATTCATTAGTATATTCTCCTTAGGATTAGACCGAGAACCAGTGCCGTAACGACTTAATTCTGCGGAGGATGAACAGATCGAGGACGAGTACGACAAGAATAGACAAGCCAACTAGCGGCATGACAGCACCGCAGACCAGCATGATGATCAGCATACCAATTGTAACTTTGCTGCTTTTTTGTTTTGCTGGTGCACCAAGCTTACCCTCCGGCTTACGCTTGCGCCACATCACGTAAGAGCTTACGGCTACCAAAATGAGACCCATGCACGCAATTAATCCAAGAAGTTGATTGGTTAAGCCAAATAGTTTGCCTTCATGAAAAGCAATGCCATATGAAATGACTTTGGCCATGATTCCGTAATCAGCAAAGCGAACATCGGTTAGAATAGCGCCGCTATATTGATCTATATGAAGTGTAGCATTCTTGCCGGGTGTATCATGTGCAGTAGACACGGTAAATACCCCCGTTTCTCCCATTGGCATTGTAATCGTGTAAGGCTTTAGAACGTCATGCTGATCAGCAATAGCTTCAATATCATTAATGCTTACGGTTATATAACCTCCAACTGCAGAAGCTGGTACTGGAAGACTTTCAACAGCCCACGGTAAATCTTCAGCAATATCCTTGGCAACAGTAACAGATTCAGGCTTTGCGCCGAAGCTGTAGGCGAAGGGAGGCGTGTTCGTATTCGTTGAATTAGCAAACTTATCAATTTGACCGCCCATAATTCCCGACCAAGGTAGACCGCCAGCAATGATTATTAATAAGACAAGGGAAATCCAAAATGCGGGAACAGCATGCAAATCACGCCAGAAAAGGCGGCTTCCAGGCTTGCTGAGCCGTGGTAGTATCGTTCCCCATATAGAGGCTTTATTTCGCGGCCACCATAGGAATAAGCCAGTCAATAACATGATGATCGCCCAGCATGCTGCAAGTTCTACTAGTCGGTTGGCAATTGTCCCGCCTATAACAAGCTCGCTATGCAGTTTTTTGAAAAAAGAAGTAAAGGTTTTGTCGCTGTTCATCATGCCAAGCACATTACCTGTGTAAGGATCTACATACATGATCGTAGAAGTTTCATTACGGTTTACCGTCATTTTATAGCTTAATTTAGGATTATCGTCGAGTGTAATAGAGGAAACAATCGTATCTGGATAGGCTTTTTTTGTTTTTTCTATCATACTTTCAGGCGTCATTTTTGTGGTTCCAACCTCACTTACGGTGAGCATATCCTTATACAAATATCCTTCGATTTGTGGTTTGAATAAATAAACGGAACCGCTGAAAGCTAAAATAATCAAAAAAGGTGCAAAAATAATGCCTGCATAAAAATGCCACCTCCAAACCGATTGGTAAATGGCTTGACGCATTCCCGCTGATGCTCGGCTTTTTAAATCGGGTTGTGCTTTATTTACCTTCTCAACTGACATTACACTCATAATGTTACCTCGTTCCTGTAATAATAAAATCTTAATTATTATAACGTTATGGAGGCTAACATCGAATGACTCTTAAGAGTCATCATTTCATAATAAAAGTGACTAACACATACTTTCTTTTTTGAAAAAGCGATTTTGAAAGCAAAATGCTAAGAAGATGAGCTTCGGTAAGTATTTAAAGAATGTAAGCGTTTTTTCGCAATCTTTTTTACAATAAATGACGGAAAATAGTGCGGTTGTATATTTTACAAAACAAATTAGCAGGCGTAATATACATTGTGCATTATAAATAAATATTGTTAACAATTCATACTCGCTTAATTTCCGTCAAGGAAAACGGGGGAACCATCTAAGAGATATGCCTGAGCTTCAGGTAAACATCTTATGGGGTGAATCCTATTGTAGACTGTACATGTTTACAATCAGGTAGGGCGACTTAACCGTCCGAATCCGACAGCTAACCTCGTAAGCGTTGATTGAGGGAGGGTTATAACATGTGTTCAAAACAAAACACAGGTTCTTACCTGTGTTTTTTGTATGCCAAAAAACAGCAGCTTTGATTTAAGATCGTAATTTTTCTTCATTTACTGGGTAATTTAAAAGTAAAGATAATTTGAAAATAAAAAATGTGGAGTGAAAACGATGCTTTCTTTAAAAAGATTTTTGATTGGACGACCGTTAAAATCAAATGAATTAGGAGAGCAGAAACTAAATAAAACGAAAGCACTTGCCATTCTTTCTTCTGATGCCTTATCTTCTGTGGCATACGGGCCTGAGCAAATATTGATCGTTTTAATTACAGTTAGTGCCGCAGCGATTTGGTATTCGATACCAATCGCAATTGGAGTATTAATTTTATTATTAGCACTTATTTTATCTTATAGGCAGATTATCTTTGCATACCCGCACGGCGGAGGCGCGTATGTAGTGTCAAAAGAAAATCTAGGCAAGTTACCTGGATTAGTTGCCGGAGGCTCCTTGCTAGTAGATTATATTTTAACCGTTGCAGTAAGTGTATCCGCAGGTACGGATGCCATTACTTCCGCTTTTCCAAGCTTACATGAACATACGGTAATCATAGCTGTACTATTTGTCATTTTCATAACAATCCTGAACTTGCGAGGTGTAACCGAGTCAGCTTCTATTTTAGCATATCCGGTATATTTGTTTGTTTTAGCATTATTCATTCTAATAGGAGCAGGCATATACAACATAATAACCGGTAATGTTTCTCACGAATTACACACTTCAATCGGAACACCGGTAGCAGGCATAAGCCTATTTTTGCTATTGAAAGCATTTGCTTCTGGCAGCTCTGCATTAACAGGAGTCGAGGCCATTTCGAATGCAATCCCTAACTTTAAAAACCCTGCTCCTAATAACGCCGCAAAAACATTAATGGCGATGGGGATATTGCTTGCATTGTTATTTTCGGGAATTGTATTTTTAGCTTATTATTACGGAATAATACCTAACCTTGAGGTAACCGTAGTTTCACAGATCGCTGAAGAGACCTTTGGGCGGAATTTTATGTACTTCTTCATTCAAGGCACAACAGCATTGATCCTTATCCTAGCTGCTAACACAGGATATTCGGCTTTCCCTTTACTTGCCGTAAATCTTGCCAATGATAAATTCATACCAAGAATGTTTACGGTTAGGGGAGATCGTCTAGGATATTCTAACGGTATTATCATACTTGGCTTTTTATCCATCATCTTAATTATTGTGTTTAAAGGTCAAACGGAACATTTAATTCCTCTATATGCTGTCGGTGTTTTTATTCCTTTCACCCTGTCCCAGACAGGAATGATACTAAAATGGATTCGTCAAAAACCAAAAGGATGGATTTCAAAACTGATTATAAATGCACTAGGGGCTCTTATAAGCTTTATCGTTACCATGATGTTTTTCTTAACAAAATTTTTACAGGTTTGGCCAGTCTTAGTGTTTCTACCCTTAATCATTTATGGCTTTCATCGAATTAGAAAGCATTATGAAGCGGTAGCTGATCAACTAAGAACTTCAACATGTGAACCAGCAGTTCCGATTGAGGGAAATATAATCATTCTTCCTATAGCTGGTATGACACATGTGGTGGAGAACTCCTTGAACTATGCTAAATCACTCTCAGCCCACCAAATCATTGCAGTTCATATTTCTTTTGAAAGAGAAGACGTAGTGACATTTGAAGAAAAATGGAGTAAGTGGCAACCTGACGTGAGGCTTGTAACGCTACATTCTCCTTATAGAAGCATCATTCAGCCTCTGACTAAATTTATTGATACTGTCCAACGAAAGGCAAGTGAATCAAATTACCAAGTTACTGTTGTCATCCCACAATTCATCCCAAAGAAAGGTTGGCATAACATACTGCACAATCAATCTAGTTTACTGATTCGTGCACACTTGCTGTATCGGAGAAATGTGATTATCACTACTGTTCCTTACCATTTAAAGAAATGATCGTCTAATTTATCGCCTATCAATACTTTTTCACTCTTTTAGAGTTCGAGCCACCCTTCCAGGTGGCTATTTTTTATTGCTACAACAAACTGAATCATCTTTACCCGCAATACTTTAAAGATATTGTCGAGATAAGTATGTCGAAAAAAATAAAAGTGAACCTTGAAAATGACAAGAAGCTGAATAACAAACTACAACGGAAAAAGCGGATAAGTCGTAATTCTGTAGCAAGTGTTCCGAATAATGGAGTGTTAGTGGGGTTATTTCCGATTATTTTCTTCTATTTATTTTGTCGATAAATATTTTTCAGTTACAACCAGCTTATGACAAGCTTCGTAACGATCTTCTGATATTATTTTTTTTGAGTTACTCTTGATGGCTTAGGAGCAAACAATAATAATAGAGGAGATGGTCCGTATAACACAGAAGAAATGTATTGCTATGTTACTTGCAGGGGGGGAAGGAAAACGGCTTGCTCCGCTAACCCAGAAGCTCGCTAAGCCGGCGGTGCCATTCGGTGGTCAATATCGCATTATTGATTTTCCGATCAGCAATTGTTTGAATTCAGGAATCGATACGATTGGGGTATTGACTCAATACAAGGCGGAAACCTTGCATACGCATATTAAAGACGGCGGATTATGGTTGAATGACAAAGAAACCGAAATTACGCTTCTTGATGCCTGTCATCAGCCTAATGGCCAATATACGGGAACGGCTGATGCCATTTACAAGAATTTGGAGTACATACAGCGGCATAATCCGGAGTACGTGTTATTGCTATCTGGGGACCATATTTATAAGATGGATTATAACGCAATGATTCAGTTCCATGAGGAAAGCGGAGCAGAAGCTACGATCTCGGTAAAGCAGGTTCCGTGGAAAGACGCACATCAATTCGGCATTATGAATGTAGACGATTCGTATAAAGTAACAAGCTTTCTCGAAAAGCCATCCAAGCCTGAAAGTAATCTTGCTTCAATGGGCATTTACATATTCCGTTGGTCGTTCCTAAAGCGTTATTTGCTTCAGGATGCAGAGAATGAGTTTTCTTCGCATGACTTTGGAAAGGACCTCATCCCTCAGATGCTGGCGGCGGGTTCGAATGTATATGCTTATCCTTTCCAGGGATATTGGCGTGATGTGGGCACGGTGGAGAGCCTTTGGGAGGCACATATGGAGTTGCTCGGCGGTGAGATTGCTCTTGATGAGGAACAATGGCCGATGTACACAAATAAGCGTCTTCAACCATCGACAACGAATCTCTATAAGGCTGCTAAATCTTATAAGTCGATGCTTCATTCCAATAGTATAATTGAAGGAGAGTTAGTACGCTCCGTCGTATTTAGCGGCGTACATATCGGCCCAGGATGCGAAATCCGGGAAAGCATCATTATGCCGGGTGTAAAAATCGGAAGCAATGTCCAAATCTATAAAGCTATTATTGGCGAGGGAAGTGTGATAGAAGACGGGGCAGTTATTGGGAAACCGAATGGAGAAATTACAGCGATCGGAAAGGACGAATTCATTTCAGCCGATTCTTCAACTGTTCTTGACATCATTATTGCTTAAGGGAAACGTTAGTTCAATAATAATGGAGTGGCAGTCTAGGACATTAGTTTCACGTCCAAGGCTGCCGTTTTTTTTTAATTCAGTCTAATACTTAATTTTCAAAAGCCACTGATTCTACAACAGGAGTTGCTCATATAAAAAGACGTCCTTAAACGGGACGTCTCCTTCTAGAAAGATGATATTCTGATTTTCTTCGCAAATAGGACTTATGCTTTTCACATAAACTGGAGTTGAACATATTTAGATAATAATTAAACCAACAATCATGCCATATATATCGAATATTTTCCATAATATTCACGCTTTCCCCTCCCAAGATTATTCATCTCTGGCTGGCTACGAACTCTTATGTACATATATACTTCGAATGGATTTGCAATTTTAAGTCTTTTTTACAAGAAGCAATTTTGAACGTTATTACTGCAAGTATTGTTCAAGGAAAATAAATTAATAGACTGGCGAAAGGCCATTATGATAAGGAATGACGGGAAGATGTGGGAAATAGAGGATATTCATTGGATATAGCGAACTTTCAAATATGATGAAAAGTGCTGCAAAGCTCGGATCCGATGAAGGAGATGAAGTAGTATGAATGATTCCATGAAGAAAAGTCCGAATGTCGTCTTTATCATTTCCGACGATCACCGCTATGATACGGTTCGCGCCAATGGAAACGATGTTGTGCTGACCCCGGTTCTCGATTCGCTGGCAGGCAGCGGAACATCCTTTTGCGGTACGCACATCTTCGGCGGGCTGACAGGCGCGGTATGCGCGCCCAGTCGAGCTTGTGTCAATTCGGGGATGTCGATTTTTAACGCAATGATCGGTAAGGATGTGCGGAGCTGGGAGCATGCAATCACGATCCGACGCGACGTTACCCTCATGCCGCAGGCCATGATGGAAGCCGGATACCGCACGCACGCGGTCGGAAAATGGCATAATGACAAAGCGGCCTTCGCCCGAAGCTTTGAGGGCGGGGATAAGTTGTTTTTCCATGGCATGAGCGAGCATACGAAAGTGCCGGTCCAGGATTTCGATCCCGAAGGGATCTATCCACAAGAGAGGGAGTATGTGGAGGAAACGTTCTCAACGGAGCTGTTTACCGATGCGGCAGTCGAATTCATCCGATCGTATTCCGGTGAACAGCCGTTTTTCCTGTATGTGGCGTATACCGCACCGCACGACCCGCGGACCGCTCCGGAGCAGTATGCAAAGCTATACGACAAGGAGCGAATACCGATGCCATCCAACTTCCTGACGGAGCATCCGTTCGACACAGGGGATATGACCGTCAGGGACGAGCAGCTGGCTTCGCTGCCGCGCAGCGAAGAAGAGGTACGGAGCCATATCGCGGATTATTATGCCATGATCACCCACCTGGATGCGCAGATCGGACGGGTCATTCAGGAGCTGAAGGCCGGGGGGCTCTATGAGGATACGATCATCGTGTATACGGCGGATCACGGATTAGCGATCGGCCAGCATGGCTTGATGGGTAAACAGAACGTTTACGATCATAGCGTACATATTCCGCTCATCATGAGAGGTCCGGGCTTGCCGGAAGGCAGGCGGATTGAAGCGCTGGCCAGCAATATCGATATTTTCCCGACGGTAGCCGATTTGTGCGGCGTGCAGATACCGAATGAAGTGGAGGGCAGGAGCATGCTGCCAGTCGTAGGGGGACGGCGGGATGGAGTCCGGGATATCGTTTGCACCGTTTACCGGGATGTCCAGCGCATGGTGAAGGACGGACGGTGGAAGCTGATCCGCTACTACTTATCGCCGGTTACGGGAACGGGAACAGATCGTATCCAATTGTTCGATCTTCAGCAGGACCCGTGGGAGACGACCGACGTATCCGTGGATCCGGCCAATGAGGCGCATATCCAGCGACTGGCCGGCGAACTTCAGCGGTGGATGAAGGAAACCGGCGACATATTGCAGGACGAGCCGGTGCTGCTTCGCACTATCTTATGAGGAGAGTCGCGCAAAAAGGCTGTCAGGGAGAACGCCGCTGACAGCCCTTTTTTAATGATAAGAAAGAAAAGCATATCCTATCTTATCGTTTCTAAGGGATGAAACTCGCGCCGCCTCAAAGACGGCACAGAACCGAGCGCGATCCTGGATGCTGGAGCGTAGAAGACGGCTCAACACTCGAGGAATATCCGTGTTTTATATTAAATTGATTTCGCAGCTTTGAATTGTGGGGTGGGAAAATGGGGATAGATTTCTCAGCTATTTTTAAACACTCATTAGATGTTACAGCCATAGAAGTTTTTAAAGAAGAGATCGAATCAAGAGTTTCAATTTGAACTAAGGGCAATATGCCAAGAATTTGCTGAATACTTCGGTTATAACTTTGCAATATATATGGGAGATAATTATTGTGCGTTAGATTATGTTTTTGAAGGTCCCGATATGGATTATTATAAGGCCAATCTTATGAGTAGATTCGGTAAACCTAAATCATCTATCGGGGCATTAATACAGAAAACAAATAGTGGATGGAAATCAGAAGGCTATTTCATAGATGATTTTAACGATTTGCAACTTAATGTGTTGAGCTAACGGGGAACGATTGCTTAATAAGTTGAAGAGTCTGACAATCTAATTAAGTGAGAATTAATTACTTCGTGCATTAGGAGGCGAGAATGGAATACACAATAAGAATGGCCAAGAAAAGTGACTTAGATGGTTTATGCAAAATTAGAAAAAATAAAGATTTATTCGTTAGGTATTTTAAGCAAAATGAAGATAAAGAAGTATGTCTGGTAGTTGCTGAAAAGGATAATACAATTTTAGGTTTTGGTGTTCTTAAATTAAAAGGCTGTTTGAGCCCCAAACTAAGTGACCTCTATGTAAAGGAAACATATCGGGGAATTGGCGTAGGTTCGGATTTAATAAGATATCGTGAGAAAATTGCAAGTGATTTGAGATATTCTAATTTGTTCGTTAGTGTAGACCCCATAGAGAATCCAAAGATGATAATGCTTATTACAAAGCTCGGTTACAGCGCCATTAGCGAGCCATACATAAAATCCGCTATTTTCTATAACGATGAGGGGTCGGCTTATGAAAAAACTTACACAAGAATTGACATGAAGAAGTTGTTAAGAAGGAAATCCTCATTTACTAAGTAATAAGTAGAAAGAATAGATTATAACGAATACTATATATGTTCATGTTAGACATTGGTTATTTTGGTATGGTGAATATGGATTCTGCGACAAGAGCTGTAACGATGAAATTACACTATTCTCGGATGAAGAGGATCTAGAGTATCAAGTTGACCATCATGCTCCAATAAATGATAAAGGTTATGTTGGATTGGTTTCTATCTAAGGGGAATTAAGGTAAAACATATTTTTCTAAGTATTGGATTCAGCTGTAATAAGCCCAAGAATTTTGAGGTTAACCACATACGCTATAAATGAGGGGATGGTGGACAAGATGCTAAGATCATCTCACATCATTCTCTGCCGCAGTTTAAAGGTGATGTTCCTGCATCGCCTTTTTTAATGTGAGTAAAATAATTGATTACTCGCTTATATAATCGTATCGCCGTTAAGCTAAACCAAATAAACTCATGTGGCACAGTCCATAAAATTCCGAGGAATCGTCATTTCTAAACAAAATCTCTTGTTTTCGAATTCTATCGAAGGTTTTGAAAAATTAAGCCGTTGGATAACCTAATTACATTCAAAGCGTAAAGCAGAATTATCCTACTCAGAAAAAATCAAATAATAAACGGGTGTCTCTTTTTGAGTTCACCAGAGTGTTATGGATTGCAATTTCTATGATAAATTTTACACAAAGACCATATAGAATTAATTAAAGCCTCGAAGTTCTTTTATATACTTAAATTGTTAGATATAGCGAAATAAAAGGACTAGGTGGTAGATTTAATGTTAAAAAAACGTGATTTGCACGAATGCCATTCACTGTATGACTTAATGATGGATCCTGCAGTTTTTCCTTACGTTCGTTATAATTGCCAATTTTATGAACAATACTTATTCATAACCAAGCAGTTGATCGTTGAAGAAGAACAGGAGACATGTATTTCTAGAACAATTATTAATGAGATTGGACATCCCATTGGTACCATTGATCTTTATGATATTGTTAATAAAACAGGCTTCTTAGCTACATGGATTGGGACTCCTTATTTTGGAAAAGGTTATAATCAACGAGCGAAGGAATCCTTTTTTACTGAACTATTTCTTGAACATAATATCGAAACGGTATTTTTGAAAGTCCGTAAACAAAATATTCGATCGAAGAAGGCTGTAGAAAAACTACCGTATGCCAAATTAGCAAATGATATAAACCATCAAATTTATAAATCGATAAATAATGCGCAACAGATCTATGATTTGTATAAAGTGGAGCGGTTAGACTTTTTAGATTGCAGTAAAGTCATGCAACATGATATTGCTACGTAACAAACTGTGCAAAAAACTGTCTTCAAGAAAGTTTTAGGACAGTTTTTTGTACGACGAAAAGTTTCACTAACGGGAAATGATAGCACTACAACAACAGACTGCTAGCATGATTGGCAGAATATTCAGCTAATGGGTAGTAATCCTTAGAGTATAAAGAACGCCAAGCCGGACGAGGGCTGGAAAAAGGTGGATAATTTATTTCGCCGCAACCTTCTGGCACTTGGGGTCGTCAAAAGGTTTAGTCAAAAAAAGAGCGGAGGGGATCATTTGAAAAAACTTTTTACGCCGATCCTACTCATTTTAGTTTCATTTATTTTATGGACGGCACCGCAAGCTGAAGCCTTGTCCTGTGCACCGCCGCGTCCGGTTAAGGAGGAGATGGACCGTAGCACCGTCGTTTTTAAAGGAAAAGCAGTCGAGATTAAAAAAGACGGACTTACCGTGTTCCGGATCGATGAGGCTTGGAAAGGCGTAGAGACCCCGCAGCTTGAGATTTATCATAACGGGTGGGATCCTTTTATTAAAGATACCGAATATTTGGTATTTGGAAGCGTTCAGGAAGGAAAGCTTCGCATGAATTTGTGTGGGCGAACGGGGCCTTGGGACAATGCCAGGGAAGTGGCGATGAAGGATTCAGGCATAAATTCTATTAAACCTGGATCATCAACGGAGGTGGAGCAATCTAAACAACAGATGGGATATGCCATTCCGACGACCATATTAGTCATCGCTGTTGCCTTTCTGTTGCTTGTCATGGTTTTGATAAGAAGAAGACGGAATCGGTGATGTTTAAAAGACATTTCATGGGAAGGTGCTAATCGGAAGGGCGTTTTGCCAAGAAATGTTGTCGGATGGTGGCATTAAGTTTACAACTTCAGAGGAAAATTATAACATTCCTATAAATAGCGATACTCAATGAATTTCTGGTAAATGAAAGCAGCCACATTTATTGAGAGAACGGGATTGAACAGACAAGGAGCAGTTTGCTACGTGGCAGTTGCTCCCTTTTCTTTGTTAAGCCCCCTCTGAGTATAAGGGTTTACTCATGAATACTCGCGAATTCGCAGGATCTCACTCTGGATTTAACCTCCCAATGCTCTCTGTTTGTGACAATAACCCGTAAGCGGCGGAAGGCTTCTAGGCTTCATAATAACGCCTCCTAAGGTGAGTTCTGAGGGCTGCAACCCAGTACATACTCATCCTAGCGGGGCGTTCGTTTTTCTGCAAATTGAATCTACTAACAACTACAGGAATGTTAACGGGAAGCTTAGCGTGGCGACTTATCTGTAATGGAAACTATTTACTTTTTAAAAAATTAGTATATAATGAACAAAATCAATGTAACTAAAGTGGGCCAGGGCGTAAGCACAAATGTGTTTACGCTCTTATTTATGTATAGGATAATTGATGATATGATTTCTCTTCCGTATTGCTTTAATTGGTTTGTAGAGAGGCAATGAAGGTGCAGCTTATGACTTTGATAAAAAACTTAAAGCCTGGTATCACTCAGTTGACAGTACATCCTTCTAAAATAACGGATGAATTAAAGCGATTAATAATCTGTTATTTTAAAAGGGAAATGGAATACCGACATCCGTGACTTACAACGAAGACTCTAAAGTTCAACTAGCTATGACTATATTATGATTAAGGGAAATTAAGTTAATCAGTTTTTTAGATCCATTTGATGGAGGTCAATATGAAAAAAATTGTACTTATAGGTTCTGGAGGGTCAGGCAAATCAACTTTGGCTCGCAAGCTGGGCAGGATTTTATCAATTGAAGTTCATCATCTGGATTCGATTTTTTGGAAACCAGGCTGGATTAGCACGCCCAAAAACGAGCAAATAGTTGTTCAAGAGGAGCTCGTTAGTCGTGACAGTTGGATTATCGACGGCAATTATGGAGGAACGATTGACATTAGATTACAAGCGGCAGACACAATCATATTTATAGATCTGTCGAAATGGATCTGCATTATCCGCGTGCTGAAAAGAAGATTCCAGTACCGTAACAAGAAGAGAACGGACATGGCTGAAGGCTGCGAAGAAAAGGTAAGTCTGGAATTTCTGAAATGGGTTTGGGAATACCCTGAAAAACAAAAGCCAGTTATCTCAGAAAAACTAAGACGGATATCAAATGAGAAAGAAATAATCATGTTACAGACTCCGAAAGACGTTCGAGAATTTGTAGCAAATGTGGGATTGTTGAAGTAATGGGTAACAATGGCAACCCCGTTGAGCTAACGGTCAGATAAGTCAACACTTTCGCTCTTCTAAAGATAAGATAATTGCTATTTTGCCGCCTTTGACTATACAAGAAGAAAGAATATGGATGAGATACGAAGCGCGTAAGTCTGGAGCAATCCAAAATAGAAATTGGGAGACTTATAATGGAGTTTTTGAAAACGATATAATGAAGGGGAATCAATGAAGAAAACAATGGTTTTTGGCGTTATAAGCTGCCTTTTAGTTTTTGCAGCAGTAATTCTGTTCTTTAATTTAAGCGCTAATCTGAAAGAATCGGTGGCAAGCTTCGAGCAAAAAATTGGGGACAGAGATATTCCTTTTGAAGATGAGAGGCTCTCGAAGGCATATTATGAGTTGCTTGGTTCTTACACTATTGATGGAAGGGGAGCTGATGAAAGAGCTCTACAAGAGTTTCCTGATGCGCCTCAAACAGTTGCAGCATTATTTTCAGAAGTAGCTAAAATGTATAGAGGGGAAACCCCATTTACTTATCCTAGATTTCTTGCCTTACAGTATTATTCTGAGGAAGAACCATTAAAAACAGAATTACATACTTTGGGAGAATTACCAATTCCACGAGAGCTCAGTGTATCAGGCAATGATAGTGAAAATTTAAAAGAGTTATCTAATACATATAATACATTTAACTTTTATGTTGATAACTATATTAGCCAGAAGTTTAAGCAGTGACTCTTCTCAAGAACAATCCCATTCAAGGAAAAATGGAACTAGTTGTTGCTCGAAACTCTTGCATCAGATCCGCGGGTAATTTGTATGTCTGTAAGTGTAGGAAATTAACAAGATTTATCGATGGTCCATAAGAAATTTGATATGTAAAGCGATCTTTCCCTACAGGGACATGATGTCCAACGCTAGGTTGTACGTCAATTGTAATTTGCAGTATAAACCCACGGAATCCATTTAATCTCTTTGTTTCAATCAGTTCTATTCGCCAAGGCTCAATATCTGGATTTACATTTATGAGGCTAGGATTATAGTAGTTCCCAACGATTTCCCGAATGCTTGGAATAAGAAATTGTACTAACATATCCTGTAATCTTAATTCTTCTGTGTCTTGGACTGGCTTATTATGTTCTCGAGCAGTAACTACAACTGGTGACATTAGAAAATAGACAATAATAAAAACAATGAGCATTTTGCTGTTCAAAATTATAACACCTCGTTATTCATTATCTTTCCCGTAGCTTCCCCCAAAACCAATTGTTGTATTAGACGAGTCGGATTAACAGAACGCTAAACTATCAGCAGGATGAGGCTTTCGGTATGTAACGACAGCTAACGAGCAGCTGAGCATAGAATATTTCAAGCGAAAGCACTACTAATTCACGGACAAGATTTGTCCTCGATTTAGTAGTGCTTTTTTTCTAGACTAATATGAAATGAATTTAGCGACATGGCTCATAGCTCTTTAGTTTATGGTTTTCTTATTAATTGCTGTTTTGAATTGTTTTCTGTGTGTAAAAACAGCATAAAAAAGCATAGTATTGTTAAAATTGCGTAAAATAACGTAAAAAGCATTGCGTGATTTAAAGGTTTTTACTATAATCAGAGTTGTTCGACAAGCTAAAGAAAAGAGGAGAAATAATGGACAACAATGGACGTATAAAAGCTGTCATTTTCGATTGGGCGGGGACTGTTATCGACTTCGGTTGCTTTGCGCCAATGCACGCATTTTTGCAAACTTTCGAAAAAGCGGGGGTTCCTATTACGGATCGGGAAGCAAGAGAACCGATGGGCATGCTGAAATGGGATCATATTCAAGCAATTCTGCAAATGGAGAGAGTAAAGGAAGCGTGGATGACCAAGTACGGAACGGAGCCCATTGATAAAGATGTCGATCGGCTTTATGCCGGATTCGAATCGACTCTAATGGAATCTCTGAAGAGCTATACGGATCCGATTCCCGGAGCGCAAGAAACCGTAAATCTGCTGCGCGCAGCGGGTATGAAGATCGGCTCAACGACAGGCTACACAAAAGGAATGATGGATGTCATCGTGCCGGAAGCAAAGCGGAAAGGATACTCTCCAGACTTTATGGTTGCATCAGACGAAGTAAAAGCAGGTCGGCCTTATCCATACATGATCTTCGAGAATATGAATGAGCTTGGCATATTCCCTCCTGAATCGGTCGTCAAGGTAGGAGATACTGTATCCGACATTCACGAAGGCAGAAATGCTGGCGTGTGGACGGTCGCGGTCATAACGGGAAGCAGTGAACTCGGATTGACGCAAGCAGAAGTGGAGAAGATGGAAGGGTCCGAGCTGGCCGGGCGAATGGTTCAAACGAGGCAGACCTTCGAAAAGGCAGGAGCGGATTATATTATCAACTCCATCTCCCAGCTTCCAGCTGTAATCGAGGAGCTTGAGCGCAGCGGATTAGCGAGGGAACTCTAATGAATCAATTCTATAATCCTGTTGCTATTTTTATCGGTCAGTCGTCCATCGATGCTTTCGCTCAAGTTTTAAACAATAGTTGCAAGGACGTTACCCGCGTCTTGATTCTGACTAGAGGGGGCGGCGTGGAGAATAACGATAGCTTGGCGTCGGTCATGGCCCTTCTGTCCAACAAAGATACGCGGTTAGTGGAAGTCACATTGAATAATCCGAATATTTCGGATATCCATCAGCTTATCCAAAGCATCGAGCCGTTCGATTATGAGCTGATTGTTGCGATCGGCGGCGGCAGCGTAATGGATGCAGCCAAGGCGTTGACAGCCTTGCAGTATTCCGGGGTTAGCAGCTCTGCCGAAGTGCGTGAAGCGATTACGACGGAACGGTATAGCGCAAAAGCCGAATTCACGCCATGGATCGGTATCCCTACGACATCTGGGACGGGATCCGAGGTGACCAGTTGGGCAACGGTATGGGATGAAGAACGCGGGTGCAAATATTCGGTTTCCGATGGGCGATTGTTCGCAAAAGCAGCTTTAATTCTTCCGGAGCTGACCGTAACGATGCCGCTCAGGCTAAGTGTTGCTACCGCGCTAGATGCGCTGTGCCATGCGACGGAAGCGTATTGGTCCGTTCAATCGAATGCCATCTCTCGCGTATACTCGCTGCAAGCAATCGAACGAATCCGGAATGCGCTTCCGTTATTGAAAGAGCAGCCTGATAATCCGGCATGCAGAGAGCAGTTGTCTCTGGCCAGCGTGTTGGCTGGTCTGGCTTTCAGCAATACGAAAACAACCGCATGCCATTCTATCTCCTATCCGCTTACGCTGCTGTACAATATCGATCATGGCATAGCTGCCAGTCTTTCGTTAGCTGCAGTGCTAAGACATAATTACTCGACGTTGATTGAACCAGAGAAGCTGCTACGGGCGTTCGATGCAGAGGACGTCGGCGGTGTAGAGCGGTTCCTTAGATCGATTTATGAGCAATACGGATTGTCGGGAAGCTTGAAGCATTACGGGGTTACGGTAGAAGGAATTACCACGATCGTATCACATGCTTATACGAAGGGGAGAATGGACAATAACCCTGCGGCTATCTCGCCCGAAGAGCTAGAGCATTTGCTGGTTTCGTTGCTTTAACAAAATCATAACAAATTTATATATTAGAGGAGTGTTGAAATGAAAAAGGCATTATCTATCGTTTTATCTTTTATATTAGTCGCGATTCTTGCAGCTTGCGGAAATAATGAAACGCCAAAGAATGGAAATACTTCGGCAGCGGCGGATAGCAAGGAAACCATCAAAATGGTGTGGTACCCCAACGAATCCGGCGCAGAACTGAAAGGAGCCCGCGAGGAATTTTCGAGAATTATCGAAGAAGCAACGGGCAAAAAAGTAGAGCATCAAACGACGACTGACTACATTATTGCAATTGAAGCCATGGCTAGCGGCAATTCGGATATCGGATATATGGGAGCGCAAGGATATATTGACGCAAACGCGAAAAACAACAAGGTTCAGCCGCTGTTCGTACAAAGCGGGGAGTCTGGAACGCTTGACGATGCTGTATATTATAGCTGGCTGAGCGTCAATAAAGGCGAGGAAGAAGGATATAAGAACGGAAGCAGCTACGCGATCGACAACATCGCAGGCAAGAAATTCTCGTTCGTGTCCAACTCCTCTACATCGGGCTTCAAGGTGCCTTCTGCCGGAATCGTTAACCATTTTGGGAAGATGGACAAGTATAAGGATTTGACTGCCGATGGTCTTCTGCAAGGCGGAGATGGGGAACTATTTAGCGAGGTTCTATTTGGCGGCTCGCATCAAGGATCGGCCGTTAACTTGCTGAAGGGCAAAGCCGATGTCGCGGCATTCTGTGATACTTGCGTAGAAAACTACGTGGAGCTGGTTTCCGGCGAAGCCAACAAACCTGGCGCGGTGTACAAAGTAAAAGAAGGCGCAGAAGAGCCGTTCAACACGCTAATCGGCAAAGAATTTGTCTTGATTGCCGCTACTCCGGTTCTGAATCAGCCTTTCGCAGTGAATGGCGATTCGCTTAGCGCCGAAGATCAGAAGAAAATTTTGGATGCGTTCACCTCTGATGCTGTAACCAATAACGAAAAGATCTTCCTTCCAAAAGATGGCGAAGGAACGAGTATTTTTAAGAAGAAATCAGGTAAAGAAAAGTTCGTACCGGTGGATGACGTGTTCTTCAACCCGGTCAGAGAGCTGGCGGCTAACTAAAGCCTAAGGCGAAGGGATGACAGGCAACTAATGATGAGTACTAAAAGGAGTAAACCTATGGCAACGTTATTGGAATTCAAGCATGTATCGAAACAATACGGCTCAGATACAAAAGCGTTATCCGATATTAGCTTCGCTGTGAAAGAAGGGGAGTTCGTTTCGATCATCGGGCCTTCGGGGGCGGGAAAGTCGACTCTCCTTCGCTGCATTAACCGTATGATTGAAGCTAGCAGCGGAGAAATCATTTTTGATAACGCGAGTGTATTGCAAGTTAGGAAAAAAGAATTAAAGAGACTGAGAACCCGCATCGGGATGATCTTTCAGCATTATAATTTGGTCAATCGGCTAAGCGTGATCGAGAACGTGCTGCATGGAAGACTAGGGTATAAGTCGACTTTGGCGGGAGTGCTCGGTGTATATACGGAAGAAGAGAAGAAGCAAGCATACAGCATATTGAAAACTCTTGGCTTGGAGGAGCAAGTGTACAAGCGCTGCGACCAGCTCAGCGGCGGGCAGAAGCAGCGCGTCGGAATCGCGCGGGCGCTGGTGCAGAATCCAAAGATGCTTCTATGCGACGAGCCGATCGCCTCTCTCGATCCGAACGCGTCAAAGGTCATCATGGATCACTTACGTGAAATTTGTTCAAAGATGGGCATCACGGTCATAGTGAATTTGCATCAAGTCGACGTCGCGCTAAGTTATTCGGACCGAATCATCGGGGTCAACAAAGGCACCGTCGTGTACGACGGATCTCCAGCCGGAATGACGAACGATAAACTTCGGAGCATTTACGGCTCGGAGCTGGATGAGCTTCTGGTTTCGAACGGAGGCCGAAATGCTGGGTAACCTTTTTCTCAGAAAAAGACTGAACACCTTGCTCTTCAGTGCGTTATTGCTCGCCGCTATGCTGATATCAATCGTTATTACGGAATATGATGTCGTCAAAGGAATTACTTCTGTCCCGAAAGCGGTCGAATGGACGGTCAGCAATTTTTATCCGGACGAAAAATCGATGGAGAAGCTTCCGAATATTGCGGAAAAGCTCATCGAGACCTTATTAGTGTCAATCGCGGCGACAACTGTAGCAGCGGTATTCGCACTTGCATTCGCCGTTCTCGGTTCTCAAACTATGGCAGTAAATGGCGTGTTCAGTCTGGTAAGCCGCTGGATCGCCACGGTTTTCCGCAATATCGACGTTGCAGCTTGGTCTATGATTTTGCTGTTCTCCTTCGGTCAGAATGTGCTCACGGGTTACTTAGCGCTCTTCTTCGGCTCCTTCGGGTTTCTCACCCGCGCTTTCATGGAGTCGATTGATGAAATCAGCAATAGCTCCGTGGAAGCGCTAAGAGCAACAGGCGCAAGCTATTTCGCTATCATTGCACAGTCCGTCATTCCATCGAGTCTTCCCCAGCTGATAAGCTGGATATTGTTTATGATCGAAACGAATATCAGACAAGCGACATTGATCGGCATATTAACGGGGACGGGCATCGGCTTCTTGTTCAACTTATATTACAAAAGCTTGAATTACAGCGCAGCCTCATTGGTAGTCATCGCGATTGTGATCGCCATCATGATCATAGAGTCGGTTTCGAATTACGTGAGGAGAGTGATTATGTAAGATGAATCGGATCGCGGCCAAACCGTTCAATAAAGCTTCGTTCGTCATTCGGCTGACATTAATGACGTTAACGGCGCTCACCATATTCGGTTTTATGACATTTGACTATAAAGAGTTAAATCTTCTCGAAGCTGTGAAATTAACCGGCGATACTTTAGGGACTATGTTCCTGGAGCCGCATGCCCGGCATTTCACCTTTGGAGAGGCGCTAAAGCAATTACTAATTACGGCTGGGCTTGCTTTCCTGACAACGCTGTTCGGCGCGGTTATTGCGATATTTCTTGGCTTGTTCACCGCCCGTAATTTGTCTAATCCAATGGTATCACTAGTAATTAGAAGCGCAGTCGCTTTTATTCGAGCTGTGCCTACCGTGTTATGGGTATTAATCTTTGCAGTGGCAGCGGGACTTGGAAGCGTGGCAGCCGTCATTGGGATGACGTTCCATTCAGTGAGTTACTTGGTTAAGGCGTATTCGGAGTCGTTTGAGGAGTTGGAAGACGGCGTCATTGAAGCGCTGAGAGCCAGCGGTGCCAACTGGTGGCAAATTGTGTTTCAAGCCGTTCTTCCTTCTTCGATCTCGTACCTGGTTTCATGGACATTCATGCGCTTCGAAATCAATTTTGCAGTAGCTGTGGCGATGGGTGCCGCAGCGGGCGCGGGCGGTATCGGCTTCGATATGTTCATGGCGAGCAACTTTTATTTCGATATTCGCGAAATTGGGTTAATCACCTACCTTATCCTTGCATTTGCTATATTACTAGAAATCTTGGCCAGAACGATTAAGAAGAAGTTAAGGACGAATATTTGATCGACAGATAGCAGGCTGCTCCACCGCAGAGATCTGCCGCGAAATTTTATCCCCGCAAAATAATGCAAAAATAAGAATTGCCGTGGAAGCCTGCACTTGAGTGCGGGCTTCTTCGAATGTATACTTATGTTATTGCAATTGTCATAAGATTTTGGAAGCGGGTGGGTATATGCTGCAGGAAGAGCGCTACAAAAAAATACAAGAGATTTTAAAACAAAATGATTCCGTTAAAGTGACCGAACTTGTCCATGTCTTGAATGTATCGATTGATACGGTAAGACGTGACTTAGAGAACATGGAAACGAAGAAGCTGCTCAAGCGCGTGCATGGCGGAGCCATTCTAGCCGAGGATCACGGCGACCAGAATGTTTTTTCGTATCGCGAGAACAAAAATAAAGAAAAGAAGATCGAGCTCGCCCAGCTGGCGTGCGAGTACGTATCGGAAGGACAAGCGATTGCGCTAAACGCGGGTACGACGAATCTGGAAATCGCCAAGAAACTTTCAGAAAACTTTGAGCGGCTGACCATCATTTCGAACGGGTTGCGCATTATCGAACATTTCTCCAACAAGTCGGGATTTACGGTTATCGTGCCGGGAGGGATTCTAGATCAGCAGGAATATGCGCTGTACGGGAAAAAATGCGAGGAAACCATCAGCGAATACAATATCGATCAAGTATTCATCTCCATCAATGCCATATCGGTGACCAAGGGCTTAACCGATTTTCGCATACATGAGATCGATGTTATTAAGGCTATGATGCGTAGCGCTAGGCAAATCAATGTCGCTGCCGATTCCAGTAAATTCGAGAAAGTATCATATCTGAACGTCTGCCCGTTGGAACCGATCGACATGATTATTACGGACTCAACCATTAATGAAGATATTGTAAAAAAATATAAAAATTCAGGAATGAAAGTAGTTTATAGACAAAATTAATTCACGTTAAATCGAACAGAATAGGCAATGCCAAACGCATTTGGATCCGCTATTGAAGCGGTATTGAATGCGTTTTTTGTTTTTCATTGGTGAAAATAATCGACTTAATGAATGATTGTTTATATCAATGCTTTATTATAATGTTTTATGCTTTTTTAAATATTAAGATATGGTAAAATAACGCAAAAACAGTTGCTGTAAATCGCATTATTTTTATATACTACGAAAGAAGAGCGAAATGGGCTCTTTACATTGAAGCCTTATGGCAGAAGGGTGATTGATTTGAAAAGAGTAAGAATCGTACTGACATTTGTTTTAGCGCTAATGATGCTGACGCCAAACTCACTATTTATTTCAGCAGAGGCAGCAGAAGAAGGGGGATTAGTATTTGATCCCGCGAAGAAAAATTCTGTGCAGTTAAGTGAAAAGCTGAATGATATTCCTGTTACGTTTGAGATGCATGTTAAGCTTGCAAAAAATCCTGGTCATCGACAGGTATTGTTTGGAAATTATCGTCAAGGCGCTGAATCCGTTTATTCATTGGAGCTTACAGCTGACAATCAGTTCCGTTATTACGAAATTTCCAATGGCGTTCTGATTGACCGATCTACATCGGGTCAAAACATTACGACTGGCGAATGGTCCAATCTCGGAGTAACGAGAGATGTTGAAGCAAAAAAAGTAACGCTATATCAAGATGGCAATGTCATTGCTGTGTTTGAAAATCTAGAGCTGGCAGAAAAGATTCCACAGGCCAGTCTGCATAGCATTGGGACAGATACGAGAAACGGTCATTTTATGAGAGCGGAAGTTTCTGAAGTGAGATTGTGGAACGATCTTCGTACACCAGAACAATTGAAGCAGTTTGCTAATGTTAATGGTGACGAAGAAGGTCTTATGCATGCCTGGAAGCTGGATAAAGCTGCACTCAGCGAAATTATTAATATAATTCGTGATAAAGCGGGAAAAATCAATGCTACACCGCTTAACTTTGACAGAACGTATGAAAGCAAGTTTAAAGGTACAGGGACAAGCTTTGCAGATGGAAAAATGGAGCTTGCTGTAAAGGATCGTTTTTCTGCCGCACCACGTACGGTAGAGGCTTGGGTAAAGGTTCCGGCGAATACGCCAAGTAATCAGCGCGTAGGTGTTATTCTTGGCAATTTCTATAACCCGGCTTATAACGATATATCTAGATTCAATTTTGAGATTAATACTAATGGTAACCCTCGTATTTACTGGAGGGCTGCTAAGAATGAAGAGTTTGGCTATAATGCTGATAATGTCAATGTGAACTTAGGGGATTGGGTTCATGTAGCAATCGTACTGGATGATGTTAATAAGAAATCTACTACTTACATTAATGGTGAAATGGTTCATGAAGCACCTGCAACAGCTACAATTCCCAATGATCCTACCTCGCGCGAGATGAAAATCGGTTCTGATTTTAGGGGCTATAATGCTGATGGTACGCCAACGATGAAGTTTAATGGTGAAATCGCTGATGTACGCGTCTGGTCAACAAGTAGATCAGCAGAGGAAATTAAAGCAAACTACAATGCGTTTTTGCAAGGTAATGAAGCGGGATTGATGGGTAACTGGAAGCTGGATAGTATGAGCGACAATAAGTATGTAGACAGTTCATCGGCACAAAATCACGCGCTGCTTTATAACGATGAAACGACAAATTGGTTGGAGCCTAAGTTTGCAGAAGGAGATTATACCATTGCAGTAATTCCGGACACACAATACTTAGTTAGAAAACATCCAGATGTTTACAAGGAATACATGACCTGGATCAAGGATAATACGGAAAAGCTGAATATGAAGCTGGCTATACAAGTAGGAGATTTGGTAGATACACCGCGCAGTGACACGGAGTGGAAAGTTTCATCTGAAGGAATGAGATTGCTTGATGGAGTACTTCCTCATGTGTTTTCTACCGGGAATCATGATATGGTCATCGACAAAACTGCTGTTACGCGTGATACATCAAAGTTCAATCAGTACTATCCCTATGACAAGTATTCGAAGGAGCCCACTTTTGGTGGAGCATTCGTAGAGGGGAAAATGGACAATACTTATCATTCTGTAACTATTAATAATGTAGAGTATTTAATTCTTGCAATGGAATTTGCACCTAATGATGCAGTACTGGAGTGGGCGAATAAGGTTGTCGCAGATAATCCGGACAAGCGTGTTATTGTAACGACACATTCTTATATGTACCATACTGGTGAGCAAATTACGACCAAGCATCAAGATTATCCAAGTGCATATATTCCGGATGGCAATAACGGCGATGATATGTGGAAAGAATTTGTGAGCAAGCATGAAAATATTATTTTGGTGACTTCGGGTCATATTGGCTATCATGATATCGTTGTTAGAGAGGATATCGGCGTAAACGGCAATCCTGTGAAGCAGGTATTGGCGGATGCACAGTTTATGCAAAGCGATCTGGGCATGATTATGCTGATGACGTTTAAAGAGGGCAGTAATAATGTCGATGTCAATTGGTATTCTGTTAGTAAAGATAAAATGTATCGTGCAGTCAATCAGTTTTCAATGGATTTAAATTTATATGACGATGGCAGCACTAATCCGAATCCAAAACATATTGAGCTTGGAGCTGTTGATCAAACGGTAAGTAAAGGCAGCACACTTACAGTTCCGGTTACGGTGAGCAATGCTGATAAAATGACAGGTATTGAAGGTCTTATTCAATATGATAAAGATTTGCTGACGCTTGAGAGCTTTGAGTTTGCACATTTTAAAGAGACTAGCGCTCACAATACGTCAGTAGCAGGAAAAATTAGTTTTGCGGGTGTATCGCAAGCTGCGCTTGGAACAAATGACAATACGGTAATTGCCAATATCGTATTCAAAACAAAAGCAGATATTACTGCACAGCAGGAAGCAGCAATTACCTTTGAAAATTTACAAGCTGCAACAGAAAATACAGAAGGGGAATCAGTAGCAACACCGATTAAGGCAACTAGCGTCAAAATTACAATAGTAAATTTTGTGCGGGGCGACGTAAATGGCGATCAGAAAGTAGATGTGTTGGATGCAGCCGAAGTATTGAAGCTTGTCGTTGCGTCACCAGATGCAGAGAATGAAGCGAAGCGCGCTGCTGCGGATGTAAATGGCGATAAAAAGGTAAATACAGAAGATGTTCTCGTCATTTTACAGATGATTACGGATCGATTAGCGAATCTATAATTGGGCTGTTGTTAGGGAAGGCATTTGAATGCCTTCCTTGACAGCATAGAAAGGAAGTTTGCTATGAGGAAAAAAAACTTGATTATCTTGTGTACTCTTATATTAACACTGTTGTTTCAAAGCGTTACTTACGCAGCATCGGAAGTCAAATCGATAGTTGAGGTAAAATCGGCAAGCGCATTTGTAGGCGGTTTGGCGACAGTAGATATTGTCCTTCATCAGCCTAAAGGTTTGAAAACATTCGAGTTTCAGTTAAATTATGACAAGACTGCATTAGAGCTAACCCAAGATAATGTGAAAAAGGGAGCTGCTGTAGCTAACTGGCTTTATGAGTATAATGTGGATGCGGACAAAGGAACTGTTCGCGCCGCAGCAGTTAACTCGACAGGCTTTGAGAGTGATCAATCCGCCTTGTTGATGCAGCTTACGTTTAAGGCAACGGGTTCAGTTGGTGCTAAGGAACTGAATCTCACGAATTTACAGGGTTTTGCTGATATAAATCAACCTCTTGAGTTGAGCAGCAAAGCGGGGACATTTACGATCAAGTCTTCTTCAGTCGTAATTGATCCTGAAAATCCAGATCCAGGCGGAAAGCCGTCGCAAGAGATCATTACAGTAAAGTCTGGCGTCGATGTTGAAGGCAACGCTCGTGCGCAAGTGAGCGATCAAGAAGTAGCCGAGCTGGTTAAGAATGATAAGCTGGAACAAATTGTAGTTGATGTGGATGTTCAGGGAACGGCGACGAGTGTTGAAGTTGCGCTTGGCAAGCAAGCGGTGGATCAAATTGCGAAAAGTGGAAAAGAGCTGGTTATAATGTCACCACTAGGTGATGTAGAGCTGGAGCAAGCTATTTTGGCACAGCTTGCAGGCAAGGATGTGGTTATTAAGCTTAAGAAAACAGAAGGGTTCGAGCAAAAACCAGCACGCATTCTAACGGTACTAGCCAATGGGCAACCTGTTACGGGCTTTGATCGTCCTGTACATGTGAAGTTTACATATGTAAAAGCTGCTGCGGAGTCTTATGATAATGTAGTTGTCTATCGCATGGAAGGAACAAAGAAAGTAGTTGTTCCATTTGCTAAAGCAGTGGATGGAAAGATCGTGTTGGCAACGCAGCAAGCAGGTATGTTTGTGGTTGGTTACAGAGATAAGCAGTTCGATGATTCGATTAATCACTGGGCTGCAGACGTGATTCAATTGGTAGCGGCAAGAGAGCTGTTTACTGGTGTAACTGAGCAAAAATTTGCGCCGAATTCGACAATGACAAGAGGAATGCTGGTGACAGTGCTCGGCAGATTGCATGGTGCAGTTGCAACAGGCAGCCAGGAAGCAAGCTATACAGACGTAGCAACCAATCAATATTATGCGCCTTATATCGCGTGGGCGAGCCAAAATGGTATTGTACAAGGTACAGGAAAAGGTGAATTTGCGCCGGATAAAGCTGTGACGCGTGAAGCAATGTCGGTTATGATCGCCAATTATATGAAATTTGCGCATCTGGCGATGGCAGAGCCATCAGGAGAGCATCAATTTGCTGATCAGGATAAAATCTCCAAATGGTCTGCACAGGCTATTCAGGTAATGCGCGAAAATGGTATTCTGACAGGCAAGCTGGATAATAAATTCGATGCTAAGGGTACTGCAACGCGTGCGGAAGTGGCAAAGGTGATAAGCAATATCATCAATTATATGTTGCAATAATACAATACTGAAGATCTACTCAGGAGCTGGCATTGGCCAGCTTCTATTTTTTTGTCTATGAAAATATGAAATTAGCAGAGCATCCTCTTTGTCAGCATTGAAAATGCGGCAGATGTTGTTTATGACGGCGTACCCGATCATAGGTTCCGTTTGAAATAACCGGGATTGACCCCGGTAATAGACTTGAATGTCTTGGATAAGTGATGAACGTCAGTGAAACCGCAATATTCACTAGTTTGCTGAAGGGTCTTGCCATCCTTTAACAGCTCCTGAGCATGCTCGATACGCAATTTCAGTAAGTATTGATACGGTGTCATATTGAATTGTTTCTTGAATAGCACTGTGAATCGAGACTTGGAAAGTCCTGCTCTTCTTGCCATATCGCTAACATTGATAGGTTCGGAGATTCGAAACGCTAAATATGACGTAATCCAGTTCAAGAAAGGACGACGAGTTAACGAGCTATCTTGAGGCTTCATACAACTTTTGAAAAGCAAGGTCAGAAATTCGTAAGCCAGTTGGTTGGCTTCCATTATGCCCAAATAGGTTTGTGATTGCCAGCATTCGATGATCTTGAAGACAAGGTCACGCAACTTAATCGTGTACGGAGTTACGAGTTTAAATGGAATGATGAAGGATTCGCAATCATGCAATCTAGGTTGTGCATAAGTGGAGTAGGATGACAAATCCAATTGTCCTGGACGCGTGACAAAGTTATTTTCTTTCAATGGATTATAGAAGAAATCCAGATGCACGTAAGGATTGATCGTATTGGTAATCCCTTTAATCGAATGTATGTCTCCGGGCTGAAATAAACAAAGATCTCCCTCGTTCAGGAGACGAACGATACCGTTCAGCTGGATTTCGAACGATCCCTCTTGCACATAAAAGATGATGTAATCTAGTAAATTGCGCTCTCCAAGAAAAAAGGGCGGACGGATCGCATAATCCGACTCGCGAATATAAGGCGCGATATCGTAGTCTTCTAATTTCATCGTATTTCACCTCGTTCAAAATAAAATAATTGTTTTATACATAAAAAATAGATCTTATATATACAGGAAGAAAGCTTATAAACCTTTAAGATGAAGGTAGATTATTGTTCAAGTATACCATTATCTTAAGGGAGGAAATAAGTGTGAAACAGACGTATAAAGGTATGAAATTGAGAGAAATAAGTTTTCCGCTCGGAGGGATCGGCAGCGGCAGCATCGGTCTTGCGGGTAATGGCCGGTTGGTTGATTGGGAAATATTCAACCGTCCCAACAAGAAGAGTTTCAACGGTTTTAGCCACTTTGCGATAAAGGCGGAGCGGGATGGCCAAGTGCTGGATGCGCGCGTACTGAACGGCGATTTGCAAGCGCCTTACGTCGGTGAGCATCTTCGAGGCGCTCCGCTCCATAGTGGGTACGGATTCGGACCGGAAAGCCAGACGATGGCGGGCATGCCGCATTTCCGGGAGGTCGAATTCAGTGGTGAATTTCCGCTTGCCGGCATGTCATTCGCAGAAATCGATTTCCCTGGACGCGTAGAATTAGTGGCCTTTAATCCGTTCATTCCGCTGCAAGAGGATGACTCGAGCCTGCCTGCTGCTTTCTTCGAGTGGGAAATTGAAAATACGGTCCATGAATCGATTGCGTATACGTTATGCCTCTCGGCTGGCAATCCTGTTCCGACGGAAAAGGTAAATCACCGATACAGCGTTAACGAAGACACCTCAGGCAAAAATGTTCATATAATTAAGCTAAACTCCGACCAGTATGGAGACGATCACTCTCAGTTCGGTGATATTACACTGTCAACGGACGCGGCTGATGTTAGCTACCAAGAATTCTGGTATCGCGGCGGCTGGTGCGACAATCTAGAGATGTTCTGGCATGATTTCACGCGGCTAGGACGTTTGCGCAATCGGCAGTATCCGGTAACAGAGCCGCCTTTGACTCGCAAAGACACGGCATCGATTGCCGCTCATATCGAGCTGCAGCCAGGCGAGAAGAGAAAAATTCGTTTTGTGATCAGTTGGAACTTTCCGAACGTGGACAATTATTGGAATCCCAATCCGGAAGGCCTTAACAGCTGGAAAAACTATTACGCGACGTTGTTTGAGGATTCCAGCGCGTGCGCGAAATATGCATTCGACAATTGGGAACGTCTGTATGGAGAGAGCGTTAAATTCAAAGAAGCGTTGTTCTCATCGACAGTACCGGACGTCGTCAAGGATGCAGTGTCCGCGAATTTATCTGTGATCAAATCAGCGACAACTTTGCGTCTGACCGACGGTTCTTTCTACGGATTCGAAGGAAGTATCGAAGATACCGGCTGTTGCGAAGGCTCCTGTACGCATGTATGGAACTATGCTTACGCGCTACCCTTCCTGTTCCCTCGGCTGGAACGAAGCATGCGGGATTTGGATTTCAAGTACAACAAACGCGAAGACGGCAGAATGTCATTCCGGTTAATGCTCCCGCTCGGACGTAAGAGGATGGACTTCCGTGCTTGCGCTGACGGTCAATTCGGCGGCATTGTTAAAGCATATCGAGATTGGAAAATATCGGGCGATACGGAGTGGCTTAAATCCATCTGGCCGGAAATCAAGCAAAGCATTACGTATGCTTGGGCTGACAGCAACGAGGACAGGTGGGATCCGGATAAAACGGGCGTTCTGTCGGGCCGGCAACATCACACGCTCGACATGGAGCTGTACGGTCCAAATTCTTGGCTGAGCGGATTTTACTTAGCCGCCCTTAAAGCAGGAGCGGAGA
The DNA here is from genome assembly GCF_056269345.1 of Paenibacillus sp. J22P15. Classification (NCBI taxonomy): domain Bacteria; kingdom Bacillati; phylum Bacillota; class Bacilli; order Caryophanales; family Paenibacillaceae; genus Paenibacillus; species Paenibacillus sp. J22P15. The sequence continues at coordinate 493,404 of NZ_JBWDNT010000004.1, forward strand.
TGGCTGCGTACTTGGGCGAACAGGAAACAGCAGACGAATTCGATGGTCTGTTTCGATCGGGGAAGCGTTGGATCGACGAGAATCTGTTCAATGGCGAGTACTATGTTCAACAAGTCAATTTATCGGATAAATCGTTGCTCGATCAATTTGGCTCAGAGTCCGTCAGCACGTATTGGAACAAAGAAAGAGGGGAAATCAAATACCAGATCGCGGAAGGCTGCGTCATTGATCAAGTAATCGCACAGTGGCACGCAAATTTATGCGGTTTGGGCGAAATCTTCGATAAAGAACAGACGCGCACGGCATTGAAATCGTTGTATCGGCATAATTACAAATCCAGCATGCGAAGGGAAGCGAACACTTGGCGGTTGTACTCTCTTAACGACGAAGGCGGTCTCGTGATCTGCACGTGGCCCAAGGGCAGCGCTAAGCCGACGATTCCGTTGACCTATAACTCGGAGACGATGACCGGTTTCGAATACCAAGCGGCTTCGCACATGATTCAAGAGAGGTTCGTCGACGAAGGGATTTCCATCGTTCAAGCGATCCGTGACCGTTATGACGGCGAGAAACGTAATCCGTGGAACGAGATCGAATGCGGCAGCAACTACGCAAGATCCATGGCGAGTTACTCCTTGCTGCAAGCCTTTAGCGGATTCGAATACGACATGGTCGAAGGCATGATCGGATTCAAACCCGTACAATCGGACGCGGTTAAGTTTCGTACGTTATGGTCGCTCGACATGGGCTGGGGCATCTACGAGCAAAGTGTGAAACAGACTCAGTTACAAGTTCTGGGCGGCAAGTTGGCCTTAAGATCGATGGGATTTCCCGAAGATAGAATCGAAACCATTGAACGAATCGAATTAGGCGCTGCCAATTTGGCTTACGTCGTCGTGGAGGGAAAGATTCATTTTGCTCAGCCGGTCGTCATAGACGAGGAAAACATGCTTGTTATCAAGCATACTTAGACGAAAGAGGTAAGGCTATATAACAAACGCTATTCATTCGTATGTTAGAAATGCGATTTAACATCCAATCTCAACTAGAGTTCGGGCTGCCTCTTGAGGTGGCCTTTTTTCTCACAGTGGCGAATGAGAAGAAGTTCATTTTCAAACTTGCCCCGAATAGCTGATACGAAGAAAAAATCTTTAGCCGAGGTCGTTCGTCTCAAGGAAACAGAATTTCAAACGCTTCTGATCGTTTATGAAAAATCAGTTGTGAAAAATATAGAAATCTTGTAGTGTAAGTTATACCATTTATCGAGCAACCAGATGATAAGCCGCTATTAAAATTAGTATCGAAACCAGTGCATAGGAGGTGAAGTGAAACACGATGGATCTCCAATTTGATCCGACTGTATGGCAAATTAGTTTATTTGAGATGACGCTAAGATTATTATTGGCTCTAGTACTTGGCGGTTTGATAGGTCTAGAACGAGAGCTTGGCGGACATTCTGCAGGTTTCCGGACTCACATTTTGGTTTGTCTTGGTTCTGCTGTCATTGTATTGTTATCCATGTACGGATTTGCTGAGTTCGCCGCAGAACCGAATGTTCGTTTAGATCCGGCTCGGTTGGCAGCACAAGTTATCAGTGGCGTCGGTTTTCTCGGTGCTGGTACAATCATGCGAAATGGGTTTGGCGTTTCCGGATTGACTACGGCAGCTTCTTTGTGGGTATCGGCAGCAATTGGACTTTCTGCAGGGGCGGGATTTTACTACGGCGCTGTCATAGCGACTTTCTTGGTGGTGGTGAGTTTGTTTCTATTGAATAAGGTCGAGAAGCTGTTCTCTCGAACCAAAAAAGTACGTGAGTTGTTAATAAAAATGGATAAAACATCGTCTGGTCTTAATCTTGTTCTGATGCACTTGAATCAAAGTGGACTTCAAATCAATAAGCTCACGATAAACAACGATGAAGAGGGGGAACAACAAAGCAATCGACATTTAACTATTCGCATTCAGTTGAAATTAAAGAAAATAAAAAACTATGAGGTATCAATTGCAGCATTAGCACATATGGATGGTGTACTAAGCTTGGAAACCGAAGGAGTTTCAGCGTAATTTGAAAGCGGAAACATTTGAATAATGGAAAGAGGAGACGTTGTATGCATAACACAATGGTAGCGGCTCATACGGGTTGCGGTGTTTATCCTGATAACACCATGGCATCATTTGATGAAGGCATTCAATTCGGAGCGGATATCGTAGAAGTCGATGTACGCGCAACCAAAGATGGTATAGCCATTCTCCTGCATGACGATTCACCTTATCTTCACACACATACCTTCGAACAGCTAAATAAGCCGGCCATCCGGTCTTTGATCGATCCGATTTACAGAGATTATGAAATTGTCACATTGGAGCAAGTTCTTCAATTATCGGATTCACTTGAAATAAAATTGAATTTGGATATAAAAACGGTAGATGCCATTGATCCAACAGTTAGACTTATTCACCAGTTTGAATCGCAAAATCGAGTATTTATTACGGGATGTTCAGATAACATTACGGTACGATATCCGGATATTCAAGTCATGCTGAATACGCCAGACGATTTATCAATGGAACAAATGGAGCGATATGGCGATTTCGCGGAGACCATATGTAGTGAAGCTCTGCAAGGTGGGTACGCTGGGCTCAACATGAATGGATTTACATGTCTTCCGCCTATTGTGACTCGTGCTCACGCTTTAGGTTTAATGGTATGGGTTTATACAGTGAACTATCGTTCGGCTATGGAATGGTTTCTTAGCATGCAAGTAGACGCCATTACTACACGAGTACCAATTGATCTAATAGCACTTAAAAATGAAATAAATAAACTGTAGCCAATTGGAAAAAAGTTTGATATAATCCGTTCATAGAAAGCGCTTACTTTTCAGAAGCGCACTTTATTTTATCCATCATGGTATCGCTTCCAGAAAAAAGTGTATCCGTTAAATGACGCACAAAGTTGATATGGGAGAAGGTGAATTTTGTCGTAATCCTTAATACCAATGAGTGAATGAATCTTAACGAAATATTTACTTGCAGATAACAAATAATGGTTTAATAAACAACTCTTTGTTAATACAATCATTTTAGAATACAAAATCATTATTCTGTTAAGAAGGTGATTGGATACAATTTATTTGAGTAATGATTTCTCTATGGTATCGCTTCCAGACAGTAATCAGAAAGAAGGTGACTTGCAACTTATGAAGCAAATGACTGTAACAATGAAGCGAAAAAAAAGTGGTATCGTTTTATGGAGGAAAATCTTAGCTCATCGTTATTTGTACTTCATGGTCTTGCCTTGTGTTGTATTCTTCATCATTTTTAGCTATATTCCGATGGCCGGCTTGTTGTTAGCGTTTAAGGAATACAAGTTCAATGAGGGGATTTTAGGTAGCCCTTGGGTTGGCCTAGATTATTTCAAACAATTTTTTAATTCGTATCAAAGCGGCGAATTGATTAAAAACACACTCATCATAAGTTGCATGAAATTGTTTCTATACCTGCCGTTTCCAATCATTCTGGCACTTATGTTTAATGAAGTTCGCTCTAAATGGTTCAAGAATGTTTCTCAGAGCTTACTATACTTGCCGCATTTCCTCTCATGGGTTGTTGTTGTTGGTTTAGTTCAGCGTATACTCGCTCCCGATACCGGCTTGTTAAATCAGGTAATAACGAAAATGGGCGGCGACGGAAGTACATTCTTTATGATGGATTCGGCTTACTTCTACCAGATTATGTTCGGAAGCCATCTGTGGAAGTCTATTGGTTGGGATTCGATCATCTATGTCGCAGCGATTTCAGGAATTAATCCCGAAATGTACGAAGCAGCTAAAATTGATGGAGCAAGCAAATTCCGAGAAGTTTGGAATATTACACTGCCGTCCATCACACCGACTATTGTAATCCTCTTTATATTGTCACTAGGCAGTATATTGTCCGCCGGGTTCGATCAGATTTATTTGCTTAAAACACCGGGTAATGCACCGCTCTCTGATATCTTGGACACTTATATTATCCGAGTTGGCTTGCAAGGCGGTCAGTACGGATACGCGACAGCCGTGGGCATGCTGCAAGGAATAATTGGGTTGATTTTGGTTGTTTTCGCGAATCGAGTTTCCCGAAAGGTTTCTGAAACATCCCTTTGGTAGCGTTATCCTGATAACGTTACCATAATTGCTCTACAAAAAGGGTTGGCATGACCATCCAATTGGTGGGAGACGTCTTCAGACGTGTTTCATAAAAACATTTAGAAAAGGGGAAAAATCGCATGAGTAAGACATGGGCAAAGTATTTTGCAATACCTTTGGTGACAGCGATGCTGATCGCAGGCTGCTCAAATGGTAACAAGAACAATACTGAAACTCCTGCTCCTAGCGGCACAGAAGAAGTTACACCTGAATCTGAAGGGAAACCGGCTACATGGATTGCTGATCGTAAGATTAAAGGTCTTGTATTCATGGGTACCGACGATTACACAGAAGATATGAACCCCGAAATTAAAGCGAAGATAAAGGAGCAGACGGGTATCGAGTTTGAAATTGAAATCATGAAAGCCGAAAAATCCATCGATGGTTTGATTGCAGGCATCGCAGCGAACGACTTACCGGATTTTGTTGCTTTCTACCTCAATAACAGCGGTAGACCGGAAATGCCGGTTGTCTTGAAAGCAGCACGCGAAGGTATGTTCACTGATCTGACTCCGCTTATGAAAGATACGAAAGTGTATAGCAAATATTTGCAAGATGACTACTTGCCGCTAGATACGAAATACGGTGTTATGTTCCGTCCTGAGTTTAATGGCTCTTCTTATTTCGTTCATATGAATATCAATCGTCAAGGCGGTTATCTATCTAACAAATACGTAGGCGGTGCTTATATCCGCAAAGACATTGCTGAATCACTGGGGATCGACCCGCGCACAATCAAGACATCTGATGAAGTGTATGAGCTAGCGAAGAAAATTAAAGCCGGTGACTTCAAGGACAACAATGGTAGTCCGGTTATCCCAATCGGCCCATCATTCTGGGGCGGTAAAGATGTTTCAGCCGCTTTCAAGGATTTGCAGTGGGGCGAAGACGACCAGCGGATCAAAAAATCAAAAGACGGTCAAATCCTTCATGAAGCAGAAACCGAATATCCTATGAAAAAAGTAGAGTACTTCCAAAAGTTGCTTAAAGAAAAGCTTATTCATCCAGAGTATTTTACGATCGATGAAAGCCGGGCAACGGAGGGCGCATTGAACGGCTCATGGGCGATTATCGGTGATGCCCACAACTATCAAGAGTTCAACCAAGATATGCATTATCTCCCGCTCGGCCCCATTAACAACGTAGACGGCCCTTACCAAATGCAAGTTAGCTTTAAGTCTGGTTACAGCGCATGGGCGATCCCGACTACAACGAAAAACCCGCAAGATATCGTTAAATTCGCTGACTACTTAGCTAGTAAAGAAGGAAAATTGATCTGGAAATACGGTTTGGAGGGACGCGATTACACGCTTGGTGCAGATGGATTTCCAATTGTGAAACAAGAAGTGTTGGATTTGAAAGCAACAGACCCGAATGAAGCGAAGAAGCTTGGCTTCCAAGGCGTCGGTAATTCATGGGGCGATATACTAGGCGGTACTGACACCGATAACTTGGCTGATTTCGGTGAAATGCAATATGCCGACAAAGTGAAAAAAGAAGAACATAACGGTGCTCTACAACTAATCGAATACTGGAACTTTGAGGAAAAGTACAAAAATGCGAAGATCGTTGATAGCTACGTACCTACCGCTTTCCTCGGTGAATTTGACAGATCTGCAGAACTTAAAGCGGCTTTGGACGCTTACAACGAAACATTGATCCGCGCTTATTACGGCAAGAGTCTTGACGAAGCTAAGAAAATGTTGGAAAGCAATTTGAAACAATTGAAATCTGCTGGATTGGACGATTATTTGAAGCTTCTCGCAGATAAAGATGCCGATCCGAAAACGGATGTAAACCTGAACGATTAGGCAGCTAGGTTCAATTTTCGGAAGTGGAAAATAAATGGAAGAGGCAGGGCGATTTTATCCGAAGTTGGGTAAAAGCGCCTTTCCTTCAAAGGAGGAGGGAGAAAGTGGGAAACGAATTTTATAAGCTCAGCGTCGGCGAAAGAGTATTTAGAATCGTCAACTATTTACTTCTTATCGCGCTGTGTTTATCGATCATTCTACCTTTTTTTAATATTTTTGCACTTGCTTTTAATCCCGGTAAAGACGCGGAAAGAGGCGGTATTTATTTCTGGCCGAGGATTTGGTCCTTGGAAAACTTCCATAAGGCGTTTGAAACGTCCAATATTACAACTGCTTTTGGTATTTCAGTGTTTCGAACGGTCGTAGGTACGGTCACAAGTGTTTTTCTGACTGCGGCAGCGGCCTATGCGTTGAAGAGCAAAACGCTCCCTGGCGGGAAGTACATCATGATGATCATTTTCTTCACCATGTTGTTTGGAGGGGGAATTATTCCCTATTACATGCTGCTTAAGTCGATTCATTTGACGAATAATATTTGGGTTTATGTCATTCCAAGTCTATATAGCGTATGGAACATAATTATTATGCGAACATTTTTTCAACAGATTCATCCGAGCTTGGAAGAATCGGCACGAATTGATGGGTATAACGACTTTTCGATCTTCTTGCGCGTTATTATGCCACTCAGCCGGCCGGTAATAGCGGTCATAGGCTTGTTTAACGCCGTTGGTCATTGGAACGATTGGTTCACAGGTGCATTTTACATTCGAAAATCGTCTTTGCGTCCGTTATCCACTCTTTTACAAGAAATGCTGATGAGTGCGGAAGCGATGCGGGATACACTCAATCAAGCTGCCGGCCTTAGATACGATATGATTGAAAAAATGCAAGTTACAGGAAACTCGCTTAAAATGGCTACGATAATTATCGTCGTCACGCCGATTATTCTCATCTATCCATTCGTGCAACGCTATTTTACCAAAGGTATTATGATCGGATCGATAAAAGAGTAAATTAGCTTAGGAGAGGATGGGAAAACATATGAAAATAATGAATCCTTACCTAGAAACGGGGACTTGGTTAAAAGGAAGCTTTCATAACCACACGACGAATAGCGACGGTTGGTTTTCACTCGAAACGGTTTACAAAATGTACGGTGGATACGATTTTCTCGCTATCTCTGACCATGATAAAATTACAAAACACGAAGGCGAAAGAGGGATTACGACTGTTTTCGAAGCAATAGAAGTCAGCAGTCGGCAAACGCATATGCTGCTAGTGAAACCGCCGCAAGAGATTATGGAAAACTACAGCAGTGAGTTTACGATTGAGAATTACCAGCGTTTTGTGGATCTAACATCGACGAACGACGGATTTGCAGTGCTCGTGCATCCAAATCGTTATTTCTCGAATTATTGGAAACTAGAAGATATGCTTAAGATGGAACGTTATCTTGGGATTGAAGTCTATAACGGTGACGGCAATCCGGAGTACGATATCGCGTTCGACAAGTGGGATGCTGTTTTATCCGCCGGGCGTAAAGTGTGGGGGTTCGGAAATGACGACTCGCACGTTTATGGACAAGAAAAACGCGCTTGGAACGTGGTCAGAGCTAAAGAAAATACGAACGAAGCTATTATTGATGCGATTAAAGAAGGCAACTTTTATGTATCAACGGGATATGGGTTTGATGCGATCAGAGTAGAAGGCACTAAGGTTACTGTTGATCTTCGATCTAATGATTTGCTTGATAAAATGTACAAATACGTCACGTTCTTCGGCAAAGACGGACAGGTGCTGAAAGAAACAACAGGGCGAATCAAACAAGCAGAGTATGAATGTAAAGGTGACGAAAAATACGTCCGTATAGCCGTTTATTTGGAAGGCGGGTATTCCGCGTTTTCTCAGCCTTTATTTATTGAAGATTAATAAGGTGTAGATCTTAAAATTCCGATCAGATGGGACATTTACAATCATTCAATTTACCGATATGCATATCAAAGATGGATTACTTGGATAGAAATAGCGAAATAGAAATAAGAGGTTAGGATTAGTCTTCACGGCTGGATAATAGCGAAGAAGAAATGATGAGAAGGTTTGTCGAAGTCGGTGTATATCTTATATAATTCTAATATATGAACGAAATATACTTCCATGAAGGGTGAATAATGTGCAACCAAAAATCAAAGATGTGGCCCGGGTAGCAGGAGTTTCGGTTACGACTGTGTCCAGAGTGCTGAATGGCGAGAGGTATGTGAAAGACGATCTCAAAGAAAAGGTGAATCAAGCCATCGATCAATTGGGATACGCTCCGAGCCATATTGCCCGAAGCTTAGTACGTAACAAAACGAATCTCATTGGGGTAATTGTGCCAGACCTTACCTCAAGCTTCTATTCGACAATTTTAAGCAGCATCGAAGAGGCGGCTAGCTCTAATGATTATAACCTTTTGGTATGCAATATCATCGAGGATATAGATAAAGAATTAAAGTATATAAATGTGTTTCAGGAAATGCGGGTAGAAGGCATCATTATTATGCATGAGAAAATCAATGAGGAAATCCGTGCTTTGATTCATAAGATGAACATTCCCGTTATTTTTTCTAGTGTCAAACCGATGGACCATGAATTCGCCTCTGTAATTATTGATGACTACAAAGCTGCTTACGATGCTACGAAATATTTAATTGAACTAGGCCATGAGGAAATAGGGTTTATCGGCGGCGACATGCGCGATATTACGTCGGGACAAAATCGGTATAGCGGATATCGAAATGCATTGTCAGACCATTCTATTAAAATCATATATGAAAATATCCGGTTCGGTGATTATAAAGTGAAAAGTGGATACGAGCAAATGAAAGATATTCTTCGTAACAAACAAACGCCTACTGCTGTTTTTGCCGTAAGTGATGATATGGCTGTTGGAGCGATGAACTGCATTTGGGATCATAACCTTCGAGTTCCGGAGGATATTTCCATTATGGGCTTTGACGGAAGCCAACTGACCGAGCTTGCCCGTCCGAGGTTAACCTCGATGGAGCAGCCTATTCAAGACATGGGTACAGTTACGATGGCTGCGCTGCTGAAACAAATTACGAATAAGGAATCGTCGACCGAGGATATCATCATGGAGCATAAACTAGTTGTCCGTGAAAGCTGTAAACGAAGAGATTCATAAGGAATAGAGAGCACAGCAGTGCATATCGGAAATAGATGGAGATGAGGCACCTATGAAAAATTACGATGTCATCGTGATTGGAGACGCGAATATTGATTTAGTTGTTGAGGGCTGTAACGAACTGCCAGCACCTGGACAAGAGGTATTTGTTCAAAATATGACTATCCACGTCGGCGGAGGGGCAGCTTTGTTTAGTTTGGCGACAGCCAAGCTAGGCTTGAAGGTTGCCTTTAACGGGGTATTAGGTGACGACGGATTTGGCCAGCTTATAAAAGATCAATTTTCTCAATATGGAATCGATACCAGATATATAAAAAAGAGCAGCAGCAATACAGGCATTTCTATTGCAATTAACCCAGAAAATGATCGTTCTTTTATTACATATGCAGGTTCAAACGCCGAGCTTAGCTTGCAGCAGTTGGACATGAATAGTGTTTTATTAGGACGTCACGTTCATTTAACTTGTTATAAGGGAAGTCGCAATCATGCTGAATTTTTGGAAACAGTAAAAAAACTTAAAGCACTCAACGTTACGACCTCTATTGATATGGGATGGGATGATACCGGGGAATGGTATCCTGGCATATTTGAATTAATGAAGGATATCGACGTCTTCTTCATGAACGAAACCGAAGCGATACACTACACTGGTTGTCAAACGGTAGAGGAAAGTCTTAGCGTTCTTTCCAAACACAGCAGCCATATCGTGCTCAAATTGGGCTCAAAAGGTGCGGTGTCATCGGTAGGCGGGCAGCAGGCATATCGTTCCAGCTTCTCCGTCCGAGTTGTCGATACGACTGGAGCAGGTGATTCCTTTAATGCCGGTTATATGTATGGGTATTTGGCAGGGAAAAATCCAGAGGAATGCTTGATTTATGGAAATGCTTGCGGGGCGCTGTCTGTAAGTGAATATGGTGGAAACACAGGGACGACAAACATACAACTGCTGGAGAAATTTATCGCGGACAGAATGGGTGAAACAAATGAAACGCTGGAAACCACAGTGATGGATTATTTATGAGAAATGAAAGGAGATTACATATGGAAATGATGGAGATCAAGGGTGTGAACAAGCCGATGTCCCGGTTGATTATGGGAACGGGAGATCTAAGAGTATTGGACGATGCGAAACGGTTGATGCTTGATGCTTTTATTGAAGCCGGCGGCAATATGTTTGATACCGCCCATCAGTACAGAGGGAAAGAGCAGATTTTGGGACAGTGGCTGGCGGAGAAGAAGATCAGGGAAAAAGTAGTTATTATGAACAAAGGTGCCCATCACGATGATGGGAGTCCAGGACCTCGGGTGAATGCACAAGCCATCCGGAAGGACCTAGCCGAGAGCTTGGAGAGACTGGGAACAGATTATATCGATCTATACGCACTTCATAGAGATGATCCGACCGTCGAGGTTGGGCCGATCATGGAAGAGTTGAACGAACAACTTGAGACGAAGAAGATTCGCGCGATTGGTGCATCGAATTGGTCGTATCAGCGCATTAAGGAAGCGAATGAATACGCGGCGGCGCATCAATTAGCAGGTTTTACGTTTAGCAGTACGAACCTGAGTCTGGCCAAGGCGAAAGAGGCGAGGTGGGAGGGTTGTGTTTCTGCTGACGAGGAAACCTGCAATTGGCATGAATGTAACCAATTGCCGCTATTGTCATGGTCCTCTCAGGCAGGCGGATTTTTCTCAGGTCAGTTTACGCCAGACAATCTCTCTGATTCGGAAATGGTGCGAGTGTATTACAACGACAACAACTGGGAGCGATATCGACGTGCCGTGAAGCTAGCTGAGCTGAAGCAGGTAACACCGATTCAAATCTCATTATCTTATGTTCTTCATCAACCTTTCCCAACATGCGCGATTATCGGACCGCGCAATCCTGATGAGCTTCATGACTCGGTTATGGCTATGAATCTACCATTAACTACTGGGGAAGCCGAATGGCTGGATTTGAAAAAGGAGGAGATTGCAGAATGATTAAACATCAATTGGCGGCTCAGCTCTACACCTTAAGAAACGAAGTGAAAAAGGACTTTCCAGCGGTATTGAAGCAATTGAGTGAAATGGGCTGGGCGGCCGTTCAGATCGACGGGCTGCATGGATATGAAGCACGAGAAATTGCTGCAGTGATGAATGAACTCGGATTACGAACCGCTGGCATGCATGTAGGGCTGGAACGAATGAAGTTTGATTTAGAAGCAGTGCTGGAAGAGGCTCGCTTGTTCGATACGAAAGACTTCATCTGTCACTCCCTACCGGATGGGCTGCAAAATCCAGAAGGGTATGCAAGCGTGAAGAAAGACTTGCTTGAAGTCGCTGCTAGAGTTGAGGGCACGGGATATCGCGTTGGCTATCATAATCATGATTTTGAATTTCATTCATCCATAGATGGTAAATTTGCACTTGAATACTTGCTTGATGATCCGGCTATTTACGCTGAGATTGATACGTACTGGGTTCGCAAAGCTGGTCAAGATCCGTTGTCCTTCATCCAGAATTATGCGAATCGTATGCCGATCCTTCATCTGAAGGATATGACTGCGGACAGCAGACAGATCGCTGAGATCGGAACAGGGGTTATTGATTTTTCTCCGATCCTCCAGTGGGGATTGCGAAGCGGCGTTGAGTGGTTTGCGGTAGAGCAGGATTACTGCTCAGGAAGCCCGATGGACAGTCTGGCTATTAGCTTGGAATACTTATTGAAATTGGAAAAAACTCTCGTTTAAATTAGAAGCCCGCATCTGAATAATCAGATCAGCGGGCTTTTTCTTATCCAATCTATAAATCGCTAATATATTAATTTGGAATTCTATTCGGATGAAACCCTTCAAGGAATATTTCTTCAAAACGCTCCCCTTTCTCGTATAGGTTATACCAAGTATCAGCAATGACATCCGGATCCCCTGCTGTTCCAGCTTGTATCATAGCCCCAATTGAAAGATGTCCAACAAAGACACCTTTTTCTTTCAACTCATTGTGAAGGTTTGTAGCATAATTACGAATACCAGACATAACGATTCCGCCATTCCCGACAAAAGGTAAAGGGAACATAGCAGATATGCCTGTTATAAATAGAATAAATAGAATCGCACCTGAACCCATTTTTATCATATCTGGTAATACCATACAATGTCGAAGCAGCTATATTGGCTTAGTCGTTCCGCAATTGAAAGAAAGGATCGTAAATGAAGTGAAAGCATATTTGTCAAAAAGTTTGGCTTACATCTATACGGATATTGAGAAGAATCTATATGTACCTATTTTTGCACAAGTCATCCACGAAGCTGCCTTTCAGTGAGCTTCAGGGAACGTGACTTTAGATAAAGAGGAAGTATCGCTTAAGGTCTCATTATTACTAATACGAGGCTGCCGGTCTTGAATGGCATTCTCGTTGAGCTATTTTGTATACTTCTTAAGTGAAAGCCACCTTTTCAGGTGGCTTTTTTCTATTGTGGTAAAGGCACTAGAGTGAAAGAAATAATCATCCATTTTGGACAGCCGAGCACAGGTAGAAAGCCAATAATAAAACAAAAGCTAAAAATAATACCAAAACAAAATGAAAGCATTTTCAGATAGACAATGAAAAGAACGAAAAAACATAAAATTTGTCATAAAGACCTGATTTTCCGAGGTGATATGATGAAATAGCAAAGCAACATGGAGTACTGCTATGTTACGGGGTCCAAAAGGGTTAGCTATTTTCACTATATTGAAGATATTGGGGGAATTAAGGATGAAGAAGAAATGGGTTCTTGCATTGCTAACTGGTATGATGTTGACAGCCGCAGCATGCAGCAACGATGGAGGAAGTACTCAAGGGGAAGCAAAGGAAGGTATACAGATCGGCGCAGCTATTTACAAATTTGATGATACCTTTATGACGGGTGTGCGCAATGCGATGCTGGAGACAGCGAAGAACGAATCGAAATTAGATGTAGTGGACAGTCAAAACTCGCAACCGACGCAAAATGAGAAGGTGGATCTGTTTATTTCGAAAAAGTATGATGCACTCATTATTAATCCAGTTGATCGTACAGCTGCAGGTGTCATAATCGATAAAGCGAAAGCCGCAGATACGCCAGTCGTATTCTTGAATCGCGAACCGATTGCGGAAGATATGGCAAAATGGGATAAGGTTTACTATGTTGGTGCAAAAGCAGAGGCGTCAGGAACGATTTCTGGACAATTAATTAGCGATTATTGGAAGGAAAACCCAAGCGCGGATAAGAACGGCGACGGCAAGCTGCAGTACGTTATGTTAACGGGCGAGCCAGGGCACCAAGACGCGGAGCTTCGTACAAAGTATTCAGTACAAGCGATTGAGGACGCAGGCATACCAGTTGAAGAGCTGGCTAAAGATACTGCGATGTGGGATCGGGTCAAAGGGCAAGAAAAAATGCAAGCATTTCTAGCATCAAATGGAGATAAAATCGAAGCTGTTCTTTCTAATAATGATGATATGGCGCTTGGCGCGATTGAAGCTTTGAAAGCATCGGGTTACTTCCAAGGTGATAAATATGTTCCGGTTGTCGGCGTAGATGCAACAGCTCCGGCTATTCAAGCCTTGAAAGACGGAACAATGCTGGGTACAGTGCTGAATGATGCGAAAAACCAAGGCGCAGCTTCTGTAGCGATTGCTACAGCGCTATCCAAAGGCGAGACGCCAACGAAAGAAAATATTGGTTTTGAACTCACAGATGAAAAGTATGTTTGGATCCCGTATAAGAAAATCACAAATGCGAACATAGCAGACGCGGAGTAATGAAATAAAGCCGAGGGACAGCGGTATCCCGCTGTTTCCTCTTGACTTATTTATTGGTTCTTGATGGGAGGATATAAAATGGAGCAGCAATATGTTCTGGATATGCGAGGAATTTCAAAGGGCTTTCCAGGGGTACAAGCGCTCAGCAATGTTACGCTAAAAGTGAAGCCAGGAACTGTACATGCCCTAATGGGAGAAAACGGAGCTGGGAAATCAACGCTAATGAAGTGTTTGTTTGGCATTTATAGGCCTGATGAAGGTGAAATTTTTATAAATGGTCAAAAAATAACGATTCATAACTCGAAAGAGGCTCTAAAAAGTGGAATTTCCATGATTCATCAGGAGCTTCATCCTGTACCGCATCGTAATGTGATGGAAAATATTTGGCTTGGTCGCTTTCCAGAAGTTGGTTTTGGTCCGCTTAAGTTTATTAATGAAAAGAAAATGTACGAAGACACATTGCATTTATTCAAAGATCTTGAGGTCGATATAGATCCAAGGGTGCGGACTGGGACGCTGTCTGTTTCAAAAATTCAGACTTTGGAAATTGCGAAAGCGGTTTCTTTTCATTCGAAGCTTATTGTGATGGATGAGCCAACATCCTCTTTGACTGGCAATGAGGTTGAACAGCTATTCAACATCATCAACAGTTTGCGGAAGCGCGGCGTATCTATCATTTATATTTCTCACAAAATGGAAGAAATCTTGCGCATCTCAGATGAAGTGACGATCATGCGTGATGGTCACTATATTGGAACTTGGCCTTCAAGCGAGCTAACGACAGACCTCATTATTACGAGAATGGTCGGTCGTGACTTGAAAGAACGTTATCCTGAGCGCACGAATGTTCCTGGCGGCACGATGATGAAGGTAGAAGGTCTTTCGTCCCCTAATCCCAAGTCGTTTCAGGATATCAGCTTTGAACTTAGGCGTGGGGAAATACTCGGCTTAGGCGGCTTGGTTGGCGCTCAACGAACAGAGCTTATTGAAGCATTGTTTGGATTGCGTAGCGCTGTTTCCGGCACAATCTCCATAAATGGGAAGCCGGTGAAATTAAAAACTCCGTCTGATGCGAAAAAACACAAAATTGCGCTTTTGACAGAAGAACGGCGAGTAACGGGAATTTTTCCAGTGTTATCGGTTTATGAGAACACGATCATTGCGAATTTGTCTCGCTACCAAAATAGATTAGGGCTGTTGAATGAAAAACAGGGACGAGACGACGCAGCCATTAATGTTGAGAAGTTTGGAACAAAGACACCGTCTATTCATCAACAAATTCGTTATTTATCGGGGGGAAATCAGCAGAAGGTACTGTTGGCGCGGTGGCTGCTAACAGAACCGGATATTTTGCTGCTTGATGAGCCTACACGCGGCATTGACGTTGGCGCTAAATTTGAAATTTATTCGATTATTACAGAGCTTGCCAAGCAAGGGAAAAGCATTATTATGATCTCCTCGGAAATGCCCGAGCTGCTTGGGATGTCTGACAGAATTATGGTTATGAGCGAAGGAAGATTGACAGGCATTGTAGAAGGCAAGACGGTAACAGAGCAAGAAATAATGCGTTTAGCTGCGCAGCAACGATCGGTCTTATCAGGGGGTATTGGTATTGAACACGCAATTACTGTTTAAAGTGAAAGACTATTTAATGCAACGAGCGATTTTCGTCGTTTTGATTTTGATTGTAATTGGCATCGCGGTGGCAGATCCTAACTTTTTAGCTTTTTCTACGCTTAGAGATATATTGCAGCAGTCCTCCACAAAGCTAATTATTGCAATTGGTGCGGCATTTATTCTTATAACAGGCGGCACAGATTTGTCATCTGGTCGAGTTGTTGGGCTCACGGCTGTTATTTCGGCATCGATGCTGCAAATAGATACGTACGCCAACCGATTTTTCCCAGACTTACCGCAGCTTTGGGTTATAGTTCCGATTTTAATAGGCATTGTAGTGGGTTTGCTTGTTGGTTTAATAAACGGTTTTATCGTTGCAAAGCTTCATGTTCCGCCCTTTATTGCTACGCTTGGAACGATGGTAGGCATCTACGGCATCAATAGCCTTTACTTCGATATGAAGCCGAATCAATCGCAGCCGATAGGCGGTCTACGAGATGATTTTAAAGTGTGGGGCTCGGGATATATTGACCTTGGAGGCGGCTATACGATCCCATATATTGTTCTTATTGCGCTCGCTGTAGCCGTTATCTGTTGGGTAGTATTTAATAAGACTCGTCTGGGCAAAAACATGTATGCAATTGGAGGAAATGTCCAAGCGGCACATGTCTCCGGCATTAATGTCTCTCGAAATCTTATTTATATTTATGCTATTTCTGGAGCACTGTATGGTCTGGCTGGTGTGTTGGAAGCTGCTCGAACAGGAGGAGCAACAAATAACTACGGAAACATGTATGAATTAGATGCCATTGCGGCTTGCGTAGTTGGCGGTGTGTCAACTGCTGGCGGGGTGGGCAAGATTCAAGGCGTAGCGGCAGGCGTATTAATCTTTGGTGTTATTAACTACGGATTAACATATATCGGTGTCAGCCCCTATTATCAGTTAATTATTAAAGGTCTCATTATTGTTGCGGCTGTTGCATTTGATATTCGAAAATATATGGCAAAAAAATAATTCGAGAGATTATTAATAAGGGGGTGGTGTATGCGTTGCTTTAAAGCAAGTATACGATGATTCAAAGGAATGTTTATCACATATAGCCTCGGCGAATGCCAAGGCTATTAACGGCATTGCAGGAGATAGCTATACGTCTCTTATTTGGTTGGCGATCGTGAGGGACAGTGTTACATGAGGATGTTACTATTTTTAGGAGGGCTGAAATTGGGTATAAAAAAACTCGGAAAAAAAATGATGGTGTCCTGCTTGGCATTTTCGTTAGTAGGATCGATGTTTGTCGGCTTGCCGATTAATGTCTCTGCGGCACCTAATGCAACCGAAATTAAGTTAAGTCCAGACAAAATGAAGAAAGCATGGGATGGTTGGGGCACATCCTTAGCATGGTTCGGTAATGTCACCGGCGGTTGGTCAAATCAAGTGGAAAAAGATGCTTTAGTAGATGCTTTATACAGCGATGAGGGGCTGAATTATAACATTGCCCGTTATAATATTGGCGGCGGCGATGATCCGAATCATAATCATATGCGTGAAGGCGGCGCATTGCCGGGCTTCTCAACAGAACCTGGACATTTTGATATTAGCCGTGATGAAAATCAGCGTTGGTGGTTGCAGGAAGCTTTAAAACGTAATCCTGAACTAATTATTGAAGCATTCTCCAACTCTGCACCATACTATATGACCCACAGTGGTTGTACTGCTGGTAATCATAATTCTTGGGAGAATAACTTAAAAGAAGATTACTATGATGATTTCGCACTATATTTAGCAGAGGTTGTTAAACATTATAAAGATGATTATGGAATAGAGTTCAATACGCTTTCGCCAATAAATGAGCCCAATACAAATTACTGGGGTGCGTATAAGCGTCAGGAAGGATCGCATTGGGATCCTTGGGCACAGTCCTGGATTATTTGGGAAGCTCGTCAAAAGCTGAATGAAAAAGGATTGGAGAATGTTGGGGTTTCTGCTATGGAAGAATCGGTAATCGATACTTTCTTGGAAAATTGGAGCCATTATAATGATGATGCAAAAAACAGCATTTCTCAAATGAACGTTCATGCCTATGGAGGTTCAAAAAGATATGAAGTGCGTCAGCTTGCTGAAAGAGAAAATAAAAAACTATGGATGTCAGAAGTTGATTTAGGACCAGGTGGTATTGCGCATAATCATGCTGATATCGATCCGGCATTAGCGCTGGCTGATCAAATTATGGTTGATATTACATGGTTTGAGCCGCAGGCATGGGTACTATGGCAAGCAATTGAAAGTGAAAAAAATATGCAATCAGACAAAGAGAACATGAACTGGGGTCTGATTCACGCTGATTTTGATACTGAACAATGGTGGTATACGAAAAAATATTACGCAATGGCGCAATTTAGCAAATTCATTCCCCAAGGCTCGAGATTTTTGGAAAATAGCGATAGTGAAGGAAGAACACTAACTGCTTATAACGAAGGGAATGGAGAAACGGTTATCGTTTACCGTAACCCAGATCAAGGCAGCCGACAATTGGCATTTGATCTTTCCAAGTTTGCAAAGCCGGGAAGCGAAGTATCCACTTATGTGACAACTTCAGAAAAAGATTTACAGGAAAGTAAATCAGAATTTATAGGAACCAAGCTTTATGCAAATGTGGAAGGAAAATCAATTACTACTTTTGTAATCAAAAATGCTCAGTACGTAGAAGGTCAAGAAGCAGACGTTACACAGATATTAAATGATTTAAAGGTGAGTATTGAACAACATAAGGGAACCTTGAATGAAGATAATCCAGATATTGAACAATTGGAAGCGTTAATTACAAAAGCTGATGACGCATTACAATCAGGCAGCTATGAACAAATATCTGCTGCAATTGTAGAAATCAGCCTAAAATTCAAGGCAATGTTGTCTGAAGGGTTTATAGGTGTTATACCACAACAGACGATGAAAGCATCGGCATCTAGCGCACAACCTGGAGAAGGTCCGGAGCTTACCATTGACGGTGATGTAAATACAAAATGGCATACGCCATGGGGCGATGGCTATCAAGAACCGCCGCACTCCGTTACGTATGAATTAGGCAAACTGTACAAAGGCATTAACAAACTGGAATATACACCAAGACAAGACGTAGATACGAATGGTACAGTTACTAAGTTTGAAATTGAAGCAAGTATTGACGGTGTGAATTTTAACAAAATCGCAGAAGGAATATGGGAAGCTAACAAAGCAATAAAAACAGCAACCTTTAATCCCGTCGATGCGACACATATTAAATTCAAGGCAATAGCATCGCAAAGTGATGCAGGAACGCAGTTTGCGTCTGCTGCTGAAATCAATTTGTATATTGATGCGAATTTCGAACTAAATACAGAGCAACTTGTTAAAGCAATAACTGCTGCTGAACAATTTATTGCAACTACGAATAAAGATGAAAATCTGTTGGAACTTTTGAAGCAGTATGTCAATGCAGGTAATGCTTTAATGATTTCGGAGACATCAACTCAAGAAGAAATGAATCGTACTGCAAATCAAATTAATGATGAAATGATCAATTTGCAGAGAGATAGTTTCCCAATTGAAAGTATCACATTAAAGTATGCGCCAGAAGCACATTGGAGCACACCTGTAGAAAGCATGTTAGATGGTAATAGCAATACATTCTATGAAACGAATTGGGAAAGCCGTAATTTCCAAGCAGGCGACTATATCGTTCTTGACTTGAACAAAAGTAGAAAAGATATAAGTCAAATACTTTATACACCGAGACAAGGTAAAGATAAAGAAAACGGTCGTATTAGACAATTCAAAATTTATACAAGCGATGATGATCTGTCTAACGTTGAATTAACAGGTACGCAAAATGAATTGGATCAACATTTCGAATTGGCAGCAGTCGGCGGCCTTGATACAGGAAAAGATAATAGTCAAACCGCAACTTTCACCTCAAGAAATGCACGTTACGTAGCCATTCAAGTTATCAAAACTGGCGGCAACGGCGCTACTCTATCAATTGGTGATTTGGCTGTTTATCAAAAGTATGTTGGGGACATTGATACGAGTGCGGTCCAAGCTTCCAAAGAAAAGCTGGCAACACTTTACGAAGATATGGTTCCATATGTAAGAAATATTATGGACAATTACTTAAATGAACTTGAAGATACAGAAAATCTAACTTTAGAATCACTAGAACATTATAATTACTGGCTTAATGATTATTATAATTTCTATTCTAATCTTGGTAATGTAAGCTCCATCAAAAATGGTGAAGTGTGGCTAGATACTGACGGTGTGCCAATCCAGGCGCATGGCGGAGGTATTATATATGACGAAAACACTAAAACTTACTATTGGTACGGAGAAGATAAAACTGAATCGAACATGGGTGCTGGCTATGTTCCGATGACTGGTGTACATGCGTATTCCTCGAAGGATCTCTATAATTGGAAAAACGAAGGTATTGTATTGCCGGTATTTAACAATCCATCTTTAGGTGATACGACATATAATGGATCGGCGGATGCTTCTGACATTCCAATGTATATTCATGAAGATGATGAATTGTATAAAGAATCGGGAGTAGTATTCGAATCTTGGCGACAAGAACAAAATTATGGGAAGCTTGATGATTGGAATTTCATTCCGGAAAATGGAGTGGAAAAACGTTTTTATAATTTCGCTGGTAACATGAAATCTCCAGTACAAACACTTAAAAAACATAATACACGGAAACAAATTGACGATTTGAATGCACTTTATAAAGATACTTCTATCGAAGAAAAACAAAGACTATTCGGTTTGTTTAATTGGGATAAAGTTGTGGAACGACCAAAAGTTGTTTATAACGAGAAATACGATAATTATGTAATGTGGTGGCATCATGACGGTCCAATGTCTGGTAAGTATTGGACAGCATCAGGTGGTGTAGCTGTAAGTAAATCTCCTACAGGTCCGTTTAAAGTACTTGATATTGAGAGAATGCCTAATGACGGGTGGGATCCTGACAAAAGGGGTGAAGGAGATGGTATGCTCCGCGATATGACCCTTTATGTAGATGATGATAAGGATAAAACAGGATATTTGATCTATTCATCCGAGGGAAATGGTACTACCATCGTTCTAAAACTGGATGAGACTTATACAGCACCAGCTCGTGATGAAAATGGAAATGCAATTTGGGCGAAAGCTCATAGTAACGGTAGAGAAGCTCCAACATTATTTAAACAAGATGATATGTATTATTCTATAACATCTGGTTTAACAGGTTGGAACCCAAATCCTGCTAAATATCATATTACAGGACATCCATTAACGTGGTGGTGGGAAGATAAAGGCGATCCATTCTGGGATGACTACAAAGGAACTACTCATGAAAGTCAAAGTACTTTTGTACTGCCATACAGAGATAAAAATGGAAATATTGTTAGAGATAAATTTATCTTTATGGCGGATCGATGGAATCCTGGAAACTTGAGTGACTCCAGATATATTTGGTTCCCACTACACTTGGATAGTGAGAATAAACGCATTTCAATGAATTGGGAATGGAAATGGGATTATTCACAATTTGGCGAAGCGCAAATAGAGAAGTACACAGTAACATTCAATAGTAATGGTGGTAGTGATGTTGCTAGCATTGAAGCAAAATCAGATTCACCGATTGCAGAACCAGCAGCGCCGAAAAAGGAAGGTTACATTTTCAGCGGTTGGTACAAAGATGAAGCGTTGACGCAGGCATGGGATTTTGCAAATGACAAAGTAACAGATAAAGACATGACGTTGTATGCGAAGTGGGAATCGGAAGCTTCGTTAGTAAAGGTAGACTCAATCAACCTAACTAGCGCGAGTGGCAAGGCAGTAATTGATGCGAAGGGCGGCAGCCTGCAGCTGACGGCAGAGCTATTCCCAACCAACGCTTCCAATAAGATAGTTTCTTGGACTGTCTATGAGGAAGATGGCGTAACGACAACAGACAAAGCAACGATCGATCAAAACGGTTTGTTGACTGCTGTGATGGACGGCTCTGTAAAAGTAGTCGCAACCGCGACAGACGGCTCAGATGTTCGAGGAGAAATCACGATTGTTATCACGAATCAAGCTGATGTCGTCGAAGATATTTCCGTTACGTTTAATAGTAATGGCGGCAGCGAAGTGGCAGCTACTAAAGCCAAACCAGGCTCCGAACTTACAGAGCCAACAGCACCAACAAAAGCAGACTATGTATTCATCGGTTGGTACAAAGATGAAGCATTGAAGGAACAATGGAATTTTGCAACGGATAAAGTAGCAGAACAAGATATCACCTTATATGCGAAGTGGGAATCGGAAGCTGCGAATGTAGAGGTAGAATCGATCAGCCTGACTAGCACGAGTGGCAAGGCAGCAATTGATGTGAAGGGTGGCAAGCTGCAGCTGACGGCAGAGCTATTCCCAACAAACGCTTCTAATAAGATAGTTGCTTGGACTGTATATGAGACAGATGGCGTAACGACAACGGACAAAGCAACGATCGATCAAAATGGATTGTTGATTGCGGTGAACGACGGATCTGTAAAAGTAGTTGCAACCGCGACGGACGGCTCAAAGGTTCGAGGTGAAATCGCTATTGATATTTCTAATCAAACTTCCAGCGGAGGAAACAACGGTGGTGGTAATAACGGCGGAGGAAATAATGGTGGCGGTAACAACAGCGGAGGTAGCGGTGGTGGTACTACAGAACCGACCGTCGAAAACCCAGCTCTATACGAGCCTAAGAAATCAGAGCTAACGATTGATTCTGCACTAAATAGCTTAACGGCTTCGCTTGATCGCAATCAACTTGCCAAAAAGGCAGCGGAATTCGAAAAAGCGGTACAAACTGGTTCCATACTAACGATCGAAGTTCCTGGAAATCACACAGGTTATGAAGTGAAGATTCCATTGGACGCTTTGAGCGGACTAGCTGTGAACAAGCCGGATACGATTTTATCGATCCGCAGCAAATTTGGAAGCTACGAATGGCCTGTTTCTATGTTAAACAGCAAAGATATGAAAGACAAAGTAGATGCCGATGCTATGTTGATTGTAAGCATGGAGAAAGCGAATGAGGATAATCTGCAGCAATTGGAGGCAGCCCTATCCGGCAAAGGAATGCAGCGTATAAGCGATCTAGTCGACTATAAAGCAACGCTAAAAACGAAAGATGCGGAATACGATATTCATTCCACCTTAAATATGGAGCGTACTTTAACAGTAGACAAAGTGATTCGCAATCTGAATGAAGTAACGGTTGTATCGTATGACCCTGTAACGGGCGGCATTCGATTTGTGCCGGCGGTGTTTACCGTTATGGATGGCAAAACTGTGGCAACGATCAAGCATAACTCGAATGGTATGTATGTCATCATTGAAGGCAAGAAAACATTCGATGATATGAGCGGACACTGGGCGCAGAAGGATGTAGAAGCGCTCGCTTCTAAATTGATCGTGAACGGGAAAACGAATCATGTCTATGATCCGGAAGGAAAAGTGACCCGTGCAGAATTCGCATCACTGCTAGTAAGAAGCTTGGGCTTGAATAATAATGGCGCTGAGCAAGCATTTGACGATGTAGCAGCTGCTAAATGGTATGCCGCAGACGTAAGTACAGCGGTTCAATACGGCTTGGTGCAAGGAGTAGGCAACAACAAGTTCAACCCTGACGCATTCATCACTCGAGAGCAGATGGCTGTCATGATTATGAAAGCTGTTCAGCTCGTTCAAGGTGATACAAGCACTGGAGCGAATTCAGCAAGCAATTCGTTATCCGCATTTGCTGATCAAGACCAGCTGTCGGGCTTTGCTCGTGAAGCGGTTCAAGCAGTAATAGATGCAGGTATTATGAACGGCAAATCGGTAACCGCGCTTGCGCCTAAAGATACAGCAAGCCGTGCTCAGACGGCAGTAATGCTGAAGCGAGCATTGAGCTATGTTAAATTGATTAATCCGTAAAGGATGAAGAATGACTTATAGCCGGCCCACTAGTTGGGCTGACTATAGGTTTTTTATTAGCAATAAAGTTGTCGCTATGATATAAACAGCCGGAACCTGCCAGACCTTTGGCGATATTATTTAAACTTTAATTAATTTGGAAAATAATGAGAACGCTTCCAATTATCTCGTTGAACTGGATCTCGAGAATGCCGTGTCTCACTTACGGTATACCTTTAATGGTGTTGGATACACATGTACTCACGACGCTCCTAACAATTGTACTGATATACATTTTATTTCCATTATTATCATTAAATCTCACGAATGATGTGTACAATTATACATGGATCCAATACTTGAATACATGGATGAATACGTGAAATTCCTCTACAATTAGTACAATTACCAAGAGTTGTGAAGTGTACTTGAAATAAAGGTCAAAGCATTTAATTATAAAGACAAATATGCGCTTTGCGCCCTGGCTATTTTCAGGGCTTTTTAAATTGTGACCAAATCTTCGAGCTACATTAAGGGTTGAAAAGCTGCAAGGGGGCAGAAATGAAACCAGTATTTAAAATTATAATTGTGGATGACGAGATGCTTGTTAGACAGGGAATCAAGCACCTTATGGATTGGGAGAAAGAGGGATATCAAATCGTCGGTGAGGCTTCTAACGGTCTTGAGGCGTTGGAGTTAGTAGATGAGGTGAGCCCTCATGTCATCCTTACAGATATCGTAATGCCGGTAATGGATGGAGAGAGATTTGTAAAGTTGGTAAAGGAGAAATACCCTCATATTGAAGTAATCGTGTTAAGCAGTTTCAGTGAATACGACTACGTACGGTCCACATTTCAGAGCGGTGTTGCCGACTATATTCTAAAGCCAAAGTTGGAAGCGGATTACCTGTTATCCATTCTTAATAAAACAACTGTCAAAATGGCAGGGACACAGATGGCGGATCAAGGAAATGATGACGAGGAAAGACAGCTTACTCGAGTAATCGAGAAGCTAATTAGCGGTTACGAGGTTTCGCTGGAACCTGTGTTGTTGCATTCGAAGTTTCCTTACCGAAGGTATGTATTTTTTGGTGCGGATATGAACCATATTAGAGATTCATTCGACAAGGAGACTTTCGCAAGCAAAGTTGATAAAGGGCTGGGTAAGTTCAGCACTGACAATACAGCCTATATGCGGTTGTACCTTGAAAGCGATTCCATTATTTTCCTAATTAATGTAGATCCGGAGCAATGGGACGATACAATCATTGAGCTTCGGTGCCTCGTCTCAGAAATGACAGAAATGAATAGAGTGACGCATTTCGTTCTAAGTCAGAGCTTCTCAGACTTTACCCAGCTTGGTGAGATTTACCGGAATAATTACTTAAAACTTACACGATACAGCTTTTACCTGCCAAAACGAAGTCTGATTGAAAATGATCATTTACCGGGATATTCGGATGCGTATCAAGCATATGACGTGAGTGAATTAACGGAGCAACTGCGACGAAAGCAATTCCAAAAGGCTTTTATAAGCTTTCTGGAATTTGTGAATCTGTGGTCGAAGGACTACCGCACCGAAGTTTTCGAATTCAAATCATTTTTGGGAAATTTCATATTTAACGTAACGAATGCACTTGGAAAAATGAAGTGTGAAACCGCAGGTGGGGAGGACCCGAAATACGACTACTTCCGCAAAATAGATGAAGCAAGGTACGTTTGCGACGCTATCGCCATTGCTGAATCTTTTATTCAGGAGGTGGAACATGCTATTCGCGATTCGAACTCATCATTCAATCCAAATATGACCAAGTTGCTCGAATATATTCATGATCATTACGCAGATCCGATCACGCTGACCGGAGTGGCGAGGCAGTTCCATTTTAACGCTTCGTATCTGTCGAGCTATTTTACTACCCATAATGACGAAGGATTCAGTGAATACCTGAACAAAGTCCGGCTGGAAAAAGCGATGGAGCTGCTCTTGACTACTGGAGAAACGATATCCGAAATCAGCGCAAGTGTGGGCTATTCGGATCAGAGTTATTTCACTAAGGTATTTAAAAAGCAGACTGGTATTTCGCCAAGCCAGTACCGGAAACAGGACTTGGATGAGATGAGGGAGCCATGATCGGAAAAACTGCGATAAAACTTAAAAAACAGGGCTTATTCCTCAAGCTGTTTCTAGTGACTCTCATTAGTATCGTTACCGTATCACTACTGACTCTATCTATTACCATCAGCATGTCGGAAAAATTATTTTTTCAAACCTTCAGCATTACTAACGGTAAGCTGCTGAAACAAATGAAGACCAACCTTGAATCCTACAACAACACTGTAGCTACTGGAGCAGCTATGATGGCTCAGAATGCCTCTATCCGAAACTATTTGTCTGGCGAAGAGAGGGATGCAGTAGCTCTTGCTGTAAAATCATACCATATGACTGAAGCCATGAAGGCAATTCAGTCAAACTTTAGCGCATATGATGTTGGCATTATGATCGTTGGCGCCAATGGTCGGAGTTATACAACAGATTCCTGGTATTGGCCTGCTTCCGCCGAGCAACTAAAGGATCACACCATTACAAAAGCGACAAAGACCCAACCTCCTCAAATCTTGTACCAGCTCTACAGTGATAACAAAGATACCGCGAAAGAGTATGTGCTAGTGGCTTCCAAAGCTTTATTTGATCAACGGACAAGCAGTTTTTATGGCACCATGTACATAGCGATTCGTGATCTTAATTTCAAAGCTTTCTACGCAAACTTTACGAGTGAAGGCAATGACGTCATGCTGCTTGATAAGAAAGGATTGATTGTATCCAGCAATTTAAGCGAACGGATTGGGTTGTTGGATATACCGTTATATCAAGAAGTAGTGGCTCAGCATAGTGGAGAAGAGAATAGAGGATCTGCCCATTTCATGGGGAAGGAAAGAGTCGTGTTTTCAGAATATTTGCCGGAGTTTGATTTTTATCTGGTAAATCTAATTGATAAGAAAGCCGTGACAAGGCAAATGGTGAATGCCGAGGCTGTGACGTTGACGATCATGGTTATCGTTATAATTTCTCTCATTATTGTATTTTTAATAACTCGGAAAATGACGAAGTCCCTGCGCGTACTCGTTGAACAAATGTCAAATATTCCGACGAGTGGATTCGATAATCATGTAAATGTCGCCACTAGCAGTTATGAAGTTAAAGAGCTGGGAAATGCCTTTAACTTTATGCTTGATGAACTGCATGATTATGTCGATCAGTTGATGGAGACCCAAAAACAGATGCGGAATGCAGAGTTGGCCGCACTTCAGATGCAGATCAATCCACACTTTTTATACAATACGCTAGCCTCAATCAAATTTTTGGTGCTGCAGGGTAATAAGGAAAAAGCAGCAGGCACAATTAATGCGCTAATAGCTCTTCTGCAAAATACAGTTAGTGATGTTGAATCGACTATTCCTGTTCGTCAGGAATTAGAGACAATGAAGCATTATGTATATATCAATCATGTGCGGTACGGTGAGAAGATACGCGTTAATTACTATGTGGAGCCTGACAGCTTAGATTATCATATGCCGAAGCTAATTCTTCAACCATTTATCGAAAACGCGTTTTTTCACGCATTCAACATTAAAGAAGGGGGGAGTATTCTGATCATGATTGCTGTAAAGGATGACCACCTTGTATGCGAAGCTGTAGATAATGGAGATGGAATGGATATTGAGCAAAAGCTGCTTGATGAGCATATGCCTGCGCCGATGAGGAAACGCCAATTTTTCTCCGGCATTGGCATACGTAATGTTGACGACAGAATTAAATTAATGTACGGAGAGGGCTTTGGTATTAACATTACAAGTAAACGCGGAGAAGGAACGAAGATCAAAATTATTCTTCCGTTAATAAATAAATAAATAAAGCACCAAAGTTAATAGAGATAATGCAAAAGAAGACGAACACAAAGTGATAAAATGGAAGCGCAAATAGAAAGCGATATCATATTTATCGGGTTATGAAAGGTGGGTATTACGAATTGAATAAATTTTTAAACGTAATGCTTGTAGGTGTTATTCTGTTGTCGGCATGTTCTTCAGGCGCAACTAATAGGGGATCGAATATCTCGGGTGGCGAAGAAATTTCCGATCCTATAGAAATCACAGCTTGGGCGTGGGACCCGGCGTTTAATATTGCTGCCTTGAATTTTGCAAAGGAAGCATATTCAACAGTCAATCCGGATATCATGATCAACGTCGTAGAAAACGCACAGGGTGATATCGTTCAAAAACTGAACACCCTGTTAAATTCTGGTTCCACGAAAGGTTTACCTAACATCGTGCTGATCGAGGATTATCGAGCACAGAGCTTTTTACAAGCGTATCCAGATTCATTTTATGAATTGACAGACATTGTAAATGTAGAAAACTTCGCGGATTATAAGATCGGTCCGACCAGTGTTGATGGTAAGCAATACGGCGTTCCGTTTGATTCAGGAGTTGCAGGAATGTACGTACGTACAGATTATTTGGAGCAAGCAGGCTATAGCCTAAATGACGTAAAGGATATAGATTGGAAGCAGTACATTGAGATCGGTAAAGCTGTTAAGGAGAAAACAGGGAAGAGTATGATCACGCTTGATCCTAATGATCTTGGACTTATCCGCATGATGATTCAGTCTGCTGCACAATGGTATACGGCAGAAGATGGCAAGACTCCGTTCGTTGCAGAAAATGCAGCGTTGAAAGAGGCGATTGAATTGTACAAAGATATGTTGGATTCCGGCATCGTGAAGGTGATCTCAGACTGGAGCCAATTTGTTGGTGCATTCAATCGAGGTGATGTAGCCAGTGTAATTACTGGTAACTGGATTGCCCCTTCGATTAAAGCAGAAGCTCACCAATCTGGAAAGTGGGCTGTAGCTCCAGTTCCTAAGCTTGCAGTAACTGAAGGCTCCGTCCATGCATCAAGTCTTGGCGGCAGCTCATGGTATGTACTGAATGTAAATGGTAAAGAAGCTGCTGCAGATTTCCTTGGAAAGACATTCGCCTCTGATGCTGAATTTTACCAGATTCTGAATACAAATGCAGGAGTTATAGGTACCCTAAAAGATGCGGCAGATGGAGAAGCTTACTTAGCAGCAGATGAATATTTTCAAGGCCAGAAGGTTGTATCTGATTTAGTGGCGTGGACGGCTAATATTCCTAACGTCAGCTATGGCATGAACACCTACGTTATCGAGGATATTATTATTGTTGCGTTGCAAGCATATTTAGTCGGGAATGATTTGGATACCGTTCTGAAGGATGCGCAGACGCAAGCCGATGCTCAAATCCGCTAAATACACATAACAGCAAATCGTAGGTACTCTCCACTCCTATTCAAATCCTATAGTGCTCATCATGAGTACAGGCCACCCTCCGCGGTGGTTTTTTAATGAGCATTCACATACTTCTTACGAAGACTTGCCGCAATCCACAGAAACAAAGGTATGCCAATCATATTGACCGGTAATGCAAAAGGAATCCAATATGTATTCACATATCCGACTTCGGATACCGTTATGTCTGGATACAACCATGCCTGAATGAGAATGATCGGAGCGACAAACCAAATCAGCGTTCTCCAATTTTTTATATTTAACCACTGGGCAGTTCCATAGCAGCTAATAAAAAAATAGAGGGATAATTTAATGAATACACTTATAATCCAAACTAACGCGATGACCGAATCGATATTTTGAATAAAACCGCCAACGGAAATAAATCTTACCATATCAAAAAAAGGATGCGTCATTT
Organism: Paenibacillus sp. J22P15; assembly: GCF_056269345.1. NCBI lineage: Bacteria > Bacillati > Bacillota > Bacilli > Caryophanales > Paenibacillaceae > Paenibacillus > Paenibacillus sp. J22P15. Next base: position 522,705 of record NZ_JBWDNT010000004.1, read on the forward strand.
TTGCGGATAACCCTGGCCCAAATACCAAAATGACAAAGAGACATGAGACAACAAAAAGGAAGCAGGCTACACCAAGTCCCAGAATGGCTCGCACAGGTGCTTCCAGAGGTTTTTTCAGAAAGGCGATAAGCATGGTCAGCATGCAACTCTCTCCAAAAAATGACAATGGCGGCAAAACCCCTTTGAAAATAGGAGCGATGCCAGTATCTGCATAAATCGGCAGTATCCTTGTCCAATCCAGTACCGGGGTAATTAATAGTAGAATAAGAATGATAAATACAACAATTAAGGGACCAAACAGCTCGCTGACTCGCCCAATGCCTTCGATCCCCCCCACAGAAATAATATAAATGAGCAGAAGGGTCATTGTCATCATGATGATCCATATTGGGGTCCTTGGAAGGAGTATTGCAACCGTGAAATCGCCAAACTCCTTGAGGATCACGCCAAGCACGGAATACCATTGGATGAAATAGGGGATTATGATGAGCCTCCCTATCCATTTGCCTAAAATGACTTGACTATATTGCACAATGGTTTGACCGGGAAAAAGCAGGCTTAATTTCGTCGATATATAGACAATAAACAAACCAATAACCCCGGCGATTATGCTTGCTATCCAAGCATCCTGCTTTGCCTCAGTAATACTAGGGGATATCGTAAGAAGCAGCGTATTTCCGCATTGAAATGAAATGATGATCCAAAATAGTTGTATACCTGTCAAGTTCATTTTTTTCACTTTTTTATCTCGCTTTCTTTCAAATATAAAGATGGTCCTGTTGCTCCTACTCGTTCCACGTTCAGCTTTACTTTGACATCAACCTTTGCAGCGGCAAATTGTGGATCCCAATCCTTTTTTAAGGATCGCCAAGCCCGAGGATACTTTTTATGAATAGCTTCACCGAAGCCAAAGATATCCGTCTTGTAGTGCGTCTGTACTTTTTTTATCGCCTTCATCACTTGTTTCTCGGTCTTTTTGTTTAGAATATCTTCGAACAAATTCAAATTTTCCTTATCCTTCAAATCCACTGTAGTATTATTTTCTAAAATTGAGCCTTTTCCCTCAAGCGTTATATGGATTTGTATGCGATCCCCGTTCAATTCAGGCCGAATACTGCTTTTCATTTTTGTGCCCAAAAAACTAAAACTTCCATAATCAGAGTTAGGAATTGTAATGGTATAGGTTTGCATTTTTTCTTTCATCCAGTTCAGAACCTGGCTCTCATCCTTATTTAAAAAACCGACCATTTTTAATTTTTTATTAAAAACGGCGGAACCGGATAATTGAAATCCCGACTTCACTTCGTCTGTTTCAATATAATTAGTTAGTGATTGTTCTGTAATAGTTTCTATCGCTGCTAAAGTGGGACTGCTGCCTTCCGTAGTCGCGGATATAAGAAAATCGCGAAATGCTGTATCAGCTTCCAATCCGATTGCCAATTGCTCTTTTAACGCGGCGATAATGGGGACGGCCTCCAATGGATATTTTTGTTTGAGCAATTCTTTTGCCGTCCCACCCTTTACGACTATTAAGCCGATACGCAGTTTGGACTTCGGATCCCTTGTAAAAGCATCCAATATATCAGAAACTCCCTTTTTCGCTGCAGCTTCTCCGATAATAATAATTTGTCTTTGTCCTCGAAATATTCGTCTGGAAAGTAGTGCTTGTCCGGAACTCATAACATCAAATATACTTTTTCCTTTGGCGGATGCCAAAAAATATTTATTACTTTGTTTTCCATCTACACTTCTAACCGGCAGTGTAAATTGGCCAGTCAGCACCAGGTCCCCCTCTTCTGACACATCTATACCAGAGCTTACGAGGACAGCAAGATCATTTAACTCCAAGCGGTCCCAACATCCGGTGGTCAGAGCTACACAAGCAGACATGATGATGAAACATCTTATTATTTTGATCAATTCATGAACGCTCCTTTTTTTTACCCCTGCCGGCAAGGAAGGGCATGAGCTTTCCTAAACTCCATCTTGGAGCGCGAATCAGCGTATCTTTTAGACTATAAAATACTTGGGGTGCAACGGGAGCCAGATAGGGAACCCCAAAGGATTGAAGGGTGACCAAATGAATGGAAATGCCGAGAGCCCCTAAAATGACGCCATAGAGTCCAAAGATGCTTCCTAAAATCAATACCGGGAAACGGAGCAGTCTAAAAGCATACCCCATGCTATATCGAGGGATAGTAAATGAAGCAATGCCTGTTGTTGCCACAACGATCACCATCGGAGCCGATACAATACCGGCTTGCACGGCGGCTTGTCCGATGACGAGCGCGCCAACAATGCTAACGGCCGAACCGATTTGTTTAGGGAGCCTGTTGCCAGCCTCGCGCAACACCTCAAACATAAATTCCATGATCAGCGCTTCACCGACTGCGGAGAAAGGAATTCCTTCTCTGGCGCTGATAATACTGTACAGCAAATTCGTCGGAATTAGTTCAGGGTGGTAGGTAGAAATAGAAACGTATAATGATGGCAGGAACAATGAAACCAGAACCATGATGAAACGAAGCAGTCGAATAAAGCTTGTGTACAAATACCTTTCATAATAATCATCCGGCGTCTGTAATGCGGACCAAAATGTCATTGGTATAATTAATGCGCTTGGCGTTCCATCCTCGATAATCGCGACTTTACCCTCCAACAAGCTTGCAGCCACAATATCGGGACGTTCTGTATTCTGGATGAGCGGAAACGGGGAAAACGGTACATCATCAATAAATTCTTCTATGTAGTTTGTATCCAATATTGAATCCGTACGAATACTGTCAATTCGTTTAATAACCTCGTTTACAATGGAATCCCGAGCTACCCCATCGATATAAGCAATCAATACGGGTGTTCTTGTAAGTTCCCCCACCGTGAATGATTGCAGTTTAAGCTTTGATGACCGAATCTTTCTCCGCAATAAACTTGTATTGGTAGTCAAGGATTCAGTAAAACTTTCTTTTGGTCCGCGAATCGAGTTTTCGACGCTAGATTCCGCTATTGCCCGTGTTTCGAATTCTGTTAGTCCTACAAGAATGGCTTTGGATTCTCCATTTATTAAAACAGCTACATTCGCATTCAAGACTCCATCGACGACTTCTTGGATACTGGTTGCAATCGTCGTCTCGGCAACCGCCAATATGTGTTGCATCATAGCGTCCACATTCGTTTTAACGTCTCCTAAACCGAGAGTAACGTCTTCAACACTTAGTCCTAGCAAAGCGTTGTCCAAGATGTCTGTTTTTACAAGACCGTTTATATATACCAGAACAAGGCAGCTCTCGCCGCTTATTTGAACATGACGGAATTTAATATCGGAACAATGGTTAAAAATATCTTTTAACATTTGTACTTGCGTGTTAATGTCCATCCCCAATAGACTCAAGATATCTCCCTCCACGATCACCGTCATATAATGCATGTTTGCATTCATAATATGAATAACTTTTAGGTATTTTATTCAAAAATGTAAGTTACAGGCAATAAGGCGAATAGTTTAAAGGTCATGAACTAAAACTGTGCTAAATCAATCTTGCAAATGTCCTACAGATTGGGTAAACTATGCTGGCGAAAGGCGGTGAGGTACTTGTTAAAAATGCTTCTTGTTGATGATGACAAGTTCGAGAGGGACGGGGTAAGGTTTCTCGTTGATAAGTATGGACTGAATTTGGAGATTTTTGAAGCGGACAGTGGTGAAAACGCTCTCATGTATATCGAAAACCATGATATTGACATCTTGCTCACCGACATCCGGATGAATGGGATGGATGGATTACAGCTTGCTGAGAAGGTTCGTAAGCTTGGTAAGCCTATCAAAACGATGTTCATGAGCGCCTATGGTGAGTTCGAGTATGCACAGAGGGCAATCGATTTGAAGGCAATTCATTATATATTAAAACCCGTTCAGGTTAGCGAATTCATTAAGAATATAACTGAGGTCATCCAACTTTGTGAGGAATCGTTGAAATTGAAGGTTCAGCAGGAAAAGCTTGAAGCTGCCTATTTGAAGGAAGTCAGATACGTAAAGCAGAAGCAGCTTACTGATATTATACTCAGGAAGACAGAGGAGACGGAGGACAACCCAGATCTGTTGGTAGCTACCGGCGGCTTCGATAGTTATCCCTACATGCGGATGCTGATGCTGGATTCTCGTAAACGCTTTTTCGATCGGCTTGACCACGATATCGAAAGGCAATTGGGAGAACTAATTCATCGCAACGTCGATTTTATTCATTTGAATGAATTTCAAGCGTTGCTGCTCATGGAAACCGGCCCCGACGAGTCGCTGGAAGCTATAACGGAGCTTGGCCAACATTTGATTCGGATATTCCAGGATATGTACGATAATGATATTTGTGTTGTAATCAGCGGATTGATGAATGATGCGAAGCAGCTCCACAAACAATTTCAGGAGATGGAAACGATACTGGAAGACAAGTTCTTTTACGATGAGGGTACGGTGCTGCTTGCGAACCGCACGTCATTAGCTTTGGGCGATATGACGGCAGTAGTCAATGATGTGCTAACGGAATTGAAGCAAAACATTCAGCACAACCGATATGATATCGCGCAATTGCATGTCGAGCGACTGTTTGTTGCGTTACAAAATAGCGAGCATTTTACGGTTATCTATGTAAAATATGTATGCACTGAAATTGTCAAAGCTACATTCAATTCCTCTACTAAACAGAATAACGATAGTTTCAAGCATAGTTTGGAAGACATCTATAAAACTGTAAAGCTGAGCGATTTGCGTAAACTAGTACTAAGTATTCTAAAAGCAAACGAGTCTTCCAGCGAAACGAATTTGGATGCGACCTCCAAAGCGATCGATGAAGTCGTCCGAATGATCGAGAACGAATATAAGACTGACTTGTCGTTAGAGTTATTGGCGGAGCGGGTTTATTTATCTCCTTGTTATTTGAGCCATTTATTCAAGAAACAGAAAGGGATAAGTCTCAATAAGTTCATGACCTTGCACCGAATGGAAAAGGCGAAGGAACTGCTTATAACAACCAATCGTAAAATTATCGATATCGGTCTTGATGTTGGTTATAGCAACTTTTCCTACTTCAGCTCGTTATTCAAAAATCATTTTGGTCGAACGCCTTCCAAATACAGAGAAGAGGCATAAACGATGAAACGGCTGATCTATGGATTGTTCAATCGTTTAAGGTTTAATCAAAAACTATTTCTTTCTTATTTAATCGTTATTATTATTCCTATTATGGTGCTTGGCATATACGCTTACAATCAATCAAAGGACATGCTCAAATTGCAAGCACTGCAAGGGATTGATAAGAATGTGAATACCGTTACTCAAAGTATTGACAATTCGGTTGAACGCTACAACCATGCGATTCGATCGATCGTATTTACTAGTATGTTTCAGAAGATCGTAGCTAATGATTATATTGACTTAGTCAATCTTGCGCGGGACTTGAATGATTTCTTAGATCCGTATTTTATTATGATGATGAACCTTGACAAGGATATTCAGAAAATAACCTTTTACACGCAGAGCACAGTACCGGAATTCGGCGATTTAGTAGTCTCACACAAACGTGTTAGTGAGGAGCCATGGTACAACGAAGCTATCAAGGGAAAAGAACCGCTTTGGAAATATGTGAATAACGAGCTGTTTGTAGCCCATAAATTCCCAGGTAATCTAAAAGAGACGAATATTGTCTATATGCGAATTAATGAGAGCAGTTTCTTTAAAAACATTACCGATCTACCCCAAGAGTATGGTGTCATCATCTCTGATGACAATAATCGGATCGTATATGCGAATCAAAGTGCAAAGTTGACTGCCTTCGACTTCAATGAAATTATGAAATTGAATGAGGGAACGGTACGCATCGGTCAAACGGAGATGTTTCTTGTCAAGAAGAGGATGGTGCAGGCTAATTGGACGGTCTATTGCTTCGTACCCGCAGCGATTGTGTCCCAGAACGCGGGTTCAATCATTAATGCGACGCTAATCGTGATCCTTGCTTGTATAGTCAGCTTGCTGATCATTATTTCGATCTTTTCCAAAACATTTATTAAACGGATATTCTCACTCAATGCGATAATGAAGCGGGTCGAATGGGGAGAGTTGGATTTACAGGTTAAAAGTGAGGCCAGAGATGAAATCGGCGAGCTGACCAATCGGTTCGGCAAGATGCTAAATCGGCTTAATGAACAGATCGATGAATCCTATCGCAGTAAAATCATCCAGAAAGAAGCAGAGCTAAAAGCGCTGCAATCGCAAATCAATCCTCACTTCCTATACAATACGCTCTCGTTCATCAATTGGGAGGCGCTCAAAAACGATGCGCCCGAAATTAGTCAAGTCGTTACATCGATGTCGAAATTTTATCGGACGGCTCTTAATCAAGGCAACAATATTATTACAGTGCGTAACGAATTGGAGAATATCAAATCATATATTGAGATTGTTCAGGTTATGGGTGATTATAGCTTCGATGTCGTTTATAAGATCGATGAAGAGGTTTACGATTATTCAACAATAAATTTAATTCTTCAACCGCTCGCAGAAAATGCGATCAAACATGGTATCAAACAGAAAATAAATGGACAAGGTCTTCTGAATGTTAGTGCTTGGCTAGATAAAGGGACGGTCAATTTCGCGATTGAGGACAACGGTCCAGGTATGGATCAGGAGACAATTGATACGATACTTATGATGCAATCGACAGGATATGGTCTCAGAAATGTTAACGAGCGGCTGCAGCTGAGGTTCGGCACGAAATACGGTATCTCTATCCAGAGTCGATTAGGTTATGGTACGGTTATGACCATTGTTATTCCGCAGAGCTTGCATAGTTCCACCGTTTCGCCCGCCGGCTAGCCGGGCGGGTTTTTTTAACTCCGTAATAAACTGCATCATTTCTAAAATATTTGATAATTAATAAATATCTTCCCTATGATATATTTTGTTTAGCACAATGAAATCGCTTACATGAAGGAGGGAATAGAGCAATGAGCAATACGATTAGGGAAATTAGCACGAAGCATGTGCTGAGAAGGGAGAAGATAAAAAAATATAAAAAATACCGTGTGCTGCTGATTATGATGATTCCGGCAGTTGTCTATTACATTCTATTTCATTATCTCCCAATGTACGGCGTATTGTTGGCATTCAAAGAATTTAAAATTACACAGGGCATCATCGGAAGTCCTTGGGTTGGACTTCATCATTTCGAAAAAATCATGAACGACACGTATTTCTACACAGTTCTGAAAAATACATTAATTATCAGTTTAAGTAAGCTGGTGTTTGGTTTCCCAGTTCCTATCATTTTTGCGCTGTTATTGAGTGAGATTTCTAATATGAAATTCAAGAAGTTGACTCAGACTGTATCCTATTTACCACATTTTATCTCATGGGTTGTCATGGCTGGGATATTCTTTACGATGTTTTCCCTGGACGGTCCGATCAATGGCATTGTAAAGCTTTTTGGCGGCGACCCGATGTTATTCTTGGCAGATGATCGGTACTTCCGCACCATACTTGTGGTGACGAGTATTTTTCAAAGCTTCGGATGGGGTTCAATTATTTATTTCGCAGCCATTTCAAGTATCGATCCGATGTTGTACGAAGCTGCTGTACTTGATGGAGCTGGTCGGTTTAAACGGATGTTTTATATATCGATCCCGATGCTTGCGCCCGTTATAGCCATTATGCTTATTTTATCAATGTCCGGTATATTGGATGCGGGCTTTGATCAAATATTCAATATGTATAATGTCAAAGTTTATAACGTTTCAGACATTATTGATACTTATGTGTATCGCAAAGGTTTAATTGAGATGGACTACAGCTATGCGACGGCCGTTGGATTGTTCAAATCCGTGGTTGCATTGATCCTGATCTTTATCGTCAATAAGATCGTGAAATGGATCGGCGGCAAGGAGCATGCCATATGGTAATTTTCTTGATTAGACAAGGGAGCGAGAACGATGATTAACGTAAAAAAATCAACGGCAGATAAAATAGTCGACGTCTTTTTATATCTCATTCTGGCAGGTATTGTTTTTATCACATTGTATCCCTTTTGGACGCAGGTCGTGATTTCATTAGATGGAGCAGGAACAGACAGTGCTGCCTATTCATCAGGCATCATATGGCTGCCAACACAGCTCACGTTCGAGAGCTACAAGCTCGCCTTTAAGTTCGATGCGCTATGGACTGGATACTGGAATACGATTGTTCGAACCGCGCTGGGTGTTACATTATCTATATTTTTCACTGCCCTAACCGCCTATCCTTTAGCCAAAAAAGACCTTCCCTTCAACCGAACGTTTACGAGCATGATTTTGTTCACGATGTTGTTTGGTGGGGGGACGATTCCTTCGTATTTGCTTATTAAGGAACTGAACATGCTTGATACCATTTGGTCGCTTGTTATTCCGGGTATGATTGGTGCGTTTAACGTGTTGATTATGCGAAACTTTTTTCGTTCGATTCCTGAAGAACTGGAAGAGTCGGCACGGGTGGATGGAGCCGGTTACTTGCGGATATTCACTCTAATCGTCATACCGCTTTCGAAGCCTGTGCTGGCTACGATCGCTTTATGGGTAGGTGTGGGCCACTGGAATGCATGGTTTGACAGTATGATCTACATTTCTGATCCTAGTAAACAAGTGCTGCAGATTGTTTTACGCAAAATTATTATTCAGAACAACATGGCGGACATCAACAGCGTCATTCAAAATTTCGGTAAAACAACGGAGTTTTCGGGAAGGCAGTTACAAGCCACAGTTGTCATGTTCTCGATCATTCCAATGCTGGTCGTTTATCCATTTATCCAGAAATATTTTGTCAAAGGTGTTATGATTGGCGCTATTAAAGGGTAACTCCCCTAATAGATAATATTTCACAAACAGAGAGGGCTGGTTGAAATGATGAAAAAGCGTATATTGCTAGGAGGACTATCCGCAATCATGCTGATGTCGATCATGGCGGGATGTGGCAAAAATGATTCCCCAAATAATCAGGCTAAGAATGGAAATAAACAATCGGCAGTCAATGGAGAAGCGACGAATAAAAAAATGAAATTAATGTTTTGGAATTTAGATGAGAATCAAACTACAGACTCTGTTGGATTAAATGCACTGAAGGAGAAGTACGCCGTAGATATGGAATTTGTTGCGACAACCAGGGAAGCGATGAAAGAAAAACTGAATCTTCTCATTTCCTCGGGTGACATTCCAGATTGGTGGAAAGAGCCATCGTTCACGGAATATGATAAATTTCTCGAACAGGGCGTTGCAGCCGAAATTCCGCAAGAGTTAATTGAACAAAATATGCCGAAATATATGGAATGGCTTAAACGATACCTTGGGGAGGATCCATTTAAGTATGTTAGAAGAGATGGAAAAATCTACGGATTACCAGTCATCTGGGATATCGGTATCGATGGTATACAGCTTGCTTTTCGCGAAGATTGGTTGCAAAAAGTAGGCATAACAAAAACACCGGAAACGCTTGAAGAGATGGAAGCTGCTTTGACGAAATTTCGGAACGAGGATCCTGACGGTAATGGTAAGAAAGATACGTACGGCATCACTGCAGCAGGTGAAAATATAGAAAGTATTTTCAGCTCCGTATTTGGCGCATATGATGCTTATCCTAATATTTTCCGTGAGAAAGATGGTAAAATCGTCCGTGGAGAAATTGAACCAGGCGCGAAGCAAGCGCTTGAAGTTCTGAACCGTTGGTACAAAAATGAATTGATTGATCCTGAATTTGTCGTGAATAAAGGCAGTAACGTCGAAGACAAAGTGCTTACGAACAAAATAGGTGCGATTGAATATTATTGGTGGACGTTCTTACCGGGTAACGCATTCCTTGGTGGAGAACAGTGGTATGACAAGCTGGCGAAGCAGCACCCGGGCTTTAAATTTGCAATTGAAGGCGGAATTAAGGGGCCCGATGGGAAATACGGCATATCACAGTATAACCCGGCCTATGCTTCGGGTGTCATGTTCGGCAAGCAATTAGAGAAAGATCAGGACAAAATGATCAAATACATGCAAATATTCGAAGCGACTCAATTCGATCCGGAAATGGTTGAAAAAATGAACTTTGGGGAAAAAGGGGTTCATTGGAATTGGAGTGACAAAGGAACAGTTGAGTACATTGCTCCATACACAGACGAGAAAGAACGCAAAAAAATAGGGCTTGGCGGTTACTCGATGGCAGGCTCGTTCAATGATTACGAATTCCAAACGTCGTATACATCGGAAGAAAGTCTGCGCCAGCTTGCGAAGGATACCCGTGCCACGGGAACGAGAAATATAGATATTCTAGCACCTTACCACAAGCCCATCTACAATGAAACGCAGGATAAGCTGAAACAGTATACATTACAAAATTTTATAGATTTTATTACGGGTCGTAAACCGCTGAGTGAATTCGATAGTTTTGTAGCTGAATGGAAAAAGATGGGCGGCGAAGAAGTGTTAAATGAAGCGCAAAAGGTATATGACGACAATTTGAAATCATAATTATGTTGAAATAATAGTTATCGATCTAAGAATGCTCTTTAATGAAAAAAGATGCGGCAGGGAGATAGGAGAATCATGTATACCATTAATGCTGGAGATTTAAAGTTGCAGTTGAACGATAAAGGTCAAATCACAGCTATGAACGATAACACAGATCATGCTTATGTATCAGCGACACACACAACTGTACTTATACGCGTCGTTATCGATGGTCGAACGGAGGTGCCTTCGAAGGCATCCTGCAACGTGGAACCGGGGTTAATCACATTTGAATTTGCAGACAGCGGTGCTGTAGTCGATGTATTGATTGTAGAAGAGTCGAAGTATGCGGCATTTGAGATTCAGCGTATTGAAGGCGCCGAGGTGGATGGGATCATATGGGGACCGTATATGACAACGGTTGCCGGTTCGATTGGTGAATCGGTTGGTGTCGTTCATGATGGTCAATTCGCAATCGGTCTTCAGGCATTGAATATCAAGACTGTCGGAGGATGGCCGATCGAGCTTGATCGATTGGAAAATGTGCAGCAAAGTTATTCGGACAACGGGGACGTTAAGCCTGACCCTGATAGTCAGCAAATATCCGATAGTAAATTCGAATATGATGTTTGCGCAGCATGGCCGACAAGCAATGGAAGCCTGCTGCAGGCATTTGCTAGAAATCGGTCAAAGAGCTTTCATCGTCCGGCATGGAACTTACCGCTTGTTCATTCAGCGCCCATTAACGGGGATGACGCAGCTATCGTCGGAACAAGAATAGCGATATTCGGTTGTAAGCTCCAGCAAGTACTTGAGACGATTGAAGCTATTGAGATAGGAGAAGGACTGCCTCATCCTATGATCGAAGGGGTCTGGGGGAAAATATCGCCAGCGGCAAACCAATCCTATCTGATTACGGATTTCTCCGAATCCACAATGTCCGAAGCCGTACGTTATACAAAAATGGCTGGTCTCAAATACGTGTATCATCCGGATCCATTCATTAATTGGGGACATTTCACACTGAAACCAAATAGCTTCCCGAACGGGGATGAGGGTTTAAAGTCTTCTGTGGCAATGGCAGAAGGTGAGGGTGTTCATGTTGGCGTGCATACACTATCCAACTTTACAACATTAAATGATCCCTATGTAACGCCACTGCCGGATGAAAGGCTGCAAATGGCAGGCACGTCGCGATTAGTTGCAACGGTTGACTTAGATGCAGATTGTATCGAGGTTGATGATCCGGCGCCGTTTCAGCTAAACTTGTTCCGACATACAGCACAAATCGGAAGTGAACAAATAGAATATGATGGAGTTACAGAAAGTGCGCCTTGGAAGCTGACAGGCGTTAAGCGTGGAGCAAATGGATCAACCATCGCGACGCATGAAAGCGGAACGCTCATAGGAAGGCTATGGGACCACCCTTACGATGTATTCTTCCCGAATATTGAGCTGCAGGACGAATATTGCGCCCGCATCAACGATCTATTTACAAACACAGGCTTGAAGCAAATATCATTTGATGGTTTGGAAGGCTGCTATGCAACTGGGCATGACGGGTACGGTGTGAATCGTTTTGTGAAAATGTGTTATGACGGCTGGGGAGAAGAAGTCATTAACGATGCTAGCATTGTCGTTCCGAACTATTTATGGCATGTATTCACAAGGTTCAATTGGGGCGAGCCTTGGGGTGCTGCAACACGTGAAGGGCAGCTTGAATGGCGTCTTACGAACCAACGGTTTTTTGCCCGTAACTTCATTCCGTCAATGCTTGGATGGTTTCTTGTTCGGTCTGCTTCCGATCAGTTCGAAGCGACGTCACCAGATGAAATTGAGTGGGTATTATCGAAAGCGGCAGGTTTTAACGCTGGTTTTGCTTTAGTTGCCGATATGCAGGTGCTCGGGCGAAACGGCAACATCGAGTCGGTATTTACATCGGTGCGCGAGTGGGAAACTGCAAGACAATCCGGTTCCTTCACATCCGAACAACGGGAACGGCTGAAGGACCCGAATAGCGATTGGCATTTGGAAGCTGCAGGGGATGGAAAGTGGAATTTATACCCTGTTCATATTTCAAAACCGTTCGTGTGCAATCCAGCGGAGCTGCAACCAGGCCAACCAGGGGGGGCAGATTGGACGTATTTCAACCGATATGCAGATCAGCCGCTAAAATTTACGCTGCGCGTCATTCCTTCATATGGTAACGATGACGCTTCGATTAAACGTCCAACATTTTATACGAACGGTGTATACATGACGTTTGATACAGAAATCCTCGTGAACCAATATCTCGTTTGTGAAGGGGACAGAGTTGGTAAAGTGTATGATCAGAACTGGAATCTGCTGAAAACCGTTCATGCTTCCGCTGATGCGCCAATCGTAAGGACAGGTGGACAGCCGTTATCGTTCAGTTGCAAATTCGAAGGCGCTCCGAAGCCTCTAGTTAGCGTCAGAGTGACGACATGGGGAGAACGGGAAGATGTAGTAAAATAAACGGCGGCCGTTTCCCTATATAATAGGGGAACGGCTGTTTTTTTTTCAAATGTCTATTTTAAGGGGTGCAGTTCAGATCGCTTTAAGAAAAATAGTAGGATTTTAAGCTGGACTGCATCATTGAAGCTTCTTGGATTTAGTCCATAAAGTTGTTTTACTTTATCAAGTCGATATGCAACCGTATTTCGATGAACATTTAGTTGTTTGGAAGTTTGCTCCACATTTAGATCCAAATCTAAAAATATTTCAAGTGTCTCCAGTAACTCGGAATGTAGACTATGAGTATTTAGAATTGGAAATTCATTAAAATAGGTTTCCATGAATTCACTAGGGATTTTATCCAAGATTCTTATAACTCCCCATTCACTAATGTGCATGATTTTTTTGGGACACTGCAACTTATTTATCATTTGAAGGCTGTGCAAGGCGTTATGGTAACTTTCACGATAACCTAGAATAGTCTTCTGGGAAGTTCCGATACCTATACGAATATCTAGTTGTTTATTCAATAATTTTTCATATATTTGATTTGCGAGACGCTGAAGTTCTTTCAAATCATTATTATTTTTAGCTGGGAAGGCCATAATAAATTGGTCTTTTCCAGTAGGAGCTATGAAAAAGGGGTTGAAATGAACACTAATGAGTTGTAGGACATGATTTTGTTTTTCCGATAGTTGCTGATATGTATCGGTTTTAGGATTTAGGCCGTCTATCTCTATCACATAAATTGTACAAATTTGCTCTGTATCAATTTTAAGGTATTGAGCTCTTTCCTCTAAATTTACGAAATTTGTGAATTTAGTGTTGATGAGGTCAAAAGCCCATTCCTCAATCATCTTTCTCTTGTATCTAAGTTGGTCATTTAAATAGTTTTGTTGAAGAAGAGCTTCAACTGTGATTTTTACTATGCGAGCTATATTATAAACTTTGTTTGGGTCCCCCGTTATCCCTACAGTTCCGACGCATTCATGATGGAATAAAATTGGTAAATTAACCCCAGGTTTAGTACCAATTAAGTTTTCACATTCAGACGGATAAATGACCCGTTCTGATGTCATTTTCATGACCTCTATTGCACCTTGATGCACCTGATTAATTCTTTCTGAATCGCTGCTGGCAACAATCACTCCTTCATGATTCATTATGTTAATGTTATGACCTGCGACTTTAGCTATTTGTTCAATAATTGGATGTGCAAGTTCTGATGTGATAAGCATTCATCTCAACTCCTTCAAAATAAAATTTACTGGCATATATGCATCTGCACAAAAATACCCCTGTTTAAGCAGTTATTTTCAGTAGTATAGCTATAATCTTTGTGTGAATCATATGATATATTAATATTAAGACAATGTAGAATAGAATGACAAGTGAGGTTAGAGATGCGAATCATAATAGCTCCTGATTCTTTTAAAGAATGTCTTTCGGCAAGAGAAGTTGCACTTAGTTTACAAAAAGGATTTGAAACTGAAATTCCATCTGCTAAAGTAAATGTATTTCCAATGGCCGATGGAGGAGAAGGAACGATTGATGCATTGGTTTACTCCACACTCGGAAGAAAAGTGGAAGTAAGAGCCACTGGTCCATTAGGTGAAGTAACAAATTCCTGCTATGGGATTTTAGGGGATAATCAGACTGTAATAATTGAAGTGGCAAGTATTGCAGGCTTACAGATGATTACTGAAAGGAATCCGATGATTACAACCTCTTATGGCATGGGAGAACTGATTAACCATGCGTTGAATGAGGGGTATCGTAAATTTTTATTTGGATTAGGTGGAAGCGCTACCAATGATTGTGGAATTGGTATGTTACAGGCCTTGGGCGCTGTTTTCCTTGATCAGAAAGGTGCCGATGTTCCTCCTAATGGAGGTGCTCTAGAAAAAATTCATACTATTAATTTGTCTGGTATCAACCCTCTACTAGCTGAATGTGAACTTACAGTCGCAAGTGATGTAGAAAATGTACTATGTGGATTAAAAGGAGCATCGTATGTGTTTGGGTCGCAAAAAGGTGCAAAAAAGGATGAAATTATAAAATTGGATCTGGGTTTAAAACACTGTGCCGCCCTTTGTGAAAAAACGTTAGGTAAATCACTACAAAATATACCTGGTGCGGGTGCTGCTGGAGGTTTGGGCTTTGCCTTTTTAGTACTTGGCGCAAAAATTCAATCAGGTGCGCAAATTGTAGCACAAGCTATAGGATTGGAAGAGCAAATTAAATCTGCAGATTGGGTCATTACTGGAGAGGGACAGTCAGATCTTCAAACCGTATATGGAAAAGTTCCTGTTTATGTTGCAAAAATTGCAAAGCAATATAATGTCAAATCGTTATTGATTTCTGGATCATTGGGTGATGGATATGAGCAATTATATGATTATTTCATTAGTTGCCAATCCATTACACAAGGTCCAATTAGTTTACAGGAATCTATGAAAAATGCTAAACAATTACTTTTTGAGTCATCACGTGATTTAGCAAGGCTGATTAAACTGGTTGATTGTAACCGTACAGTTATTGACAGTTAATCTTTTTTTAGAAAAGGAGCAATCGAAAATGACAAAAGTGGCAATTGGACAAATTACACCCATTACGGGTGATAAAAACAAAAACTTGGAGAAGATGAAGGATTTAACCCTTGAAGCGGTGGAAAACGGGACCAAGTTAGTTGTTTTCCCGGAACTTGCTTTAAGCGGATATAACTGTGGAGATAACTTTTTTGAAGTAGCGGAACCAATCCCGGGGGAGGCTACTCGTTTTTTTGAAGATTTGGCTCGTACCCATGAAGTTCACATTGTTTGGGGTATGCCGGAGAAAGGTATTGGTGGCATTCTATATAATTCCGCTGCATTGGTAGGGCCGAATGGATATATTGGAAAATGGAGAAAGAACACATTGCCAGGACACGCGACAGACCAATCAGGACCTGGAGCGTTTCCAGACCGCAGATATTTTAAAGCAGGTGAGGACTTACCGGTATACAATACAGCAATAGGAAAAATAGGAGTATTAATCTGTTACGATATCTTTTTTCCCGAATTAGCACGTATGCTGACCCTGAAAGGTGCCGATTTAATCATCGGTATTTCAGGTTCACCAGCATTTGAAAAAGATATTTTTGAACCTATTGTAAAAGTTAGGGCGATGGAAAATGCAATTAATTTTGTTTATACGAACCTTGTTGGTAAAGAAGGGGATACCGAGTATTGGGGCGGAGGCTGTATCGTAGGAGCAGGAGACAAGGAGACGAAGATACCTGGTCATCCAATTCTCTGTAAAGCACCATACGAGGGAGAATGCATCACTCTAGCTGATATAGATATTCAAGCTCATCATAAAGTTCGTCCTTATTTTCCTGTTTTACGTGACTTAACAACACGAATGTATGAACAACTCGCAGACATACATAGAAAATTATCATAGAGCTGGAAAAATTGAAAAAGGTGAGAAGAAAAGTTGCATTGCTGTGAACTTCGGGATTTAACACTTTAGCATATTTTGAGCGCATGTTTAAGAAAAAATTCGGGGTCACGCCAAAAGAATACCGGGCTCGGCATTCAAGCAATGCTTAGATTAATGGTCGTACTCAAATACACGAAATCTCTGCTCCGCCTACAAAAAAAGTGGGCGGCTTGTTTTATTTACTGTGAGACGCGCTTACTAACTGGATTTCGATTTTGCCCAACTAGATCAAGGTTTGTCTGCCTATTTAGTCTGCGAAAGTTGAGATTCTAAAGGAGAAGAGTCATTTTGAAAGCTTTTCGGTTTCTGCATTTGAAAAACTACAAGATCAAACATAAGCTATTATTGACCTATCCGTTGCTGATCATTTTTTCAATTTTTTTGGTTAGCGTTTCTTCAATATATATTAGCAGGAATCAAATGTTAGAGAGAACTATGTCGTATGCGCAAACCATCAATCGTCATACCAGCGATACCATAGACGTTCAATTAAATCGATTGGATCAAGATACAATTCAATTTTTCCACAATGGAGAAGTGGTGCGATATTTGTCTGGAATGGATAGTGAAAACTATCGATTAAAAACAATATTGGATACGTTAACCGGTTTTCTGATTTCCCATTCTGATGTGGAGTCCGTTTTTTTAATTAACCGTAACGGGGAGCAGATTAATTCTTCGAACATAATGTTAGAAAGTGAAGATGAAGCGGAATTTATTTCGGAAGCTGCAAAGGGGGATGGGAAAAGCGTTTGGCTGAAAACACGCTTAAGCGCTCAAGGAAACCGAGTTATCCCTCTCGTTAGACAAATTAATGATTTGACAACGATAAAACCTTTAGGAACACTAGTCCTTTTTATTAAGGAAAACACAATCAATCGAATTATTGAAGGACAAGATTTAAGAATAGACGGCGAGTTGGTCGTCCTTGATCCCAAAGGTTATATCATATCGAGTCGAAATTCCAATGATATAGGCCAACCTTATGAATCTACCATCTTTAAACAATTAAAGTCGCCGACCGGGCATTTTTTTTCGAATGAAACGGAAAAATATTTTTACCACTACCTCCAGTCGGATTTAACGAGTTGGATTTATCTTTATCGATTTCCGGAAAGCGAACTGTTGTCGGGCGCGCACATTGTCCGGAACTGGGTGTTGATTTGCTCCCTAATCTTCACTTTGTTAGCTATTCTTTTGGCCCGAGTGATTGCATCTAATCTTTCAAAACCCATTATACGAATTGTCAAAGAAATGCGGAATATTGAATCTAACGATTTAAATGTCAACGTAAATTACGTCGGAAATGATGAACTGACCGTGCTTGCATCCTCATTCAACAATATGCTCAGCCGTTTGCGCACATCCATTGAAAATCAGGCTCAACTCCAGACGATGGGGCATGAGCTTGAAATGCGGGCTCTACAAGCAGAGATCAATCCGCATTTCCTCTATAACACATTGGAAGCCATCAATTGGATGGGGAGGATGAACCGCGTTCCGGAAATATGCGACATGACCTCGATGCTAGCGGATATTATGCGTTACAGCATAGACACACAAAGAGAAATGGTTACCTTAGGTGATGAAATCATTCATGTGAATAAGTACTTGGGGATTCAAAAAATTCGATTTGGGGACAAGCTGAGTGTTTTTATTGATATTCCTGAACATCTTCTTGGCGTGACCATTCCGCGGCTTTCGTTACAGCCCCTCGTCGAAAACAGCATTATCCACGGTTTTCGCGACAAGGTTGGGGAAGGTAAAATCCGGGTTATCGGTGAGGAGCGGGATAATAAGGTGTGCATAAAAATTGAGGACAACGGCTGCGGTATGAACGAAGAAACGATTCGTTCCGTATTCAATGAGGAAGACGTCAGTCCCAAGAAAAGTATTGGTTTAATGAACGTTCATAAGAGATTGAATTTATTTTTTGGTGAAGGTTATGGTCTTGAAATATACAGTATTCCGGAAAAAGGAACCCGTATTTCAGTCAAACTTCCAGAGGGGTTGGAAGCAAATGTACAAAGTACTCATTGTTGATGATGAAAATGTGATCCGCGAAGGGATCCGCACCTCCATTGATTGGAAGAGTTTAGGGTGTGCGGTTATTAACGAGGCGTCTCATGGATCCGAGGCTATAGAACTGATACAAAAGGACTGTCCGGATATCATGATCACCGACATTCGCATGCCGGGTATGGATGGTCTTGAATTGATGGAGAAAGTAGCTGCAAGTTATCCGCATACACGGATCATACTGCTTAGCGGTTACAGCGATTTTGAATATACTCGTCGTGCTGTTCAGCTTGGGGCCTTTGATTATTTATTAAAACCGACATCATACCATGAACTCCATCAAATTTTGGAAAAAGCAATACTGGACTTTGAGGCGGAAAGGGAAAGAGACTTGCAAATTGAAGTTTTTCGGAACGAATTGAAACAAAACCTGTACTTTTACAGGCAAGCCTATCTTCAGAAAATAATCTTATCTCCGATGTCATTTGAGCAGACGGAATTGACAGAAACACTCCAGATCTATGAGATGAAGGATCAATCCTTCCGCTTGTTGTTGATCAAGGCCGAAATCACAGATAGGCAATCTCAAAAAACGAAGGAGCATCAACTGAGTCGATTAACCACGGAACATCGGTTGCGTTTGTACTTTCAAGAATATGATGGAACGATATATGTTCCTTTGGGACATGATAACTACGCAATCATTTATAAAGACCATGACATCTATGAATTTAGTCCGTTCATGCAGAAATGTGAGAGTATCCTAGAGAATGTAACCCACCTTCAACCGAGACTCAGTGTATCCATTGGAGTATCTTCCATACATGCGTCATATGTCAAATTGAACAAAGCTTACTTGGAGGCGTATGAATCCCTCCAACACATTTTTTATCTAGGAACCAATTCTATTATTTTTTACGATGACTTGCCTAGCCCTGATATCCCGAATCCCCCATCTCTTTGGCGCTCATCTTCACATATTTCGAATTATACGGATATTTCGGAATCGATGTTAAGAGCCTTAAAGATAGGAAATAAGGATGATGCTAAAGATCAAGTTAGTAGCCTATTCCAAATATTTGAAAGCTGCAAAGAAAAATTGCCGGACGCAAAGACGATATGCATAGGGTTGACAGCGCAAATTGTGAGTTTGATCTCTACCGCGCGCTTCATCATTTCCGATGAAAATCACAGTATATTCGAAAGCATGATCAACGCCCATTCATTCGAGCAATTGCATGAACTGTTCCAGGGCTACATCTCCAGGGTTGCAAGTGACATATACAAACAAACCCGAACGGGGCACAAAAAAATTGTGGATCGCGTACTAGCACTCATCTCGGAACACTATCGGGAAAGTATCTCCTTACTATGGATTTCGGAGAGCGTACACCTGAACAGCAACTACTTAAGTAGATTAATTAAAGCAGAATGCAATCAAACATTTACAGATATGCTGACAAGATATCGTCTCGAAAAAGCAAAACAATTGCTTAGGGATCCACAATGTAGAGTATATGAAGTAGCAGAGTTGGTCGGATTTACGGACCCTCAGTATTTCGCAACGAAATTCAAGAAATATACCGGATTGACACCTTCCGAGTACAGGGATAACTTTGATGATCTATTCTAGTCATTATTTTAAACGAAAAGTCATATTTGTCCCCTTATCCCTTTTATTGTATTCCCTCATACTTAACATATAATTACATTCCAACATTAGGGGGAAAGAGAAATGAAGAAAAATGTAAGGGCTTTAAAAGTAAGTTTTGTGTTGATGTTAGTGATGATCCTCGTCATTGCGTGTTCTTCAAATTCTCAATCAGGGAATAACGTCCCGGCTTCATCTGATACTGGGAATCAAGGAGGAGGAGATAAGGATAAAGTCACGCTGCGCGTCATGCTGTCGAAGGAGCCGTCCAAGGATTTGTTTGTCGATTGGATGACCGAAAATATGAAACTATTTAAAGAAAAAAATCCTCATATTGAATTTGACGTAGTGGCAAATGCCTCCTCGGAACAGTATTTGACGATGGTGACAACGGAGATGGCGGCCAATAACGTGCCAGACATCGTTGAAGGCTGGACGCTGGAAAGGATGCGGCCCTTTGTGGAAGCGGGTCGACTTCTTGATTTGCGTGAAGCCATTGAGAGTGACCCGGAATGGAAGGGCTTTCTTCAAGAAGATCCTTTAAAGTCAACGACGTTTGATGGCGGCACTTATGGTATCCCAGCTACTTTGGATGCAGAAGTCATTTTCTACAACAAAGAGGTATTTGCGAAATATAACCTGGAAGAGCCGCAAACGTATGAGGATTTTTTGAATATTGTTAAAACCTTGAAAGAGAACGGGATTATTCCGCTTACGGTTCCCAATAAGGACTCATGGACCGGCACGATCCCATATATGATGATTGCTGAGCGCATCGGTGGTTTGGAAGCGTATCAAAACATAGTTATGGATCATAAAGACCCTTGGACAAGCGAGCCGTTCATCAAAGCCGCTAACACATTGCAGGACCTAGTGAAATTAGGCGCTTTTGAGAAGGATGTTAACAGTGTTCTTAATTCGGAAAGTGAGGCCAAATTGGCAGAGGGTAAAGCAGGTATGTATGCAATGGGTACATGGGCGATGCCCCGCTTATATGAAAATTTAGGCGATAAACTAGGCTACTTTAATTTCCCTGACATGGCTGGCGGAAAAGGAAGCAAAGATCATTTCTTGATCATTCCGAATAAAGCGCTGTCAATTGCTAATCAATCCAAACATAAGGAAGAAGCAATTGCTTTCCTGAAGTTTACCTTCTCGCAAGAACGCCAAGAGGCGGTGGCAAAATTAGGATTCCTGACGACAACCAAAGTAAAAGTGAATCCGGATGAGGTTAACCCTATGACTGCGAAATTACAGGAGTCATTGGCCAATTCGACCGGATCAATGTATCCATGGGATGTACCTCTGGGGGCATTCATGGGTGCGGAATTGAATAATGCTACTCAAGTCTTATACATGGGAAAAGACCCGATGGGAGTTTTCGGAGACTTGCAAAAAAAGCAGGACAAGCAAAAGAAGTGACCGCAGAATTAATGATCTATTCTAGAAAACGTAAGATCACGTTCCAACATTATAGCTAGGGGGAAAGAAGATTGAAACATAATGTAAGGGCTTTAAAAGTGAGTTTCTTATTGGTGTTAGTGATGAGCTTCGTAATTGCGTGTTCCTCAAATTCCCAATCAGGGAATAACGGCTCCGCCTCATCCAATCCAGAAGGAGACAAGGAAAAAGTCACACTGCGTGTCATGCTGGCGAAGGATCCATCTAAGGATTTGTATTTTGATTGGATGTCGGAAAATATGAAACTGTTCAAAGAAAAAAATCCTCATATTGAATTTGATGTGACGGCAAATGCCTCTGGCGATCAGTATTTGACGGTGGTGACGACGGAGATGGCGGCCAATAACGTGCCGGACATCGTCCAAGGCTGGACGCTGGAAAGGATGCGGCCCTTTGTGGAATCAGGCCGACTACTTGATTTGCGTGAAGCCATTGAGAGTGACCCGGAATGGAAAGGCTTTCTTCAAGAAGAGCCTTTGAAAGCAACAACCTTTGATGGAGGTATCTATGGGATCCCCTCCACTTTAGATTCGGAAATTATTTATTATAACAAAGACGTATTTAAGAAATATAACTTGCAAGAGCCGCAAACATATGAAGAGTTTTTGAATGTCGTTAAGTCCTTGAAAGAGAACGGGATTATTCCGATGACGGTTCCCAACAAGGACTCATGGACTGGCACGATCCCTTATATGATGATTGCCGAGCGCATTGGCGGTTTGGAAGCGTATCAAAACATTGTTATGGATCATAAAGAACCTTGGACAAGCGAGCCGCTCATCCAAGCCGCAAACACTTTGCAGGAATTAGTGAAATTAGGCGCTTTTGAGAAGGATGTTAACAGCGTTCATACTTCGGAAAGTGAGGCCAAATTGGCAGAGGGTAAAGCAGGTATGTTTGCAATGGGTACATGGAGGATCCCCAGCCTATATGAAAATTTAGGTGATAAACTGGGCATCTTTAATTTCCCTGACATAGCAGGCGGAACAGGAAGCAAAAATCATTTCCTCATCATTCCGAACGTCTCCCTGTCGATTGCCAAAGAAAGCGCACATAAGGAAGAAGCGATTGCTTTCCTTAAGTTTGCTTTCTCGCAAGAGCGTCAAGAGGCTCTTGCCAAATTAGGATTCCTGACAACTACTAAGGTGAAAACAAATAAGGAAGAGGTTAACCCTATAGCTGTGGAATTACAAGAGTCATTGGTCAATTCAACCGGATCTATGTATCCGTGGGATGTTCCTCTGGGTGCTTTCATGGGAGCGGAATTGAACAATGCCACTCAAATCTTATATATGGGAAAAGACCCGAAGAAAGTTTTCGGAGACTTGCAGAAAAAGCAGGATAACCAAAAGAAGTGACGGAGATGAGGGGGGATCGAATTCATGATCCCCTTTCTTGATTAAACAAAGGAGTGTAAATTCATGGACAGAATGCTTCGCAACAAGTGGATGATCGCACTTTTCGTGCTACCCGCTTTGTTGCTGTATACTTTTTTTCTTCCGCTGCCTATTGTCAATTCAATATATTATAGTTTTTTCGATTGGAATGTCGTCGGAGCTAAAGTGTTCATCGCTTTTGACAATTACCAAGAATTATTTATGCAGGATGATATTTTCATACTCGCACTAAAGAATACATTGATATTTACGTTGGAGAGCGTATTGCTTCAGCTGCCTATCGCGCTCATCCTTGCAATCCTGTTATCAAGTAAACTTCGTGGAGTGATGTTTTTCCGCAATGTGTACTTTACTCCTGTGATCATCTCGGGAACTGCCGTTGGATTGCTTTGGCAGTTTATTTATCACTCTGACATCGGATTATTGAATACAGCGGCCCGGGCAATTGGATTTGCAGGATTCGATAAAGCATGGTTATCCGATACGGAATTTGCCATTCATGCCGTCGTCATTTCTGTGGCATGGCAGTTTTTCGGATATCATATGGTTATTTTTTTGGCGGGCATGTCCACCATACATTCGGAAGTTCTTGAATCGGCTCGTATTGATGGAGCCAGCGAATGGAAGGTGATTTGGCATATTATTCTTCCCTTGATGAAGCCTTTTATCACGATTAGCCTAATCCTCATCACAACAAGCTCGGTGAAAGCGTTTGATAATGTTATTGCACTGACGGGAGGAGGGCCGGCACGTTCTTCGACTGTTCTGGCCTTACACATGTATAGTACGGCATTTCAACAAATGAGGTACGGCTTCGGCAGTGCGGTATCCGTTTTCCTTCTTGGATTGAATATTTTCTTCACTCTGCTTATTTCTCTTATGTTCAGACAGGGTAGAGAGAGTAGGGGGGCTGGAAAATGAGTTTAAATCAAAACGTGAAACGTACATTTCTCTACGGGTTTTTATTCTTGATTGCCATCATCGTTCTTTATCCGCTTGCATGGGTTTATATGAGTGCGATTAAAACCCAGGACGATTTCTTTCTTCATCCGTGGGGGATTCCACGATCTTTCCATCTTGAAGGGTATAAGAAGGTAATTACAGAGCACCACTTGCATTTGAATATATTGAATAGTACTGTGATCTCCATTCTAACCGTAGGAATCGTTATGTTATTGGCGACAACCGCGGCATTTGGGCTTACCCGTCTGAAATGGAAAGGAAGCAAACTTGTTCTCGCTTTCTTCTTGCTTGGACTGTTGATTCCGGTACATTCCACTTTGATACCTATATATATTAGTTTGCAAGGATTAAGGGAATATCTGGACCCGCGTTTAGTTATTGTGCTTCCTTATGCCGTATTTGGTTTGCCGACGGCGATCATGATTCTTTCCGGATATTTCACAACACTTCCACGGGAGCTGGAAGAATCGGCGGTTTTGGACGGAAGTTCAATACCCGGGGTTTTTGCGCGGATCATAATACCGATTTCCGCCCCGGCAATGTCAACAGTGGCCATTTTCACTTTTATGGGAACCTGGAATGAGCTGTTGTTTTCACTTGTGTTTCTAATAAAATCTGAATATCAAACCGTTCCCGTCGCGATTTTGCAATTTATGGGCCTTTCCACGGACTGGCCTAAAGTGCTTGCCAGCATTGCGCTCACCATTGCGCCAAGCCTTGTGGTTTATATGTTCTTGCAGAATAAAATTATCCAAGGCGTTACAGCAGGATCTGTAAAGGGTTAGTCCTGAATGCCAAAACAGATTAATGGAGGCTTGTTTAATGATACAGATGACGTTAAACGGAGAGGATTGGACGTTACCCGGGTATTATAGAAATCAATGGCGCTCCAAGTTATCCATGGAGCTGGGCAGACAAATTCTCCCTAACATTCCCGAGATCAAGGCGACAGTGCCTGGAGGCGTGCAAATTGACCTGCGCAGTGCTGGATGGTTGGGCAATTATAATCAAGGTTTGGAAAGCCTGAATGAAGAGTGGGTTTATAATCGCGACTGGTTTTTTGAGAATGGATTTTCATTCCCTCCGAATGGGTGCAGGATCGCTGTGAATTGATTTTGGAAGGTCTTGATTTTAAGGGTGAGATTTATCTTAACGATGGACAAGTCGGGTATTCTCACCTTATTACCAAGCTGAAGTCGCGATTTAACTACGCTTGGGATTGGTTTCCGCGTATTACACCAGTGGGGAAATGGCGTGATGTGTATTTGCGTACGTTTCGAGAGGTGAAGATCCTCGATTTTTATCCCGAAACCTCACTTAATCATGAATTCAACATCGGTGAGGTGCATTACCAAGCTGAAGTGGAGGTATTCACCCCCGGTGAATATGAGACAGATTATAACATCAAAATGAGACAATCAGATGGCATCAAAGTCCTTGGTATTCAAGGGTTTTATTTTCGATAAAGAGAAATCACTATTAGTTTAGGAAAAAATTTAGAAAGGATGAGTTTATTTTGATAGGTGATAAAAAATGTTTTCGAAAATTACATTGTTTAAGTCAAGTTGAATTTTCTACAGCTCTTGGAATATCACAAGGTAATCTTAGCGAAATAGAAAAAGGTAAAAGCAAACCCTCCGCTGATACTTTGATAGCATTAAGAAGAAAATATGGATTTGATCTTAATTGGTTGTTGGCTGAGGAGATTCAAAAATCGAATGATCATAACGAACCAAAGGGGGAGAATCACTCTCAATAACAGCTTGAGAATATTCTTGATGCAAAATCTAATTATAAAATTAATGAAGTGTATTATCGGTATATACTTCAACTAATACGAAGGATGCCTTTCCGTGAGGTTTCTTTTTTTATCAGATTAAGAGCAAAATGGCGAAAAATAATTAGAATTTCTGCGCAATGTCAGCTTCGCGCGCGGCTTTCATCCTCTCGCATAACCGTGTCGAGTATCCAATGCAACTTGTTTTCAATTCCCCAGTGGCTGCAGAGGGAAGCTAAAGTTGCTGAGACATAGTTCCCTTTTGGCTGTAAATAAAATAGCTGGTTTCCACGGTTTGGAAGATATGTTGGAAGAGTTAATTCGCATTTTCAATCAGTCTTAGCAGCTGAACTGATAAAGTAACAGAGGGGTCACTGAGAGCAGGCGTGGACTTCCGACACATTGGTTGGAAATCCAAGCTTGCATTATTGAGTATCCTGCAGCTTCCCTATAATTCATCTTATCAATAAAGGTGCTCTTTAAACTGAGCAGGGCTAATTCCTGTTGCACTTTTAAAGCTTTTACTGAAATGGAAGGGATCATTGAATCCAACCTTTTCGGCAATTTCTTTAACAGATAATTCAGTATCTATCAACAGCTTTTTCGCAATTGTCAATCGATATTCTATTAAATACTTTCCGGGTGATGTACGCGTGTGCCCTTTGAAAATTTTACTGAGATACGCAGAAGAAAAATTATACTTTTCAGCAATATGAGAAAAATTCACTTGATCTGCATAATTATGACGAAGGTATGCCATGACACTTTCTACAATCTCAGCAGGGCTATCTTCCTTTTTTGGCATCAGCGCGTTTTGGGTAGCTAAAAGCTCATTCTCTAGCAGATGCAAGGTTGTTCTTAAGTCCTCCGGATTGACAGGTTTGAGCAAGTAGTCCGTAGCGTTATTGCGGATTGCAGATCGAGCTAAATCGAAGTCATTGTAGCCGCTAATAATCACTTTTTTAACAGAAGGAAATTCGATATTAAGTTTTTTGATAAGGTCAATTCCGTTCAACCTAGGCATTTTTATATCGCTGAAAACTACGTCGGGCAGTAGCTTTTGGGTCATTTCATAGGCTTCAAGTCCATCTCCTACTATACTGATAACACGAAAGGAATCATTAGTTTTTTCTATATTACGGGAAATGTTTTTTGCAATTAGTTTTTCATCGTCTGCTACAATTACCCTGAATTTCTTATCCATCATATTCCTCTCCAATCGTAATGCAGGCCCCCCCACTTTTGTTGTTTTCCAGTCGAAAAATAACCCGATAACCATGCAACAGTCTGTAGCGGATGTAAATGTTAAGTAATCCCATCCCATTGATTTCTAAAGAGGGAAGTAAACCAGTTTCGTTAATTTGTACGATTTGTTCATGTAGTAATGAAAGCGCTTCATATGAAAATCCGGGACCATTGTCTTTAATTGTGATCTCATAGTGAGACGAATCGAAGCTACCAGATATGCTGATGTAGTAAGGAGGGCTCTTGGTTGTTGAATACTTGATTGCATTTTCGGCCATAAGTTGTATGCAAAGCTTTGGAATCTTTATTTGATTCATGTCTTCGGGAATATTAATCGAATAGGACAGATCACCTTGATAACGTATAGACATGCAATCCAGATAGTCTTTTGTATATCTGATTTCGTCGTAAATATCCACCACTTGTTCAGTATCGGAGGAAATATAGCGCAAAATATTAGACATGGATTGACACATAACTGTAATTTCAGTATTCATTCCTTCGTCAGCCATTGCTTGAATCGTAGCTAAACTATTGAATAAAAAGTGCGGGTTCATCTGAGATTGAAGTGCTAACATGCGAGACTGCATTTCTTGCGTTTGCAACAAAAGTTGCTTGCTTACGCTTTCGGCCAATTTGGATTGCATTCGATCAAATGCTTCGTGCAGTGTGCGCAGCTCTGTCACATTTGTACGTAGTGGAGATAAAGGAGCAGGCGCAGTAATATCGATATAGGAAATTTGTTGGTTGATTTCATTAATCGGCGCAGTAATGCGACGTGCTGCAAAATACGACAATATTAGCGCGAAAATAAGGGCACAAACTGTAGACAGTGCGATATTCATAATAAAATTATGGACAGGTTGCAATAGTTTTTGCTCACTTATCACCATAATAGTATAGAAATCAGCCTTCTTCGAAGGAACACAAATGATTTGCTCATTGTCAGTTGAAGAAAGATAGCGAGTAACCTTTAACGGAAAGTTCTGGTCCTTGGCAAATAAAAACAGATCGGGATCAGGTGTAGAATCTAGCGGAAATAGCAGTGAGCCATCACTGTCATAAATATAGATTCTTTCGCCGTAAACACTGGAGTAATCTATTGCTGCAGAAACGATAGAGCTTAATCTTTGTTTGATTTCAATATATCCGTTGGGGTTATTGAAACTGTCGTAATTAAGCATGGAAAATGATACAAACTCCTTGCCGTAGTTTCCAGTGAAATATTTCGCCAGTTCTGGATCGTTACCGGTAAATTGAATAGATTGATGATTTGGAGAAGCAGCAACCTCTTCAAACCACGGTTGATCGCGAGCTGAGCCTACAAAAATTCCATTACGCAGCCCGGACGACACAATGTCATTTCCTTTAGAATATAAATTAATTTGATCCACCGGCCGATTTGGAAAAATAAGCGTAGCTAGAATGTCCAAAAGAACTTGTGCATCTTCTGATAGAGGGGAGGCAGTGCCACCCTGAATTAAGCTATGAAAGCGATCTTTTATCGACGTCGAATATAAAATATTTAGCGCGACAGTGTTCATTTGATTAAGTTCATTATCCATTGAAGCGGTTATAGCGAAAGCATTTTGCGAAAGATTGGCAAAAGTTTGTTCTTTAAGTTTCGGTACTTGCATAGCGGAATAAAGTAATGCCACTACAAAGAAAGCGATTAAAATAATCGACGAATAGGTCAATAATAATGTAGAGCGTACAGTAGCATGTCTCATCTGAACCTCACAACAATCATTCTGTGGTTAAAAAAATACATGAAAGTGGCACGAATCACACATTCCTTCAAAAACAAGGAGAATCTATAATGAATACAAGTTCGGTATACCGCGATTGTACAAGAACAAATGAAAGCGTGTCAACTAATGGGGGATTTTAGGAGGAAGTTTATGAAGAAACTACTTATTTGCGTAATGGCAGTATTCATGATTTTAGGAGTGGTTGCATGCAGCTCTCCAGCGGAGGAGCAGAAACCGGGGACCACGAATCCGGAAACAACAACTCCGAAAGAGGACATTACTTTAACTTATATGGCAAGCCAGGATTGGGTACAGGATGCTGAACTACAGCTTGGTGAAAAGTTCACCCAAGAGACAGGTATTAAGGTGGATTATCAGATCGTTCCTGCCGATCAATATTCTAACCTGTTGCTTACTAAGCTTAATACAGGCGAAGGTGCCGATTTGTTTGGCTCACAAGCGGGTAAATTTGATATCATAACGCAGTTGAATGTAGAAAAAAACGCTGCTGATTTGACTGGCGAAGAATGGGTGTCTCGCTTGGATCCACTAGCTGCAGTAGAAGTTTCTGTGAATGGTAAAGTTTACGGACAGCCTGTACAGGACCTGTCTGCTGTATGGGCGGTCGCTTACAATAAGAAAATTTTTAACGAACTAGGTCTTGACGTTCCGACTACTTACAACGAGCTGAAAGTTGTGAGTGAGGCCATAATGGCAGCTGGTATAACGCCAATCTACGAAGCTGTCTCTGATGGTTGGCATCATACATTGTGGTTCCCTGAGCTTGGTCCTGCTATTGAAAAGAATGAGCCGGGAATGGCTGAAAAGTTGAACAATAACACAGCAACTTTTGCTGAGAGTAAGACTGCTGAATTGATCGTAGATCAAATTAAGGATATGGTTGAAAGCGGTTACTGGGGCGATAACTACATGGATAACGCTTTTGTG
>NZ_JBWDNT010000028.1:0-57481 GCF_056269345.1 Paenibacillus sp. J22P15
AAAGCGTGGTATCAAACAAAGTATGTCCCGCAAAGGCAACTGCTACGACAACGCCGTCATTGAGAGTTTCTTTGGCACAATGAAATCTGAATTTCTTTATTTAAACGAATTGAGCATTTTAAACAAGAGCTCTCAACATACATTGATTATTACAATCACAAGCGCATTAAGGCAAAACTAAAGGGAATGAGTCCGGTACAGTACCGAACTCATTCCCAAAAAGTCGCCTAATGAAATAACCTGTCTAACTTTATGGGGTCACTTCACATGCGGTTGTGGATTTACATGGTGGAGGCGAACCGTGGCTGTGCAAAACCACTATTCAACGTAGTTCCACTTTGAGGATGGAAGAGAAGCAACCTAAGATAGCTCACTCCAAGAGATAATAAAGACTTGAAATACTTGTGATTACTTTTATTAAAGGTATCCTTAATCCAACCATCCCTTACTACGTGCAATATCTATAGCTTCGATCCGAGTATTCGCCCCAAGTTTCCCAATCGCTTCTGACATATAGTTCCGTACCGTTCCATAGGATAGAAACAGCTGTGCTCCAATTTCTTGAAGAGTCAAGCCTTGGGCAGCCAACTTCATGACATCACGCTCTCGAGGTGATAATGGACATGGGTCATCCCATACCGCGAGAGACAGTTCCGCATTAATCACACGTTTCCCATCGTAGACCCGACGAATTGCGTCAGATAGCTCCTCGCTGCCCGTATCTTTGAGAAGATATCCGTAAACCCCTGCCTGCATAGCCCGCTGAAAGTATCCAGGACGTGCGAATGTCGTTAAGATGATGATCCGACAAGCTGACTTCGTTTTTTGAATCGCCTCCGCAATATCCAACCCCGTTTTTAGCGGCATTTCAATATCCATAACAGCGGCATCCGGTTCATATTGTTGAATTAGAGACATCGCTTCTTCCCCATTTTCGGCCTGGCCGACTACTTCAATATCATCTTCTAATGAAAGTAGAGTTGCCAGTGCTCCCCTTAATAACTTTTGATCTTCTGCCAAAATAATACGAATCATCTAAACGGTACCTACCTTTTCATTGCGTATTACCCTAGGAATATGTAAGGTTAATTCTGTCCCTTTGCCTGAGGATGAAGATAGTGAGATACGGCCATCGATCATGACAAGCCGTTGTCGTAATCCTGCGATGCCATTGCTGCTGGTATAGAGTTGATCCTCATCTACCCCAATGCCGTCATCACTTACAGATACACGGA
This sequence comes from Paenibacillus sp. J22P15, assembly GCF_056269345.1. NCBI lineage: Bacteria > Bacillati > Bacillota > Bacilli > Caryophanales > Paenibacillaceae > Paenibacillus > Paenibacillus sp. J22P15. Next base: position 1,236 of record NZ_JBWDNT010000028.1, read on the forward strand.
CTTCCCCTTCTTGAATGTCCAAATGAACGTTGCACTTTGTTGCTCGACTATGTCGAACCACATTTGTTATGGTCTCGCGAAAACACATCGCCAAAATCGTCTCCTGCAGCGGTGTTAACGGAAGCTTATTGTTCACTAATTCGTCTATCGTCCCTACATTAGAAGGTTTGCGATTTGAAACCGATTGATATTGAAATGCCAACGTTATGCCCGCAGCTGAACATAAAGATACAGCATGCTTATATTCGTCAGCGAAGTAGGCAACTTTCATCTCAGTAACCAATTCACGCATTTGTTTCAAGGCCGCGCGTGCCGTTTCTCGTATTTCGCGAGCCTCTAATATCGCTCTCTCGGGATGACGATTGATCAGCTTCTCAACGACCTCTCCTTTCAATGCAATCAATGACAGCGTATGTCCCAATGTATCATGTAGTTCACGCGCTATCCGCTGGCGCTCCTCCTGCTGCGCCATTCGTTCAGCGGTGTCTGCTCGCAGTCTCGCTGACGTCTGCTGAAATCGAATCGAAGTTCGAATGATATACGGCAGAATACAGACGCCAAATATAGGCACCAGTCCTATCCACAATTGGCTGCTCGCCTGATCCAAGTAAGGAACAGCAATAGCCCCCATACCTATGGGGAATGCAATGGTAATGGATAATAATATCGGCGTCTTTTGTTTACTAAGTGGAGCTGCGATCATAAAGCCGATAAATGTATACATAGGGTGAAATACAGCCGCTAAAATTAAGAGTATACCCACCTGAGTCATTAAGATTTGTGGAGCCCGCTTTGCATTAAAGTAGAATTGACGAAACAGTAGAGCAAATACACCCAACAGAACAAAGCCAAGCCACTGTATACCTGACGGTTCATGAAGTAAAAAGTACATTGGAATAATTAGATTTGTTAACAAAAAATAAGGGGCGACTCCCTCTGATTTCGGGAAGAGACGCCATTTCTCTCGATTCAATTACACCGCTTCCCGTCGATTATATATATATACAGATAGTACCATAAATAAGAGACCGTATCCTGTTAATATTATGAAATCGATGCTTGCCGGAGCTTTTCCAATAATCATATTCCATGCCCCATTTGCGTAACGGTGAGATGGAAGCCATTCCCCGATCGATCCCATCCACTTCGGCAAAGTGCTAAGCGGCATCCATAGTCCTCCCATAATTGCAAGACCCATCTGTAATACATTTCCGATTGCAACTGCGGTATTAGCATTCTTTAGCGTTCCTAACAATGAACCAAGCGCCAGAAAAGGTATACTTCCAATCCATAACCATAATCCACATGAAATCCATTGCCCAGCTGTCAGTTGTATATCATGAACTAGACCCGCGGATAAAAAAATAATAGCAATTACGATCAAGTGAACAGCCATTTGCGATACAACCTTGCTGCCAATCCAGACTGCAGGAGATAGTGGCGTTAATTTCAGCAAGCGTACCCACCCATCTTGATGCTCGAACGATAGACGTATACCGAATTGAGATACTGCTGTACCAATCAGGCTGAATGCAGTCATCGACATCAATGAAAAAACGCCCCAAGTTGTCGATTGAATCGATTTATCCGTTCCATTCATACTTGCAAATAAAAAGTAGAAAGCAAGCGGCATCGCAATGGAGAAGAGTAAGAAAAATGGACTGCGGGCAATTCGTAGACTTTCTGCTTTGGTTTGGGCAATGAACATATGTAACATAGCAATATTCCTCCTAGAATGTTTCTTATCGTGTAATGGTTGGACGATGTGAATCTGTAAGACTTAAGAAAGTATCTTCTAAGCTGGCAGATTGTATATCAATATCTGAAATTCCCCAGTTAGACTGCATCAGTGAAAATAACAATTCATCTGTCTTTTGAGCGTAAAGACGAATTCGCTCGCCGTTGCACTCTGCCTTTTCTACGCCAGGTAGTGTGAGCCATTCCTGATCAGCTGGTGCGTTCGCCGCTCGAAATGATACAGTCCGAAGCGCAGTTTGTGCCTTTAATCGCTCTGGTGTCCCTTCCGCAACAACCTGTCCACTGGCAATTACCGCGATGTGATCTGCGACAGCATCAGCTTCCTCTAAATAATGTGTCGTTAAAAGCACAGTACGCCCGTCTCTTGCCAGTGCTTGGATTGTGTCCCAAAAGCGACCACGAGCCTCGATATCCATCCCCACAGTAGGCTCATCGAGTAAGAGAAGCTCTGGATTTCCCGCCAAGCTTTGGGCGAAAGCTAATCTGCGTCGTTGACCTCCTGACAGAGAGGACGCGCGCCGCTTCGCATCCGCATGGAGACCCGAAATATCGAACAATCGCTCAAGCGACATCGGATTACGATAATAACTACGGAACAATTGAAGCACTTCTTTGACAGTGAGCCCATCTGCCGCTTTAACATCCTGCATAAGCGCTCCAACGCGTTGCCGTAATTCTTTTGTTCCAGACGGCACACCCAGCATCCTAACTTCTCCTGACGTTGGCTTTATCATTCCGAGCATCATGGAAATAGCTGTTGTCTTACCTGCACCATTCGGTCCGAGCAACGCGGATATTTGACCTTGCTCAAATGATAGATTCATATGATTAACGGCACAGTAGTCACCGAATTGCTTTACTAGATTTATACATTCAATCGCTTTTTTCATTTTGTACCATCCTCCACTAATTTCTTCCTCGTTACTTGATGTCCTTATTATATTGAAAAAGAGCGAGATTCAATTAGTGTAGGTTGTCACAAACTGGTTATGACAAATGTCAGAAAAAAGAGGACTGAGCAAAAAAAGAAGGATCCCTAGACCCTTCTTCAGCATACATACGATTGACACTCATTGATTGAGGTGCCTTGCACAGCAAACCTATAGCTAACAATTTTGACATTTTTAATCGAATACAACAAAAACCCCGACCTCTTGCGGTCGGGGTAGTATTATTTTATTTCACTTCAACTACAAAAGGACTGATAAAAGTTTTACCGTTTCGTTGAAATTGCCCCCAAATCTTATATACGCCTGTATTGGGGAAAGTCGTCATGAATTTCGCATCCGGGCCTTTCGCTTTTTCCTCCATCGGGTGTACATGCAAATACTGCTCTGTATCTTCACTTAGGATCACCACGTGCCCAACAGCGCCTAGGTAAGGCTCTAGATCCGTTATCGGATCTTTGGACTTCGCATCCGAAAGTTTGAAGTTCAACTCAATTTCTTTGCCGGCTTCCGGATGCTTGTTCTCGAGTGTGATTTCTACCCCGTCCACGATCACGGAATGTTCATCCGATGGTTTAATCGGAACTTGTTCAGCGGCTAGCCCTTCTACCTTGATCCATTCGGACTTCGTTGTGGCGGATCCACCGGTAGGAATATAGTCGGCGAATAACTTATAATCTCCACCGGAAGGGAACGATGTCGTGATTTCGAATTGCCCATTCCCTTTGTACTCCGGATGAATGTGGTCAAAGTAAGATAAATCTTTGCTAACCACGATGAGATGGAGCTTCTTCTCGTGATTAATATCGAATTCCTCGATGGCCTTCCCTTCCGTATCTTGAATTTGTACGGTTATTAAGGTATTCTCTCCGGATTTCGGCGTTTCTTCAGACCATTTCCAATCGGCATTCGTCTCTAGCTTCTTCGTCTCGTCGGCATGTTCTTCTCCGTGAGCTTCTCCGTGCTCTCCGGCACCGGGTGCAGCGGGTGATGCTGCTTGAGAATTCCCGCCATGAGCACCATGATTATCTGTTTCTTGTTTATTTTGTTTTCCACAAGCAGCAACAAGAACTAGTGCTACTAGCAATCCGATCAAATAAATTCGTTTCATTTTAGCCTCCATTTATGGATAACTTTATACTTTTGCTCTTTGTAGACGTAGCGCATTCAGCACAACGGAGACGGAGCTTAAAGCCATAGCTGCTCCGGCGAGCCATGGTGCAAGGAATCCAAGCGCTGCGATCGGGATGCCGATGACATTATAAGCAAGCGCCCAGAACAAGTTTTGCTTAATGTTTACCATCGTTTTCTTACTCATCGAGATCGCGTCCGGAATACTGTTCAAGTCTCCGCGCATTAAAGTAACATCCGCGGCCTCCATGGCCACGTCGGTTCCCGTACCGATCGCCATCCCGATATCCGCAATTGCCAATGCCGGCGCATCGTTGATTCCATCTCCAACCATCGCGACCTTCTTCCCGCTTTCTTGCAATCGCTTGACCTCGTTGGCTTTACCATCCGGCAGCACTTCCGCCAGCACATGGTCGATTCCAACTTGACTCGCAATGGCTTTCGCCGTACGTTCATTGTCGCCTGTCATCATCACGACTTCCAAACCGAGCTGCTTTAATCTTGCAACTGCCTGCTTCGACGTATCTTTAATCGTGTCCGCTACGGCTACCATACCCGCGTACTTTCCATTAACCGCAACCAGCATCGCTGTTTTTCCAACCGACTCCAGTCGGCTCATTTCCTCAAAAGCAGCCTCCGCGTTCACGTTAGCTTTCGCCAATAACTTTCGGGTTCCAATTAACAATTCGTTCCCTTCGACCGTAGCTTCAATACCAAATCCAGGTATCGCTTGAAAGGAATCGGTCGATGGGAGAGAAATACCTTGCTCTTGAATACCAGCCACGATCGCTTCCGCTAGCGGATGCTCCGAATTTTTCTCCGCTGCGGCAATCCAGGACAAGAGCTGTTCCCGATCATAGCCTTGCTCAATCCGAACATCCGTCAATTCCGGCTTACCTTTCGTTACCGTTCCCGTTTTATCCAACACAATGGTGTTAATGCGATGCGTGGATTCTAAATGCTCGCCGCCTTTGAACAAAATACCGAGTTCAGCGGATCGACCCGAACCGGCCATGATCGATGTTGGCGTAGCAAGACCTAGCGCACATGGGCATGCTATAACCAGAACGGCAATTGCCTTCTCCAACGCCTCTGCAAAATTGCCTGCATCGACAGCGAAGTACCAGATCAAGAAAGTGACGAACGCGATCCCTACGACGATCGGGACGAATATTCCCGAAATCACGTCGGCTACCCTTTGAATCGGCGCTTTCGAGCCTTGCGCTTCCTCTACGACTTTGATGATTTGGGAAAGCGCCGTTTCTTTGCCGACTTTGGTCGCTCGTACTTTAAGCACGCCGTTTTTGTTCAGCGTTGCTCCAATGACTTGATCTCCTGTCTGCTTATCTACTGGGATACTTTCACCGGTTAGCATCGATTCATCGACAGCCGATAACCCTTCAAGCACTACACCATCGACTGGCACTTTCTCGCCAGGTTTAACTAGGAATACATCTCCAGCTACTACGTCTTCTACCGGAATACTAACTTCCTGACCATCCCGTATGACGATAGCCGACTTGGCTTGTAAACCCATCAATGCTTTGATCGCTTCCGAAGATCGGCCTTTCGCCAGTGTCTCGAATAATTTACCCAGCAAGATTAACGTGATTAGCACGGCACTCGTCTCATAATACATCTCAACCTGATGATGTGCGGATGCATTTAATGATTCGATTGTTAAGTAAACACTATAGAAGTAGGCGGCAGATGTGCCAAGCGCTACCAATACATCCATATTCGCACTGCCGTTGCGCAGCGCCTTGTAGGCTCCGACATAGAATCGGCTGCCAATAATGAATTGTACTGGGGTGGCTAATATCATTTGGAACCATGGATTCATGAAAATCTCCGGCACCCATATCCATGACGTAAAGGAGAAATGTCCAACCATTGCCCAGAGAAGCGGCAATGAGAGAATAGCCGATACAATCAACCGGATCTGCAGGCTGCGGACTTCTTTTTTCTTATGATCGCTTTCATTCGTCTGCTCGCTCTTCGGTTTAGCTTTATAGCCGATCTGTTCGACTTTCTTGATCATATCCGCAGCACTTGTCATGGATGGAATAAATTCCACATGTGCCGTCTCCAAAGCTAAGTTCACCGTCGCTTTTACGCCACTCATTTTGTTAAGGCCCTTCTCGATGCGCGTGGCGCATGCTGCGCAGGTCATGCCTACAATATCGAAGTCAATGGACTCCTTTACCGTATCGTATCCCAGGTCTTGAATTTTCTGTTCCAATTGGGACATGTTGACTTGAGAAGGGTCAAAGTTGACGGATGCTTGCTCCATGGCGAAGTTTACGTTTGCTTGTGCAACGCCTTCCAGCTTATTCAGGCCTTTCTCTATACGGTTGGCACATGCTGCGCAAGTCATGCCAGTGATCTGTAGTGTGGCTTGTTGGGTAGGTACTGCTTGATTAGAGTTGTTCATGATCATCACCTATTCCTCTGTCGTATTACCATCTTAACTAAATGACGTTTTCATTTCACGACATCGTAACCCTGTTTCTCAATCGTTTCGACAATGCCGTCCAATGAGATATTACCGTCGTCATACACCAATTCAACCAAGCCTGCGGCTAGATCAACAGTCGCCTTTGCACCGAGAGCTTGGACTGCACCTTCAATAGTACGAACACAACGACCGCAAGTCATTCCTTCTACATTTAACATTACGTTTTTCATTAATATTTCCTCCGTCTCATTTATTTCGCTAATTTGTTAACCATAAAAAAATAGTTCGTCAATCACTTGAAGCTCACCAGATTGAATCTTCTTGACTCCTCTGATTTGTCCTTCGATACAATTCAGCCGCGAAATTGATTTGCCTTTATCGTTATGTTGGCTTTTTCTCTCGTCTTGTGTCGAACAGCAGCTCAATTCTTTCAACTCTTGGTTAAGAACGAGCATTATCATCACTTCTGCAACTCATTATACTATACCCCCCTACAGTATATCAACTACAAAATAATAAATTATTCATTGATGACTCCCTTTAAGTTGATTCGACCTGCATATCCGATTTTCATTAGAATCGGCACTTACAAGCTGGTGATCGCTTCATCCAGCTGAAGAATGATCGGCAAACCTGCTTCTTCCGCACCTTTGCAGAAATTGCTGGTGTTGCTACAATCTCCAACACATCCTTTGTAATTAATGGTAACGTTCTTGAATATAGAATACCCCGGTACCCTATAAGTTGTCAATCAAAGACGATGAAAAAAATATAAAAGCAAATGTACATTAGCACATTTGCTCAGATTATCATTTCATTAGTTTATTTATTGTCGTCAGCAATTCATCGATGGCTCCATGTTCGCCCGATTGAATTTTTTCAACGACACAGCTTTTCATATGGTTCTCGAGAAGTAATTTCCCGACGCTGTTGAGAGCCGATTGAACCGAAGCGATTTGATTGAGTACGTCATCGCAGTACGTATCTTTTTCTATTAACCCTTTGATCCCTCGAATTTGCCCTTCGATTCGGTTCAGGCGACTGGTCAGGTTTATCTTGGTCTTCTCGGAGTGATGGCTATGTTGATGTTGGTGATGATGTTCATGTCCCGCGGTTTCAACCGTTAATTCCTTTTCCATGGCTTATCCCCTCCCCCTTATGCCCTATTATACCCCCTAACCCTATCCGATGCAAAGCTCTGATAGAACAGCAAAATCAGCCGTGAATAACACGACTGATTATTATGTCTATCTCAATATCAATTCTCTGACGTTTTCCCTTTTCGGATGAAAACCAATGCGATAAGTGCACCGACGATAGCTATGATAGCTGCTCCAACGAATGCGGAGTGAAAGCCCGTATTTAATGCTGCGATTTGATCGATCCCTTTATCCAACTCCCCTTTCGTCCAGGAAGAAGATATGGCAACCATGACAGCTAATCCAATGGCTGAACCAATTTGATAACTCATATTGGATAAGCCTGACGCCAAACCGGATTCTTCCGGCCTTGCCCCCGACAAGGAGGCGATCGTTGCCGGGATATAAGCCATCGACATGCCAAGTGCCCCGAGTAGAGAAGCCCACAGTACGTTGGTAACGAAGTTTCCTCCTTCTGGCGTATTCCCAGCGAACAGCAACAGTGATCCCGCTAATATAAGCATACCAATGACGAGATTTCCTTTGATGCCGAACTTGCCGACAAGCCTTCCCATGACTCCGATCATCAAGATCATGATGAGGAACGTCATCGGCACCAGAGCAACCCCGCCCATGAATGCCGAATAGTTCAGAACCTGTTGAAGATACAGATTCAAGAAAAACCAAAGCGGAATCCAAGCACCTGCAAGAGTTGCCAAAATGATATTGCTCGCAAGTAGATTCGGAGCTCTAAATATCCGTAGAGGTACGAGCGGTTCCTTTTTCTTCGCTTGCACGATCAGAAACAGAATGAACAGTACAGCAGCAATAGTCATTAAACCGAATGTTTGCGCTCCCCATCCGTTATGCTCCGAAGTCACGATCGCATATACCGCCAGCACCAACGCAGCCGTGACAGTCAGTGATCCTAAGAGATCGATGCTGCCCTTGTTTTTAGTTCCTTTTGGAAGGACATACAGACTGTACAAAATAGCGAACAAGCCAACGGGGATGTTGATCAGGAATGTCCAATTCCAACTGAGCCATTCCGTGATGACTCCTCCGAGGAAAACCCCGGCCGTACCGCCTGCTGCCGCGGATGCTCCCCAGAAGCCGAAAGCTTTGTTTAACTCCTTAGGGTTAGCGACAAAGAGTTGCATGATGATGGTCAATGCAGCTGGAGCGATTAGCGCAGACCCAAATCCTTGAAGGGCGCGGCCTATATTCATCGACTCCTCGGACCAAGCTATTCCGGCTAACAGCGAAGCAAGTGACAAGACTATAAACCCGAGCATAAACATCTTGCGTTGACCGAATAAATCGGAAAGTCGGCCTCCTAGTAGCAATAATCCCCCAAAGAAAATGACATAAGCATTAAATACCCATTGCAGGTTGTTTTGCGAGTAACCAAGTGCTTCTTTAATCGCTGGGAGAGCAACCCCGATGATAGATGTGTCCATGATAACCATGAACTGGGCCAAGCATAGCAAGAACAATGCCTTCCATCTTAGCCGATTCGCATTAGTCATAGCATTTGAATTTCCTGACATTTCGTATTCCTCCTTGATTTGATTTACATTCGTATAGTATACCCCCCTACCCTATATTGTCAACAACTTTTTCCATAAATAAACTGCTGACTTTGGATCAGCAGTAGACTTGATTTGATTAAAATGGGTTAGGGGATGAGCTGATTGATGGCGCCTGTTAACGTTTCTTTGGGTACAAATCCTGTCACTTTCCCGACTAGCTGACCCTTTTTGTAAATAAAAAGAGCTGGTAAACTCATGACTCCCATTTGCTCTGTCACTTTCGTTTCCATCTCTACATTCACCATGGCCACCGTTACTTTACCTGCATAAGCTTGATCGATGTCCTCTAGAATCGGCTTCATTTGTTTACAGAGCGAACACCATTCCGCCCAAAATTCCACCAAGACGGCATCTTGTTCGGAAACCAACTTATCGTAAGTGTTGTCCGATAAATTTAAGATAGTCATTGCTATATCCCTCCTCTTGTGTAACTTACCCTGATAGGTACATAACCACCACACGCAACGCACAGTTTTTGTTGATGGAGAATCTCAATATACATTACGGAATAATGGCAACCTAGTAATTAGTGCACCCTAAGAAAGCTTGTCTATCTCCGTGAGCAGTTCTTCTTACCTAATGCCCCCCTTACACTTCAACGATTAATGGCTACGCGCCCTGACACTAACTTTAATGAAATCAGACAAACACTATATTAACTCAAATATCGCCAAATTAAAATTTAAGATCGGAACTCTAAAGATCTACATACCTTAAATTTTCAATAATTTTATTATTTATAGGTAGGAAAGGAGAACATAATAATAGAAGAAATTATGGAAGTCAAAACAAAGGAGGACGTTATGGGAAGATTAGTTCATTTCGAGGTTCATGTAGATAATATGGAGCGTGCTAAGAAGTTTTATGGAGAGGTATTTGGATGGACATTTGAGGACTGGAGCAGTTATGCTGGAATGCCCTACTTTGGAGCTGTGACGGGAGATGCAAATCAACTTGGAATCAATGGAGCTTTGATGCAGCGTCAAGGTCCCTCCCCACAACCAGGCCAGCCTATGAATGGTTATGCATGCACAATGGGAGTAGAAGACTACGATTCTACTGAAGCAAAAATTATTAATCTTGGAGGCAAGCTCGCATTGCCAAAGTATGCACTGCCTGGGATGGCGTGGCAAGGGTATTATATTGACACTGAAGGAAATTTATTTGGGATTCATCAGCCAGATGAGAACGCAAAATAGCAGTTTTCCTTTTCCGCATTTTCACAAAAGCCCGGCCTCACGCGGTCGGGCTTTTCATAGTTTGGTGGAGGCGAACCGGGGCTATGCAAATCCACAATTCGCAGAAATGCTATGCCTAGAGGAGAGAAGATCTACCAATTACGGCAGCCCTATAGGTTTAATTAGTTTCCGTTAACAATTTTGTTTTTGCCACTCTGTCCATTTTTGAGCAATACCTAGTCTTGCCTCAGTACTTCTTTCCGAATACCAACACTGGCCTTCGCGCCACTCAGGCACCGATTCGAAATGCACACCGGTAATCTGTTCAAGCGCATTACAACGTTCGCCAAAGATAGAGACTCTTTGATTTAGAGCATCATATTTCAACCCCGAAATGAGTGGCAATATAAAGAGTGGATTTTTAACTGTCGACGCAAGCTTAAGTGCACAATACTTGATATTGGAGTCAGTATCAGAAAAAAGTCGAATAAGATCCTCAGTTAAGTCATCCCACAAGTCCGGATACCTGCTAAATGCATGTAGAGCCCCCATTCGCACATAACTGCTACTATCTTTGAATAATTGTCGTAAATCATCACTTGTTACTAACTTAGAATGCTCGGACAAGATAATGATCGAAGCTGCACGAATTTTGTAAGAAAGGTGTCGTAGCAATGTATGAAAATGCTTAGCCATTTCCAACGAATAGGACTCTGCAAAAAAAGATAATAAAGCTATTGTAGCTTCCTCTACATCCTGACCCATAACTGCTGCTAAACGTTCTGTTTCCTCTTTTCTTTTCCAACTTTTCCAAAGTAAATAAGGGCTTTCTAAGGGCAGTCTTTCTTTTTTGGACATAAAGTTCACTGCAGCTGAAACATCTACTAGCCCAGAGCGCAACTCATCCAATATAGGTTGAGAAATACGACTACTCCCCAGGAGAGCTGATTTTACTTGAAACGATGTCCACGAGGGCCGAGCTTCCCAAATACATGCTGCAGCACCCAGAATGATCGGACCGGAGTAAGATGTTCCTTCCGTTCTCGCATAGCCAATGGGTAAGTCATCAAAGGAAGCTGTGAAATGATTCTGGCGTTCTTCTTCTGATTGAAACGGTGTTGGTAATACAATGTTTTCTGCAGGAGCTAAAATTTCAGGAACCCACTTATTTCCAAAAGTAATTCCTCTGCATCCATGATACGCAAGTACATCATGAATATCTGCATTAATTGGAACGATGACACCCCCAACAGACAATACAGAGGGGGATGCTGCCGGGCCATTGCAGATTAATTCTTTCGTGTTGCCGGAGGATGAAACAACCAAAAGTCCATCATCAGCTAATTCCTCACATAAAATACGAACAGGGTCCGCTTGCCAAGGTAGTAATCCTGTATCTCGTGTCGCTACGACTGTCAAAATGACACCACGGATATTGTATGTACGCCTGTTTACTCTTAGCCATTCCAGAGCTATGCCAAATTTCACTTCAATGTCGTTAGAAGTATAGAAAGGTCCTGTTTCCAGTAAATAGAGATTAGCTGCTGGTGCTGCACCAGAATAATAACCATTGGAAAGCTTCCCTGACCCGGCGGCCGCGGCGGCACTCGAAAGCCCGTGCAATCCCTTTTTCCAAGGACCCTCATTTGATAATATTAAAATGGGCTGTGCAAGATGATCTGATGTTTTAACGATGTATGTATTCCGTTTTTCATTGGACGAAATATCAGAATGATGTGCAAAACTACTATCAATAATGGCGATATTAACATTCTTTCCTGTAAGGTTCTCCGGAATATTGAGAAATGCTCTAATTGAAGTCCACTTCATAAAATGCACCCTTTCTAGTGTCACTCTATAGTCATTTCTCATTCTAGATTTTGAGATCAATATACAGCAAAAACCCCGACCTCTTGCGGTCGGGGTTTACATGGTGGAGGCGAGGGGATTTGAACCCCTGTCCGAAGATCACGCCACACAGGCTTCTACGGGTGTAGTCACAGTTTTGATGTCACCCGAGTATCGATCCTATCATAATCATGAACTGATAGATGTAACTATAGATTTATTTTTTGATACTTTAACACCATGTTCATACTTTTGCGATTTTGGAGATTCATAAATACTATTGAGTTCTTGTTCATAAAAATTGTATAATTGACCTCCTCGTTTACACAAAATCCCTGGATTCTCGGGGCGATCATTTCGATTGCTGTATGTACCAAAAATGATTTTGTCATCATATCGATAAACTTGGTAAGTTGGTGCAGAAGAGAGTAAAAATATATTGACTTTGATATTGGGATTTTCAGAAACTAACGAGGAAAAAAAAGAAATCGACTCATTTGTTTTCGCCTTAATAGATTCTTTACTCTTATTAAACTTATTTGCAAGTTCCATTACCGCAGCCTCATTATTTGGGTCGACAATTGCAACACGAATATTTATTTTTCTCTTTTTGCCCGCTTCTATTAAATTATGTCTGTTACCACTTCTCCATAAATTTCCATAAGCAAATATTAAATCAATATTACTTGTCTTTTCTAGTAACGACGACCATTCCTCTTTACTTATACCGTACACATCATTATAAACCTTAACAATTCCTGACGAGTATATATTGTCAGATATGTTGATTTTACTTAGTATTTCATTTAAAAAATCTCTTTTACCTTTTAGCTCCCACAGAATGACTAAAGCAACTGATGCAATTAGTGAACCCCCAATACTTTGTACAACCGACTGGATTACTTTATAGTTCTCAAATAACGGAAGTGTGGAAAAGAAAAGAAATCCTGACCCTACAACAAAAACAATAACTGCAAGCACCAAAAATTTATAACTTGTTATTTCTTCAACGATATTCTTCTTCATAAAGTGGCTCAGCTCCAAAATAATTGTTTATTTTTATTTGTATGTGGTATCCTAAACTTGTACCCTTTCATATTATACCTGACTTATATTTCCTGCAAGGGAGTATGTAAAATTGTTTATAAAATATCTTGGTCTTTTTATTTTAGATGAATATAAGAATACGCTGCTTGCTAAAAGTAATAATTTACTACCTCATTTAGTATTAGATCCACATATCACCTTAAAATATCGACCAACCTCATTTATAGAGATTAATAATTTAGGATCTATATATGATATTACTATCGACGGTCATGGAAACAATCAGAATAATCAAGGCTTTAGGATAAGTTTATCAACAGAAATTCAAAAAATTTATGAAGGAGCAATCATACCGCATATCACTGTATCTCTCAATATTAATGCTAAAGCCGTTGATACTGCTTATCTAGAATTTATTAAAATTGATCCGTTTAGTATAAAGGGAAGATTAGGATATGCATCAGATCAAGGAATAATTTATAAACTGCCTTTTGACAAATCGAATTTAAACTAATATATTTTTTCCCTTCTCTTTAAAGTGTTATATAAAATATGAATAGATTTTTTAATATTGATACCGAACTCCATCAATTATCTAGTATCGACCCTGTCTAAAGAAAATTTGATAAGAGCTCCAATATTTTTGTGCTTCTCGTATATCTCTTCAAAAATTGTAATAATAATAAAGTGACTAATTATAAATTTAGAAGCATTATATGAAATAGTCTAATAAATGCAAAAAGAGCACCCTATAAGGTGCTCTTTCTCATGGTTTGGTGGAGGCGAGGGGATTTGAACCCCTGTCCGAAGATCACGCCACACAGGCTTCTACGGGTGTAGTCACAGTTTTGATGTCACCCAGGCCGACGCCCCGTAACCGGCTTCGATCTAGGTCAGCCTGATTGTCTTCTTCAGCTCACCGCAGGCGGAGATGAGACAGCGTATTCCACTACTTGTTAGCCCCTAATCCAGTCACATGGACGATGCTGGGTAGAAGCACGCACACAGTTTCTTAGGCTGCGAAAGCGTAGTTTGTTTGTTGTTTGCCGTTTAATAGGCTTTAGCGTTGATGAAGCGGACGACTCCCCGCTACCCGCAACCCGCGCTCGTACAATCCCCGTCGAATCCATAAACGCCCCCAATTTTGCATAAACAATTAGCTGTAGATCAACACTACTCAGAAGAGTACATCCACACTAACGTTTAGCTCAATTGAAGATTTAGGATTAAGGCACAGCATCTGTCAAACAAATCATTTGGCAGTCTGTTCCGATTGTCTAACACGAATGCACTTGCATTGTTTGTCTTGCCGTTGCTACTGTCTTAGTATACCACGAATGAGCAGCTTCCGTGTACAATTGTTATTGGCAACTGTGGTTGCTTACTCCCATGGAAAACAACACCTTAATGAGAAACCTTCTGTTTCTCGCGCAGCACACGCTGGATATCACGCTGAGCATCACGCTTAGCTGCCGTATCCCGTTTATCGTATTGCTTCTTACCTTTACCTAGACCAATTAATAACTTCGCATATCCATTGCGCACATAGATCTTCAACGGTACAATCGCATAACCTTCTTGCTTAGATAAGCCTAGAAGCTTATGAATTTGCATCTTGTGCATTAATAGCTTGCGAGCACGCGTTGGATCTGTGGGATTGTGAATATTCCCTTGCTCGAACGGACTAATATGCATATTGTGTATGAAAATCTCACCATTGCGGATAGTAGCAAACGCATCACTAATGTTTGCACGACCTGTACGCAGTGATTTAATTTCCGTACCCAGCAGCACCATGCCAGCTTCGAATGTTTCCTCAATGAAATAGTCATGGGAAGCTTTCTTATTCTGGGCGAGCTGCTTGCCGTCACTCTTCTTACCCATGCTAGTCACCTCGACTGAATTACGTTAAAATAATGGTTGCACGTATTCTGGTGTTCATTGTAACAACTTTAACAACGAAAATCAAGGCGGCGACAGAGTAACATTTTCTCTAGCCTATGCCAAAAAAGGAGATTTCCCATGCTGCTTGAAATCATTGCTACGACTGCAGATGAAGCGGTTACAGCTGTTGTGCACGGTGCAGACCGTGTAGAGCTCATATCAGCCTTTGACGAGGGTGGTCTAAGCCCGCACCAGGACGTTACGGTATCGGTGCTTGAGTCACTTAAGCGACTTGAACAAGCAAATCAGACACCTCTGTCCAAAATATATCCGGTTCATGCCATGGTTAGACCACATAGCAGGTCCTTTGTATATGATAAGGCCGACCTTAGTGAAATGACTGCTCAAATGATTAAAATGCGCGCTTTAGGCGTTCATGCATTCGTCCTAGGCGTGCTGCGGATGGATGGAACTATTGATACCGATTCACTAGAGAAGCTGCTGGAAGCTGCTGGTGATCGTCCTGTCACCTTCCATCGAGCTTTTGACGAGGTACCTGACCAAGAGGAGGCTTTGTCTACTCTTACAAAATACCCTCAAATCAATTGGGTGCTCACTTCAGGGGGCAAGCCCAGTGTTCTTGAAGCTGTAACTCAAATCAGCAGGTTGGTTAAACAAAGTATTGGGCATACTATTAAAATACTCCCAGGAAGCGGCTTATCCATACCTTCTCTGCCCGCTTTTATTACGTCGACCGGAGTGCAAGCCGTTCATCTTGGAACAGGCGTTAGATCCGGCGGAACAGATTCTCCAATCGACGGAGCACTCGTGCGCCATGCTCGTCAATTGCTTAATGAATTTAAATAAACAAATCCTCACTTAATGATATACACAAAAAAACCGCCTTTAACCCAAAGGTCAAAGGCGGTTTTATTAACGTTCGTAAGCTACTACAGCTTTACAACGTTTTCTGCTTGTGGTCCACGGTTGCCTTGAACAACGTTAAATTCTACGCGTTGTCCTTCTTCAAGAGTTTTGAAGCCTTCGCCAGTGATTGCGGAGAAGTGTACGAATACATCGTTGCCGCCTTCAACTTCGATAAAGCCGAAACCTTTTTCTGCGTTAAACCATTTAACTGTACCTTGTTGCATGTGTAAAAACCTCCAAAAAAATAATATTAATATGCGCCTGGTTTGTCTTTAAACAAAAAATTCACACATTGGAAAGGGTTTCATGACTATAATGATACCCTTTTCAATATGTGAATTCAGGTTCATATTATCGATTGATTTGAGTGTACTATACCCAGAATTAAAATGCAAGTGACGAGCTTAAATATATTTTCCCAAATTGCCCAGTTCACGGCGACTTCCAATTATGACACATAACGGAAATCGCCGTCCCTATTTTACTTACGATTCTTCCGGACAAAAGCAGCTGTGGAGTTACCGCCGCCTCCGCTTTTTTTCTTACGCTTTTTCTTCACCGCATCGCCGCCGCTGCCTTCCACGCTCGGTGCTTCCGCACTACGCTCGCTGCCAACAACACCGCCCGGCGGCGTATTCCTCCGCTTCGCGCCGCCGCTGTCATCGCTGCGCCGCTGCCCGGCTCCACGACCATTACCGCCTGGCCCACCGCTGTTGCGGATGGGCAGGCCCCACATATCCGTACGCGCATTATTCCCGCGCGCTCTATCTCTACCTTGGCCCGGCGAAGTATTCGCCTCTTGCCCAGTTCCGCGCTCCGCCGACATTCCGCCGCCGTTCACGTCAGCTCCGGCTTCGCCTGCGCCACCCCGTCCGCGTCGCTTGCCGCCGCCGCGTCCGCTATCAGGAGCATCGATGCGCCATGGATTGGCCTGCTCGACAATACCAACTACGCTGCGATCCACTCCGCTGTTATAGCCGCGGCCACCGCCGCCTTTACCTCCGCGTCCTTTGCCGCCCGCATTTGCTCCGCGCTCGCCTCTTCCGCCTCGGTTTCCTTCGCCTGCTCCACCTTGGCCTCTGCCGCCTGCATTTGCTCCGCGTTCGCCATTTCCGGATCGGTAACCTTCGCCTGCTCCGCCCTTGCCTCTGCCGCCCGCACTTGCTCCGCGCTCTCCTTTGCCGCCTCGGTTTCCTTCGCCGGCTCCGCCTTTGCCTCTGCCGCCTGCACTTGCTCCACGCTCGCCTCTTCCGCGATCACCGAATCCGCCGCGCTTTTTGCCGCCTCGATCACCGCCGCCGAAACCGCTGCTCGGAATACCCTTATAGCCGCTGCGCGGCTTCATATCCACAAGAGCAAAGTCGATCGTATGCTCCGTCATGCTTACGCGAGTGACAAGAATTTTCACTTCATCGCCAATCCGATACACTTTAGACGTACGTTCGCCGACCAATATCATATGCTGCTCATGGAAATTATAATAATCATCGGACATATCACTTAATCGAATTAACCCTTCAACCGAGTTATCCAGTTCGATAAACATACCGAAGCTCGTTACGCTGCTAATAATACCTTCGAATTCCTCGCCGACTTTATCAAGCATGAACTCGCATTTTTTCAGCTGCTCTGTATCACGCTCTGCATCAACTGCTACACGCTCGCGTTCTGATGAATGCTGTGCAATTTCCGGCATCCGTGCCGAAAGCGTCTCATGGCGAGCTTCCGTCAATTGCCCCTTTCCTTCAAGCACCTCGCGAATAACCCGGTGAATGACTAAATCGGGATAACGACGGATCGGTGACGTAAAGTGCGAATAGAACTCTGCAGCAAGCCCAAAATGCCCTAAACTCTCTGCATCGTACTTCGCCTGCTTCATCGAACGAAGCATAACGGTCGAAATAACAGTCGCTTCCTTCGTACCTCGGATATCCTCAAGCAGTGTCTGCAATGCTTTAGGATGAATTGAATTGCCCTTGCCTTTCACCACATAACCAAAGTTCGCTGCAAATTGTACAAAGTTGAGCAGCTTCTCTTGCGATGGGTCTTCATGGATTCGGTAAAGAAAAGGAACACGCAGCCAGTGGAAATGCTCAGCTACCGTTTCATTTGCCACAAGCATAAATTCCTCGATCAGCTGCTCAGCAACAGAACGCTCGCGTTTTATAATATCAACCGCTTTGCCGTTCTCATCTACGATGACCTTTGATTCCTGAAAATCGAAATCGATTGCGCCGCGCTTCATACGCTTCGAACGCAAACGCATCGCAAGGTCCCCCATCAAAGCAAACATATCAAGCAGGCTTGCATAGCGCTCTTTAAGCTCTGTTTGAGGCTCTTCTTCCGTCGCCGTCAATATTTTCTTCACATTCGTATAAGTCATACGTTCTTTCGTACGGATCACACTCGTGAACACATCATGACGCACACGCTTAAGTGTTGCTGCATCAAACTCCATCTCACAGGAAAGCGTTAGACGATCCACCTGCGGATTGAGTGAGCAAATACCGTTCGACAAACGATGCGGCAGCATCGGAATAACGCGATCCACTAAATATACGCTGCATCCTCTACGGTATGCTTCTTGATCAAGCTCTGAATTTTCTTTTACGTAGTAGCCAACATCGGCAATATGTACACCAAGCAAATAGTTGCCGTTCTCCAGACGCTTCACATGCACCGCATCATCTAGATCCTTAGCATCCTCGCCATCTATCGTTACAATGACCTCATCGCGCAAATCTCGTCTTCCTTGCTTCACGATCTCATCATCTGTTATAGAATCCGGCGCAGCTTCAGCCTCTCTCATCACTTCATCCTCGAAGCCCTCAGGAAGTTGATGCTTGCGAATAATCGACAAGATATCGACACCAGGGTCATTCTTATGTCCCAAAATTTCGACAATTTCACCTTCAGCTGCGGAACGCCCTTCTGGATAGGAGACAATTTTTACGACAACCTTCTGACCAGAGACCGCGCCTTGATAGCCGCCCTTCGGTATGAAAATATCTCGATTTATCCGTTTATCATCCGGCACGACAAAAGCATATACATCGTGATCCTCGAACGTTCCAACGATTTGGGTAACGGCACGTTCTACAATACGAACGACCTCTCCCTCCATACGACCGCCGTGCTCACTTCTCGATGTGACACGAACGAGAATGACATCTCCATTCATCGCACTTTTCAAGTCATTCGCGTGCAGGTATACATCACCATGATCCTTTTGATCCGGAATCAAGAAACCGAATCCCTTTGCATGCGATTGCAGCTTGCCGCGCAGCAGATTCATTCGTTCCGGGACACCGTAGTGATCATTTGGTGTTCGAATGATTTTCCCTTCGTCCTCTAATTTATTCAGCAGTTTAAGGAACTCCTTAAACTCCACTGCATCTACGATACCAAAATGCTTTTCAAGCTCTTGGTATGTCATCGGTTTATAAGCCGTTTCTCTCATAAAATCAAGCAGTTCCTGCTCGTAATTGATCATTATTATTTTTTCTCCTCATAAACCTGCCAAATTGCTCTAGTGTGGTTTGAAACAGGTTGATAGATTATCATATAACATGTAGTATACACGAAATGGAAGCCGCGCATCCGTGAATATGATTAAAATACAAAAAAAGCGAGGAATATCCTCGCTTTCTGCGTGTGTGTCCGTTATTGTTTTACGAAGTAAGAAACAACAAGCGCCAATATGAAGAATCCAGCTGCTAATACAACTGTCAAACGTTGCAAGAACAAATCCAAACCGCGAGCTTTCTGTTTGCCGAAAAGGTGCTCAGCGCCACCCGTAATCGCTCCGGACAAGCCTGCACTCTTACCTTTTTGCAGCAATACGACAGCAATTAGGCCGACAGAAAAAATAACGAGCACGATTTTCAATAAGATATCCATTCATTCCACCTCCAGCATAGGAGCTCCGTAAATACACATAAGCTGAGTGTACCATAGCTGGGCACAAATTACAATAGTACGGGCCCTAAGTCTAGTTAATTACGCGAATCCATTTTCTTTCAAATACAGAAAGTTATTGGCGGCACTCTCAAGCGAGCTTGATTCATATTGCTCCTGTTCAACAAACATATAGGATACGCCAGCAGGCTCCAGCGCGCTTAATAGCTGATCGTAACCAACCTCACCCTTGCCAATTTCCGCGTCCTTCCTCCCTTTCGAGAAGTCTTTCAAATGCACTAAAGGAACGCGGCCTTGATATTTCATCAAATAGTCAGCAGGGTTATAGCCTGCAATATGGATCCAGCCCAGATCGAATTCCATGATCATTTGGTCCGCGGCGATTTTCGACAAAATATGATCAATTACAGGTTTCTTTTCGACCATCTTAAATTCAAAGTCATGATTATGGAAGCCATATTGCATACCAGCAGCTTTCACCTGCTTCGCGCATTCCTCGAATACATCGACCAAGTATTGTACATTATCCATTGTCGGAAGCTCAGGGAGCGGCACCCACGGCGTAACAATATAGGATACGTTAAGCTCCTTTGCATATTCAATCTGCCCTGCAAAGTCAGACGTCAAATGTTTGGTATCGCTAAAATTTAACGGAACATGTACCGAGGGCGCAATTAGTCCCAGCTCATCCAGCTTACTTTTTATTTCCTTCGCTGGTATTTTGAAATAACCTGTGAATTCTATCGCTTTATAACCAATCTCCGCTACTTTCTCAAGCGTGGTCAAAAAATCAATCTCAGTATGATCTCGAAGCGAATACATTTGAATGCCTATGACTGGTTTTGCCACTTTCCCACACCGCCTAATTACTTAATGCTTTACAGCCTTATTATGCCCTGTATGCAATCAAAAAAAAGAAGGGCATGCCCTCAATAGGCATACCCTTCTCAATAAGCCGCTAAACGCGTCCTATTTGATGTTTTTCAAGTTGTAGAAAGCTGATTTGCCAGCGTATTGAGCTGTCGAACCAAGTTGGTCCTCAATGCGAAGCAATTGGTTGTATTTCGCAACACGGTCCGTACGGGACGGAGCGCCTGTTTTGATTTGGCCAGCGTTTGTAGCTACAGCGATGTCAGCAATTGTGCTGTCTTCGCTCTCGCCTGAACGGTGAGAGATAACTGCTGTGTAACCAGCGCGTTTAGCCATTTCGATCGCGTCAAAAGTTTCAGTAAGCGTACCGATTTGGTTGACTTTAACTAGGATAGAGTTACCTACGCCTTTGTCGATACCATCGGATAGACGCTCAGTGTTCGTAACGAACAAATCGTCACCAACGAGTTGAACTTTTTTGCCAATCTTCTCAGTAAGCAATTTCCAACCATCCCAATCGTCTTCGGAGCAACCGTCTTCGATTGTAAGGATTGGGTATTTGTCAGCCCATGAAGCAAGTAGATCAACGAACTCAGCAGGTGTGAATGATTTGCCTTCGCCTGCAAGCACGTATTTGCCGTCTTTGAAGAATTCAGTAGAAGCAACGTCCATACCGAGGAATACGTCAACGCCTGGCTTGTAGCCTGCGCGCTCGATAGCGGAGATGATTGTAGTGATTGCTTCTTCGTTTGAACCAAGGTTAGGAGCAAAGCCGCCTTCGTCGCCAACAGCTGTGTTAAGACCTTTTTCATGCAATACAGCTTTAAGGCTGTGGAAGATTTCAGCGCCGATACGAAGCGCTTCTTTGAAGCTTTCAGCACCAACAGGAAGAACCATAAACTCTTGAACGTCGATGTTGTTGTCAGCATGCTCACCGCCGTTGATGATGTTCATCATTGGAACCGGAAGCACTTTAGCGTTGAATCCGCCTAGGTAAGTGTAAAGAGGTACATCAAGTGCGTCAGCAGCTGCGCGAGCTACTGCCATCGATACAGCTAGAATCGCGTTAGCGCCCAGCTTAGCTTTGTTTGGAGTACCGTCAAGCTCGATCATTTTGCGGTCGATAGCTACTTGATCAAGAGCATCTAGACCAATAATTTCAGGAGCGATTTCAGTATTAACGTTCTCAACAGCTTTCAGAACGCCTTTACCAAGGTAACGTGATTTGTCGCCATCACGAAGCTCAACAGCCTCGTAAGCGCCAGTGGAAGCGCCGGATGGAACGATTGCGCGGCCTTTGCCGCCGGACTCAAGAGAAACCTCTACTTCTACAGTTGGATTCCCGCGGGAATCAAGCACTTCGCGTGCATATACATCAACGATAATTGACATGAGAGAAAACACTCCTTTAAAGTTTTATTATTTGTTAATTAAAGTAATACCCGTCATTTCTTTTGGCTTAGCAAGCTCAAGCAAATCAAGAACCGTCGGTGCGATATCTGCAAGAATACCGCCGTCACGAAGAGTCTCGCCTGCTTTCGTTACGATAAGCGGTACAGGGTTCGTCGTATGCGCCGTAAACGGACGGCCATTCTCGTCGAATACCATGTCAGCATTACCATGGTCAGCCGTGATGATGCAGACGCCGCCTTTGGCAAGTACTGCTTCGACTACTTTGCCAAGACATTCATCCGTTGCTTCAACCGCTTTTATCGTAGGCTCCAGCATGCCGGAGTGACCTACCATATCGGGATTAGCGAAATTCAGAATGATTGCGTCATGCTTGTCTGACTCAATCTCGCGTACTGTTGACTCAGCAAGCTCGTATGCGCTCATTTCCGGCTTCAGGTCGTACGTTGCGACCTTAGGGGAGTTGATAAGCACACGAGTTTCACCAGGAAGCTCTGCATCGCGTCCGCCGCTGAAGAAGAACGTAACGTGCGGATATTTCTCTGTTTCTGCTGTACGTAGTTGTGTCTTGTTGTTTTGCACGAGCACTTCGCCAAGCGTATTATCGAGGTTCTTTGGTGAATACGCAACGAATCCGCCTACGGTTTCACTGAATAGCGTCAAACAGACGAAATACAGATTAACAGGGTGGTTCTCGCCGCGTTCAAAGCCGCGGAAATCCTCATTCGTGAATACTTGCGACAATTGAATCGCACGGTCAGGACGGAAGTTGAAGAAAATAACTGCGTCCTCGGATTCTACAAGACCAACTGGCTTGTTCTCTCCATCTACAATAACCGTTGGCATAACGAATTCATCATAAACCGATTTCTCGTAGGATTCAACTACCGCTTGAATCGGATCGAAATATTGAGGTCCTTCGCCGTATACCATGGCGCGATAGGATTTCTCCGTACGCTCCCAGCGCTTGTCGCGATCCATTGCGTAGTATCGACCTTGAACCGTTGCAATGCGGCCGACGCCAACCTCTTCGATTTTCGCTTGCAGTCGCTCTAGATAACCCTTCGCGCTATCTGGAGACACGTCACGGCCATCAAGGAAAGCGTGAATGTACACATCCTCAAGCTCTTCCTTCTTCGCTAGGTCAAGCAGAGCGAACAAGTGCTCAATATGGCTATGTACGCCGCCGTCAGACAACAAGCCGTAAAGATGAAGTTTTTTGCTATTCGTTTTTACATGACGAACTGCACCAAGAATCGTTTCATTGTCGAAAAACTCGCCGTCACGAATTGATTTAGTAATACGAGTCAGATCCTGATACACGATGCGGCCTGCACCGATGTTTAAGTGACCAACCTCGGAGTTTCCCATTTGACCTTCAGGAAGTCCAACCGCTTCGCCGCATGCCGTTAATGTCGTATGCGGATAGGTCGACCAGTAACGATCATAGTTCGGTTTTTTTGCTTGTGCAACAGCATTTCCGGTCACATCATCGCGCAAACCGAAGCCATCAAGAATAATGAGTGCTACAGGTTTAGGAGCAGCCATATTACTTGGCCCCCTCGACCAGTGCGATATAGGATGCAGGCTCTAAGCTAGCTCCGCCAACAAGTGCACCGTCAATATCAGCTTGACCCATGTACTCAGCAACATTGTTAGGTTTCACGCTGCCGCCGTATTGGATACGAACCGCATCTGCAGTCGCTTGATCATAAAGACCAGCAACAACACCGCGAATATAGCCGATAACATCTTGTGCATCTTCAGAAGTAGACGATTTGCCTGTTCCGATTGCCCAGATTGGCTCGTATGCGATAACGACTTCAGCTGCTTGTGCTGCAGATACGCCCTCAAAAGCAGCTTCTGTTTGCACTTTGCATACGTCCTTCGTTTGTCCTGCTTCACGCTCTTCAAGCTTCTCACCTACACAAACGATAGGAAGCAAGCCGTTTTTGAAGGATGCATGAACTTTCTTGTTCACGATCTCATCGGACTCTGCGAAATAAGCGCGACGCTCGGAGTGACCGATAATCACGTATTTAACACCTAGATCCTTCAGCATTACGCCGCTGATTTCACCAGTGAAAGCACCGTTGTCTTCAAAGTGAACGTTTTGCGCTCCGATTGCGATCGAAGTACCTTTTGCTGCTTCAACAAGTGCTGGAAGCGTTGTGTAAGGCGCGCAAATAACGCTCTCTACACCATCAACTTCAGCTTTGCCTTTAATTTCGGAGAAAAATGTTACAGCCTCGGATACCGTTTTGAACATTTTCCAGTTACCTGCAATAATCGGTTTTCTGTTGCTCATGCTTAAGTCCTCCTCAAATCATATTATTTTGGTAAAGCCTATTATTTATCGTTAAGAGCTACAACGCCTGGGAGTATTTTGCCTTCCATGAACTCTAGGGAAGCGCCGCCGCCTGTCGAGATAAAGTCCATTTTGTCAGCAAGGTGGAATTTCTCAGCTGCTGCTGCGGAATCGCCGCCGCCGATAACTGTGTAACCAGTTGTTTCTGCGCAAGCGCGAGCAACGGCTTGTGTTCCATGGGAGAATGGCTCGATTTCAAATACGCCCATAGGTCCGTTCCATACCACTAGCTTAGAGTTCTTGATTACATCAGCATAGATCTCACGAGTTTTCGGTCCGATGTCGATGCCTTCCCAATCAGCAGGAATGCTGTCAATGTCAACAACTTTAGTATTAGCATTAGCGCTGAAATCGTCAGTAACAACGATATCTACAGGGATCAAGAAGTTTTTGCCTAGCTTTTTCGCTTTTTCCATAAACTCAAGAGCTAGATCAAGCTTGCTGTTATCAACAAGTGATTGACCAATTTCGTGGCCTTGTGCTTTAAAGAATGTATAAGACAAGCCGCCGCCAATGATGACATTGTCAGCAATCTCAAGCATTTTATCGATAACTGCGATTTTGTCTTTTACTTTTGAACCGCCAACGATAGCTGTGAAAGGACGCTCTGGGTTGTTAAGTGCTTTGCCTAGTACTTCAAGCTCTCTTTCCATAAGAAGGCCAGATACAGCCGGAAGAATATGAGCGATACCTTCTGTTGATGCATGTGCACGGTGAGCAGCACCGAAAGCGTCGTTTACGAACAAGTCAGCAAGCTTAGCGAAAGCTTTAGCTAGTTCTGGATCGTTTTTCTCTTCACCTTCGTAGAAACGCACGTTCTCAAGCAATAGTACATCTCCGTTGTTAAGTGCTGCAACTTGCGCTTCAACCGCTTCGCCAATTGCTTCGTTCGATTTCGTTACTTGCTTGCCAAGCAGCTCAGATAGACGCAATGCTGAAGCTGTGTGACGAAGCTCTTCTACGACTTGACCATTCGGACGGCCAAGATGACTTGCTAGAATAACTTTTGCGCCTTTTTCGATCAAGAAGTTAATTGTAGGAAGCGTCTCACGAATACGCTTGTCATCTGTAATTTTACCGTCTTCCAACGGCACGTTGAAATCAACGCGAACAAATACTCGTTTACCAGCTAGCTCTGCAACATCACGTACACTTTTCTTATTCATCAATGAAGCCTCCCGAAAATGTAATATGGAAAGGTATAGCGGTAGAATTATAAAAAAAGAGGGCGTTCCTTCAAAGAAGAAACGCCCTCATGATTTACGACTCCTAGAAGCCCCAAATCAAAGACCTATGCTTTACTCCGCATGCGCGGAGAGCTGCGGCCTCAGTCCGTCTTCTTTGCTTACAGACCTTTGCTAGCGATGTAAGCAGCAAGATCTACTACGCGGTTCGAGTAGCCCCACTCGTTGTCGTACCATGAAATAACTTTAACCATGTTGCCTTCAACAACCATAGTCGAAAGACCATCAATTGTAGAAGAAGCAGGATCAGTGTTGTAGTCGCTTGATACAAGCGGCAATTCGTTGTAGTTCATGATGCCTTTAAGAGCGCCTTCTGAAGCTTCTTTGAATGCAGCGTTAACTTCTTCAACAGTTACGTTAACTTTAAGCTCAGCAACAAGGTCAGTTACGGAAACGTTAGGCGTAGGAACACGCATAGCCATACCGTTCAATTTACCTTTAAGCTCAGGAAGAACTAGTGAAACAGCTTTCGCTGCGCCAGTTGAAGAAGGAATGATGTTTTCTGCAGCTGCACGAGCGCGGCGCAGGTCTTTATGAGGAACGTCAAGAACGGATTGGTCATTTGTGTATGAGTGAATTGTAGTCATCATACCTTTAACGATTCCGAATTTGTCGTTCAATACTTTTGCGAAAGGAGCAAGACAGTTCGTTGTGCACGAAGCGTTGGAAATAATGGTATGTGCCGCAGGATCGTATTTATCTTCGTTAACGCCGATAACCACAGTGATATCTTCGTTTGTAGCAGGAGCGGAGATGATAACTTTTTTAGCGCCGCCTTGCAAGTGAAGCTCAGCTTTTTCTTTAGCTGTGAAAATACCAGTTGATTCAACTACGATTTCAACGCCTACAGAACCCCATTGAAGATCAGCTGGGTTGCGCTCTGCAAATACTTTGATTTCGCGGCCATTTACGATAAGCGCGCCTTCTTTAGCTTCAACAGTACCATCAAGTTGACCGTGAGTAGTATCGTATTTCAGAAGATGTGCTAGTGTTGCAGTATCCGTAAGATCATTTACTGCTACGATTTGAACATCAGGGTTGTTCAGTGCTGCGCGGAATACGTTACGGCCGATGCGACCAAAACCATTAATACCAACTTTAACCATTTTTTGTTTCCTCCTAAGCGTTTTTAAAAGATTAATGTATATATTTCAAGATATTTTGCAATAAAGCCCAGCGGCTAAATGCAAAGCATCATGATTCCTTATTGCTTGCTCATCGATTGATCTTTTTCTTGATCAATCAGAGCGACTATTTCCAGTGCTGCTGCTTCATCTGTTACGAGTACATCATTGTGTCCAAAGCGCATCACTGCCGCTATAGCCTCGCCTTTGCTCTTACCTCCGGCGATACCTATAACAACTTCAGTCTTAACAATATCCTCGAGCCGTAACCCTACTGTTTGCATTTTGTGCACGACAGCGCCTTTACGATCGAAATAAAACCCGAACGATTCTGCCAAAGCACCTTCAGCTTCCATAGCGTCAATAACCTCACGCTCAAGCCGTCTGCGTCTTGCCATTACAATAGCATCTCCGATACCATGTACAACGATGCGAGCACTGCGGATGACATCCACAATTTCCCGAATGTTGGGTTCCTGCATAATGGAAGCGAATGCTTCCTCGCCTAGATGATCCGGTACGTGCAGCAGTCTGTACTGCCCTCCTGTACGCTTCGCCATCATGGAAGCAATGGTATTCGCTTGATAATCCAAGCTCTCCCCAAGGCCGCCTCTAGCCGGTACGAACAAGTTCGTCTTTAGCTGTGAGGAACTAACCAGTTGATTCGAAAGTTGTGCAATCGTCGTACCACCTGTTACTGCCACTACGTCGCTCGGTTGCATTACCTTATTAAGCACCTGACATCCTGCACGACCAAGCTCACGCTTTGTCTGAGCAGAAACTTCAGAATCGCCAGCAACAATAATGACCTGCGATAGTCCGTAATGACTGCGAATCGCTTCCTCAAGCTCGGATAATCCGAACATTGTTTTGTAAAATGGCTCAAGCTGTTCTAATAACAGCTTGCCAGAATCGCTAATTCGCAT
This sequence comes from Paenibacillus sp. J22P15, assembly GCF_056269345.1. Lineage (NCBI taxonomy): Bacteria > Bacillati > Bacillota > Bacilli > Caryophanales > Paenibacillaceae > Paenibacillus > Paenibacillus sp. J22P15. Next base: position 29,005 of record NZ_JBWDNT010000028.1, read on the forward strand.
GCCCCCCGAAAGAATCTCGAGAAGACCTTGTTCTTTCAAAAAATCGGTCTCAGCCCGAAGCATACGCTCCGTCATCGATAATGCCGACGCCAATGTCCGACGTCCGATTAAATCCGACAGCATCACCTGATGCAAAATCGAATACCGTTTTTTCATGACCTCGAGCAGATCAGGCACAAGCTGCTGCTGCAGTTCAATGATCTGACGCATCTCTCATCCTTCACTCCATCGGCCTATAGCGTATTCGGCTCAAATACGTTGGACTTATTTCGTCCCGCGGTATCATTTTAAGTCCCACCATTAGTTTATCGGAAATATGCGATTGTAGCAATAGCCGTTTTCCTTTTGCAAACGTTTACTGACACATTTTTCACAAATTTAATTTTTGACATTCCCTTGCTTTAACATCATAAATATCATATAATCATTTTTGCGACTATTTTCAAATATAAGTAAGTACTTGTGCGCCCGTGGTCCAATGGATATGACGCAGCCCTCCGAAGGCTGAGATCTAGGTTCGATTCCTTGCGGGCGCGCCAATATTTCTTTTTGATCAGAGTTTCCACACTTCAAACCCTATAATGATACACACGAACCGTTCCTATACGTTGGAACGTTTTTTTATTTTCTGGCAGCGCCACGCTGTTCCTCTACCCAAAACATCCACTCTAAGTCTCATAATAAACACTCCTAATTACGCTTGCTTTTTTCATCCAAACTGCTTAGAACCTATTTTTTTCTCATACCCTGCAAGGGATTCATAGACTTGTTTGACTATCTTTGACTTTTGACTTTTCATCCGTTATTATGAGAATACGATTTAACCATTCATTGTTTTTTAGGAGGGGGCTTACGTTGGATATGAATTTCGTTCCTATGGTTATTGAGCAAAACAATCGGGGTGAGCGTGCGTATGACATTTACTCTCGCCTATTGAAAGATCGCATTATTTTTCTAGGATCCGGTGTAAATGACGTGGTGGCAAACTCCATCATCGCTCAGTTGCTGTTCCTTGCAGCTGACGACCCTGAGAAAGACATTTCCCTTTATATCAACAGCCCGGGCGGTTCAATAACGGCAGGCATGGCTATTTATGATACGATGCAATATATTAAACCAGATGTTTCTACAATTTGTGTCGGCATGGCCGCTTCCATGGGTGCCTTCCTGCTAACTGCAGGCGCAATTGGTAAACGATATGCGCTTCCGAACAGTGAAGTGATGATTCATCAGCCTCTCGGCGGAGCTGAAGGTCAAGCAAGCGATATCGCCATTCGCGCGAAACGCATTATCGGCATGCGTGACAAGCTGAACGGTATTTTGGCAGAGCGCAGCGGACAATCGCTTGAACGTATCGAGAAAGATACAGACCGCGATTACTTCATGAGTGCTGCAGAAGCCAAAGAATATGGCTTAGTTGATAAAGTTATCGAGAAGCTTGTCTAATTATTTTAAATTGAACGCAAAAAAAGAAGAGCAGATTCGGATATCCGGGTCTGCTCTTCTTTTTGCGTTCATCATTGCTAGCTGCTCTGCATTCCATATAAAAAAAGAGCTGTCGCCGCAAGTTCATAACGAACCTGCGTGACTTCTCTCCTTCTTCCTTATTGGTTCTCCAGCTCTTCTTTGCTTACCAAAGCGACTAAAGCGTTTACAGCCTGTTCTGCGTCCGAACCCTCGGCACTTATGGATACTTCAGTGCCAGAACTGATAGCCAAGCTCATAATTCCCATTATGGATTTAGCGTTCACTTTTTTGTCGTCTTTCTCTACAAATACTTCGGAGGAAAATTTGTTCGCTTCTTGTACGAATAATGCTGCTGGTCTTGCATGTAGTCCAGTCTTAAGACGAACAACAACTGGAAGCCTTGTCATGGAAACCATACCCCCTATATTTTACTCATTCATTAGCAAGCGGCACAAGCTTATACGGCTCTATTTGCCGTTTTCTGGCTGCAAAAGCTCGTTCCCGGCAAAAGATAAGACTTTAGACATAATAATCGCCTATTCCTATCTTTATAATTTAAGTCATTTTGAATTATTATATCATTATACCAGCTGATGCACTAGGATGAAAGCTCAGACGCCACGGATTTTTTCCGCAAGCTCATCAATTTTACGTAAACGGTGGTTTACGCCTGACTTACTGACCTTTCCCCCAAGCATTTCGCCGACCTCTGTCAAATTCATATCTGGATGCTGCAGCCTAACTTCAGCTACTTCCTTCAGCTTGTCAGGAAGACTGTCCAGTCCCACTTCACGTTGCAGCAGCTTAATGTTCTCGATTTGACGAACAGCTGCACCAATCGTTTTATTTAAATTAGCCGTTTCGCAATTAACGATTCGGTTTACAGAATTACGCATATCGCGCATAATTCGTACATCCTCAAACTTGAACAAAGCTTGGTGCGCACCAATAATATTAAGAAGCTCGATAATTTTCTCGCCTTCTTTGATGTAGAAGATAAATCCTTTTTTCCGTTCAATACATCTAGCGTTCAAATCAAATTTGTTCGCAAGACTTACCAGTGATTCGCAATGTTCTTGGTACATCGAGGCTATCTCCAAATGATACGAGGAGCCCTCCGGATTGTTAACCGATCCGCCAGCAAGAAATGCACCGCGCAAATAGGAGCGTTTGCAGCAGGGCTTGCGAATTATATCCTTATCGATGCCTTGGTTGAACATAAAACCTTCGGATACAATTTTGAGCTTGCTTAATAATTCTTGAACTCCCGCAGGAATACGAACGATATAAACATTATTTTTTTTCAGCCTCATCTTTTTGCGGACGAGCAGTTCTACATGTATTTCATAATGCTTTTTGAGCAGGGAATAAATCCTTCTGGCAATCGCGGCGTTTTCCGTTGAGATGTCCAAAACGACTTTGCGGCTAGATACGCTAACCGAACCGTTCATCCGTATAAGTGCAGATAACTCCGCTATCTCACAACAGCTGTCCGCCTCGATTAACGTCAGCTCTTTCTTTGTTTGGGCCGCAAATGACATTATGTATCACCTCTTTCGTAACATCCAGTTCTCAACCAGCTTATATATATGATGGCTTAAACGTTCGGCATCATGCCGAAGAAAAGTGCGGAATAATACAAGGCGGTCCGCAATGACTTCGTAACCCTTCTCGGTTACAGCATCTAAATCCAAATGGACTGCTTTCGCGCCCATTTCAGCATATCTGCTTTCAATTTGCGGTGGAATCTCGCCGTTATTTACGATAACGTAATCAAATAAATGTTGTCCGATATGAGCATGAATGGCATCAAGATGATCGCCTACCGAAAAATTATCCGTCTCGCCAGGCTGCGTCATTACATTGCAGACAAACAGCTTTACTGCTTCTGATTGCACAATGGCACTTGCTAGTTTAGGAACGAGCAGATTTGGAATAATACTTGTATATAGACTGCCCGGACCAATTAAAATAGCATCTGCCTGTTCAATCGCTTCAACCGCCTCTTCCAACGGTTCCACATCAGCAGGCTCCAAAAACACTCGTTTGATGACTTTGCCGGCCTTCGGAATCATGGATTCGCCTGTAATAATCGTGCCATCAACCATCTCTGCTTTGAGCACGATCGCTTGATTCGCCGCAGGCAGCACTCGGCCCCGCACTGCTAGGACCCGGCTCAGCTCACGGATACCGGTTACAAAATCGCCGGAAATATCCGTCATTGCTGCGAGCATAAGGTTTCCAAGGCTATGCCCTGCAAGTCCCGGTACCGTTTTGAAACGGTATTGCAGTACCTCTGTTAGAAGAGGCTCCGCATCAGCCAGTGCCATGAGCACATTTCGAATATCGCCAGGAGGTGGAATTTGCAGCTCATTTCTTAGAATGCCCGAGCTCCCGCCATCATCGGCAACCGTAACGATAGCTGTAATATCGAGAGGTTTTTCCTTTAGACCTCGCAGCATAACAGAGAGACCTGTACCGCCGCCAATAACGACGATTTTAGGCCGTCTCATTATTTTGTGTCTACTTTGCATTTTCTCACCCCGTCAATGCTTGTCTCGCTCGGCATCGCGATGGCTGACACGCACACGTTCCGTATCACTGCTGCCGAGCATGCGTCCCAAATATTCAGCAATGGCAACGGAACGATGTTTCCCGCCAGTACAGCCAATACCGATAACAACCTGACTTTTCCCTTCCTTACGATAAAGCGGAATAAGGAATTGCAGCATATCTAGTAGCTTTGTTAGAAATTGCTGTGTTTCTGGCCATTTCATCACGTATTCATATACTTCAGGGGTTTGACCGGTATTCGGACGCAGATGCTCCACATAATGTGGATTCGGCAAGAAGCGAACATCATAGATCAGATCCGCATCAATCGGAATTCCATATTTAAAGCCAAAAGAAGTTACGTTTATCGACATGTTATTTTGCTCTAAGTTAGTAAAGTGAGAAATAATCCGTTCCTTCAAATGAGCCGGCTTCAAAATACTTGTATCGATAACCTGTGAAGCCCATCCCTTTAAATCCTCAAGCAGACGACGCTCATTGCGTATGCCTTCAAGAGGCAATCCCTCAGGCGCCAACGGGTGACGTCGACGGCTTTCCTTATAGCGCTGAACAAGTACAGCATCCGTTGCATCCAAAAATAAGATTTCGCAACTAAGCGTGTAATGCTCTTTAATATAGGCCAGCGATTCGGAGAGCGCCGTAAAAAACTCGCGCCCTCTCAAATCAATAACAAGCGCTACGTTGCCGATTTTACCGTTAGACTGCTCGATGAGCTCAGCAAACTTAGGAATAAGGACGGGTGGTAAATTATCTACGCAGAAGAAACCGAGATCCTCCAGGCTTTGGACAGCAATTGTCTTGCCCGCGCCAGACATCCCGGTTATTATGACAAGCTTCGCTACTGTTGCTGTCGTTTCCATGAATAAACCTCCTAAAAGGTTTGCGGATGCAAACCTACTTCGTAAGGATATGCTTAGACTTTGCGAATGCAAAGTCACTTCGTAAGGATAAACTTAGGCTTTGCGAATGCAAAGCCATTTCGTAAGGATATGCTCTTTAAACTAGCCTCTTAGAATAAGTCCTGCCGCGCCAACTACACCAGCGTTGTTACCTAGTGTTGCCGCAACGATCTTCACATTTTCTTTGGCTTGATCTTGTGTATACTTCTCGAAAACTTCGCGAATCTGGTCGAATAAGAAATCTCCAGCTTTGGAAACACCGCCGCCGATAATGAAATATTGCGGATTAAGAACGATTGCCATCATCGCCATCGATTTACCCAAGTAATAAGCTGCACGATTCACGATGCGAGTTGCAACTTCATCTCCAGCTTTCGCAGCATCAAGAACGTCCTTCGCCATAATATCTTCAACGAGTGATAGCGACGTACGATCTCCGCGCTCCACAGCATCCTTTGCCATACGAATAATGCCCGTTGCTGAAGATACGGTTTCAAGGCAGCCAATTTTTCCACAACCGCATACAATAGCTTCAAGATCTGGCACGATTGCCATATGACCCAGCTCACCCGCCATACCCATATAACCTTCAACGATTTTACCATCTATTATAATGCCGCCGCCTACGCCAGTACCGAGTGTATAGCATACGCAATGCCCAATGCCTTTGCCAGCTCCGCCCCAAGCTTCGCCTAGTGCTGCGACATTCGCATCATTATTAACTTTAACCGTCTTATTTAGCGCCTGCTCCAAATAAGCCTTAAGATTGACGTTCTCGATTTTCAAGTTTGGTGCAAATTTCACAATACCATTCGGAATATCCAAGAAACCAGCAATCCCAACGCCTACCCCGTCAACTTGCTCCCAATCATAGTCTGATTCAGCTACGATTTGTTGTACATAACTCGCAATATTTTGAAGGATAGTGTCCGATCCTTTACTCGCCTCCGTCGGCCCCTCAAACGTCCGGAGCAATTGACCATCCGAATTACAAATACCTAGTTTAATAGAAGTTCCGCCGACATCGACTCCAACGTAAATCTTTTCAGACATCACTAGTCCACCTCATCAATATGTTAATCTTCTCTGTAACACTATAAGCGACCTTTATCCTCTGGTCAAGATAGCGGAATACTGGTAAATCAAGCGTTCCAGGCCAAGTAAAAAAGGTTCCTGCATCCTAGGGTTGCTGCTTACTGGAGCAGCATTGATGAAGAAATATAAAATAAATAAAAGCAAATGATTTACTTTCTTAATTCTTTAATGAAAAAGCTATACCGTCAAGCATAACGCTCTGCTGGTATAGCCCTATCTTTATCTTATGATGCTCCTCGCTATGTATTAAAGCGATTTGCTCCAATCATGCGTAATTGCACCTTCTAAGTATCTTTCGCAATCCAGTGCAGCCATACAACCACTGCCTGCCGCTGTAATCGCTTGGCGATATTTGCTGTCTTGCACATCTCCACAAGCGAAGACGCCTGGCACGTTCGTTTCGGATGTACCTGGTTTCACAACAATGTAACCATGATCGTCCGTATCGATTTGTCCAGCAAGGAATTTCGTGTTTGGCGTATGGCCGATAGCGATAAAGATACCGTCCGTCTCAATAACGTCCTCTTCACCCGTCTCGTTGTCACGAACTTTAAGTCCAGTGACACCCATTCCGCTTGCTACGACTTCAACCGGCGTGCGATTCAAGCTCCAGCTAATTTTCTCGTTCTCACGAGCACGATCCTGCATGATTTTTGAAGCACGAAGCTCATCACGACGGTTAACAAGCTCAACATTGGAAGCAAAACGAGTAAGGAAGTTAGCTTCCTCCATGGCAGAATCTCCGCCGCCTACTACGATAATTTTCTTACCGCGGAAGAAGAAGCCATCACATGTCGCACACGTACTTACGCCGCGTCCAACATTTTCTTTCTCACCAGGAATGCCGAGGTATCTAGCCGATGCACCCGTAGAAATGATGATGCTCTCTCCAACAAGCTCGCCGTGACCTTCCACTTGAAGCTTGAATGGACGCTCCGACATATCTACACTGTTTACCCAGCCCGTAATAAACTTAGCGCCAAAACGCTCCGCTTGTTTACGCATGTTTTCCATAAGCTCCGGACCCATAATGCCTTCTGGAAAACCAGGGAAATTCTCAACTTCTGTCGTTGTCGTCAATTGGCCGCCCGGCTCAGGGCCTTCAATAATAAGCGGGCTCATGTTCGCACGAGCCAAATATATAGCCGCTGTAAGTCCCGCAGGACCTGTTCCGATAATAATGGATTTGTACATATGCTTCACCTCATCAAAGTTTATTCGTCCTGCAATTCCTGTGTAAAAAATACTGAACTCATCGACTTCATCTTTTCTTTGATGCCGCAAATCTCGTCAATCACCTTGACGTTCTTGCTTACAGTGGCAATGGAAGTTCCGTATTTAGTCGAAACCTCATGGTACGAAATAGCACGACGATGCATTTTTGCAGTCAAATATTCTAATGCGGCCGCCCAGCCTTCTGGCTTCGTCAGCTTCGGAGTGTTCGGGTATACTCGCGTCAAAAATTCTACCCATAAGGTCATCAAATCATGCTGCTGAACCAAATCGTATTGCTTGCTCATCCGATCGAGCGCGAAGTCTACGACTTCCTGCCATTTATCTTCCCAGACGGGGAGGCTTGAAGGGACACGATTTGGTTCAATGACCGTTTCTTTCCCTTCCAACACCACATGTAAAGGCTCTTGAACGCCCATCGTTCTCAGAACAAAAATAGCAATCCGCTTTAAATAGTCGTCCTCTTCCCTCTCCATCAAAAACGTCTGAAGAACGTCCTTCACTTCGCTGTCCGCAATCATACCTAGTGCCTGAATGACCTGCAGCTTCGTATCTTGATCGCCATGGCGCAGCGCCCAGAAGAACGAAGAACGCACTAATGGATCACGCTTGAGATGATCAGGTATACCGTCCGAAGACTTCTCCCAAAGCTTGAATTGCTCTTCGAATGGCAAATGGTAATGATAGCTGATCGCCGCTGTCTGCTGCCCGCTTCGCACAAGCTCAAGCTGCTCCATGTAATATAGCGGAATACTTGATTTCGGATCAAGCTTAATCGTCTGCTTCCACAGCCGTTCTGCTTCCTGCAATCTTCCGATATTGCAAGCTGCAACCGCAGCATAATGGTACATACTAGGATCCTGAGTGAGCTCTGAGTCTTTGAGCAGTCTGGAGAAATGCTTATATGCAGCACCATGCTCTCCTAAGATGCCCATTGTAGTTGCCAGTTTAAACACATGCTCCTGATGGAATGGCACTGTCTTCGCAAGCAGCTCTACAAGCGGCTTCAAGCTCTCATCATCGTTTTTGTGCTGATAAAAAATAGCAAGGTTACACAGAGCATGCAGGTTGCCCGCTTCGAGATCAAGCACCTCATGGATCGTGTCCATCGCTTTATCGAACATACCCATATAGTAATAGGCTAATGCCAAATTATTGCGAGCAGCTAGAAAATCAGGCTGACCTTCGATAATTTTCTCCAAAATGCGCACAGCCTCGGTAAATTTGCCTTCTTCAAGAAGCGTCCGCGCCAAATCATGCTCTACCATGCCTTCACGCGATTTTATGTTAGTCAGACGAGTAGGGCGCTCCAGCTCATAATGCAGCAGATCCATCATATCTTCTGCTTCATCCAGAAACTGACCTTCCAAGTCCTCTTCTAAATATCGTATAAGCGAGCTTTCAGCTGCTTCATATTGCTCCAAATTAGCAAAATTGTTTGCCACATAAAAATGACATTCCGTCATTGTCGGATCAAGCTCATCTATAATCCAGCTCAATATTTTATTCGATTCCTCATAGTTGCCCATTTCAGAAAGAATGCCGGCCATATTACAATGGTTTACCGGATTTTCCGGCTCGTATTCGACGGCGCGACGAAAATATTTAAGTGCCTTGTCATAATGGAGCCGATCAAGCGACCGTACCGCACGTTCGAAAAAAAACGTAGCGTCCCATTGAACCGGTATGACTTTCGTCTGTTGATCTACGGCAACTCGTTTCTTCTCTTTCACCCGCAAGGCACCTCCCGTTACTTCCGATTTTCTACGATTATACCATAGCAATACCCATGAGAACATGAAAGAATATGTGGGAAAATCGCGGATGGCAAATACACCACCCGCGATTTCCCACGGCATTACTATTCATTTCGCACTCTTCGCATTCATCTAGAACGCTTATACACCATTGCTTTTGAACAAGGTGCTGATCGATCCACCTTCCAAAATGATGCGCGTAGCTTCTGCAAGCAATGGCGCAACGGAAAGCACTTTGAATCGCTCTGGAGTCGATTCCGGCAAGCTGATTGAGTCAGTAACGATAATTTCTTTAATATTTGGATGATCCAAACGCTCAATGGCCGAGCCGGAGAATAATGGGTGCGTTGCGCATACGTATACATCCTCAGCACCGCGCTCCTTCAAACTTTCCACAACGTTTACAATCGTAGATCCCGTATCGATCAGATCCTCAATAATAATCGGTGTCTGTCCTTCAACATCTCCGATAACGTGTGTAATAACCGATTCATTGTGCGCAGGGCGTTTCTTGATCATAATCGCAAACGATGTATCCAAGTAGTTCGCAAGCTTCTCAGCAGTTGAAGCACGTCCTGCGTCCGGCGATACTACAACCGGATTCTTGATGTTTTTTGACTTCAAATAATCGCTGATTAAATCAAGCGCAGTCATATGATCGACCGGAATGTTGAAGAAGCCTTGAATAGCTGGAGCATGAAGGTCGATTGTAATCACACGGTTCGCTCCAACAGTCGTAAGCACATCTGCCAGCATTTTCGCTGAAATAGGCTCCCGAGGTGCTGCTTTGCGCTCCTGACGCGCATAACCGTAATAAGGCATGATGATGTTAACCGTTCTTGCGGAAGCACGCTTCGCCGCATCAATCATGACAAGCAATTCGACAAAATGCTCGTTGATTGGATGTGAAAACGATTGTACGAGAAAAACGTCGCAATTTCGAATCGTTTCCTCGTAATGCACGTAAATCTCACCGCTTTTGAAACGGGACATCTTGATCGCGCCTAGCGTCAGACCAAGCTCTGCACTAATTTTCTGAGCCAATACCGGATTAGACGAACCCGAAAAAATACGCACCTTGTCGCTTAACATGATACCCTCCTGAGCGTTAAAACCAATTAATTTGACGGAACTAGTACTCGTCTTTGTCAGATCATTCGACAAAACTTGTCGGATCATTCGACAAAGCTTGTTTGATCATCTATATTATACATGGAATTTACGATATTTCAAAAATCAATCTTCATTAATTTTCGACAATTGAATGTCGCAAGCTGCTTATACCCTACTTCTTTGAGCAAAGCGTATGCTTGATCCAAATATTGGCCAAGTCTTTCGGGCTGATGAGCGTCTGATCCAACCGTAATCGGAATGCCTAATTCAAGTGCATATTCAAGCATTCTGCGGCTCGGGAACATCTCAGCGGCAGGAGTGCGCAGCCCCGATGCATTGAGCTCTATAGCAAGTCCATGCTTCTTGACTGCTTCAAGCGCAGCATTTTCCAAGTGTGTAACATCTTCCTCTGGCTTAAAGCCAAAACGCTTGATAACATCAATATGCCCAATATAGTCATAAAAGCCGCTTGCTGCCGCTTTGCCGACGGCTGCGTAATACTGCTCATATACAGCCATCCGATTGCGGCCCTCCCAGCCTCCCGTTTGCCGGAAATCCGTAATGTCCCACTCTTCGAGAAAATGAACAGAGCCAATGACGTAATCCCAAGGGTAAGCGTTCACGATCGCAGCGATTTGCTCCTCACAGCCCTCAATATAATCGCCTTCAAGCCCGACGCGTATGTCGATTTGACCTTTATACTTTTGCTTAAGCTCAAGGCATTCTTCCACATAACGAGGAAGTTCATCCATTGGCATTGCCATTTCTGGATAATAAGTCGCAGGATCCACATGGAGCAGCGGCATATGATCGGAAAGGCCGAGCTGCACGAGTCCGATCTCTATTCCCTTCCGTACATATTCCTCTAGCTCTCCGACGGCATGACCGCAGCGAGCATGATGCGTATGGTAATCGATAAACATGTGCGTACCGGCCTTTCACTTGGAATTTTTAAGTAAACTGCAAACTATCTCATTTTGTTCGTCGTTGGCTTGCCATGACGATTGTTGATTTCCGTAATAACATCATCGAAAGGCAGACCGCGTTCACGAAGCAGAACCATCAAGTGGAAAATAAGGTCTCCAACTTCACTCCGAAGCTCGTCATTATCTTGATTTTTCGCTGCGATAATAACCTCGGACGCTTCCTCGCCAACTTTTTTCAAAATTTTATCTACACCTTTGTCGAACAGGTATGAGGTGTAAGAGCCCTCAGGGCGCTCTGCGTAACGCTCTGCGATTACGCTCTCTAGCTGTCCAAGCGTAGCGAATCGGTCTGCAGAGGATGATACAGCCTGTGAGGAAGCATTTGTATTGCCGCTTACTTCAACCGGATTAAAGAAGCAGCTATAACGTCCGGTGTGGCACGCCGGCCCCTTCTGATCCACTTTAACGAGCAATGTATCGCCGTCGCAATCATAAGACATTGAGATGATGCGCTGAGTATTGCCGCTTGTTGCTCCTTTATTCCAGAGCTCATTACGTGAACGGCTCCAATACCAAGTTACGCCGGACTCTACGGAAAGCTGCAGAGACTCTTTGTTCATATAAGCCAACATCAGAACTTCTTTGCTTTGCGCATCCTGTACAACAGCCGGCACTAAACCCGCGTCGTCCCATTTGATTTTTGAGATAAGCTCGTTATAGTTATTTTCCGTCATCGTACCTCTACTCCTTTCAAACGCAAATCGTCTTTCACTTCACGGATCGTCATTTCTTTGTAGTGAAAAATAGTAGCAGCTAGAGCCGCATCCGCATGAGCCTGCTGGAACACATCATTAAAATGCTCGATTCTTCCCGCTCCACCTGAAGCGATAACCGGAATACCGAGTGAATCTGATACCGCTTGCGTGAGCTTGATGTCGAAGCCGTCTTTTGTTCCGTCCGCATCCATACTCGTCAGCAAGATTTCGCCTGCACCCAGGCGCTCCGCTTCACGCGCCCATTCAAGCGCCTTAATTCCAGTCGTCTTGCGTCCGCCATGCGTATAAACTTCCCACTCGCCCCACTCCGGATTGAACTTCGCATCAATCGCAACCACGATGCACTGCGAGCCGAACTTCCGTGAACCCTCTTGAATAAGAGCTTTATTTAGAACAGCTGCTGTATTGATGCCGATTTTGTCTGCGCCTGCGCGCAGCAGCCGCTTCATATCGTCGACATGAGAAATACCGCCGCCTACTGTAAAGGGAATCGTAATTTCTCCTGCCGTCCGCTTCACGACCTCTATCATCGTCGCTCGTCCTTCAACGGAAGCGGATATATCCAGAAATACTAGCTCGTCAGCGCCCTCTTGGTCATAAGTTGCCGCCAGCTCAACGGGATCACCTGCATCGCGCAGATTCACAAAATTGACGCCCTTCACCACGCGGCCGTCCTTCACATCAAGACAAGGAATGATACGTTTCGCCAGCATGTTGCTCTCTCCTTTATGCCCGTTAGTCGAGCTTGATTTTTATTTGGTATTACTTTATATCACTTTGTATTTCTTGGCGTTACTTCAAATACACTACTTGGCGTTAATGAAATACAATCGTTTGAGCCAAGCAGTGTACCAAAACAACTATGAGCTTTGGCTGCTTGTTAGAGCAAGGAAATTGCCTAGCAGCTGCATGCCAAGCTCTCCGCTTTTCTCGGGGTGGAACTGCATACCGTATACATTGCCGCGACCGACGATTGCAGTTACCTGCTGATAATAGTCTGTTGTCGCAAGCAAATCAGAGGCAACCTCCGGCTTCGCATGGAACGAGTGTACGAAATAGACATGACCTTCGGTCAGACCATTGAACAAAGGAGACTGTTCCTGTAGGAAAGACAGCTTGTTCCAACCCATATGCGGGATCTTGTAATCCCCTGTGAAACGGCTGACCTTGCCAGGAAGCAGGTTTAAGCCCGCGTTCGTTCCGTACTCATCACTCTCGGTAAAGAGAAGCTGCATGCCAAGGCAAATACCAAGCATCGGCTTGCCCGAAGCTGCATACGCTTTGGCTACCTCATCCATTTTCGTGTCACGAAGGTTTTGCATCGCATCACCGAAAGCACCTACACCTGGTAGGATCGCTCCGTCTGCAGCAGCAATCGTTTGCGGATCGTCTGTAATAACTGCTTCATAGCCAAGTCGTTCAACCGCTTTGCTTACGCTGTGCAGATTCCCCATACCGTAATCAATAATCGCGATCATATTAGAGTACTCCCTTCGTTGAAGGCACTCCTTGTACGCGAGGATCAATGCTAGTTGCTTCATCAAGCGCACGTCCAAGCGCCTTGAACACCGCTTCAATCATATGATGTGTGTTTTTGCCATAGTGCACGATAACGTGAAGCGTAATGCGCGATTCTAGCGCAAGCTTCCACAAAAACTCATGAACAAGCTCTGTCGAGAAGCTTCCAACCTGTGCAGAAGGGTACTCCGCGCGATATTCAAAGTGCGGACGGTTGCTGACATCAATAATAACTTGAGCAAGCGCCTCATCCATAGGTACGAATACGCTAGCGTAACGTTTAATACCGCGTTTGTCGCCTAGAGCCTCGCGAAGTGTTTGACCGATACAAATCCCGATATCCTCCACCGTATGGTGATCGTCGATATCGATATCGCCGCGCGCTTCCAAATCAAGATTGAACTGGCCGTGCTTCGTAAACAAATCTAGCATGTGGTTAAGGAAAGGCACATCCGTTTCAATTTTCGTCTCGCCTGTTCCATCTACTGCAAATGTAAGTTTAATATCTGTCTCATTCGTCTTGCGTGCTACTGATGCTTCACGTACGCGATTTTCTGACACTTTCATTCCTTCTTCCTATATAATTTTATATTTGTTTTCTCAGCTTGGTAACTGGTTAGCCCACTAATCATGCTACTTAAGTGATGACTATGCTTCATAAGCTTCACATCGTGCAGCAGTCCCCATGCGGGCTGAAGCTTCTATCTGCGTTGTACTTTCTGCAATAGAAATGCCTTTCCGTTGTGCCTTTGCGGCTGCGTTGTACTTTCTGCAATAGAAATGCCTTTCCGTTGTGGCTTTGCGGCTACGTTGTACTTTCTGCAATAGAAACGCCTTTTCCGTTGTGGCTTTGCGGCTACGTTGTAGTTTATGCAATAGAAATCCACCACTTTGAGCATTCCCCTCTACTTTCGGCCAAATCTACTGCATTTCTGCAACGTAGCTCGATAATAGTGGTCTCATGTTAGCTTTCTATTGTAGTTTCTGCAATGTAGAACCCTTCTTCGGAGGTTGGCTATAAATAGTCAGCACAATAATAGCCTTTTGGCCATAAGCCTGCCGAGTTTCCCCTCTACTCCACGTTGTCCATAAGCCTGCTCGGCACTATCGTGCTGCCATCCGCACTCGCAATTCCATCACAAGCCGCTAAAGAGCATAAGAGTTATTACCTAGGTAATAACTCTCCATTACATGATTACCTGCTTAAAAGATTCATCTGTCTATGCTAAAGTTAGTTTCTAATTTACCCGCGTTCTTTCTCAAGGCGGATCTCGATTGCGCGAGCGTGACCTTCAAGTCCCTCATGACGGGCAAGCGTCATGATTTTGTCGCCATTAGCAAACAAAGCTTCTTTACTATAGTAGATTAAGCTTGATTTCTTCAAGAAATCATCAACATTCACTGGCGACGAGAACCTTGCTGTGCCATTCGTAGGGATGATGTGATTTGGTCCTGCAAAATAATCCCCGACCGGCTCCGAGCTGTATGGCCCCAGGAAAATTGCCCCGGCATTCTGAATATATCCGAGCAGACGCATCGGATCTACTGTCAGCACCTCTAAGTGCTCAGGTGCCAGTTGGTTTACCACGTCGATACCCTCTTCAATCGTGTCGACGAGCAATACAGCACCATAGTTGTCGATGGAGCTGCGCGCAATATCATGACGCGGCAATGTGGACAGCTGACGCTCAACCTCCGCTGCTACAGCTTCCGCAAGCTGCTGCGACGGCGTAATAAGTATCGCCGATGACATTTCATCGTGCTCTGCCTGAGAAAGCAGATCCGCGGCGATGTACGCGGGATCTGCGGAATCGTCAGCAAGCACGACGATTTCACTTGGTCCGGCGATACTGTCGATATCGACGGCACCGAATACGGCGCGCTTCGCAAGCGCCACATAAATATTGCCCGGTCCGCAAATTTTGTCGACCGGAGCAATGCTGGCCGTGCCGTACGCAAGCGCGGCTATGGCCTGTGCTCCTCCGACCCGGTACATCTCCTTGACGCCCGATTCTGCGGCGGCAACGAGAATATACGGGTCGATGCCCTCCTTGCCGCCAGTTGCAGGCGGCGTCACCATAACGATCTCCGGCACACCAGCTACCTGTGCCGGAATGACATTCATCAGCACGGACGACGGATAAGCCGCCTTGCCTCCGGGCACATATACACCGACCCGCTTCAGCGGTCGCATAATTTGCCCGAGCATCGTTCCGTCCTGCTGCAAATCCATCCACGAGGTCCGCATTTGCTTCTCGTGGAATACCCGAATATTCACGGCCGCTTCGCGAATCGCCGCAAGGAAATCGGCGTCAACAAGCTCATACGCCGCCTGTATTTCCTCCTGCGTCACACGCAGCGACGCGGCGTCCAGCTTAACGCGGTCATGCTGCTCCGTATACCTCAGTAGGGCTGCATCACCCTCAGCCTTAACGTCTGCGACGATCTTTAATGCACTTTCATTTTGCTCGGGTGTCCCATACTCCACCTCGCGCTTCAAACCAAACTGCTCTGCTCGCATAATACGCATATCATCCACTCCTTCCGTTACTCGCCTTACCCATCTATTCTTTTATTTAGAGTACTCTGCCCTATACCCGCTTACCCAGCGCTTCCTGCAAGCGATCACATAGACCTTGAATCGCTTCATTCTTCATTCGGTAGCTCACACGGTTGGCGATTAGGCGGCTCGTAATACCGAAGATCGACTCCATCTCCACAAGTCCGTTCTCGCGAAGGGTTTGGCCCGTCTCCACCATATCTACGATCCGATCAGCCAGCCCAATCATCGGTGCCAGCTCGATTGAGCCATTCAGCTTGATGACCTCAACCTGCTGCCCAAGCTCACGGAAATATGCCGAAGCGACATTCGGGTATTTGGTTGCCACGCGCGGGTTCATTGTTGGCTTCCAATCCGGCATGCCGATAACGGACATCCGGCATTTGGCTATGCCAAGATCAAGCAGCTCGTAAACGTCCTTGTTTTCCTCCATTAGTACGTCTTTACCGACGATACCGATATCCGCCACTCCATATTCTACATATGTAGGTACGTCAACCGGCTTCGCCATAATGAACTCCATACCCACCTCAGGCAGTTCAATGATCAGCTTGCGCGTATCATCAAAATCGCTTGGAATCGGCAATCCCGCTTCACGAAACAGCTTTGAAGCTACCTTATAGATGCGGCCCTTCGGCATCGCCACTTTCAATATTTCCTTTGTCGCTCCGCTCATGTGGCGCTGCCTCCTTTAATGCTTTTTCCGTCAAATGTCAGCAAAGCCGTATAGGCTACACCTTTATACGTAAACGCTTGTTGATCATCCGTATTTCCTACTACGACGTTGTTCTCATCAAGCCGCTCCGTTACAACGTTAACACCCTGCCCGCGCAGCTCCTGTGCTTTAACAAGGGCTTCGCTGCGTCCATCCGTATCATAGATAATAAGCGTACGCTCTATTTCACTCTCCGCTTTATCGCCGAGCAGCTCCAAAATACGCGTCGTCTTAAGCGCAAACCCCGTTGCTGGCGCAGGTCTGCCAAACTGTGCAAGAAGGTTGTCATAGCGTCCGCCGCTTACAACTGGGAAGCCCAGATCAGCTGCATAACCTTCAAACGTCATACCTGTATAATAGGAGAAGTCTCCAATCATCGTTAGATCGATGAGTACATGCTCACATACGCCATATGCCTTCAGCACATCCCAAATCTCGCATAAATGACGAATGGATGCCTGAGCTTTCTCATCAACACTTAGCTGCAGAGCTTGATCACAAATCTCCTGTCCGCCGCGTAAGCGCAAAACACCCTCAAGCTCGCGCTGTACAGTCTCATCGATCGATAACTCACGCAGTTTCTGACGATAGCCTACAAAATCACGGCCAAGCAAGCAGCTCTTCAACTGCTCCTGCGCTTCCTTACGACCCGGCAGTGATTCCTCCAATAAACCGTTGAGGAATCCAACATGCCCAATAGCAATTTTGAAACGTTCGACGCCAGCTGCCTTAAGCGATGCTATTGCAAGCGCAACTACCTCTGCATCTGCCTCCGCTGAAGAATCTCCAACTAGCTCAACGCCCGTTTGGAAAAATTCAGCCTCACGGCCAGCTTCCTCTTCTATCGCCCGGAACACGTTCGAATGATACGACAGACGTTGCGGGAAATCCGCTTGCTTCAATAACGAAGACACTACACGGGCGATTGGCGCCGTCATATCCGAGCGCAGCACCAATGTCGTACCTCGATTGTTTAGCAGCTTGAACAGCTTCTGATCCGATGTAGAGCTGGCTACGCCTACCGTATCGTAGTACTCCATTGTTGGTGTAATGATTTGCTCGTAGCCCCAGCCCTGCATGCAGGCTAGAACCTGACGTTCTATATGACGCAGCTTAGCCACTGCGCTTGGCAAATAATCTTTAACGCCTATCGGCTTCTCGAATACTTTTGGTTTAGACATCCTATATCACCTTCGCTTACTTTAGTTGTTTAAAGCGATACCATGTTACCATGCTAACAAATTAAAGAGTTTAGTCGTAATATTAGCATGAAAAGCTTATTTTCGTCAAGCTGAAATCCGCCTAATTCACACCAAAAAGAAAGCCTCGTCCTACTGCGAAACGTTCTCGCGCGGACGAAGCTTTCCATAGCCGATTAGTTTAAAATGTTGCGCACACTTTCATCGAACTCGCTTGGCACGACCATCTCACTCCGTCTAATTTCCCGCATCGGATTTCCGCCTACAAAAGAATAAGCAGGTACATCCTTATGGACAATAGAGCCGGCAGCTACAATGGCGTGATCACCGATTGTTACACCTGGCAATATCGTCGTATTCGCACCTATCATTACATTGGAGCCAATCACGACGTCACCGAGTCGGTACTCCTTGATCAAATATTCATGAGTCAGAATGGTTGTATTATATCCGATAATTGTATTATTGCCTACCGAGATACGCTCGGGGAAAAAGACATCGACCATGACCATAAGCGCAAATGCGGTATGCTCTCCGACCTTCATGCCGAGCAGGCGGCGGTAAATCCAATTTTTTAACGGAAGAATCGGACAATAACGCGCTAGTTGAATGCATATAAAGTTACGAACCGCTTTGAATCGGCTTACCGTTGAATATACTTGCCACAGCGCGTTAGGCCCTTCCACCGGATATCGTTCAACTTTACGCAAACGTCTCCCGCTCCATTCCGACAAAGGAATAGAGATCACGCATATCGTGGATGACATGATGGGCTCCAGCACCCTTTAGGATCTGCTCGCCTTTTAGCGACCAAGCGACACCGACCGCTATCGTACCTGCTGCAATTGCGGATTCAATATCAACCGTGCTGTCTCCAACCATCATGGTGGTTGCCGGGTCTGCACCAAGAAGCCCGATGGCTTTGGTCACTGGTTCTGCATGGGGTTTGGCATGAACAACATCATCAATCGTGACAATTGCATCTACAAAGTCAAACAGCCCGACGTATTTTAAACCGCGCTCCGTTGTTAGCCGCATTTTTGTCGTGACAACTCCGATTTGAATACCATGTTTATGCATTCGCTCTATTACTTCAATGACATAATCAAACGGCTTTACATACTCGTCATGCAAACGCAAATTCACTTCACGATATGCCGCCACAAGATGATCTACGTCTTCCAGACCTGAGAATAGCTTCATCTGATCGGTAAGCGGTTGTCCCATACTAGGAATAATATGTTCTCTTCCGAAGCCTTCAGGTGCTACACCCTGCAAAGATTCTATGAACGAGCGAATAATAAGCTCATTGGTGTCGATAATCGTGCCGTCCAAATCGAACAGCATCGTTTTGATATTGCCCGTCATCGATAAACCTCCCTAAATTACGTTAATGCTTGTCTGCTTTATCCTCTTTAGTAGAGCCATTCGAATGATCAGAACCCTTTGGTGCAGAGCCTGTATCAACGTTTCGCTCTGGCCTCGTTGTCGTAATCGGATCAAGATAATATGCATTCGCCAGACCGGTCTTGCGGCGAACGATAATAAGAGCAATTGCTCCAACAATGAGAAGCAAAGCGAGTACTTGAGAAATTCTAATGTTGCCGTATGCAGGGTCCAAGTACCCTTTGGTAAACAAGACCTCCATAGGTGTCCATAGAGCGTCTACGAAGGATGCCAGCCATGATGGTCCTCTAAACGCAAGACTATCGGTACGAAGCGCCTCAATAAAGAAACGACCAATGGAGTACCAAATGAAGTAGCTGGCCATAAGCTCACCTGCACGCAAAAACTTTTGACGACGCAGCACGAACAATACAGCAATTCCGACTAAGCTCCATACGGATTCATACAAAAACGCCGGGTGACGATATTCACCATCAATGAGCATTTGATTCACGATAAACGCCGGTAAGTGCAGCGTATCACTAAGGAAGGACTCACTAACCACAGCACCATATGCTTCTTGGTTCATGAAGTTACCCCAACGACCGATCATTTGACCTGCAAGCAGTCCAGGTACACAAATGTCCACCAATCGCCAGAAATTATAGCCTTTATAGCGGAAATAGAAGAACCCGCAAATAAAAGCCCCGATAATAGCACCGTATATCGCGATACCGCCATTCCATATTTTGAACACATCAATTAAGTTATCCTTATAATCTTCCCATTTGAACGCCACATAATAAATTCGCGCTCCGATAATGGCGGAAGGCACACCTAGAAGCAGCAAGTCCATAAAAAAGTCCGGCTTAATACCGAATCTCTTCCCTTCTTGCACCACGAGTAATAGCCCTACTAATGCCGCCATTCCCAAAATAATGCCATACCAATGCACTTCAATCGGTCCTAATGTGAAGGCAATTGGATTTAGTATCAATGTCTTCATTTAGTTATATCCCCTTTAGGTTCAATCGTATTCGTCCATATCATCAGCAATCGTTTCTGTTAGCTTATTTGTAAACTGAAGTGCCGCATTGTAGCCCATCCGTTTCAAACGGAAGTTCATTGCTGCTACCTCGATAATAACTGCTAAGTTCCGACCTGGCCGGACTGGTACCGTGACAAGCGGAATGTCCGTATCGATAATACGCGTCGTTTCCTCGTCAAGACCAAGTCGATCATATTGTTTATCCTGCTGCCAATTTTCCAGCTTAATTACAAGGCCGATACGCTTCTGCGTACGAACTGCCCCTGCTCCGAAAAGTGTCATTACATTAATAATGCCTAGACCTCTAATTTCGAGCAAATGACGAATGAGCTCTGGCGCACTGCCGTGCAGCTGTGCATCGGAGGTTTGCATAATCTCGACCGCATCATCGGCTACAAGGCGGTGTCCACGCTTGACAAGCTCTAGCGCAGTTTCGCTTTTACCAATACCGCTTCCTCCTGTAATGAGCATACCTATGCCGTATACGTCAACAAGTACACCATGAATGGTTGCAGTGGGCGCTAGCTTTCTCTCCAAGAAGTCAGTAATTCTGCTGGACAAAATAGTCGTTGCCACATTGCTCCGCAGCAGCGGAATTTGCATTTCATTACATTGATCAACTAGCTCCTGAGGTGATTCCAGACCTCTTGTCAAAATAATACATGGTGTGTCCTCGTTGCACAGACGAACCATACGATCCTTGCGCTCATCACCGTCCAACATGTTTAGGAACGATATTTCCGTTCTTCCAAGCAGCTGTACGCGTTCGCTTGGATGGTAGTGGAAGTAACCAGCCATCTCAAGACCGGGCCGATACAAATCATCTACAGTAATAGCTCGTTTCATTCCATCCTCGCCAGCAATAATTTCAAGCTGAAATTGCTTGACGAGCTCAGATACTTTCACTTTTTTCGGCATCGTAGAGCCTCCTTCATATGACAACTGCTAGTGTGTGTATATGTATGGTATTTTCCAATGTCTTCATCGTAAAGGAAAAAGGCGCCGAACGCAACGTTTCCTCCGCTGCTCAGCGCCTTCAACTTACTTAATCGGTACACTTATTGATTTCAATACGTAGCCAGGGTATTCCTTGATATCGAATGTTAAAGGCTGCTGATAGTCCGCCTTTGGAATCCGAAAAACATAGGACACTTTGTCTTCATCGGAATTCCATTGCACTCCTCGATTATCTGAGATAGGATAGGACACACCTGCCGCGTCTGTAAAGCTTCCGCTATGCGCAAATAACGTATACCAAAACTTCTTATCGATTTCATTTAATCTGAGCAAATCAAACTTTACTTCGTACTCGCCATCAAGGAGCTCTTTGCTGGATAATTGAAGCCTGTTTGCTGGCGATGATATCATCTCCATTTTGTCTATATCAACCGTTAGGCTCATATGGTTATCTGACAAATACAAGCCATCTGCAACTAATGTCAATTTTTTGGGCTGAACGAAGTAGCTGCTTTTGAAATGAAGAGTTATTGATGTATCCAGCTCGCCAAAAGCCGAATTCGATTCATATCGCCTGCCTTTCTCATCAACCAACGCTACATTTATAAAACCATTCTCGTGCTTTTCATTATTTGGATCCGCCTCAACTGTCAATGCGATTTGAAGCGGCGTAATGACTGCATCCTTAATCGTAAAACGTTGTCCCCCAACCTCAACCTCTTGCCCTATTGAGATTTCTTCACGCTTATCCGCGAATCTCTCATGCTCAATAGGAAAGTCGATCTTAAGCCATTGACCGCCAAGCAATAAGCCAAATTGCAAGCTCTGCGGCATTTTTTGGTCATCAGCTATTTTAATATCCAAATAATGAAGAACAGGAATATTTGAGACCTCAGCATCGTCACTTGGATAATGAGATGACCCGATAGAAGCAGCCAAATCTTTGCCATCACTCGTCTTCAATTCATAATCGAGAAATCTTGTATTTCCGTTAATGCCTGGCCCTTCCACTGTATATAAAATAGCCATACGTTGATCATCTGCAATAATGCCATCTACTGTAAATTTGTAACCATTCCTTTCAACAGTTTGTTTAATCGGCTGAATGAATTCATTTTCCATAGCCGACATCAACGACTTATCCCCCTCAATCAGCTCAACAAATCCACTGAACCCAGGAATATCCTTCACTATCGATGCAAAAGCAGGAGATACGCGAACGAATGCGGTGATTAGCAAAATTACACTCAATACAGCTGCAACCATGCTCATACTCCATCTCTTTTTGATTTCCCGTATTGAACGCTTCTTCCCCTTCTCTATTCCTCTTTGTATGGCATCATCCAGTGCATGTTCTGGCAACATAGCAAACTCTTGATTCAATTGATCGACGTCATTCTGCAGCTTTTGACCGTTTTGCCTGTGCTCCTTCTCCATATCCTCGTTCATCCCATATCCCCTCCTCCATATCTGTCATATCAGCTCTTAAACCTTTTAACGCTTTATTCAGCCAAGTTCGAATCGTTCCATCTGGCTTCTCAAGCAGCTCAGCGATTTCTGTGATCGTCATGTCCCTATAATATTTGAGTGTAATAACCATCTGGTAGTTAGGCGGAAGCATCTGTACTTGTGCTGCCATATCCAGTCGTTCCTCCGCACCATGATCAATCGCTTTCGCTCTCCTGTCATATTGCTGAGCAATAGATTCGGTAGGCCTCTCCCTCGATTGCTTCTTCCTAGCATCCATGCACACACGGATCAAAATTCGAATAGCCCATGTCGTAAAAAACTTTGGCTCTCTCAAGCTGCGTCTCTTTGTCCATATTCGGCAAACGGTCTCCTGTATCGCTTCCAATGCATCCGATTCATTCCGCATATAAGAGTAAGCAATACCATACATTTGATGCTTATCCAGCTCGATACGCTGCAGCAACGCCGTTTCATCGCCCTTTACCGCCGCCTCAGCCCATTCATCCTTATTCATGTCTCCATCCCTCCTGCCAGGCTGCTGCTTATTTCTCAAGCACTGATATTCCTATTGTTGTATTAGACTATCGAAGCATCGAAACGGTTTTCATATAAACACTTATATTTTGTTAGCATACTTCTTTTCGACATATCTCTCCGATATGTTTAAACAAAAAAAAGAACGGTCGGATAATCCGACCGTTCTTCTTCCATACTATTTATTAAGCTTCGAAAATGTTAAGTTCTGTAGCTTTGTCGAACAAGTGAATTTTGTTCATGTCGATCGCAAGTTTAACAGTTGTGCCATCACGAACTCCTGAACGGCCATCTACACGAGCGATAACAGAGTCAGTACCAATACCGTTTAGGTACAAGTACATCTCGTGACCAAGGTTCTCAGCAACCTCAACATTCGCGTTCACGATTGTTTGTGGGGAAGCTTCCAAGAATACTGGCTCTTCGTGAAGATCCTCTGGACGAAGACCAAGAATTACTTCTTTACCGATGTAGCCTTTTGAGCGAAGCGTTGCTGCTTTGCCTTCTGGAACTACTACGTCAACGCCGCTTGCTTTGAAGCGAAGCGCGCCGCCTTGCTCTGAAAGCGTACCATTGATGAAGTTCATCGAAGGAGCGCCGATAAAGCCAGCTACGAAGATGTTAACAGGGTGGTTGTACAGTTCCTCTGGGGAAGCTGTTTGTTGAATGAAACCGTCTTTCATAACAACGATACGGTCACCCATTGTCATTGCTTCGATTTGGTCATGCGTTACATAGATTGTAGTTGTTTCAAGACGTTTTGTAAGTTTGCTGATTTCAGCACGCATTTGTCCACGAAGTTTCGCGTCCAAGTTAGAAAGCGGCTCATCCATCAAGAATACTTGTGGCTCACGAACGATTGCGCGTCCTAGAGCGACACGTTGACGTTGACCACCGGAAAGTGCTTTTGGTTTACGGTCAAGCAAATGCTCGATATCTAGAATTTTAGCAGCTTCACGAACACGTTTGTCGATGTCTGCTTTTTTGAATTTACGAAGTTTAAGGCCGAAAGCCATGTTTTGATAAACGTTCATATGCGGGTACAACGCGTAGGATTGGAATACCATCGCGATGTCGCGGTCTTTAGGAGCAACATCGTTCACAAGGCGGTCGCCGATGAACAATTTGCCTTCGGAAATTTCTTCAAGGCCTGCAATCATACGAAGAGTTGTCGATTTACCGCAACCAGATGGTCCGACCAATACGAGAAACTCTTTGTCTTTAATATCTAAGTTAACGTCAGTAACCGATGCTTTGTCAGTACCCGGGTATTTTTTGTAAATGCCTTCTAAACGTACGCCTGCCATGATATTTTTCCCCCTAGAAAGAAATTTCGTTATGCCTATATCTTATCCCACTGAGGAGCCTATGACTATGCACATACTTTACAAAAAAACTAATTTCTTTTCGTAACTTTGTACAATAGTAATATAATTTTGACTAGTACCGCATCTCTAAACTGACGAACATCAAGTCCAGTCTCTTGTTTGAGCTTGTCTAGACGATATAATAATGTGTTTCGATGAATGTATAATTTCTTCGCCGTCTCACTAACATTACAATCCAGCGTAAAAAATGTTTCCAATGTGCTCAGCATTTCTGATTCCACGAATAGATCCGCTCTTTTTAACGACTGCTCTAAATATCTCGCTCGGTGTATTTCTGGAATCGCATTCAATAAACGCTCCAGCTGAAGCATCCAAGGTAAATAAATATTCGTTCCGACATGGAATTTTCGCCCGAGATTAATCGTTTCCCGAAGCAGCATCGTCGTTTCAATCATACCCTTAGCCGGTGATGTAGGGTGAGCGACTGCCATATGACATTCGCCAATCCATTCACTCGCAAGCATTTCATGTAATCCAAGCCCAATCGAGGCTAGGCTATCCTCTAACGTCTCTTCCTCTTGTTCATCGAAACCATCCGAGTCCTCATCCCTGAGCAAGGACATTGAGCCCCATATGAGCCACTCTTGACTCTTAAGCGGGATAAGCAAGACATCATCGGACATAAAAGAACGAAGCAGCTTTTCTAACTCTGAATAGGTCGCATGCTTTGTGCCAGTCTGCTCGGTAACTAGTAAGAAAGGAATCATTTCATTAAATAAGCGACTGCCAACAGTTAGATGATCCGGTAAAGAATAAGCAGGCTCATCGGACTCCAGCTGCTTCTGAATCCAATCGCCTAGCTTAAGCGCTTGCCTCTCCGTTTCAGATAGGGCTGCGTTTTTTTTCTCCGTCAAATGGCCTCGGTTAAGCTGCAGTGTCCAGCTAATCAGTTCCTTTTCCGTTGCCTGAAGAGATTGACATGCAATTTCTAATAAATCCACTTCATATTGTGCAGATGTCATAACAATCCACGTTTTTCCGTCTTTTTCAACGCGTTGGCCTTCTATAGGAGAAGTTGCTTTTGCATGATCCCCTAGCCATACCTCATCTGCATTGCTAATTAAATTGTTCCACTCCGCTATAGATTTCGAAACAGCATGTACCGGACAGTTCAAAATGTGCTCCAGCGGCTTTAACCAGTCTGTCGTGCTCATTTCTGTATCTCCTATCTCCACAAGCATTAGCGGCTGCGTGCTTCCTCATATTGGGGCACATATTGCAATTAACAGCTCGATATAAGCGGATTAATGAGTAAAAAAAGTTAATTCTCACTTTTATGTGGAATATCGCTTTTTTTCGTCATTGTACCACAAGAGCTTGCTTAATTCAGCCTATCACCAGTAAAAGAATAATTGACAGCAATGCAAACAATGCTGCTATCAAATAGAGAAACGATACCGTTTGCACCTGATTAAGACCCCACTTCATCAAAAGATGATGCGTATGCAGCTTGTCCGCGCGATGCAGGCCCTTACCGCTTAACAGCCTGCGCAGCATGACATAACCCGTATCAAATATAGGTAACCCTAGGGCAAGCAGCGGAACAAGTAACGTAATAATAGTCGCTTTCTTAAATGCTCCATCGACTGCAATGACCGCTAACGTAAACCCTAGAAAGGTAGCACCAGCATCCCCCATAAAAATTCGAGCTGGATAGAAATTGTGAACCAAAAAACCGAAGCACACACCGGCTACAATAATAGCAAGAAGAGCTGTACTTGGCTGTCCTTTTATAAGCGCCACCGTAAAGAGGGTAAGTGCTGACACCGTACTTACGCCTGAGGCCAGTCCATCCACACCATCTATAAAATTGATCATATTGATCAATGCGAACACCCATAGCGTCGTCGTAAGCCATGACACCCAGTCGGGAAATGAAATAAACAAATGTGTAAACGGATTTGTAATGCCTGCGATTTTGATATGAAATAATGTCGGTATCGAAGCAGCACCCATATAGAGGATTACACGCGGCCATACCGGAAAATCCCGCCCCTTCGCCTTGGCCCCATCGTCTAGAAGCCCAACGATAACAAGCACAGTTCCCCCTGTAACTATGGTCCAAGTAAGCGGAGTGAAGCCTAGAAAAATAAACATCGTAATTACGCAGCCAACAAAAATAGCCGCGCCTCCCATTAGAGGAATCGGCTTATTATGTATTTTCCGCTGATTGGGACGATCAACAAATCCAAGGCGCAACGCGAATACACGAAGCGGTGGAACGCTTGCAAACACAATCGCAAAGCTAATTAATACCGCTAATACGTATACCATTGCAATTACCCCTTTTTCTAATTCATCTTTGCATCTATACATTGTTCCCTTATATCGATAAAATACAAGAAACAATTCATACCTGTTTGACGTCCTACTAATTATTTCAAAGAGGAGTGCACTTATGCCGAATATCGTAATTATTTCCGGTAGTCCCAATGCAGCATCTCGTTTAAACGGAATCACACAGTATGTTGAACAGCAATTGATTGAGAGAGACCTTTCAGTTAAAACCATTACTGTCGTTTCTTTGCCTGCAGAAGACCTTATTCACGCTCGTTTTGGCAGCCCAGCTATTCTAGAAGCTAACAAATTAGTTGAAAGTGCCGATGCTGTCGTGATTGCAAGTCCTGTTTACAAAGCTTCCTACACAGGCGTTCTCAAAACATTTCTAGATCTGCTGCCACAGAAGGGCCTAGATGGAAAAATCATTGCTCCTTTGTTTATCGGTGGTACCATTGCACATCTGCTCTCTATTGACTATTCCCTCAAGCCGGTTCTCGCATCCATGGGAGCTAAACTTTATGTTAGCGGCGTCTACGCCGTCGATTCGCAAATTAATCGTACCCAGGAGCCTAACGAGGCACCCGTATTTGAATTAGCCGAGGAATTGAAGCTGCGTCTTAACGAGACGGTTAACGAGCTTGCTGTTGAATTAAATTTACGGATTAATAACTAAGATAAATTATTGATTAATTATCATTGAGAAAGGGTCTGCACCTCAGATATTATGGTGCAGACCCTTATTTATTTTATATGGAATAACAAAAAAACCGTAGATCCTAAGATCTACGGTTGCGTATGTGTGTTTAGTAAAAATGGTGAGCCATGTAGGATTCGAACCTACGACACCCTGATTAAAAGTCAGGTGCTCTACCAACTGAGCTAATGGCTCTTACTAAAGAAAAGAATGGTGGAGGATGATGGATTCGAACCACCGAACTCAGAGAGAGCAGATTTACAGTCTGCCGTGTTTAGCCACTTCACTAATCCTCCATACTATTACCTATTTTCCGTTAAATCGGAAAATAAAGTGGTGGCTCGGGACGGAATCGAACCGCCGACACGAGGATTTTCAGTCCTCTGCTCTACCGACTGAGCTACCGAGCCTTACTTTAAAGAAAAATGGCGGAGCTGACGGGATTCGAACCCGCGGTCTCCTGCGTGACAGGCAGGCATGTTGGGCCACTACACCACAGCTCCAAGTGGATTCGATTAAGAAATCGAATAAGTAAGATGGTGGAGGATGACGGGATCGAACCGCCGACCCTCTGCTTGTAAGGCAGATGCTCTCCCAGCTGAGCTAATCCTCCATATGTTACGGTAAAAAAGGTAATGGTAGCGGCGAAGGGGATCGAACCCCCGACCTCACGGGTATGAACCGTACGCTCTAGCCAGCTGAGCTACACCGCCACGCTTGTCCCCCGAATAGTTGTCGATTGCAGCGTTCGGGGACGCTTGCAAAGTCAGAACATTACGCCCTGAAAACTGGATACGAAAGATAAGGTTTGCTGAAAACCTTCATGCTGCTGTCTACCGGATGTATGGGTCACGGCAAACGTGTTTAGGATAAGCCCTCGACCGATTA